>DATGLY010000069.1:0-109625 GCA_035293905.1 Bryobacteraceae bacterium
GTCCTTGAGCCGAATTACGAATCGCATGCGTTCGTCCATAACAGAACATTCCTTCCATGGCATTCCACCCACCCCCCTTCAGGGCAAAAAGTGTAACCCATGTCTCCGGTACGTTCTGTTACCTATGTCTCGGGCCGGTCATTGCGGTTCTGGCCCCCGATCGATTCTAAGACTCTTTGCCTGTTCGCCGATGAGGCGGATAGATATGCGCGTTGAAGCACCCTCAGCCTCATTTGCCGGTCCGCTGGAACCTCTTTTGGATCGTGACGCGGCCTTGTCGCGCGCTGGCGGAGATCTTGGGCTGCTGCGTGAAATCGCCTCCCTCTTTCTGGATAATTACAAGCAGTGGCTTGCCGAAATACGGGACGCCGCAGCGAGAGGCGACGCCTCGGCATTGGAGCGGGCGGCGCATAGCATCAAAGGGTCGGTCGCTAATTTTGGGGCGAGAGCGGCCGTGGAGGCGGCTTTCGGCCTGGAGCTGCTGGGCCGCCGGCGCGACCTCGGAGAGGCGGCCCATGCGCTCAATTCGCTCGAACTCGCGCTCGCGGCTCTTCGTCCCGAACTCGAGGCTTTGTAAGGGAACTCAGGTTTTAAACTTCTATCCGGTTGCTATGATGAAGCTTGCAGCTTCGATTTTTCCCGCATGCCAACCCAAATCGCTGAGATCGTCTGCGCCCACAGCCCGGATTCCGACGACGCTTATATGTTTTATGCTCTCGCGACTGGCAAGATCCGATCGCCACTGGTTGAGTTCCGGCATGTCCTCAGCGACATCGAAACCTTGAATCAAAAGGCTCGTGAAGCAGCCTACGAACTCACGGCCGTATCCTATCACGCTTATCCTTATATTGCGGATCAATACTATCTCATGGCCGCCGGTTCCAGCGTCGGTGATGGATACGGACCCATGATCGTGGCTGAATCGACTCTTACTCCAGACGAGCTAAAGGGAAAGCGAATCGCGGTTCCGGGAAAGCTCACCACGGCGTATCTGACTCTCCGCCTCATGCAGCCCGACTTTGAGGCGGTTGTCGCGCCATTCGATCGAATTCTCGATACGGTACACTGCGGCGCTGCCGAAGCCGGCTTGGTAATTCATGAAGCGCAGCTCACCCATCGCCAGGACGGATTTCACACTATCATCGATCTGGGCCGATGGTGGAAGGACACCTACGACTTGCCCCTGCCGCTCGGCGCGAACGTTTTGCGGCGCGATCTGGACCCAGAAATCGCCCGCGAGGCCTGCCGGCTTATGCGCGAGAGCATCCAATACGCTCTCGATCACCGGGCCGAAGCCCTGGCGTACGCCATGCAGTTTGCCCGCGACATGGAAGCCCCTCTGGCGGATCAGTTTGTAGGAATGTATGTGAACCATTACACGGTGGATTGCGGGGACCTGGTTCCGGCAGCCGCGCAAAAACTGCTGGATTTAGGTTATGAAGCCGGATATATTCCGCGACGCGTTACGGTTGAGTTTGTGCGGTGAAGATTCTAATTGCATTTTCGATTCTCCTGACTCTGGCGAACGCGCAGAGCTCGCCGGACGCCAAGCAACGCGATACGAAGGAGCGCGCGCGGGCCGCGCGTGAATTGGAGAAAGAGGGCGAAAACGGCGCCGCGAAGCTGATGCCATACGTCACGGACACGGATCTGAGCGTGCGGCTGGAGGCAGTGAAGGCTCTCGATAACATTGGCGGTCCAAAGACCGTGGATCCCCTGCTGCGCGCCGCGCAGGATAACGATCCAGAGGTTCAGATTCGCGCTACCGACGGCCTGGTCAACGCCTATCTTCCTGGCTACATAAAATCTGGCATCAGTGGATCCTTACAACGAGCCGGCAATGCGGTGCGCGCCAAGTTCAGCGACACGAACGACCAGATTATCGACGCATACGTGGAAGTTCGCCCGGATGTCATCGCCGCGTTGGGGCGGCTGGCGACCGGAGGGGCAAGCCTCGAGAGTCGCGCCAACGCCTGCCGCGCTTTGGGCATCCTTCGCGGCCGCGAGGCGGTCGATTCGCTGGTCGAAGCCCTCCACTCCAAAGACGATCAAGTGATGTACGAAGCGTTAATCGCTTTGCAAAAGATCCGCGACACCTCAGCCGGTCCGCGCATGACGTTTTTGCTGCGCGATTTGAACCCGAGAATCCAAATTACGGCCATCGAAACGGCGGGTTTGCTGCGCGCGCGCGAAGCGGCCCCGGACGCCCGTGACGCCTTTGAACACTCCAAAGATGTGAAGATTCGCCGGGCTGCCATCTCGTCGCTGGCCATGATAGCCGACCCGGCCGACCGTATGTTGTTCCTTCAAAACCTTTCAAACAGCGACGATGCGTACCGCGCGGCGGCCGCGGAAGGGCTCGGCCGAATCAAGAACCCGGGAGACGCCGTGGCTGTGGAGAAGGCATTCATGAATGAGCGCAAAATGAATCCGCGCCTCTCTATGGCCTTTGCAACGGTAGCGCTCGGAAACAAGGACATGGGGGAGTTCAGCGCACTGCGTTATCTGATCAATACGCTGAATTCAAAAGCCTACAAAGGCGTGGCTGTGGCGCTTCTGACGGAGTTGGGGCGCGAGGAAAGCATTCGGCAAGCGATCTATCCGGCTCTGGCCAGCGCGACGAAAGACGAAAAAATTCAATTGGGCGTGGTGCTTGCGAGATCCGGCGGCCCCGATAGCATTCCTTACCTGGAAAGACTCCAAATGGATTCGGACCCGGAGGTAGCGCAAGAAAGCATTCGGAATCTGAGAGCCCTGCGGGCCCGGCTGCCGTAAAGATCCGGAGCTACTTCGCCTTCTTCTGCTTTTGCTGGCCTACGCGGACCTTGAACTGTTTCTGCTGAGCTTCGTGGTAGGCTTTCCAATCGAAACGCTTGGCGGCTTCGGACAAATAAGCCGCTACATCGATGTTTTTGGGAAGCACGGCCATAAGCGAAGCGGTCTGCGTGCCGTCCGGGCTCGTGATGCGATAGCGCTTAACGTTCGGAATAGACATTTCCTATTAAGGATACCATTGGCCGCCGTCAGCTGCCTGCACGGCGGCGGCGGACGGGCTTGACAGTCTCCGCTTCATCCGCCTGGGCTGAGGTGGCCGACGCCGCAGGCTTCTTGGTCATGGCCAAGCTCGCTTTGAGAGCGTCCATAATGTCAATCACTTTGGCTTCCTTCGGCTCCGGGGTGGCCACGACTTTGTGGCCTTCCTTCTTCGCCTCAATCAACTTCAAGAGGTTTGCGCGGTAGTTGTCCGTGAATTTCTCGGGTTGAAAGTCGGTCACCATCGCCTCGATCAGGCTTTTGGCGAGGGCCAGTTCCTTTTCTTTCACCAGGCTCAGATCGGTGCGGAATTCGTCCACTTTGCGAATCTCATAGGCGAAATACATGGTATGCATCAGCACGCCGTTTTGCCCCGGCCGCAAGATTACGATGTGTTCGCGATTGTGCATGGCAATTTTGGCCACGCCATAATAGCCGGTGGACCGGAGCGCCTCGAACAACAGCGCGTAAGGCCGCTCGCCGGCCTCATCGGGAGCCATGTAGTAGGAGGTTTCCAGGTAAATCGGGTCCACCTGCTCCGACTTCACGAATTCGACGATCTCCATCACCTTCGCCGTCTGCGGAGCTACTTTCTTGACCTCTTCGTCTTCGATCACCACATAGCGGTCCTTTTCGTACTCATAGCCCTTCACAATTTCGCTTCGCGGGATCGGCTTGTCCTCCGCCTGGCAGTAGATGACTTGCTTGATGCGCGAGCCATCGGCCTTGTGCAACTGATTAAAGCTGATGCTGTCGCCGCGCGCCGCGCTATACAATCGGACAGGGAACGACACCAGTCCGAACGTCAGATGTCCCTTCCAAACTGTGGACGCCATTCCGTCACCTCAGCCCTCATGTTAGCGCAAACATTCTACTGGGGTTTTGTGTTAAATGTCGCTTAAGAAATATTCCGAGAAGCGGCGCTTTGAGCGCACGCCGGAGCCACCCGCACGCCCCGCGTCCCAGGCAAAGCCCGGCGCCGAGCTTCAATTCTGCGTCCAGCGGCACCACGCCACTCGTTTGCATTACGATCTCCGATTGGAGGCCGGTGGAGCGTTGAAATCCTGGGCTGTTCCCAAAGGCCCAACGCTCGATCCGGGGGAAAAGCGACTCGCCATGATGGTGGAAGACCACCCCATGGAATACGGCGGCTTTGAAGGGGTGATCCCGAAGGGAAATTATGGAGCGGGCAGCGTCATGTTGTGGGACCGCGGGACATACGCTCTATTGGGCGAAGCGACCGCCGAAGAGCAACTTGCCAGAGGCGATTTCAAATTTCATCTGAACGGCAAAAAACTTCGGGGCGATTTCGCTCTGGTCAGGATGAAAAGGGGTAAGGGCAACGAATGGCTCCTGCTGAAGAAGAACGACGCATTTGCCCGGCCCGGCTGGGATGTGGAGGAACACGCGCGGAGCGTTCTCACCGGCCGGACGCAGGATGAGATTGCCAACGAGCTGCCCGGGCGATCCGACGATTCGCAGCCGGCCGCTGGAGAAAGAAGATCGGCGACGCCCCCGGAACCGATGCCGAAGACCGTCTCCCCCATGCTGGCCGAAATCGGGCGCGGCGCGCCTGGCGGCGGTAAAGACTGGCTCTACGAGGTCAAGTGGGACGGCGTTCGCGCCATCTGCTATATCCGAAACGGAAAACTGCGCATGGTTTCCCGCAAAGGCAATCCCATGGACCGCCAGTATCCAGAGCTTTCCATCCTGCCGCATCGCGTAAACGCCCGCGAGGCGATTCTGGACGGCGAGATCGTAGCGCTGGACCAGCGCGGCATCCCCAGCTTCGAGCGTCTTCAACGCCGCATCATGGTAACGGATGCCGCCGCGGTGGCCGCTTTGTCCCGGCGTTGCCCGGTCGTCCTCTACGTTTTCGATTTGTTGTATCTTGACGGCCGAGACCTGCGCGGCCTTCCACTTTCGGAGCGGAAGCAGATGCTGAAGGACGTGCTGCTTCCGGACGCCACCATCCGCTATTCCGAACACTTCGCTGGAGCCGGCGTGGATCTTATGGAGGCCGCCAGGCAGCAGGGACTCGAAGGAGTCGTCGGCAAGCGGGCATCCAGCCGCTACGAATCGCGCCGCTCGCCGGACTGGCTCAAATATAAGGTCCAGAATTCTGACTCGTTTGTTTTATGCGGATTCACAGCGGGTGAGCGCGAGCACTTCGGCTCTCTCGTGCTCGGCATATACGACGGCGGGAAGCTGAAATGGGCAGGGAACGTGGGAACCGGCTTCGATAACAAAACCATCAAGGCGATTTACGAAAAGCTGGCGCCTCTGGTAACGTCCCACTGTCCTGTGGAGCCCGCGAAAGACCTGCCCAAAGAAGGCGAAGTCACCTGGGTGCGGCCGGAATTAGTCGCCGAGATCAAATTTTACAACTGGACCGAAGACGGCCGCCTGCGCGCGCCGGTCTGGTCGGGGTTTCGTCCCGACGTCGATCCTTTGGAGTGCGTGAGAAACGGGAGCGGCGGGCCGGACAATCCGGCTTCGCCAGCCGCCAACGGCCCCCTTCTCGATCCCGACGCATCCGAGCAAACGTTGATTATCGGCGGGCATCGCCTGAAATTTACGAATCTCGATAAGTTGTTCTATCCCGAGGACGGCTACCGCAAGCGCGATCTACTCAACTACTACGATCGTGTCGCCCCGCTCCTGATCCCGCATCTAAAGGATCGGCCGCTTTCCCTCAAGCGCTATCCCAATGGGATCGAGCAGCCGTTCTTCTTCCAAAAGGAAGTGGCGGAAAGCTTTCCCAAATGGCTGCGCATGGAAGTAGCCGACGACGGCGTCCGCTACGTGGTCGGGGAGGATCGCGCGACCCTGCTGTTCCTGGTGAATCTTGGCTGCATCGATCACAATCCCTGGATGAGCCGCATAGGAACGCCGGAAAATCCAGACTATGTACTCATTGACCTCGATCCGCAGGAGTGCGCTTACGAAAAGATAGTTGAGGCGGCTCTGCTTATCCGCGGCAAGCTGGATGCGCTGGGATTAGAAGGCTTTGCCAAGACCAGCGGCGGCGACGGGATGCATATCTACGTTCCGCTGGAGCCGCGCTACAGCTATGAGCAGGTGCGCAATTTCGCCCAGCTTCTTTCGATCCTCGCCGCGCGCGAACGTCCTGATCTGTTTACCACGCCACGCGCGATCCGGTTACGGGAAAAAGGAAAGGTGTATTTCGACTGGGCCCAAATCGCCAAAGGCAAAACCATCTCCGCGCCTTATTCAGCGCGCGCCTACCCGGGCGCACCCGTTTCCACCCCGCTTCAGTGGCGCGAAGTGAATTCCCGGCTGCGCCCCGAGCAGTTCCATTTGGGCAACGCCCTGGCGCGTTTTGACCGAGTAGGCGATTTATTCGAAGGAGCGCTCAAACGGCCGCAAAAGCTGGAAGACGCGGTGGAGAGGCTTTCCGAAAGATTATAGCTTCTCAACTGTACAACCACGACGGATACCGCTCCCGCACAGGCCCGATCTTCCGGCCGACTGTATAGATCCCCTCCCCCCGGTGCTCCTTAGTAAGAAAATAGCGCTCGAGCAGATGCTCCACCCAGGCGTACTCCGGCCTGGGCTCCTCCCGGAAGGGCCCCGTCTCCAGCAGCACCACCTCGAAGCCAGAATTTTCGAGCAATTGCCGGATTTCCGCAGGAGTGTACTCGCGGGCATGCCGTGCGTCGGCGACGCCGTTTTTGGGCCGGAGGTAGGCGCTGAACAGTTGGGGATGGAATCCTTGCAGAATTCCCGCCAGCGCGCGCAGCGACGTCACGTTGGGGGTGGTCAGCACCAGAGATCCTTTCGGCCTCAAGATACGATGGATCTCACACATCATGTGCATGGGATCGGCCGATAAGTGCTCCAGCAACTCGCAGCACAGAACGGTTGCGAAATACCCGTCGTCATATGGAAAAGAATCCTTTTCGGCGTCGAACAATTCAATTTCGCATTCGAAGGTCTCGCCCAATTCGCTGGTAACGGTGCGCCGATGGCGGTTGCCAGACGCGCCGTAATAGCAACCACGGACCTCGGAATAGCCGAGCCGCGTCTTGAGCGCGGGCGTGATCTGCAGATACGCTCCCATTTCCAGAACGCGATCTCCGGGGCCAGCCGGAGGCGTGATGGACAAGGTCCGCTGAAGGCGGCTCATGTGGCTTTCGACGTACTCGCGGGAGCCGTCTTGGACCGGAGCCCAAGCTGCGATCGATTCGGCCGAGGGCGCTTCTGCACCGTTTGGCGGCGCGCACGGCTCGAAAACGGGCGCAGGGAGCTGCGTTTGCGAGGAAGCAATCTCAGGCCGCCGCCCTTCCACCACCGCCTCGAGAAACTCCCCATACTTCCGCGCCACCACGTCCCAGCTACACTCCCGCTGCACCCACGACCGCGCCTTGGCCCCCAGGGCTCGCGCAAATTCGGGCCGCGACGCGAGCAAGTTTAGGTATTCGAAAAGGCGGTCTTCCTCGGAAGCGTCGACCGGGGCTTTCAAACAGACCTCGTCCGGCAGTTCGCGAAAAGATCCAATATCGGAAACCACGACGGCCTTACCCATGCCGAACGCGCGCAGGAGCGTACCCGAGCTTTCGCCAACCGTTGGAAAACGAAGGTTCAGCACAATGTCGCAGGCCGCCAGGTATCCATTGAAATCGTCCATGGGCGCGAAATCGAAATGACGAACGTATCCCGCCAGGTTCATGGCGTGAATCAGGGAGTCTAGCGGCAACTCGGCATGCGCTTCGCCCACTAGAATCATGCGCGCCTGCGGGAGCACGCGGATCAGTCTTCGAAAGGCCCGCAACGATTCCGCGACGCGCTTGTACGGTTTTAAAAACCCGAAAATGCCGACCAGCGGGATTCGTTCGTCCAACCCCAAGCGTTCGCGGTATGCCATCCGGTCCGCATCTACAATCCACGCGCCGTGCGGAATTTTCCCCAAAGGGCCGGCGAATCCCTGCTGGCGGAGCGCCTCAGCGACGGCATCGCTATGTACGATCGCCGCTCGCGCGGGCTCGAGTACGGACCGCAACATGGGGATCTCGTACTGCGGCCCGCGCTGCAAGGTAACGACATGGCGGCGCGCATAGGCAACCGCCTCCTGGCCGGCATCTCGTTCCAGCTCTCTTAGGTATGCATCCCAGTCTCCGCGGCGGATGGTCAAATCGGCGATCAAATGATGCAAATTGGCTTCGTGCATGACGACGACGCCCGGCTGTTCCAGAGCCGCCTCGTACACGAAGGCGTGGTGAGGATTATTGCCTAACTGGTAGACACAAACGTCGTAGCGCGATGCATCAAAAGCGGCCGGCTTGGAGGAGAAGGCATCCACCTCCGCCAGCCGCGACAGTGATTCCAGCAGGGCTGCCGAATAATCCGCAATGCCGCTCTTGGCCGGCGGCAGAGGAGAGAAAAAAGCTATCCGCATTGTGTCCGAGATTGTGGGCCGGCTGATTAATGGCCTGGCCCAATCAACGCGTCAACTCCGCGGTAAACGTTCCCAAGGACAGCGGAATTCGCACCAGCAGCGGAGTGCGCGCAGGGTCCTTCGCAAAAAGAATCTGGACCTTAACTTCACTGGACTGGCCCTTGATAGCCGCCTGAATCCGGTCGGCTGGCACGGCTTTTCCGCCGCTTTTAACTGTTTCCGATCCCGAGAACTCCAGGCGAACGTTGTACGCTCCGCCCAGCACGACGGATTGCTGGGGAACCAGCCGCCCCGCCGCCAGCTCATTTCTTGCAAACTGAAGGTAGGCCAGCGCGTCTCTCGCGCAGCCTGCGACGGGATAATCGCTCTTGCCTCCGGGCGGCTTGGTTTGGCGCGTCAGTATTCCGGCCTTTTGATCGAACGTATCGGTTTCCTCGGTTTTGCGGGCGCCTCGCTGCACGGTCTTGATCAACTGTTCGGAGCAAACGTCCGGTCCGGAGGCGCGCGATACGTAATGATCACGGATGGTGAAGCCGGGGACGCTCGCATCGAGATCGAAAGTAAAATTCCAATCGGTACGGGAACTAAACGCGCCGGATCCCGCGCTAAGGCCGCTGGACTCGATCGCCGCCTCCCCTAAGCTTAGCCCGCTAGGCCAATTGATCACATAATGCAAGCTCTCGCCCGAAAGCGGCCAAAAAAAGAGCGACGCAACAACTACGTATTTCATAAAGCAAGCTTCCCTCACGAAACGCTGGCGCGGGCCATTTCTTCGACGGGGCTTTGTCCTTGCGCCACGCGCCGGTAGACCTCAAGCGTGCGTTGAGCGGCGCGCTCCCAACTGAATATAGACGCGCGCTGGGCGCCTAGGCGTTCAAGGCGAAGGCGCAATTGCGGATCGAGCAGCACGTCGGCGATGGCGCGCGCAACCTCTTGCGTCGATCGCGGATCAAAGAGAATGGCGGCGGCATCCGCCACTTCCGGCATGGCCGAGGTGTTCGAGCACGCCACGGCTCGCCCGCACGCCATGGCCTCCAGGATCGGCAAGCCGAATCCCTCATAAAACGAAGGAAACACGAACAACTCACAGCCGCCGTAAAACTGAACCAGCTCCGCATCGTCGATGAAGCCGGTAAAATGGACGCGTTTGGAGACGCTTGATTGGGCCACGGCGCGATGCAATTCCTTCGAATACCAGGTCTCCTTCCCCACAAACACCAGACGATGCCTAAGCTGAGGATGCGCATGGATCACCTCCTCGAAAGCCTTTAGCAGTCCCAAATGATTTTTGCGCGGCTGCAAATCTCCCACCGTCAGCACGAAGGGGCCGCGCAGGCCGAACCTGGCTTCAATTCGCTTCAGAGCCGCAGTCCGTTCGACCGGGCGAAATTGGGAGGAAACAGCATTATGCGCCACCACGACCTTATTCGGGTCGACAGCGTAATGTTGCAGGATCGCGTTGCGCGAAAATTCGCTGGGCGTCAGAACCGCGGCCGCCTTTTTTACCGTCCGCTTCACGGTGATCCCGAGCTGGGTGCATCGATACGGCGTGAAGTATTCCGGGTGCTCCAGAAAACTCACATCGTGCACGCTCACCACCACCGGAGCGGAGCACGCCACGGGAGCCGTGTACTGCACGTGCAAAAGATCCGGACGGTCTTGACGCAACCGGAACGGCAAGTCCCATCCCAGGCGTTTGTAGGGATTTTTGGAAACTTTGCGCGTGAAAATACGCCCGGCGATATGCGAGGGCGCATCGTCCTTA
Organism: Bryobacteraceae bacterium; assembly: GCA_035293905.1. Lineage (GTDB taxonomy): Bacteria > Acidobacteriota > Terriglobia > Bryobacterales > Bryobacteraceae > Palsa-187. Next base: position 10,218 of record DATGLY010000069.1, read on the forward strand.
GAAACATAGGCGATAAACTCGCTGTCCGGATCAAGCTTGGAGAACTGGCTGAGAAGGTTACGGATGTAGACCTCGTTACCGGTTAAGTGGCAGCCGATCGTATGGGCGTCGACCGAGAATCGCATCCGTTATCTGTTTCAGTATACCGGTCTAAACCCTTGCAGCCGCCTGGAGTTGCCGACAATCATGGAAATATTTACGACCTCTAGATCAAAAGCGAAACCTAACGAAGCCTGTCCCTTAGCTCCAAGAATTCGGGAAATATTAATGAATCCAGCGGCGAGTTTCCCCGGGGCGGCAGCGGCCAAAGTTGAACTAGATTGCGGGCCTCGTCCTTCCGCCCAGATTCCAGCAGCGCCGAGGCATAGAGAGTCCGCTGGAGACCGTCGTTCACGGGATCGGCGCGCTCATAGAGCTGTCTCAAGCTTTCCAGATCGCGGGGCGCGGCCGCGCTCGGATTCCTCCAAACCGCAATCTGTTGTGCGAAAAACTGGTTGGAAGCCTCCTTCGCCAAGAGCGCGGCGGCCTGACCTTTGCGGCCGGTTTCATACAACCACGTCGCTTGAAGCCAGATGGCCAGCGGCCCCGGTTTCCGGGCCTGCGCATTCGTGTACTGCGCCGCCAACTGATCGGCAGGGGCGAGATCGCCGGCTAACCAGCGCGCATGGGCGGCCTTCCAGAGATCGAGGCCGTCCAGAAATCTCGGATCTTTTTGATAAGCCTCCAAAAACTTCTTTTCAGCCTCTTGAAATCGGCCGTTCATGAAGAGAGCCTCGCCCAAAGAGTCAAGAGCGTTGATGGCTTGGCCGGAGCGCTTGCCGTATTGCTCGAATGAGCTTTTTGCGCCGTCGAGATTCCCCATGCACGCTTGCGCATATCCCAACAAATTGAAATCGAGCGGCCCGGAAGCATCGAGGGGGATTAGCGCTTGATACGTCTGGGCCGCCTCGGAGAAACGCCGGGCGGCGAACTGGGCCTGCGCCAGGTTTCGCAAGGCGGAGGGATCGCGCGGAAAAACGCGCGTCAACCCGGCCAGCGCATCCAGCCGGGCTGCGCTGTCTTGCCGGAGATTCGCGGCCAGCAATTCGATCTGGCTTCGATCGATCTTAGACCGCAATCCTCCGCGCGCTAGCGCGCGCTGGGCCACATCCAGAGCGTCCCGGCCATTGCCTGCCGCAGCAAGACTTTGCGCCCAGGAAAGCCACGCGGCGCTGAAGTCTGGATCCAGGTTTACCGCACGCTCGAAATTCGCGTGACCCCAAGCCTCCACGGCGTCAGGGTTGGCGGTAGAAAATGGAACCGCCCCAGGCCGTATTTGCGGAGCGATCGCGGTCATAGCGTACAAAACGCCGCCATCCGCCGTCTTTTCCCGGATGATCTTGTGCAGCGCGGCGTTCTCGATCACGATCCGGAAACGGAGGCCGGCGGCATGTTTTTCAAAGTAGCCATGCGCCCAAGTCGTCGCCCTTTCAAGAGAGGCGTCACGCGTTGAACCGGCGAGGAGGGCTACGGCGGGACCGTTCCACTCGGCGGCTAAAATCGCGGGCGCGGCGGCCGCAATCCAGTCCAGAGAGCCATCGCCCGTGAGATTATCGAAGCGCAGTACGGCAATCCGTTCGATAGCGCCCGCGGCTGGGCGGGAGCACGATCCCAGGCCGCATGAAACAAGCAGCGCCGCAGTCGCGAACAGTCCGGTCCCAACGCGTTTCAGAGGACTTTCTGCTCCGTGGCCAGGAGTTCCTTGAACTCGGGATCGTCTTGCAAGAAGGCGAATTCAGGCTCCTTTGTGAACTTATCGCGGTCCTTGAATCCTTCTTCGAGCGCCTTCCGGACATACAAAATCGTGCGGTCCTTTACGCCGGCGTGCGCATAGGTCTTGGCCAAATAGTAATGAAATTTGGCGCGCTCTTCCACGCTCTGATCTTGCAGCAATGTGCCTTGCGAACTCCGCCGCTCGAAAACTTCCGGATCGAGGGCCAGAGCCCGCTCGTAGACCTTGCTCGCCTCCATGTAGTTTTTCCGGGCAAAATAGGCCGTGCCGAGATTGCTGAGAATGGAGGCGGAATCAGGCGTGATGCGGAGCGCTTTCTTATACTGCTCGATCGCGCGCCGGTAGGACTTGCGCGCATAAAAAATCGTCCCAAGGTTGTTGATCGCCTCCGCGTAGCGGGGGTTAAGCTTAATGGCCTTTTCGTAATATTTCCGCGCGTTGACCAGATCCTGCAACTGGTGATAAGCAATCCCAGCCTTGTTTGCAAGCACGGCGGATTTTTCGGCTCCGGGCTTGTAATAGTCCAATGCGTCGCGGTACATTTTGCGCGCCATCATAATGTCGCCGCGCATTTCAGGAGTTAGGGCAGAGGGCGCCGGGTCTCGAGCGGAGGCCACAACATCCGCGCTGGCCTGCCTAACCGGGGCGCCGGCCTGGAATGCCAAACCTGTCACGAGAACCAGCGAAGAAACAGCAAACATATCACGATCCTCGACTTGCTAATACTCTATCATCGCCTTTCCCTCCCGGGTTTGCCCTACTATGGGAATTTGGCCACGAGTATTCTTCGCCTTTGCAGGGCGAGCAAAAGCTACTCCGCCGGCGGCGTCGTCGTACAGGCTCTCCGCGAGGTATCACTCGAAGCGCGGCAGGGGGAATTTTTGGCCCTTGCGGGCAGAAGCGGCTGCGGCAAGACTACGCTGCTCAACCTGGCGGGCGCGATGGATTTTCCGACTTCCGGCGAAGTGCATTTGGACGGAGTGCTGACCTCGGCCTTAAGCGAGGCTGCGCTCGCCCGGCTCCGGCGTGAAAAGGTTGGTTTTATTTTCCAGTCGTTTCAACTGCTGCCTACGCTCTCAATCGTCGAGAATGTCGAACTCCCGTTGCTTCTAGGCCGGAAGGGCCGGGCCCGTCAGACGGCGCTCGAGTGTCTGGACTGGGTCGAGATGGGCGCCTTCGCCCGTCGCATGCCGTATCAACTGTCCGGCGGACAGATGCAACGTGCGGCCATCGCCCGCGCGCTCGCTTCCTCACCGAAGCTGCTGCTCGCCGATGAACCGACCGGCAATCTTGACGACGCCACCAGCGATCTCATCCTGCGCCTACTGCGGCGGATCGTGGACGAAAAGAAGACGACTCTGGTCATGGCCACTCACAGCGTCGAAGCGGCGGCCATGGCGGATGGCGTCGTTCGGCTGCGAGATGGGCAAGTGGAGCAATACGGCGTTTCCAGAGAGATTTCTTGCATTACCTGACCGTTTTCTACCGCATGATCGTTCGGCCCATCCGGCGGGAGCTCCTCCGGGCTTCGCTAACCGTCGGCGCGGTGGCTTTGGGCGTGGCGGCGGCGTTAGCGATCGAACTTGCCGGTCAAGCGGCCGCGGGGTCATTCCGCTCGTCCTTGGAGACGCTGGCGGGCCGGGCGGATTTTGAGGTGACAGCCAATGGAGGCGTCCGCCCGGAAACGCTCACCCGCCTCGCCGAATTGCCTTACGCGCTCAAACTGCATCCTCGCATCGAGGATTACGGCGTACTCGCGGATTCCGAGCGCACCGTGCCTTTGCTCGGCATCGATCTAGTGGCCGGGCTGAACGAGGCTGACAGCGCGAATCCGCCGCGGAATTTCGCCTCCGACGTTTGGATCGGCCGCGACCTCCCCTACCAACCCGGCGACCGCTTCGAACTTCTGGCGGGCGATTCCTCGCGATGGGTGACGGTTGGCGGGTTGTTGGGCGAAAACTCGGGCGATGCGGTGGTGATGGACTTAGCGCAGGCCGCCCGCTTTCTTCGCCGTGAAACGCTTGACCGCATTCTGATTGAGACGCCCCCCGGCGGCGGATCCGATGTGTGGGAATCGCGGCTGAGGTCCGCCCTACCGCCGGAGACCTCGTTGGGGCGCGAAGGCGCTGAGGCCGATGAGAACCGCCGCTTGCTGGCTGGTTTCCGCTGGAATCTTCGGATTTTGAGCTACATCTCGCTCGCCGTCGGCGGCTTTCTCATCTACCACACAATCTCGGTTTCGGTTGTGCGCCGCCGCGTGGAAATCGGAGTGGTGCGGGCGCTGGGCGCATCGCGCTCCGGCGTGATGCTCGCCTTCCTGGGCGAGGCCGCCGCTTTCGGCCTGCTCGGCGCGGCCGCGGGCATCGGCCTGGGGCGACTTCTTGCGGAAGGGGCCGTGCATCTGGTTGGCGCGACCGTTCGATCCCTCTACGTCAGCAGCCGTCCCGCGCCGGTCGAGCTTACTTGGACCGAGGCCGGGTTAGCGCTAGCGCTTGGGGTCGCTGCATCCGTCGTGTCGGCCCTGTTGCCCGCTCGAGAGGCTTCACAAGTTCCTCCCTCGGAAGCAATGGGGCGGGCGCGCCGCGAGCACGAAGCTCGCCTCCGCCGTGGACGGCAATTGGGAATCTCCGCGGCGCTGGCCCTGTGCGCCTGGATCGCCGCGCGGCAGGACGCGATCGCCGGCAAACCTGTTTTCGGGTATCTGGCCGCCGCGCTCCTGCTCGCCGCCTCGGCCCTGGCGCTCCCGGCGGCCCTGTGGGCATTTGCGCGCCTGGCCGCGGCGCTGGCGGAACCCATTTTCGGCGTCGAGGCTCTATTAGCCAGCCGCGCGCTGGCTGCATCCCTCCGCCGGACCTCCGTTCTTGCGGCAGCCCTGTCTACGGCAGTGGCCATGCTAACCGCCGTGGGCATCATGGTGGGCAGCTTCCGCGAAACCGTCGTGCTGTGGATGGGCGACCGCGTTCAGGCGGACTTTTACGTTCGTCCCGCGGCGCCCAACGGGCCAGATCGCTTCCCCACCCTGTCCCCCGAGATCCCGGCCGAGTTACACGGCTTGCCAGATGTGGCCGAGGTGGAGCAGCTACGGTCTTACCCCATCGTTTACGATTCGCTGCCCGCCACTCTCATGGGAGCCGAGGCAACCCTGGTCGGCAATCATGGCGTGCTCAGGTTTCTTTCCGGCGCTAAGCCTTCCCAAATCCTGTCCCAGCTCGTGGGGCGTGATGCCGCTGTCGTTAGCGAGCCATTCGCCAGCAAGCATCACGTCCATCCAGGCGGCTCCATCACGCTTGCCCTTTCTGGCGGCAGCCGAACCTTTCGCGTCGCGGATATTTACTACGACTATTCCGGAGAACGAGGAACTATTTTCCTCGACCGCGCCACCCTCCTGAAATATCTGCCCGACCCTTCGCCGTCAAATATCGCTGTGTATTTGAAACCCGGGGTCTCGATCGCGCAGGGCCGCCGTGAAATCGAGGCTTCGCTCGCCGGCCGCCGCGTTACCGTCGCATCGAACCGTTCCCTGCGCGAGGAGGGAATCCGCGTTTTCGACCGCACATTCGCCATCACCCACGCTTTGGAGGCCGTCGCCGTGCTGGTGGCTGTCATGGGGGTCAGTGGCGCGCTCCTCTCGCTGGTGATCGATCGCCGGAGCGAATTCGGCTTGCTGCGGTTTATGGGGACCGCGGGCAGCCAGCTTCGCCGCATAATTCTGCTCGAAGCCGCTTTTTTGGGTCTCATCGCCAACGCGGCCGGTTTGGTTCTAGGGTTCTTTCTATCGCTGATTTTGATTTTCGTCATTAACAAGCAGTCGTTCGGCTGGACGATTCAATTCCATTGGCCTATTGCCTTACTCCTCACCGCGCTCACCATCGTCTATTCCGCCACGATCCTGGCCGCTTTATATCCGGCGCGAATGGCGATGCGTCTGGTTCCTATCGAGGCGCTCCATGAAGAATAGAGCCGCGGCTGTTCTACTGGCGGCTTATCGTCTGGCGCTTCCCGGCTATCACTACGAATTCCCGCGCGATCACTTCAATCATCCGGATTTCCAAACGGAATGGTGGTATTACATTGGCAATCTCCACACCACCGATGGCCGAAGGTTCGGCTTCGAACTAACCTTTTTCCGCCAAGGAGGACAGAGCAGCGAGCGAGCGGATTCGAACGTTTGGGATATCCGCGACGTTTGGATGGCGCACCTCGCATTGAGCGACATCGATGGAGGCCAATTCCTGCACGCTGAGCGCCTGAATCGCGCGGGCGCCGGCTTGGCAGGCGCCGATCTCGAGCAACGGCGGGTTTGGAATGGGAACTGGCGCGCCCGCTGGCTTGATTCAAATTCGCAGCAGCTCGACGCCGTCGCCCCAGACTTCTCGTTCACTCTTACGCTCCAATCCCGGAAACCGCCCGTGATTCACGGCAAAAATGGCGTCAGCCAAAAAGCCGCGGCCGCGGGCCGCGCCTCTCATTACGTTTCGCTCACTCGCCTGGTCACGTCTGGCGAAATCCGACTCTCCGGAAAGCAGTTCCGGGTAGAGGGTTTGAGCTGGATGGACCATGAGTTCTTTACATCTCAACTCGATCCCGAACAGACCGGTTGGGACTGGCTAAGCTTGCAAGCTTCGGACGGCTCGGAGATCATGCTGTACCGTCTGCGTCGCAAAGACGGCTCGCCCGATCCTTACTCGGCTGGAACCTACGTCGACGCTTCGGGCAAGAGCCGTTTTCTATCCGCGGCGGAGTTTTCGCTCCAGCCGGGAAAGGTGTGGACCAGCCCGGATACGGGCGGCCGCTATCCCGTTGAATGGGCCATTCGCGTTCCCTCTCTCGGACTGGAAGCCTCCGTGGCCGCCAAGCTCGCCAAACAAGAAATCGCGGGCAAAGGCACGCCAATTCCGTCCTATTGGGAAGGCGCCATCGACGCCATCGGCCGGAAGCAGGGTGACTCGCTGTTCGCCTCAGGTTATCTGGAAATGACCGGCTATGCTGGGGCGCGTCCCCTGCAATGAGGGCAAATCTTGGCGAAGCTTCGATCGAGCGCGCGGATAAACTCATCGACATCCGCGCGAGTCACGTTGAGCGGCGGAGAGATGCGAATCACGTTGCCATGAAGTCCGCCTTTGCCGATCAGAATTCGATTTTCGCGAGCGGCTTCCATTAATCGCGCGGTTTCCTCCACGGCCGGAGCTTTCGACTGGCGATCCTGCACCAGCTCCAGCGCTTGCATCAATCCCATCCCGCGAACGTCGCCGATCAGCGGGTGTTTTTGCATGAGATCGTCCAGGTTTTGGCGCAAATATGCGCCTATTTCGGCGGCATTGGCGGCGAGATGATCTTCCTCAATCAGATCGATCACCGCTTTTGCCGCCGCCGAGGGCACGGGTCCACCGCCGAAGGTGGAAATCGTGAGCTTTTTAATTCCATCCGCGACTTCCGGCCGCGCGGCGGTCAGGCCGATGGGAAGTCCGTTCGCCATGCCCTTCGCGCTGGTGAGAATATCGGGTAAAACGCCCCACTGTTGGATGCCCCACCACTTGTTTCCTGTGCGTCCCCATCCGGTCTGCACCTCGTCGCTGATGAAAACGCCGCCGTGCTCGCGCACAATGGCGGCGACGATCGGGAAATATTCCTTGGGCGGAGTGATGAAGCCGCCGACGCCCTGAATCGGCTCGGCGATCATTCCGGCGATGCGCCCGGTGGTGGTGGTTCGGATTAGCTCTCTTACATCCTGCGCGCAGCGAATTTCGCAGCTCGGATATTGGAGGCCAAACGGGCAACGATAGCAATAGGCGTTGTGCGCGAAGACCACGCCTGGTTGCGGCGGCCCGAGCTTCCAAGGCTCCTGCCCGGTGAGAGCCATTCCGAGCGAAGAGCGGCCATGATAGGCATGCCGCAGCGCGACGATTTCCGTCGATCCGGTGTAGCAGCGCGCAGCCAGAATCGCGGTTTCATTCGCTTCCGTCCCGCTGCATGTGAAGAAAGATTTCCAGCCCCGGACGGGAGCGATCTCCGAGACTTTCCGCGCCAGCTCAGCTTGCGGCTCGGTGGCGAAAAGCGTCGAGACATGCTGCAATTTGTCCAGTTGCTCATGCACGGCCCGGTTCACTCGGTCGTTGCAATGCCCCACGCTCACGGTGACGATGCCGCCGAAAAAATCGAGATACTGATCGCCATCCGCATCCCATACGAATTGATTTTTCGCGCGGGTCAAGACCAGAGGATCGCGATAGTAGTGGAAGACCGAGGGGAACAGGCACTCTCGCTGGGCAAGCAAAATTTCGTGCTTGGTCATACTCGCCTAATATAATCCTGCAACCATTTCAGAGCTTCTTGCTCCGTCGAAAAGGCCCCGTCGAGTTGCGCTTCGTAAGCGGCATCCAGAATTTCGCCAATATGCTTGCCGGGGCGGTTGTTGAAGTACGGAAGCACGTGACGGCCGAAGATGAGCGCGGGCGGCGGCATCCGCTCTACGGCTTGTTCTCGCGCCATTTCGCGGATGCGGATGGCGTTTTCCGGGAGTCCGGCGGGCAGAGGAGGACGGCCGGAGTGGTCGGCTTCCATCAGATGCATCAATTGCGCTATGTTGGCGGGAGCCAGACGCATCGCCAACCTTCGGATCGCGCGCGGCGTGGGGTCTTTGCCGATGCTTGAATGCGCCAGATGATTTTCCACCAGCTTCTGGACCTGCGCCACGATGGAGTTTTTAATGCCGATCCGCTCGAGAAATGCGCGCGCCATAGGCCCGCCTTGCGCCTCATGATCCCAGGATGTCCAGCGGAGGCGACCGTCGCGCTCGCGCAAGGCCGTAGTCGCGGGCTTGGCGAAATCGTGGGACAGCGCCGCGAACAAAAGCACCGCGCGATCGTCGCCCTCCAGCCGCTCGCGGACGGCGATGCGCGCGCCGGCGTCCACCACCAGCATCGTGTGCCGGCCCACGTCTCCTTCCGGGTGCCATTCGGGATCTTGCGGAACGCCGTCGAGACCGGCGATTTCGGGAAAGTGAACCGCCCAGCCGGTTTTCTTAAGATATTCCAAAATGCGGCCGGGCCGCTCGCTCTTGATGGCCCACTTCATGAACTCTTCAGCCACGCGCTCGCGGGCGAGCGTGGCATACTCACCGGCGATGGACCGGCACATCTCCGCGGTGGCCTCGTCAATTTCCAGGTCGAAACGGCAGGCGAACTGCATTCCGCGCAGCACCCGCAGCGGATCTTCCCGGAAAGCATCGCTGGTGGCGCGGAGCTTGCGATTTTTCAGGTCTTGTTCGCCGCCGAAGTAATCCAGGAGCTCGTCGCGCACCGGGTCGTAGGCGATGGCGTTAATGGTGAAGTCGCGGCGGCTGGCCGCTTCGCGCGGCGTGATGGCGTCTTCGAAAGCGGTGCGGAAATCGCGATGATGCAGCCCGATTTTACTTTCGCGCCGCGGAATGCTGAAATCCACCTCGCCCAAACCAGCGCGGAACAGTTTGACGACTCCGAAGGCTTTGCCAACGAGGTCCACCCGGCCGAAGCCCGAGAGAAGCTCGGCGAGACGGTCGTAGCTTGCCCCATAAACCTCGATATCGAAATCTTTGGGCGGAAGCCCGAGCAGGGCGTCGCGCACGGCGCCGCCCACCACCACAACGTGAAGATGGGAGCCATGCAGCGCGCGGACGACTTCTTCAAGCGGGGGCGGGAGCGTGAGGAGCATGGAGTGGGCCCCCTAAGGTTGCGGCTCTATGCGTTTCTTAAGCCGTTCTGAGCGCCAACCGAAAGGGAGCAGCATGCTCCCTCAGCTTACTCCAGGGTGCCCCTGCGCGAGGGTTGTGCGCCGCCGAGCCGTTTCAATGAACCCGGATGCGGCCGGCGTTGGAGCCCAGCGGAGCGGGCGTGCGGTCTTAGAGACGCGGCCGAGGCCGCACCCACTGGAATCTGCACCTGATTAATATCCGCTTGGTCCGTGACAAGTTCCAGATACACGCCGCCGCTGGCGCCGGAGTTGGGCGAACCCACCCCGGACGGAATCGTAACATTGAGCTGATAGCCTAACAAGCCTGGCGCAAGGCCGGCGTATTGAATGGTCCCCTGGGCGCTATTGCCGTTGACGTAGTCGTTAAAGTAAGCGCCCAAGGTGTTCGTCGTCCACAAGTCCGCTTTATTTAAGTTATTCGGGTCTGTGGATCCTAGCGCGCCATCGGATACGGTTGGGGTTACCGTGCCGAGGCCGGTAAGGAAGACCAAAATGGTCTCGCCCGGCTGCGCTGGATTGCTGGGCGTAATCAAGCTGTAATCGGCGTGAGTGGCGGCGCCGAATCCGATTCCAGTCTCATTTTGCGTAAAGACGCCCGGGTTGGAATCAGCCATGTACATGGTGACGGAATTTGATGGCGTTCCATTGTTGAGCACTTGAATCGTGGCGAGCGAAGCGGCGCTTAGTTCCCATGGAATAACCGCGTTAACCTGTCCGGAGCTGACGTAATAAAGCGGCGCGGCGATACCGTTGATAATCACCTGCGTGCCACCGAGATTGTTAGGAGCAGGCCCATTTGGACCATTCATCGTAACGGTTGCGAGATTTTTTCCGTACAGAGTAATTGTCTCGCCAGGCGCGAGGCTGGCGGTGACGGGCGCCCCGCTGGCCGCATTCACAATGCCGATCGGATTCAGATAGACGGAACTGGTGCTGGGTCCGGGGGTCGACGGGCTCAGAAGGCCGAGGGAAACGGAGAAGAACCCGCCCGTGCCAATCGCCACGTAGGCTTGGCCAGTGTCTCCGAACCCGTAGGCGTAGCCGTTGAAGTCCGCGCACAGAACCGCCGTGCATCCGGAGTAGGTGGAGGTTCCATCGGGATTGAGCTCGATTTGATCGTCGACGCCGAAGTCGTAGGGATAAAAGAAAATTGAACCGACACGTTGATGGACGATCGCATCGCCGTTCGTGTCGCCGAAGGAGTGGATCGATCCATAGAAATTATCGACGCCGTTTCCTGCGGGCACATCTTCCAGCGCCGCATTGAAAAACAGGCCATTGGGAGGAACGTTGTTGGGGATTGCCGACGCCAGCGCCTTCACCCCCACGAACATGTCGTAGCCCGTCGGATTGTATCCCAGGATGAAATTTCCGTCCGCCGACACAAAGGCGGTCCTGGTTCCCCCCACCAGAGCGTTGCCGGCAGTCACTCCGGAGGGGAGCGGGAAGTTTAGAGTCGCGCTGCCGTCGCTTTGAAAGTTGTAGGTGGCGCCGGTCACGGTCTGCGTCACGAAAGTCGCGCTGTTATTCGACGCCTGGCCATTCAGCGTGATGCTCGCGAAGCCGCCCGATCCGTTGGGCGACAATTTGAAGAGCGCGTTCTTGATGGCGGCGCTGGTTCCGCCCGGAAAGTCAAGCACGCCCACTTGATAGGGCGTGTTGAAGCTGGAATTCGTCGGGGGGGCGCCCGCCGGAATTGCAATCAACAGATCATTGACCTGCTGAGATTCCGTGGCGCTGCCTACGAAGACGCCCTGCGCTACCGCCCCATAGATGCGGCTGCCGGAATCGGTTGGCACAAGCGGGTTAGAGATGTAGCCGAGCCCGTTGGACCCGATCACGTAGGTGGAGGTAACCGAAAGCGCCTGCGGGCTTCCGTTCGAAACAGTGTTATCGACATATGTGCCCGTTACCGAGTAATTGCCGTTTCCGTCAAACGTAATCACTCCGTAGGCGCCGGCCATTTCCGTCGGATTGCCATTCTGATCGATATTCACCACCGCCAATTGGCGAAAACGGAACGATCCGTTGAGCAGCCCGTTTCCGCTGTGATCCAGGGTCTGGGCGTTGACGCTCGCCAAGCCAAATGCCGCTAAAGTCGCTGTAAGCAGGGTAGTTTTCATGTTTAGACTCGGTATGTTGGATGCGCGGGACGCCGATTCGCGTTACGTCGATTCGGTGAACTTTGTTTCATTGTATTATGACGAAAATCGGCTCCGCATCTATTACCCTACACAAACACATAATGCGGTGAAATTACCCGCCGCTTTCACCGGAATGGCTCGTGGCCCCGCATGCCAAACCTCTCCCGCCCGGACTTTCCGGCCGTCCAGCGTTCCTTCGCCGTCCAGAATGACGGCCAACTGAAGCGGCTCAAGCCGCGCAGAATCATTCACCTTCCGGCGATGAGCGGTAAAATAATCACAGGTCACGAAATCGCGCCGGGCGGCATGCGGCTCCCGAAGGCTGACCGCCAAGGCGTGTTCGAAATGCAAAGGCGGACGGCGGTTCCAGTCGTAGAGGCGATAGGTCATGTCGCTCGACTGCTGGATCTCGCAAAGGGCAATGCCCTCGCCAATCGCGTGGACAGTGCCGGCGGGAATGAAGAAAGTATCGCCGGGGGCGGCCTTGTGCCATTGCAAAAGGTCGACAATCTCGCCCGACAGCGCCGCTTGCCGCAAGCGTTCACTGGAAATTGGCTGGCGGAAGCCGGCGGCGATCTCCGCGTCTGGCTTGGCGGACAGAATGTGCCACATCTCGGTTTTTCCGAGGCAATTGTGGTGAAGACGCGCGTAATCATCGTCCGGGTGCACCTGCACCGAAAGGCGATCGAACGTGCTGATGAATTTCACGAGAATGGGAGGAACGGCGCCACCTTCGAACCAGACTTCGCTCCCCCAAATCTTATGGAGGAAGCGCGAAGGCAGGCGCTCCATCACGGTCGCGCCTGGATGAACCTCGCGATGCGATCCAGGCCGCGCTCGAGTTCCTTCATCGATGTGGCGTAAGAGATTCGAACATGCCGGTCGGTGCCGAACGCTTCGCCCGGAACCAGCGCCACAAACTCTTCCGCCAGCAGCTTTTCGGAAAACTGGAGGGAATTCGCAATGCCATCGCCGAAAGCGGCGCTGATATTGGGATAAACGTAAAAGGCGCCTTGGGGCGCGTTTGTGCGAATTCCGGGAATCGCCGCGAGCCGGCCGAGCACGTATTCCCGGCGGCGGCGGTATTCGGCCAGCATCAAGCCTACCGACTCTTGCGGACCGCGCAACGCCTCAATCGCAGCCTTCTGAGTGATAGAGGCAGGATTGGACGTCGCGTGGCTCTGGACCTTATTGATGGCGGCGACAATTTCGGCCGGCGCCAACACGAACCCCAACCGCCAGCCCGTCATAGCGTAGGTTTTGGAAAGCGACCCGGCCACCATGACGGTGTCTTTCGCGCCGGGAAGAGAAGCGAGGGAAAAGGGCTCGCCTTCGTACAGGAATCGCTCGTAGCATTCGTCCGAAATGATCAGAATTCCGTTGGATTTGGCGATGCGGAAAATTTTTTCCAGCTCGGACCGCTCAATCACGGCGCCGCTCGGGTTGCAGGGCGAATTGAGGATCATCAGCTTGGTGCGCGGCGTAATGAGCCGCTCGACGGCGGCCGCTTTCAGCGCGAAACCGTCCTCCTCGTTGGTTTCGGCGAAAACGCACCGGCCGCCCGCGTAATTCACGACGTCCTTGAAAGTCACCCAATACGGGAGGGGAATAATCACCTCGTCGTCCGGGTCCACCAGCGCCTGCGTCAGGTTGAAAATGGCGTGCTTGCCGCCCATTGTCGCGATGCATTCCTTGGGGCCGTAGGAAGTGCCGTACAAGCGGCGATGATGGTCGCAAATCGCCTGCTTCAGTTCAACCGTCCCGCCGACGGGAGTATATTTGGTGAAGTTTTCGTCCAGGGCGCGCATGGCCGCGCGTTTGATGTTGTCTGGGGTCGGGAAATCGGGCTCGCCGGCGCTGAAGTCGACCACGTCGACCCCTTCGCGCCGAAGGCGGTCGGCCTCGGCGGCTACCTTCATGGTCGAGGATTCGCTGATAAGCGAAATCCGTTGGGCTAGTTCAGTTACAGTTTGCATTCGGACTCCAGTCTATGCTATTGGCTTTCCGTCTCCCGCTTTGCACTCCCGGCTAGCCGAGGGCTGGCGGCCACGGCCGAAAGCTTCAGTTTTTGCGCCACCGCCTCCGGCACCAGTCCCGTAACGTCGCCCCCGAGCGACGCCACCTGCTTCACCAGCCGGGAGCTGATGAACGAATAGGCTTCCGAGGCCATGAGAAATGCCGTCTCGATGTCGGGCCGCAGCCGCCGGTTCATTAGCGCCATCTGAAGCTCGTGCTCATAATCCGAGACCGCGCGGATGCCGCGCAGAATCAGATTCGCTCCTCGCGCGGCGGCGTAGTCTACCAGCAGTCCATCAAACGCGCCCACTTCCACGTTCCACCAGGGTTGAACCGCGTCCCGGAGCATCTCCACCCGCTCGTCCACGGAAAATAGCGGCTTCTTATCCTCGTTTTTCAGCACCGCCACAATTAACCGCCCTACCAGGCGGCTGCCCCGAGCGATCAGATCCAAATGACCATTGGTGATCGGATCGAAGGAACCGGGATAAATCGCGACAAGACTCGACGGCGGCGAGGCCAATCCTGCTCCCGTTCTAATCTACTCGCCCGTTTGGTGCGAGAAATTACGAGAACATTAATAGTAACATCCTTACCGAGGGCGCGGCATGCCCGCAGCGGGTCTTCGATCCCGATCCATGGCCGTTACGGATTTATGAAACAAACCTAAGCGGGAAACGATCTCCGATCAAAACGGAGATGGCCGGCAGCGCGGCGGTGGAACCCGTATTCTGTTGCGCCGAAAAGAAGCGGCTGCGCCACGCTCTTCGCCTGGCGACGCTCGACTATAGCCGCGCGGCGCTCGTGCTCCAGGAGCGGCTGAGCGTCATGAAGAAAGACGACTATTGGCGCATCCGGAATTACGTCGACGCGGCTCGCATCAAAGTTGAAGCTGCTCGCAGGGCGCTGGAGGGCCACACTTTGGAACACGGCTGCTAGACGCGGAAGTTGTATAATATCCCGCAGGTTTGCGCTTCATCCAGCGACCAAGGAGCCCCTACATGAGCCAGTCAACCAAGAGCGATACAACGCGACGGACTTTCCTCACCGCCAGCGCGGCCGCGACGGTTCCGTTCTTCATCAAAGCCGATAGCAAGACCGATTCGAAGAACAAGATTCTCGGCGAAGGCGAGCACCAATACGAATGCATTCACGATTGGGGGCAGCTCCCGTCCAACATCAAATACGGCAACACGCACAGCGTGTGCGAGGATTCCCAGGGTCATATCTACATTCACCACACGGTCTACAAGGACAGCCCCAGCCCCGATAGCGTGGTCGTTTTCGACGATAAGGGCAAATTTGTCCGCTCGTTCGGGCCCATGTTCCGGGGCGGCGCGCACGGCATGCACCTGAGCAAAGAGGGCAAGACCGAGTACCTTTACTTTTGTGATGAAAAACATGGCATCGTCACCAAGCGCACGCTGAAGGGCGAAGAGATTTGGACCATGGGATACCCGCAGGATTCACCCGTTTATCAAAAAGGGCCCGGCGCGGCGGGTTTGAACTACCGGCCCACGAACTTTGCGATCGCCCCGAACCTGGATTTCTGGGTAGGCGACGGGTATGGCTCCTACTACATGTTCCACTACAGCCAGGCGAGCAGCACTGCGTATCCGAAACTCGTCAAGACGTTCGGCGGACCGCCCGCGGGTCAGGGTCAGGGAGCGGGCCGTGGAGCGGGCGGGGGAGGAGGGCGTGGCCGAGGCGATGGAGCCGCGAAGGGCGGCGGTCCCGGCGGCCCGCCGGCTCAGGCAGCCGCCGGAAGAGGACAAGGCGGCGGAAGAGGGCCGGCCGCGCCCCCGCCTCCCGGCCAGCCAGGCGTGCCGAGAGACGTGCCCATCGATTCCACCAATAATCCGCACGGCAATATGGTGGACCTTCGCGATCCCGCCAATCCGGTTCTGCTGATCGCCGACCGCGGCAACAATCGTATCGTCCGCTATACCCTGGACGACAAACCGATCGATGTGGTGGCGGGCACCAAATCGCCCTGTCACTTCCACACCCACAAAGACACCATCGTCGTGCCGGACTTGCAAGCGCGGGTCACGCTGCTCGACAAGAACAACAAGATCATTCTCCATTTGGGTGAGCCGACCGTTCCCAACCCGCCGCGCACGACCGAGAACCGGGCCGATTTTGTTCCAGGCCAATTTGTGCAGCCCCACGGCGCGATTTTCGATCACGCCGGCAATATCTTCGTGGTGGAATGGGTAGAAATTGGCCGCGTCACAAAATTGCGCAAGGTCTAGTTGGCTGTAGCAAAATGCATAATCCACTCTTTGGCGAGTTCATGGGGACCCTCGTTCTGATCCTCATGGGCAATGGCACCAATTCCAACGTGCTGCTCAGCAAAACGAACGGCAACAATTCGGGGTGGATCGTCATCTCCACGGGATGGTTTCTCGCGGTGATGGCGGGCGTGGCCGTGGCGCAAGCCTGCGGCAGCCCCGGCGCGCACATCAATCCGGCCGTCACCTTGGCCGTCGCGATCATAAGCGGCGACTTCAGCAATGTAGCGGGCTTCGTCGCAGCACAGATGCTGGGCGCGTTCGTGGGCGCCACGCTGGTATGGCTGCATTTCCTGCCGCACTGGACCTTCACCAACGACCCAGGGCTCAAGAAAGCGTGCTTCTGTACGGCGCCGGCGATCCGCAATACGCCTACCAACATCATCAGCGAGATCATCGGCACCTTCATGCTTTTCCTGATCATCGCTTCGGTTCTGTCCAAAGGGGTGGTGGGATCCGCAGGCGCGGTGGCGCCCGGACTTGTTCCCTTCCTGGTCGGATGTGTGGTTTGGGTCATCGGCATCGGCCTCGGCGGGACTACTGGATTTCCCATTAATCCGGCTCGCGATCTGGGGCCTCGAATCGCCCACGCGATTCTGCCCATTTCCGGCAAAGGCGACTCCGACTGGAGTTACGCCATGGTTCCCGTCATCGGCGAATTGATCGGCGGCGCGCTGGCCGGGCTTTTCGTAAAGATGGCGGGCATCTAGATGGGCTGGCTCAGGCCACCGCTCGTCGCCTGAAGCAGCCCCTCAAATCATGTCCGCGAAGCTGCGCCGCAGGCGGTGAAACCAGGCGTGTCCGATGACAGCCAACGCGGCCGAACCGATCCATAATGCGATCAGGGCGTCAAGGGTGGGCGGCCGGCCTTCCAGCAAAACGGCGCGGTAACCTCGCACCAGCGCCAATATGGGATTAAACCCCAGAATCCGCGCAACCGCGGGAGGAACCGAATGGCTCTCCGGATAGCAGATAGGCGTGAGAAAAAACCACAGCGTCAAAACAAAACCGGTAATCTGACCCAAGTCCCGGATGAAGATTCCGAGCGCCGCTAGAAACCAGCAGATGCCGGCGGTAAGCAGAAGTTGTGGCCCCGCCAACGCCGGAAGCCAAGCCGCGGTGGCAGGTATCGCGCCGCGGGCCGCCAACAGGATGGCGAGAAAAATCAGAAGGCCGAAAGCTTCCGTCACCGCGCCCGAAATCACCAAATTGATCGGCAGAGTCTCCAGGGGAAATACAAGCTTTTTGACGAAGGTGCGATGTTCCAGAATCACGTAGGGCGAGCGGCCAACCGCCTCCGAAAAAGCAAGCCAGGGGAGCATCCCCGCCAAGAAATAGAGCACAAATCCGATCCCGCTGGAGTCAGCCCCGAACCGCTGTTTTAACACCAACCCGAAGACAAAGACGTAGGTAGCCATCAGCAGCAGCGGATTCAGGAACGTCCATAGCGCGCCGGCGAAGCTGGCGCGATATCTCGCCAAGATATCGCGCCGCACCATCGAGGCGATCAGCTTGTGGTTCTCGCACAAACTGCGCGCGGGATAGAGGAAAGCTTTCGGGATGGCGCCGAGCAAACACCTGCGCCGCAGAGCCGCCGCCGAGGCCACCCTGGAGGTCTCGATTTCGCAATTGCCATCGCTCACGTGCGCATCGATGAGAATGAAGCTCCGGCGATCCGATACCGGAGCGACTTGGACGCGGTAGGGGCCGTCGCCGGGCGGCAGATCTAACCGCAGATCGGCAGCGCCGCCGGGAAGCTCGGACCAGCGCCCCTCGAACAAAAACGCGCCGGAATTCGGATCGAAGACCTGCCACCCAACCACGGCCGCCTTCCCGTTTGCGTTCCGCAATCGAAATCGCAAGCGGATCGCTGATCCCTCCGCGACGGCTTGAACAGATTCGAATTTCACTGCCAATTCCCTAGCTTATGTTACGAAGGACCACGATTCCCAGTTTGCGGGCGTACGCGGGCGGACGCCTTTCTGAGATAAACTTCTTCTTCATGCACTACGCCTCCAAAATCGATGAAGCCGGCGCAGCCGTGCCGCCGGCATACCAAAGCCACAGCGCCGGCTTCCGCCGTGCTGGATTCGTACAGCGCGCCATGGGTTCGGTGCATATGGGCGTGGGCGTCTGCTTTCTCGAACCGGACGGACGCATCGACACACACCTCCACTCCTTTGAAGAGAGTTTCTATATACTTGAGGGAAGCCTAACCGTAGAGGCCGGCGGCCAGACGCACGAGCTTCAGCCCGGCCATTTTGGATTGATTCCCACCGGCTTGCCGCATGCCTGGCGCAACTTGGCTGGGAGCCGTGCGCGATGGTTGGAGATGCAAGCCCCCCAGCCGCGCCCGGCCGATGCTGGCTCCAACATTGGCAAAGACACCTGGTTCACCTCCGATAGCGGCTCAGCGCAAGGCTCGCTGCTGCTGGGGCATTTCGACGAATCCCAGTTGCCGCGCCCGGGAGGGCCTTCCCAAATGGAAGGCTTCAATCCCACCACAGGCGTCGCGATCAAAATGTTTGTCGACCGCTCGTTCGGCGCGATTCATCAATCTTTATTCCTGATCCAGTATCTGCCTGGCGCCAAAATCGACCCGCACGATCACACGTTTGAAGAATCCTACCTGATCCTGAGCGGCAGGACGCGAGCCATGGCGGACGGAAGGATCTATGATTTGGGCCCGGGCGACGTAATCTGGACTGGAGTTGGCTGTATCCATAGCTTTGAGAATGTCAGCGACGAACCGGTAAGGTGGATCGAGACGCAAGCGCCGCTTCCGCCCGCCAGAGAGGTTTTCCGATTCGAGCGCGACTGGGCCCGGCTTACGGCGGCCGCGAAGTGAAAGGGGATCGTTATGTTGGCAACTGAGAAAAACGGGGCGGCGGGGCGCACCCGCCCGTTTACGGGCCAGGAATTCATCGAAAGCCTGCGCGATGGGCGCGAGATCTGGATTTACGGCGAGCGCGTCAAGGATGTCACCGTACACCCGGCTTTCCGCAACACGGTTCGCATGCTCGCCCGTCTTTATGACGCGCTGCACGGGGAGCGAAAGGCGGTGCTATGCACGGAAACCGATACCGGCAATGGCGGCTACACGCATAAATTCTTTAAGGCGTCGCACAATGCCGAGGAGTTGGTGGAAGCGCGGGACGCCGTCGCGGAGTGGGCGCGGATCACTTATGGCTGGATGGGCCGCAGCCCGGATTACAAAGCGGCCTTCCTCGCCACCTTAGGCGCCAACTCCGATTTCTATGAGCCCTTCCAGGAGAATGCACGCCGCTGGTACAAGAAGGCGCAGGAAGAAAACACCTTCGTGAATCACGCGATCGTAAATCCGCCCGTGGATCGCAACAAAGAGCTTGCGGAAGTGCGCGACGTTTACATGCACGTCGAAAAAGAAACCGACGGCGGCCTGATCGTCAGCGGAGCTAAGGTGGTAGCCACCACTTCCGCGCTCACACATTACAATTTCATCGCCAACAACGGCGCGCTGCCCATCAAAACCAAGGATTTCGCCTTTGTCTGCATCGTACCTACCGATGCGCCGCGCATGAAGCTGTTCTGCCGTCCGTCTTACGAAATGAACGCCGCGGCCACCGGCAGTCCATTCGACTATCCACTTTCGAGCCGTTTGGACGAGAACGATTCGATTATCGTGTTTGACAAGGTTTTCGTCCCTTGGGAGAATGTATTCGCCTACGGGGACATCGACAAGGTCAATAACTTTTTCCCGCGCTCCGGATTTCTGCCGCGATTCATGTTTCACGGCTGCATCCGCCTGGCCGTGAAACTCGATTTCATCTGCGGCCTGATCCTGAAAGGCGTGGAGGCGACCGGCGCCAAGGATTTCCGAGGCGTGCAGGCGCAAGTGGGCGAAGTGCTCGCCTGGCGCAATCTTTTTTGGGGCATGACCGATGCGATGGCGCGCACCACAATCCCGTGGACGCCCGGCTACGTGCTGCCCAATCTCGACTACGGCCTGGCCTATCGGGTCGCCGCCAGCACGCTGTATCCGCGGCTGAAAGAAATCATCGAAAACGTCCTGGCGAGCGCCCTCATCTATCTGCCCTCGCATGCTCGCGATTTTCAGACCCCGGAGATCCGGCCTTATCTGGACCAGTTCGTGCGTGGCTCTAACGGCTATTCGGCCTTGGATCGCGTGAAGCTGATGAAGTTGATCTGGGATGCGATTGGGACTGAATTTGGTGGCCGGCACGAGCTCTACGAGCGTAACTATTTCGGCAACCACGAAAGCATCCGCTTCGAGACCTTGATAGTGGCGGATGCGCTGGGGCAATCCGCCAAATACAAGGGTTTCGCCGAACAATGCATGGCCGAATACGATCTGGACGGCTGGAAAGCGGCTGACTTGATCAATCCGGACGATGTGAATCTTGTCATGAAAAAGAAGGCGGCGCCGTGACGCCGGCGCCCGGAACATTCGAGACCGTCTGCCCGATCGTTCCACGCATTGCCATGCTCGGGCTGATCCGGCTTTTAGGTTAAGCTTCCTTTGGCGCCGGAGGAAAATAGATTAGGAATTTAGGCAGCTCGGGCCTTAACCCTCGGGACAACTTCCGCGCCGCTCTAGGGTATAAGTAGGTTACAGGGACCTACGTCTCTTTCCGATACCGAAAGAGATGCCCGACTACCCAGGCAAACTGCTCCTTTCTCTCAAGCCTGATACACCGAACGCCTATCGCCGCCGCGTAGCGGCTTGGTGCAGTGAGTTAGCGCGCGCCCAAGCCACGGGGCCGGAGCAAGAACTGGCCCGCGAACAAACTGCGTTCGGCGGCCATCGCCTACCTTCCGTCCTGGACGGCCCCAGGCGGGCACAGTTTCTCCAAGACCTGAACGTCTCGATTGCGGAGCCGCAAGTTTCCGCTGCGCAGCCCGACGCTAAGGCCCTGGAGCTGGCGGAGGCCCTGGAGGATCATTTCGCTTGGGAGCCATATTCAGGCGACGCGCCGGAGGTCGAACCGGCGGCGGCAGAGGCGCTGGATGCCTTACGGACGGTGAGGCCCCCGGATCTGGAGCGCGCCATGGCCAATCTGCCCGTATTGCCCGTGGCGGCGCATCGGGCGCTGGCCTTGCTCACCTCGGACAATTGGGAGGTTCGAGCCTTGCAATCCATCGCTACGTCCGACCCGGTTCTGGCGGCGGAGTTGATCCGCGCGGCGAATTCGGCGGCCTTCGCGGCGCGGCAGGAGATTAAGACGATGGTCCAAGCCATCGCCTATATTGGAACAGAGCAGGCCTGCCGGATTCTGGTAGGCGCTTCTTTGAAGCGTCTGTTCGTGGCGAAAAAACTCCAGGGCCTATGGAATCATTGCCTGGAGGCCAGCCGGATCGCCCAAAGCGTGGCGAAGCTCTCGCATGAAGTAAACTCAGAGGAGGCTCTCCTGGCTGGCTTGGTACACGATGTGGGCCGGCTCGCGACGTCGCTGTTGCCGGATCAGTTCCAGAACCGCTCCCAACGTTTGCTAGCCAGCGGGTGCACCCTTTCGCAGGTGGAAATCGCACTGTGCGGCGCCGCCCACGCCGAACTTGGCGCCAGGGCTTTGGAACGCTGGAATTTCCCGCAAGACTTCGTCGAGGCGGTGCGGTTTCATCACCAGCCCGAACGTTCCTCATCGCCGCTGGCGGCCGTTTTGTATCTTACAGAACTGTGCTCCAGCCCTTTGGAGGACGTCCCGTCTCTGGCGAGAGCGAAAGCGGCCCTGGACCGGCTCGGCTTGGACGCTGACGCGCAATATGAAATCGAGCTGGCCGAGCAAAGTCTGCGCTCGTTGCATCTGGAAGAGTGGCGCAGGCTCTAGCGCATGCGCGTATCGTTTGGGACGGATCGGCTGCAGCAAGTCTGCCGTGGGCAGACGTTTTGCGCTGAGTTAGTGAACGCTTGAAGCTCCCGGTCTCGCCACCTCGTGAAACGACCGCCGGAGCGTGCCCGCCACCGTTCCGATCCTGCGGGAAGCGCTCTCCAGTTCGTCTCCGAACCGTTCTGAGCATTTCTCCAACAGTCCCGCCGCCCATCCGAACACCATGGGTACAATCAGCGCCGCGCCCGCGATGCTCAATCCCAAACCCGCCGCCACCATACCCGCTCCAGCGATAGCCATCTTCTGTCTTCTGTCCATGGATGTGCACCTCCACTATTTATTTTGTTCGCTTCCGCTTCGTCAATGAATTCCCAGGGGTGAGTCATACTGGTTTCATGCGCCTTCATGCGGCGTTGGCCGCTTTTGCGTGCACAGCATGGGCTCAAAATTCGCAGGTTTTTGCGATCCGAGGAGCAAACATTGTCACCGTCAGCGGCCCGGCGATCGCCGATGGCTCCATCATTTTGCGCGACGGCCTGATCGAGGCCGTGGGCGCGGATATTCCGATCCCCTCAGATGCCTGGGTGATACCCGGCGAAGGGCTAACCGTGTACCCGGGTTTGATCGATGCAGCTAGCAACTGGGGCATGCCCCCAAACCTGGCTCCTGGCGGCGGAACCGCAAGAGGAAATCAAAATCCTCCCGCGCGCGGACCCGAAGACCGCCCAGCGACCACAAGCTGGATCAAGGCGGCAGACGAACTTCGGCCTAGCGATCCAAGACTGGATCGCGCGCGCTCTGCCGGATTCACGACGGCCGTCGTATTTCCGATGCGAGGAATTTTCTGCGGCCAAGGGTCCCTGGTTAATTTGGCGGGAGAAAGGCCGTCCGCAATGATATTGGCGCCGTCGGTCGGACAGTTTCTCACGGTCTCGCCTGCGCCCACCGGCTTTCCCGCTGCGCTGATGGGGGTCATCTCCTACATCCGCCAGGTTTATCTCGACGCCCGCCATTACGCCGCAATTAAGGACGCTTACGCAGCCAATCCCCGAAGTATGCGCCGGCCCGATTACGACCGCGCGCTTGAGGGCGTGCTCGAATCCCGGCGCATTCTGCTTCCCGCCAATCGCGTCGTGGAAATCGAGCGTATGCTTCGCCTCGCGGCCGGTGTTGAGCAGCAGGCCATCCTGTATGGCATGCAGGAAGGATACCGCGCCGTCGAGCTACTGAAGAAATCGGCCGCCCCGGTCCTGGTGAGCCTCAAATGGCCGCAGCGGCCCGCGGATTCCAACCCCAGCGATGTCGACAGCCTTCGCGCCCTGGAGGTTCGCGATCGCGCTCCCTCTACGCCGGCGGAATTCGCCAAGGCCGGAATCCCCTTCGCCTTCTATTCCGACGGCCTTGACCAGCCGCGCGACTTACAGAAGGCCGTGAAGAAGGCGATCGACGCCGGTCTTTCCCGCCGCGACGCTATCAGAGCGCTGACTCTATCGCCCGCCGAAATCTACGGAGTAGCGGATCGCATTGGCTCAATCGAGAAGGGCAAGATCGCGAACCTCGTTGTGACTCGCGGAGAGCTATTCGACGACTCCACTCGAGTGGAGATGGTGTTCGTAGACGGCCGCCGGTATCTGATGGCCCCGGAGCAAAGCGTTCCAGCCGTCCAGAGTCCGGTCACCAAGGAGCAGGCGCGATGAAGACTTTACAGACTTGCGTGTTGCTATCCCTATGGCTTCCGGCCCTGCGCTCTGAAGCTATCGTGATTCGCGACGCCAATGTGCTCACTGTCTCTCACGGCGCGGTGAGGGGCTCAATTTTAATCCAAAACGGCAAGATCGAGGCCGTTGGAGCAAACGTTCCCATCCCCCAGGGCGGGCGCATCATCGAAGCCGGCGGCCAGTACGTCATGCCCGGAATTATCGACTGCCATTCACATATCGCCATTGAAGGCAATGTAAACGAGCCGAGCGTTTCGGTGTCGTCCATGGTCGACGTCAAAGATGTCATCGATCCGGAAGATATTGCCATTTATCGCGCGCTGGCGGGAGGCGTGACGACGGCGAACATTTTGCATGGATCGGCGAACGCGGTGGGAGGCCAGACGGTCGTGCTGAAGATGCGATGGGGAAAGAGCGCAAGCGAGATGATCTTCGAAGGCGCGCCGCCCGGCCTAAAGCTCGCCCTTGGCGAGAATCCGAAGCGCGCGGGCAACCCCAGCGGCCGCGAGAGCCCCCGCTATCCCTCCACCCGCATGGGGGTCGAGGATACCATTCGCCAGGCGTTTCTCGAAGCCAAGGCTTACAAGGCGCAGTGGGACGCCTATCTTGCCGGGACGGCGCGCGGCGAGCGGCCGCTTGCGCCGCGAAAAGACTTGAAACTGGAGCCGCTCAAGGAAGTGCTGGAAGGCAAGCGCTTCGTTCACGTCCACTGTTATCGCGCCGACGAAATTCTAATGCTGCTTCGCCTCGCCGACGAATACGGATTCAAAATCCGCACGCTTCAGCATGCGGTCGAAGGCTACAAGGTCGCCAAAGAAATCGCGGCGCACGGCGTCGCCGTCTCCACATTCAGCGACTGGTGGTCGTACAAGGTTGAGGCGTTCGACGCGATTCCGTATAATGCCGCAATCCTGCACAATAAGGGAATTCTGGTCAGCCTGAGCAGCGACGACGCCGAGCTGATGCGCCACCTCAACACCGAAGCCGCTAAAGTGATTAAGTACGGCGGCCTCAGCGAAGCCGAAGCCTTGGCCATGGTGACGCTGAATCCCGCCAAACAACTGGGCATTGACGATCATGTAGGATCGATCGATCCGGGCAAGGATGCCGACTTGGTAATTTACGACCGGCATCCCCTGTCGAACTATGCCAAGGTCCAAAAAGTATTCATCGATGGCCGCCTCTATTTCGATCGCGATTCGGAATTGAGCAGCCGGGCCGGAAAGCAGGCGCGTAAGCAAAATCTCTTGGAAGAGGAGAACGAGCGTTGAAAGGCGTGGTGCGGTGGATTCTGGCCGCTGCCGCCTTTCCAGCGGCTTTATGGGCCTCCAGCGCCGACACGTTTTTTCTCCGCAACGCCGACGTCTTCCCCGTCACAAGTCCGGAGATCAAGGAGGGATCCATTCTGGTGCGCGACGGGAAAATCGCCGCGATCGGCGCGAACCTCGCCCCGCCCAAAACAATTCGCATTATCGAGGGCAAAGGTCTGCGCGCGTATCCCGGCCTCATAGACTCGGCCACGGAACTGGGCTTGGCGGAAATCTCCAGTCTGCGAGTCACCGTGGATTCGGGCGAGCTCGGTCCTTTTATGCCGCAGCTTCGCGCCTTAACCGCCGTGAACCCCGATAGCGAGCATTTTCCCGTAGTGCGCGCCAACGGCATTACCAGCGTCGTAACATTTCCTTCGCCACAAAGCGGCGGACGGGCCGGCGAGAGCCAATTCATCGCGGGCCAGGCGGCTTTGATCCATGCAGACGGCTGGACTTGGGAGGAAATGGCGGTGAACCGCTCGGCCGCGCTGCATCTGATTTTTCCCGCTCTTCCGCGCAACCAGACGGGATTCGCCGAAGCCAAGCGCGCCTATGAGCGCGCCGTTCAGCAGATCGGCGAGTTTTTCGAAGAGGCGCGCCGGTACAAGATCGCCAAGGCCGCCGCCAGCGGCGCATTTCGGCCGGATCTGAAGCTGGAAGCCATGCTGCCGGCGCTGGACGGACAACTGCCCGTGGCGATTTCGGCGGAGCGCGAGTTGGAAATCTTAGACGCCATCCGATTCGCGGATGCTCAAAAAATCCGGATGGTGCTCATGGGGCCGCGCGAACTGGGCAAGGCCGCTTCGGAGCTCCGATCCCGTAACATTCCGGTAGTGCTGGGAAAAACTCTGGAATTGCCCCTCAACGAAGACGACCCCTACGATGCGGCCTTCACTCTGCCCGCCGAAGCATTCCACGCGGGCTTGAAAATCGCGTTCGGCACCTTCGACAACGAATTTGTTCGCAATCTTCCATACAATGTCGCCACCGCCGTCGCCTACGGCCTCCCTTATGAGGAAGCTCTTAAAGCGGTAACCATTAATCCCGCGAGAATTTGGGGCGCGGGCGCGGAATTGGGCTCGCTTGAAAAGGGCAAATGGGCCGACCTGATGCTGACCGACGGCGATCCCTTCGAGACACGCACGTCAATCAAGGCCGTGTTCATTAAAGGCCGGGCGGTGGATTTGTCCAACCGCCAGACCCGGTTGTACGAAAAGTATCTTAACAGGCCATGAAGCGGCTCTTGGCTTAGAAGCTGAACCGAGCGATCAACGTTCCCGTCCGCGGGTTCTGATATAGCTGACCCGTTGACGCCCCCGTAAGAGGATTGCCGGTGATCGAGGGCGCGGTCTGGAAACCCGCCACCGTTTCGTTGATAACTCCGAAGCCTGCGTTGAGTTGGTTAAAATTGTTGTGAGTAACCGGGGCAGTCGGGTTGGAGGTGCTGGGAGCCCCCAGTTCCAAGCGGTTGAATATATTCACGAACTCCGCGCGGATCTGGAGATTGTAGCGGCCCTCTTTCCCCACGCGGAAATTGCGGCCGATGTTGAAGTTTTCGCTGGGGTAGCGAGCCGTCCGGAAATCGCCGTAATACGTGCCTGTGGCTGGCCCAAAGGTTCCGTTAGCGGGAACGGTCCACGCGGCGGGATTCAGCACCTGATCCGTATACGGATTGATGCAGCCGCAGTTCAAATTCTTGATGAATAACGGCTGGCCGGGAACCCGGAAATCCTCGCTTCCGCCAAGGTAGTTGGTGTTGGTCGCGGCGGGCGGAGGAAGCGGAAATCCGCTGCCATATTGCAGGAACGCTCCAAGCTGCCAATCCCTGACAACCGTCGATACGATAGGGTTGCTGAACCAGCGTTGGGTGGTGTAAAGGATGTTCGCATTGAACAGGAACGGCTGGTCGAAGGAGGTGAGCGATTTGATGGAATTGACCGCCAGAATCGGGCGGATTTCCGTCAACGACTTCGACCACGTGAAGGTGCCATTCACTTGCAATCCGTGAGAAAGGCGCTTGGTTCCCTTCATTTGCAGCGACTCATACCACGTTCCGCCGGTCGCTGAGTTGGTGACGCCAATGGTTGAAAATTGCGGATAGGGCCGCAGCGCGTTTAGAAGCGTGTTGGAGCTCGAATATCCGGAATACGGAACAATGTTGCCGAGTCTGTTGATTACCGCCGAATCTTTCAGCGCGCTGCCCAGCAATAGATTGTCTGTTGGATTGCTGTAAGGCGATAAACCGTAGGCCGCGAAAGCCGCCGGCAGGACCTGATTCAAGTATCCGTAAGGGCCGCCAGGCCACCACACGCCGCGGTTGCCGATATAGGTAGCCTCGATGACGGTGTTGGGCGTGATTTCGCGCTGCACGCCAAGGCTCCATTGATTCTGGCGTCCAGGACGGGAGGCGTTTGGATCGAGAAAACTGAAGCCGGAAAATCCTGTGATCTGGCCGGGGAGCGGAGTTTGGCCGGGGTTAAAGTTGGGCCAGGATGGTTGCGGCATGGCGCCCGGCGTTTGAATGTTCACAAACGCATTCACGCCAGCGGGGGCGCTGGTGAGGTCGGCCGTGTTTTGGAGATTGATGTCGGCGGGGAACCCATAAACAAAGCCCCATCCGCCGCGGATCACGGTCTTGGGAGTAGCTTGATAGGCAACGCCAAGGCGCGGACCGAGCGCATATGGATAATTCGACACGAATGTGCAACCGCAGGTGGCCTCAAAGATCGGCGCGCCCAAGCGTCCGCCCGCCGCCGGGTTCGGAACGTTCAAGCCAAGGTTGGCCGAGCGGCCATACTCTTCCCGCGCAGCCGTCCCATAATCCCACCTCAGACCGTAATCCAGGGTGAGCCTGCGCGTCGCCTTCCAGGAATCCTGGACAAACAACGCCCATTGCTGTTTGAACATGCGCGCATCCACGGGGGCGTACTGGGTGGCGCTGACCACGTCGCCGAGCAAAAAGTTCGCGTAGGGGAAGCCCTCCGTGTAAGCTCCGGTCACCAGTGAGGCCGGGATGCCAGTAGCGCCGGCACCCGTGTTGCCCATCGTTGGGGTCGAGTAGGTCAGACCGACTCCCGTCGGCGGAGCGGTGATCTGGGCTTGGAGCCAGAGTTCCATGCCGGCCTTATAAGTGTGGCTGCCGTGAACCCAGGTCACGTTCGCATTGGTCGACGGCCGTTCCGTGCGAGTATGTGTGTGAGCCAGCGCGTTGCCAAGCTGCGTCATGCCGCCAAGCTGAGTGGCGCCGTTTGGGGCTGTGTTCTGAAGCCCGCTGGCGTTCACGTTGATGGTCGGGAAATTGAAGCTGCCCTCGCAACCGATGAGATGAATACTCGAGCAATTGAAAATCCCGCCACCTGTAGTATATGGACTATCGTCGAAGAAGCTGATCTGCGAATAGCCGATTCCGACGTGCGCCAGTAGCGTGGGCGTGACGGTGTAGTCGAAGTTGAGGCGCTCCATTTGGGAGCCAATGAAGGTTCCGCGCGCCGTGGAAATCAGCGTCGGAAGGCCGTTATCGCTTCCGTTGGGCACCGAGAACTGGCTGTCGGTCAGGGTGTGTCCCCAATAAAACGACAGCTTGGCTTTCGATCCCAGAATCTGATCGAACTTCACCGAAGGGATGGTCGTGTTGCGACGTCCGGCGTTGAAGCCCGTGTAGTTGTTGACCAGCGCACCGGTTGTGGGGGGCAACAGATTTTGGATGGCCACGGCCGTGGGGTCGAAACGGTTCGGGGGAATCACGTTGTTCGGAAAGGGATTCGCGATGCCCACGCCATTGGCCACTCCCCGGCTCAGCGGATCGTAGATTTCATTGGCGAAGACCGGGCGGCCCAGGGCGTCGGTGGCGATGGCGTTAGCGGTAACTCCAAGCCCAGGGTTGAAATTTGCGCCGCCGTTCGGAGAGATGGCGCTGAAATCGCCGTTCTGATAGGCCGGGGCCGGCAGCGTATCGGTGAAACTCAAACCCTGGCTCTCTTTGTAGTATTCGTAGCTGTAAAAGAAAAACGTCTTGTTTCGCCCGTTATAGAGGCCGGGAATCCACACCGGCCCGCCCAGCGTTCCGCCGAAATCGTTGCGGCGATTGCGCGGCCGGTACTTCCCGCCCGTGAATCCTGGATTCGTGTAAGAAAACGGGTAGCCGGCGTTCAGATCCTCGTTCACGAAATAGTCGTAGCCGCTTCCGTGAAACTGGTTCGTGCCCGATTTCATGGTGATATTGAAGACGCCGCCGCTGGTGGTTCCGAACTCGGCCGCATAGTTGCTGGTCTGCACCGCCACTTCTTGAATGGCGTCCGCGCTCGGTTGGTTTTCCTGGAGCGCATAGCTCACCGTGTGGTTCGTGTTATCCATTCCTTCCAAGCGGAAAGCGGAGGCCTGGTTGGGCGAGCCATTGACGATCATCACGTAGTTCGGCGTGTAAACCACGCCCGGCAGGAACACCGTGGAGTTGAACGGATTGCGGATTCCGGAGCTGCCAGCGTTTGTGCCGCCGATGCCGAGCACCGGCAACTCGTCCAGTTGCTGAAGCGTAATATTATGCGCCACATCGCCGCTCTCGGTTTTCAGCAGCGACGCTTCCGCCGTCACCGTAACGGTTTCGCCCGTCGCGCCGATCTCCAGCTTCGGGTCTTCGCGGATGATGCTCGCCGCCGTCACCTGAATGTTGCTGTGAGTATATGTTTTGAACCCCATCACCCGCACGGTGACCTGATAAGGCCCCACCGGCAACTGCGTAACCGTGTATTCGCCGGAGGCCGTCGTGACGGTCGGGTAGACAACGCCCGTATCCGTATTCCTGACCTCAACGCTTGCATTGGCGACAACCGCTCCGGCTGGGTCGCTCACAATGCCTGTAATCGTGCCATTGGCGGCCTGACCCAACAGCGCCGCGGAAACCATGACAAGCGACACTACAAGAAAAAACAGCCTCATAGACACCCCTTTCGTGGAACGGTGGAAAGCGACTTCTCTGAGCTTACGATCCCTGTTTCCCAAAAACCTGGGGGCCATGATACTACAGATGGCTGAAGCGGTCAATGGGCTCCTACGCCATGTCAACGCAAAGTAGAAATGCCGCCTTTTCTGCAAAGTAGTTTGTCATAGAGCTGTTGTGCGCCGCTGCGGCCTGCTTGCTCTAAAGATCAACGTTATGAGAGAATGGCTAACCTCTCCCATCGGAGCGATGCCCTAAATACCGAAGTTTGATTTCCTAGTTTCTCGCATGTGCGGTAAAGGGACAAATGATGCGGCGAATGATTTGGAGGAATTATGTCAGTACTGAGTCGGACGCCCCTGCAGCGCGCCGGGCGCGCCCCCGCAATCCCTGCCTGCGCGGCTAATTTCTGCGGATTTGTCCCGGTGATTTGTCTCGGAATGTCGTTTCTTGTGTCTCCGGCGCAGGCAGGAGACGCCCTAAAGTTCTTCAAGAATTACTTCATTGCCGGCGATTACGTTACGGGAGGAATCGGCTTGCGGGGCCAAGGGGCGCTGAATGTGGGCGTGGCAAAGCTGGTCGGTGGAAGCAACCAGTACTACGCGACCGGCGCGATCCATATGGCCGGAGTGCCCCAAAATGCCGATCTGCTGGCCGCGTTCCTGTATTGGGAAACCGCTGAAAGCTCAAATATGCCATCGGCCTCCGGCGGCGTTTTCCGGGGTGCGGCGATTGTGGGAACTCAGATCGCGCCGGCGGGCATCTCCTCCTGCGCCGGCCCTTCTGCGGCGAATCTGCGCGTCTATCGCGCGGATGTGCTGCGCTATTTGCCCGTTCCCACCGACTCGGCGGGCAAGCCAATTCATCAGCGTTTGGTAAACGATGCCGATCTTACGTCGGGCGGTTACGGGCTAACCACAGTTTCCCTTCCCGATACGGGTTCCAGCTCTGGCTCCTCACAAATTCTCCTTGAAGGAGCCACCCTCGTGGTGGTCTACCGTTACCCCGGCGCTCCCCTAAAAGCGATCGTCTTTTACGACGGCGGCTTCACGCTGGACACGACGCATCCCATGATGCAGACGATCCAGGGGTTCTATGAAGCGTCAAAGGCCGGCCCTCACGCGTCTCTCACAGAAATCGCGGGCAACGGAAGCGCCGCCATTCACGAGAAACTGACCGTCAATGGCGCGTTGCCGCCCGGCGCCTCGGCCACCAATCCGTTTCCCGGAGCTCGAGGGACAGCGTGGGACAACGCCGTGTTCAATGTCGGCTCGTTGATGCAAGGCGACGATTCCTCCCTATCTACCCAGGTCACGGGCTTGGATCCGAGCGGAGATTGCCTTTCGTTCGCCGCAATGGTTTTTGCGACCACGGTACAAGACGCCGACAACGACGGCCTTCTGGATGTTTGGGAGATACGAAGCGGCTTGGTGGATCCGAACGGCCAGCCTCTGCCCAATCTCAACGAAATGGGAGCAAATCCCTACGCGCAGGACATCTTTGTCGAAATCGATTACATGGCGAGCACAACGCCATGGACTGCGCCGGGAATATCCGTGCCGCCGCATAAGCATCTACCCTCCCAGGCGGTGCTGGACCAGGTATGCCAGGCGTACGCCGCTCATGGCATCCATGCTCATTTCGACGTGGGCAATAACTATCAGACCGAGCCGCCCGATCCCTGCATCATTCCCGCCGCCCTCGCTACCGGCGGCGGACAGGCCATCGCCGAGACGCCCTGCGTTGCAACGTCCTCTTATCCTTGCGCTTTTCCCAATTATCCCGGGACAGTGAGTTGGAAGACTGGCTTCGATTTCATAAAAAACGGCGATCTAAGCGGCCAGCACCCTGCCTACTTCAGTCCGAGTCGGAAAGATACGTTCCGCTACGTCCTGTTCGCGCATACGCTGGGCATACCGAAGTTTCTCACCAACGACCAGAGCCTGACGTCGATTGTGGTCAGCGGTGGAATCGGGATCATCACCACAGCCTTTGCGCACAATCTCGCTCCCGGCGCGTCTATCATTATTACGGGCGCGCCTCCCAACTCCGGTCTCAACGGAACGTTTGCGATCCAGACGACGCCCAGCTCCACCACCGCAACTTTCTCCACCAAGGCGGCGAACGGGATCTATCAAAACTGGCTCCTCGCGGTGAACACCGGCCTGCCTAAGAGCAATTCGGGAGTGTCTGACCTGAAGGGCGGAGACGTTATGATTACACTCGGCCTATGGGATAACTTCGTAGGCACGGACTTCATGCAGGCCTCCACGCTCCTTCATGAACTCGGTCACAATCTCGGCCTTACTCATGGGGGCGCCCCATTGGAGCCCAATTGCAAGCCCAACTACCAAAGCAGCATGAATTATCTATTTCAGGTGCAGGGATTGCTCGACCCCCAGGGCGTGCCCCACATCAACTACTCGGCGCGGGCGTTGCCGCCCCTCGATGAAACTCAGTTGAGCGAAACAGGCGGCTTTGGACGCGTGGACCTGCTGTATCTTCCGCGCTGGTACGCTCCGGCCGCTACGAGCTTTTTAGGATCCCTGCTGCAAGTCACCGCCGCAACCAAGCATTGCGACGGGACGCCCATCAGCAACGGCGCGCTCTTTACGCGAATCGACGGAACCAGGCTTGCCGGATCCCCGCTTGATTGGAACGACGATGGCTCGATTACGCCCGTCCTGACCTTCCCGCAGGACGCAGGCTTTACCGGCGCTCCCGTTTCCCTAAACGCCTCGCAGAATGACTGGACGATTCTTGACTTGCGCCAGATTGGCAGTCGACGCGACCCGCTCGGTTTCTCCCTAAATGTCGGGCCCACCGACGACCTGGGATCGAGCGGCGACCTGGGCTCCAGCGGCGATCTAGGCTCCAGCGGCGACCTAGGCTCCAGCGGCGACCTCGGTTCCAGCGGCGACTTGGGCTCCAGCGGCGACCTGGGCGGCGAGCTGGATTTCGAAACCGCCATCGCCATCCCTCCAGCGCCAAGCAGCCTTCTTGCGACCGTAGTGCAAGAGCACATCGACTTGAACTTCCATACGCCAAACGCCGGGTCTCCCGATCAGTACCAGGTCTGGCGGGCGGCTTGTCCGATCGGAACTTTGCTCGCGAGTCCGTGCGCGCTTTCGTCTTCTATTTTGCCTGTTCGGATCGGAATATTTCCGCCAGGGGCTCCTTTATGCGACGGCGCATTCCAGTTCTGCGACGCGACTGCCGCAAAGAACACAGTCTACCTGTACTTTGTAACTGCGACGCTTCGCGGCGGAGGACAAACCGGCCCTTCCAACATCGTTGCGGCGGCCAGGTAAGGCGACGCGTGTTCTAACGGCCTGCCCGCTGGCGAACCTCCCGCACCAGCGGATCCTCGCTGGAACGTCCGCGAATGTCCAGGTACTTGCGATAGGACTCCGCGAAATCGGAACTATGGAGTCCCTCCCGGACCCGCCCCAGATAGTAATAAACGGGCGGAAAGTAGCCATAGGTGGGTGCGTCGTCCATGAATAATTCCATCGCTTCGCCCCGCCGTTTGATGCAGGCATCGAACTGCGAATCTGCGTCCGTGAAGGCTCCAGAGACTAGATAGGCGCGCCCCAGATCGAACCGGCCAATCCAGGTGTCGAGAAGACTCACGCCTTGGGAGAAAGATTGGATAGCCGACCGGGCGTCTCCGTCTTTGAGAGCGATCTCGCCTTCAATCAGCTTGGCGTAGCTCTGAGGTTCCGCGGGCAGTTCCTGGGCGAGCCCCCGAGCTAACGCTTGCGCCTTGGGCTTCTCGCCTGATTCCACAAAGGCGCGGGCCGCTGAAAAGCGGGCCTTTACGGTTTGGCTCAGCTTCATCGCGCGGTCCGCGGAAAACGCTGCATCGCGGTTCTGTCCCCGCAGGTTCTGAACGTAAGCCAGGGCGTTCAGCTTATCCGCGGCCGCATCGGATCGTCCTGCGGCGACATCTTCCGCGGCCCCGCGCTCCAGGATCTTCGCCGCATCGGAAAACCGGCCCCGGTAGATGTCCACATCGGCGAAGCCGGATTCCGCCAACGAGGCGCCGTTGGCGCTGGTTTTAGCGAGATCGCGAAATGCCGACTCGGCCTTCTCGGAGTTGTTTCCGCCCAAGGCGATGTAGGCAAGATTGATGTAGCCTCTCGGAAAGCCTGGATTGAGTTGCTGGGCCGCCTGGACTTCCTTCTCCGCGGCCGAAAAATCTCCCGCATAGATCTGATACAGCGCGTGGTTGAACTGATACAAAGGCCGCTTTGGCAAAAGCTGAATCGCGCGGGCCATATTATCGAGGGCCTTTGGGATATTGCGCAAATAGCTATAACAGACTCCCAGGTTGTTATAAGCGGCCACATCGGACGGATAGCGCGCAAGAAGCGCTCCGTATTCCTCGCTGCATTTCTGCTGATCGCCGGTGATGAAGTAGTACAAACCGCGAGTGCGGTATCGCTCGCGCTCCGTCATGGGATCGATGTGCTTAAGCGCCTCCTGGATATATTTCTTGGCGTCCCGTTTGTTATCCATATTGTTCGACGCGATGGCCATTCCTGCATACGCCAAGCCAAAATTCGCGTCGGCATCGACGGCTTTCGAAAAGTTCTTGAGCGCTTCCTCGAACTTTCCATTGGACAATGCCTCCATGGCCACGGCATAGTTGTGCACCGATTCAATCGAGGACGCGCTGAGAGTTTCCATGGCGAAACGCTGCGCGGAGTCCGACGGCGAATCGCCCAGAGCTTTGCGAAGCGCCGTCGCGAGCTTGGTGACGGCAAACAACACTTGGTCCCGGTTGGCGGCGGTTTCTTCCGCGGCGCCGAGCGTCGCCCCGGTGACGGCTTGCATCGCCTTCACCGAAACGCTGTAGCCCGCGCCCTGGGGCTGAAGCGATCCCGAAACCACCACCCCCAATCCTTGGCTTACGGCAATTTTTGCGGCCGCCGGCTCATCCAGCCTGGCTTTGGGCACGTCCGCGGCGGCTACTCCGATGGTGCGAAGTTGTCCGCGGTCGTAAGCGCTGATGAATCCAGCGCCCTCTAAAGCCAGTTTCAGGGTCGACTCCAGAGTGCCGTCGAAAATCGGATCGCCGGTATGGTTGTTGAAATCGGCGATCATGACCGTAACGGGCGCATGCGGCCGCCGTGGGCCGGCGAACCAGTCCCGCAATCCATAAGCCGCGGCCGCGGCGAGCGCAATAGCGGCGGCCGCCGCGGCCGGCCATTTCCAGCGCGCGCGCGCGGGCGGCTTCGACTCCACCGTTGCGATCGCCCGGGTGCTCGTCTGAACCGTCGTCTGGGCCGGCGCGGCCAGGGTTTGATTCGGTGGCGCGAACTCCGTCCCCGCTACCGTGCGGAAGCTGCCCGGCGAGCTTTTCCACGCCTCCAAGTCAGCAAGGAGCTCGCCCGCGGTCTGATAGCGGCGGGTTAGGTCGACGGCCAAACACTTCAGCACTACATCGCTCAAGCCCTGAGGGATTTCTTTATCCCGCTCCACCGGCGGAATCGGGCGATCCTGAATTCTCTTGAGCAAAAGCCCAATCATCGTTTCCGATTCATAAGGCGGCTTGCCGGTGAGAAGCTCGTAAAAGATCACGCCCAGCGAGAACAAATCGGATCGCGTGTCGACCCGGTCGCCGCGCGCTTGCTCCGGCGACATATACGCGGGGGTGCCCAGCAGCGCGCCGGTAGAGGTTTGGCCGCCCGTCGCTTCCAGAGACCGGGCAATTCCGAAATCCATCACCACCACGCGGCCGCCTTCCTCCACCATAATGTTGTGGGGTTTCAGGTCGCGGTGCACCACTCCCTCTGCGTGGGCAGCTTCCAGCGCGCGGCACACCTGCTGAATGATGCGCACTTTCTCGCCCAGGGTGAATTTGTGGCCGGAGCGGAGCAGCGAGTGGAGGTCGCGCCCCTCCACAAACTCCATTGTGATGAACTTCACGCCTTCAGCTTGACCGAGATCGAAAATGCGAATGACGTTCTTGTGAGTGATCTGGCGCGCAAGAATCAGCTCCTGCTTGAACCGTTGGAGAATTTCTTGCTGATTGGCCAGTTCTGGCCGAATCACCTTCACCGCGACTAGATGCCCCACCTCGCGATCCTTGGCCTTGTAGACCGCGCCCATGCCGCCTTCACCTAACAGCGCCAGGATTTCGTACCGCTCCCCCAGCAGGGCTCCCGCCCCAAGCTCGCCCGAACCGATCCCGCGGGCGAGGGTGGTCCCGAAAACGTTCGAACTGGCCGGCTCAGACCAAGCGGTTGACGGGAGTGTCGTAATGGTGGGACTTTCGCCCAATGACGGCGGCGCGGCGGCGCTCGTTCCTAGCGTGGCGTCACAGCTCAGGCAGCGGTTTGCGCCGGGCGAATTCTCCGCGTTGCACCTTGGACATCGCATCGCCGCCATTTCACCTGCCGTTCATGATGTGGCGACGCGCCAATTTTGAAAAATAGCCGCTAAGCTCTCTCCCTTGGACACATCCGCGGACACAGTCCGCCGCCTCTTTTTAAGCGCCACACAACCCTTAAGCGCCGCACAGGCCAAAATAGCCGGCTGCGAGTCTGCGAAGTGAGGTGGCCCCCACCTCTGCCCGGCTATCCTCCAGTTCCGAGACCATTTTGGCTACCCTCAATTTTGAGTGGAACTTTCGTACTGTGCGCAGCTTTCGATACGAGAAAAGTATACCAGAATGACCGTCTTGGTTAGACTTCTATTCGATTGGGTGGTTCTTCAATCGTAATTGGGTTGGCCGATCCAATCGGGCCGGCTGGCGCCGATGTGAGCGGGGAGTTTGTATGGGATTCCAGCGAGCCGGGCGCAGGGTTGATAAATGGGCGGCGGGGGCTTGACAAGGATTCGGCTCTCATTAGAATAAGGATATTTGGTTAGTATGCCGGGCTGCGATCATAAGCGCACGGAATTCTTGATGCGCCGCGATGGGGTGGACTATATCCGCTGCATGGACTGCGACCAGGTTTTCGAAGCTGAAGACTTGGAGCAGGTTTCGGTCTACGACGAGCTCGAAGAAGAGGAGCCGCGCAGGAAAAAGGCGTCCTGAAGGGTTAAGCTTCTCACATTCCTGTAATTGGCGGTAATGGACAATCCCCGCCCTGTCCTGCGATCCTCGTAGAGATGGCCAATGGAGCCCATACCCCGCTCCGCATCGTCTCGATGGGCGGCGGCAGCGGCCTTGCGACCTTGTTGCGCGGGCTGAAGCGGTATACAAGACTCGGCGCAGCGCCGGTGGAGATCGTAGCGGTGGTCGCGGTCACCGACGATGGCGGCAGTTCCGGCCGGCTGCGCCGCGAATTCGACGTTTTGCCGCCGGGGGATATCCGCAACTGCATGGTCGCGCTCTCGGAAGACGAAGCGCTGCTTTCACGCCTCTTTCAATACCGGTTTGCCGGGGCGGGCAGCCTTCGCGGGCACAGCTTCGGGAATCTGTTCCTGACGGCTATGAGCCACCTGACCGGCGATTTTGCGCAGGCGGTAAAGCTGTCTTCCGAAGTGCTGGCCGTGGCCGGACGAATTTATCCTTGCACGGCGGAAAATATCGTCTTAGAGGCGACGCTGACGAATGGCCGCAAGGTCGCCGGAGAGACCCGGATCAGCCGTTCGAAAACGGCCATTGGGCGGATCGACGTGCGGCCTCGCCTTCCACAGCCGCTGCCGGAAACGCTGGCCGCGATCGCGCAAGCGGACCTCATCACGCTCGGGCCTGGATCGCTTTTCACCAGCGTGATTCCCCATTTTCTGGTGGATGGCATTCCCGAAGCACTAGCCAGTTCGGCCGCGCTGAAGGTTTGCTTCATGAACCTGATGACACAGCCGGGAGAAACCGCGGGTCTATCCGCCTCCGAACACCTTTGCGCGCTGCTGCGGCATTGCGGCTCTCTCAAACGTCTTCCCGTGGATTTATGCATTGTGAACAGCCGGCCTTTTTCACGTCAGGCGTTGCGGAAGTACGAGGCCCAGGGGGCTTTCCCAGTGGAGCCGGATTTGCACAAGATCCGGCGGTTAGGCGTCCGCGTGCTTGCCACCGATTTGTTGCGGTTGAACGGGCGCCGCATGCAGCAGCAGATCCGGCATGATTCCGGGGCTCTCGCGGCGGTGGCGATCGAACTTGCGCGGCAGAGCCGGCGCAGAAAACGGACGCCCGCATGAGGCCCGGCATTTCTAAACCTATGGATATCCGGATTGTGATTCTTGCGGCAGGCCTCGGCGTCCGCATGCGTTCCAAGCAGGCGAAGGTCTTGCACCGCGCGGGCGGCCTGACGCTGATCGAGCATGTGGTCAGAGCGGCGCGCGCGCTCACTCCGGCGGATCATGTCACCGTCGTAACCGGCCACCAGGCGGCGGAAGTGGAAGAGCTATTGCGGCCTCAAGGCGTCCGCTTCGCCCGGCAGCGCACGCAACGGGGTACAGCCCACGCGGTGGCCTGCTGCCGCCAGCAAGCGTCCCGCTCGCGCGGCCTATTGATGGTGCTCTATGGCGACACGCCTCTTCTGTCTTCCACGACCTTGGAAGCTTTGCGCGACGCGCATCTAAAGTCCCGCGCCGCGGCCACCCTCATCGCCACAACCGTAACCGATCCCAACGGCTACGGGCGCGTCATCACCGACGACGATGGCTACGTCGCCGAAATCGTGGAAGACAAGGATTGCACTCCCGCCCAGCGTGAAATCCGCATGATCAATTCCGGCATTTACTGCTTTCGCGCGGATCTTTTATGGAGCCATTTGAAACAGGTGCGCCCGAACCGGGTCACCGGCGAATACTACCTGACCGACTTGGCGCGGATTCTTCGGCGTTGCGGGCACGCCGTTTGCGCGATGCATCAGGCGGATTCAAGCGAATTGTTCGGCGTCAATACGCGAGTCGAGCTGGCGGAGGCGGATCGCATTTTGAGGATGCGGAAGGCGCGCGAGTTGATGCTCGCCGGCGTGACGATCGAGAGCCCTGAGACCGTTGCGATCGATGCAGACGTGAGCTGCGGCCAGGATACGGTCATCGAGCCATTCTCGCGCCTGCTGGGCAGGACCGAAGTGGGAGAGAATTGCCGGATTGGAGCGGGCGCGATTCTGGACGGTTCGGCGATAGGCGACGGGGCAATCGTCGCGCCGTACACCGTGATTGCGGGCTCGCGAATCGATCCGGGCGCGAGCGTTGGCCCGTTCGCGCGGCTCCGCATGGGCGCCCACGTCGGTCCGGACGCTCGAGTCGGGAACTTCGTGGAGCTAAAGAACACGCATTTGGGAGCGGGCGCCAAAAGCCAGCACCTCGCTTATCTCGGCGATTCCCGGATCGGAGACGGGACCAATATCGGCGCCGGAACCATCACCTGCAATTACGATGGCGTCAGCAAGAACGAAACGCACATCGGCGAACGAGCGTTTATTGGAAGCAACGCGACTCTGGTGGCCCCTTTAGAGATCGCCGACGGAGCCTATATTGGAGCCGGCAGCGTCATCACGGATTCGGTCCCGCCTGGGGCCTTGGCCTTGGGCCGCGCAAGGCAGGTGGTAAAGCCGGGGTGGGCTCAGAAAAGACGCGCGGCGAAGGGCTCAAAGAGATAGGCTTGCTCCGCAACGGAATCCTTGACAGTACTAACGGCTCGTGCGGCGGGCGAGAAGCGGGCCCACCTCTGCCCAGACGGCTTCCGCGACTTTTTCCACCGAGCGATCCCCGTCGATGAGCCGGACACGCTCGGGTTCATCTTCGGCCAACTGGTGGTAGGCCTCGCGCACGCGGGCGTGAAATCCCAGCTCCTGATCTTCCATCCTGGTTTCGATTGCGTTCTTTTCTCGATTTCGCAGCTTCGCCCGCGCCAGGCCCGCCTCCGCGTCGATATCGATAACCAAGGTAAGGTCCGGCGCTAAACCGCGGCAGGCGATGCGGTCGAGCTCATAAACCA
The DNA here is from genome assembly GCA_035293905.1 of Bryobacteraceae bacterium. Lineage (GTDB taxonomy): Bacteria > Acidobacteriota > Terriglobia > Bryobacterales > Bryobacteraceae > Palsa-187. Next base: position 49,864 of record DATGLY010000069.1, read on the forward strand.
CCTCTGCGCCAAGGCCGCGTCCCACCCCCTGGTAGACCAGCGTGGAATCAGTGAACCGGTCGCAGAGAACGATCTGGCCGCGAGCGAGCGCCGGCAGAATCCATTGGTCCACGTTTTGTGCCCGGGCCGCAAACATCAGCAAAAGTTCCGTTGTGGGGCGTAGATCCCGGTTATTGGCGTCCAGCAGCACGCGCCGGATCTGGAGGCCGATGGGCGTACCGCCGGGCTCCGCCGTCTCAAACACCTCCCAGCCCTCCCCCCGCAGCCGCGCTGCAAGGCGCTGAAGCTGGGTAGACTTTCCACTGCCTTCCGGTCCTTCGAAGGTGATGAAAAGGCCACGCGCGGCCGTGGGCCTGCGTCCGACTGTGGGAATGGATTCCAAAGACAAGCGATGATAACATGAGAACCTTTTCGCTCTCCCCCCACTAATGAAGTGGTACACCAACGCCGATATATAGGGGTGGCGCTAGCGGTCTTAGTCCGGGCGGGGAACACACCTATCTCCCGGTTTGCGGTCGCGCTTGCGCGTGGAAAGTCAATTCATCGAGGTTTTTGATATGCCGACAGTTACTGAAGCAGATAGTCGAACCGCCAGTGCTCGCCAAGGAAGTCCGCACTTCCTGGCCCCCCTGGCCGCCAGCCGCGCTGCCTCGGCGGCGATTGCTTCCTGCGCCGCCGGGAAGAGCGTGGCGATTTGCGATACCCAGCCTGTCACGGCGGAGGGCGTTCGTAACCTTTTGTCCAACTCGGGCGACCTTCACTACTTGCTCGCCACGTCTTCGCTCAGCCAGGCGCTCGACGCGGCGCGCCTCCATCAACCCAGCGTTCTTATAATCGACAAGGCATTCGGAATTCAGGCCATCCTGGAATGGCTTGCCGAAGCCTCGCGGCTTTTGCCGAATACCGGAATTGTCATATGGGGCGTAGCCGTTACCGAGGCTGAGGCCCTGCGATTCCTACAGTCCGGTGCGCGAGGCATTCTGCGAAAGACGGCGGCCGTGCCGGTGGTGTTGGCCTGCTTGCGCAATGTGGCGGAAGGCAAGACTTGGATGGAAGACGCCGTGTTTCGCGACACGCCCCACTCAGAGCGATACGCCCGCACCCAGTTGACTGTTCGCGAGCAGCAGGTGCTGGAGCTTGTCGAGCAGGGTCTTAAAAACCGAGAAATCGCCAGCGAATTGGGAATCCGCCCCGGGACGGTCAAAATCCACTTGAAGCATATATTCGAGAAGACCGGAATCCGGGGCCGTTACGGCTTGGCTTTGAATGGGTTAAAGGATCGGGCGTTAGCGTCTATTTCAGCTTAGCAGCCCCTTACATTTCGGCCCAGGCCATCCCCGCCTAAGACTGCTAGACTGATAAGGTTGCGCGTTAAGATTGCTCTCGTATTCCTATCGCTATCGGCTACGGTGGCCATGTGCGCGCGGCCGGAGTCTAACGCTGGCCAGACCACGCCCGATAAGGCTTCTCGGAAAACGGCGTCTAAGCCGGTGAGTAAACCGGTTACATCCCAAACCCCTCGCTCGAAGACCGCCGTTTCTGCAAGCGCTTCGAAAAAGAGCGGCGTCAAGAAAGCGGCAAAGCCGGCCGCCGTGATCCGCCACTCCGTGCAGCAACAGCCTACTCCGGAACGCTACAAAGAAATTCAGCAGGCTCTTGCTGATAAGGGTTACTTCACCGGGGCGGTTGATGGAAACTGGGGGCCGGACTCGGTGGATGCTCTTAAGCGCTTTCAACACGACCAAAATCTGCCCGAGGACGGTAAAATTGGCTCGCTGGCTCTGATCGCGCTTGGGCTCGGTCCGAAGCACGATGCTGGGGCGGCGGTTTCTCCGGCCTCCGCCGCTGCTCTCCCCTCCGGAATCGACAAAGACATTCCGCAATGACCGCGGGAGTTCCCAAAGAGGTCAAGGATCAGGAAACTCGTGTAGGATTGCTTCCAAGCGGCGCCAAGGCGCTCACGGAAGCAGGCCACAGGGTCCTGGTGCAAGCCGGAGCCGGTCTGGCCAGTTCTCTAACCGACGAAGAATATGAACAGGCCGGCGCGATTATCGTGCCCACGGCCCACGCGGTGTGGTCGCAGTCCGACCTCGTTGTCAAGGTAAAGGAACCGCAGCCTTCCGAATACGCCTTCCTTCGACGCGGTCTAATATTGTTCACCTACCTGCATCTGGCTCCCTTGCCGGAGTTGACCGAGAGGCTTCTGGAGACCGAGGTGAGCGCCGTCGCCTACGAGACCATCTGCGAGAAGGACCGCTCGCTGCCGCTGCTCACCCCCATGAGCGAAGTAGCGGGCCGGATGGCCGTGCAAGTCGGAGCGCAGTATCTGGAGGCGCCGTTGGGCGGCCGCGGCATCCTGCTGGGCGGGGTGCCAGGAGTAGCGCCGGCCAACGTGGTGATTGTGGGCGGAGGCGTAGTGGGCCATCAGGCCGCCAAAGTCGCGGTCGGCGTGGGCGCCCACGTAACGATCATCGATCGCGATCTAGAGCGGCTGCGCGAGCTTGACGACATTTACTCCAGTCAGGTCGTCACGCTCGCTTCGAACTTTTACACCATCGAGGAATCGGTTCGGACCGCCGACCTTGTTATCGGGGCCGTTCTGATTCCCGGCGCGTCCGCGCCGAAGCTAGTTCGGCGTGAAATGATTGCGCGCATGCGCAAAGGCTCGGTAGTCGTGGACGTGGCCATCGATCAGGGCGGCTGCTTCGAAACTTCGCGTCCCACCACGCACACTCACCCGGTTTATGTGGTGGACGGCGTAGTGCACTACTGCGTCTCCAATATGCCAGCCGCCGTGCCCCACACCTCAACCTTCGCCCTTAACAACGCGACGTTTCCATATTTGTTGGAACTCGCCAACCATGGCCTGGAAGGAGCGTGCACCCAGAACCCGGCCATTTATCAAGGCGTGAATACCCACCAGGGACATGTCGTCTATCCGGCGGTCGCGGAGTCCCAGGGGCGCAAGTGGCGTGAGTTGCGGACGCTGTGGTAGAGGGCGATCGTCAAAGCCGCGCGCTCGAGACGATGGCGCGGCTGGCGCCCAAGCGTCTTCGCAAGCCGGAGGATCTGATGGCGCTGCACGAGTCCGCGCTTTTTGTGCGCGCCTTCCCTCCTAGCCCGAGAATCGCCAGCGCGGCGGACAATATACTTTTTTTCTTCGCCTCGCGTATGGAAGCTGTCGATGCCGATCCATTCGACGATCCGGCGATCTCGGGAATCGCTGGGACCGCGGTCTCCAGCAACTTCAGCTATGAATTTGCGCGCAGCCTCGTTCGGCGGTACAAAGCCGCGGTTTCGATCGATTGGGAAAATTTTTCGCGGCCGGATCGTCTCGGCGCCGTACTGGCTCCTCTGCTGCCGCAGGCAAAGGAAGCGTACGCCGTGGAGCCGCACGTCGATTGGCGCGCTTGGTTCGAGCGTTCGCATTGCAGCTTAAGGTGGCTGCTGGAACGCACCGACCCGCGAACCTACGATTTATTGGAGGTCCCGATTCGTTGGGATCTTGGCGATTCGGCGGGCTCGCGTTCGCGGCTGCGGCTGGAGCGCTCGCAGCGTTTTTATCATCGCGGGCCTCTTTTGAAGCGCTCCGATGTCTCGATCGAATCCGAATTCGCCGCGCCGCGAATTCGCCTCACCAAGCTCGGCGCGCGCGGCGCCGCCCGGGCGCTCGATGCGATCGTGGATGCGTCAGCCGCGCGTTATCGAGAGTTGTACGGCTTTCTCCATCCCGACGCCGCGAACGTCTATCATGCGCCGCTCGGCCGGGGCGTGGATCTATACTTTTTTGGGGTTTCGCCCGAGAAGCGGCTTCCGATCCGCGCCTACCACTCTGGGATGTACTTCAAGAACGGCGTTCCAACAGGCTACGTCGAGGCAATGTCGCGGGCCGGCCGCATGGATATAGGATTTAATCTTTATTACACGTTTCGCGATGGTGAAACGGCGTGGATTTTCGCAAGAATACTGAAGCTGTTGCGGCAGGAATTTCGCGTAAGTTGTTTCTCCGTAGACCCTTATCAGCTCGGACAATGCAACGAAGAAGCGATCGAGTCCGGCGCGTTCTGGTTTTACAGAAAATTGGGGTTTGAATCCGCTTCGAAGGAAGTCGCCAGCCTCGTTGCGCGCGAGGAAGCGAAAATCGCGGCGCATCCGGGCTACAGGACGCCGCCCGCCATTCTAAGAAAGCTCGCTGCCGCGCCCTTGCATCTGCGACTTTAAATATTCCGCCAGTCCGCCCAATTCTAGAATTTTACGGACCGATTCGGCCATTATTGGGAATGAATATCTTTCGTCCCCGCGCAGGATTCTTCCTCCGGCCAAATCGATGCAGATCTCGTCGCCTTCCTGGACGGCCGCGCAAAGCTCGGGGCATTCGACAATCGGAAGTCCGTCATTGATGGCGTTGCGGTAAAACGTGCGAGCGAAGGAGCGCGCCACCACCGCTTTAATTCCCAAGCCCTGAATCGCCGTTGCCGCTTGCTCGCGAGCGCTCCCACAGCCGAAGTTGCGCCCCGCCACCAGGATGTCGAACTTTCGGAGCTTGTCGGGGAATCCATCGCCCAACATTTCGAAGGCATGCTGTGCGAGCCGATCCCGATCGATATAGATCAGGTAGCGTCCCGGAATGATCACGTCGGAGTTGATGTTGTCGCCAAATTTGAAAACGCGGCCTCGTATTTCGGACATAATCGTCTACAAAAATTCGCGGGGATCGGAGATCACGCCCCGAATCGCCGACGCCGCCAGGGTCGCCGGACTGGAAAGATAGATCTGCGACTTCGCGCTGCCCATGCGCCCCAAAAAATTGCGATTGGCCGTGGAAAGACATACCTCTCCGTCCGCTAACATTCCTCCATCTCCGGCACAGGCGCCACAGCCGGGGTTGGTGACCAATCCGCCGCTTTCGACCAGCGTTTGCAGGACGCCTGAATTCATCGCTTCGAGCAAAATCTGTTTCGATCCGGGCGTCACAATCAACCGAACGCCGGGATGAATTTTGCGGCCTTTTAGGATTTTTGCCGCCAGCGCTAGGTCGTCGTATTTCGCGTTGGCGCAGGAACCCAAAAACGCCTGATCGATGTGCGTTCCTTCCACATCGCTCACGGGCTTTGTATTTTGCACCTCGTGGGGGCAGGAGACCATGGGCTCGATTTCGTTAAGCCGCACGCCGATCTCCCGGTCATACCGGGCATCCCGGTCGGCATAAATCGGACGATATTCGTCCTGGAGACGGCCGCGAAGGTAGCTCGAAGTTTTCTCGTCCGGCGGCACGAACGCACATTTCACTCCCATTTCCATGGCTAGATTTGTCATGGTCATGCGTTCGGAGACGCTCAAGTTGGGAATCGCGCTTCCATAAAACTCTACCGACTGATATCCGCATCCATCCGCGCCCAGCGTTCCGATCAGATGCAGCATGAGATCCTTCGCATAGACGCCGGCGGCTAAGCTGCCCTCCAGAACGATTCGCAGGCTGGACGGAACCTTCATCCATAGCTTGCCCGTAATCCAGACCGAAGCCACCTCCGTATATCCGATGCCGGTTCCCAGCGCGCCCAGACTCCCGTAAATGGTGCAATGAGAATCCGTGCCTACAATCAAATCGCCGGGCTTGACGTGGCCATTTTCCATCAGCACCAGATGGGCAATGCCGGAGTCGATGTCGTAAAACTTGGTCACTCCGTGCTGGCGCGCGAACCTCCGCGACGTTTGCTGATCCGCGGCGTATTTCTCGGTCTTGGCGGGAGAGATATGGTCGAGGACAATGGCTAAGCGGTTCGGGTCATAGAGCTTCTTCGCGCCTACGCGCTGCATTACGCTGACCGACCGCCACGTGGCGGTGTGGCTCATGACGAGATCGGGATATGCGTCCACAATTTCGCCCGGCGAGACGGCGGACTTGCCCGATTTGGCCGCGAGAATCTTCTCGGCAATGGTCATCCCCATCGCTACTGATGATATCGCGGCTGGGTTGTGGCCTTTTGGCCGCAAGCCCATGATCCCGCCGAGCCAAAGAATGAAACCTGGGATGAACTTACATTGCTGGAGTCCTTCCCTGCCGAGATTCGACAACAGCAGGCGTCAATCCCGAAGGCTGGTGTCCAGAAACGCGCGGAGGCGATGACTGCGGCTGGGGTGGCGCAGCTTGCGCAAGGCCTTGGCTTCGATCTGGCGAATGCGCTCGCGCGTGACGGCGAAGTGCTGGCCAACTTCCTCGAGAGTATGCTCGCTGCCGTCCTGCAAGCCGAAGCGCATCTTGATGATTTTTTCCTCGCGCGGGCTCAGCGTCTTGAGCACTTCCGCGGTTTGCTCGCGCAAGTTCAGGTTGATCACCGCCTCCGACGGCGATACTACGCGGCGGTCGATGATGAAATCGCCCAGGTGCGATTCCTCCTCTTCGCCCACCGGCGTTTCCAACGAGATCGGCTCCTGGGCGATGCGCAGAACCTTCCGAACCTTGCCCACGGGAAGATCCAGCTTGGAGGCTAGTTCCTCGGTGGTGGGCTCACGGCCAAGGTCTTGCTGGAGCTGCCGTTGCATGCGGACCAGCTTGTTGATGGTCTCAATCATGTGGACCGGAATGCGGATGGTGCGGGCCTGATCGGCGATGGCGCGCGTGATGGCTTGCCGCACCCACCAGGTCGCATAGGTCGAAAATTTGTAGCCGCGCTGGTAATCAAATTTGTCGACGGCCTTCATTAAACCGATATTGCCTTCCTGAATCAGATCCAGGAATTGCAGGCCGCGGTTGGTGTAACGCTTGGCGATAGAAACGACCAGGCGTAGATTGGCTTCGATGAGCGCCTTTTTGGCGATCTCCGCTTCCTGCTCGCCGCGCTCGACGATTTGCAGGGTCCGGCGCAACTCCACCGCTGAGGCGCCCGATTCTTCCTCCACCTGCTGGATGCGCTGGCCGTGCTGGCGCAGTTCCCTTCGCAAAGAGGCCAACCCACCATGGGATCCGTTGGACGGGGCCTCGATCTTGCGCTGAATCTTGGCGATCTCGCGCTCCAGCGGGCGCAACTCTTCTACCAACACGCGAAGTTTCGCAGCGAGCTCGCGCCGCGTCTGCGAGCTGAACGGAATGCCGCGAATCAGCCGCCCGATGCCGACCATCTCGCGCGCCAGAGCCCATCGCAAGGCGCGGTGCGCCCTCGGCTTCATTCCGCGCGAAGTGGCTTGAAGCTTCTGGCGGCATTGCTGCGCCTTCCGGTACTGCCTTTCGATTTCGGCGATGGTCGCCAGAAGCTCCGAACTCTGCTTGGCCACGATCTCGTCGGTGACCAGCAGATCGGGCATCACCAGAATCTCCTTGACCGAGCTGGGGTCGGCTTGAATCCGCTCGGCCAGGCTGAGAATGTCGCGAATCACCAGCGGGGATCGCGACAGTGCTTTTCGGACGGCGCGCTGCCCACGCTCGATCCGTTTGGCCAGCTCAATTTCGCCCTCTCGGGTGAGCAGAGGAACGGTGCCCATCTCGCGCAGATACATGCGGACCGGGTCGTTGGTTTTGTCGCTGAAGTCTTGCGCCAGTTCGAGATCGAAATCTTCGCCTTCCTCCAGCTTCTTGTCGAATTCTAGTTTTGGCTCCTCCAGGATTTCGACGCCAGCGCCGTCGAGCTCGGTCAGCAGATCGTCGAGCTGCCTCCCGCCGGAATAATCTTCGGTGAGCAACTCATTGACTTCGTCGTAGAGAACGTAGCCCTTCTCTTTTCCGTTGTCCATGAGCTGCCTCAGCCGGCCGAGTTTTTCGTCAATCGCCACAATCAAAAACCAACTCGCGCGCTCTGCGCCACCCTCATCCCTGGGGAAAGACTGGATCCCACCCCGTTGGCTTTGGCCCTGCAGACCACGCCGCGCCTCACCGCTCCTCCGAACAACTCTCCCGCGCCGGGGCTGCTGCTAATGAATACGTCAGTGCCTTTTGCCTCAGTATAGAACAGCGGCGTCCCACCCGGCGCACCGCTACTGCCCGCGTCCCTGACAGGCCCGTTGCCGGGCTTTAAGCCGCTCCCGCTGGGCCATCAACTCCAGCGCCTCGCTTTGGCGCCCGTCCCGCTCGGCCGCCTCCAGCCGCGACCGCAATTCATCCAGTTGCTTTTTAACCAGATTCTTTTCCAGGATCGCCAAGCATCGATGCGCATTGCTCAAGCTAGATTCCTCGTCTTCCACCTCATCGGTTGAAATCACCCGATGCAAGAGCTTTTGTGCGGCATCGGAAAGCCGCGCCTCCAGAGCCGCGAAGGCGGCGGGCCCGTCCAGATCCAAGGTGTTTCGCAACGCTTCAAAAATTTCCCGCGCGCCGAAACCCTCGATCATCCCGGCGCTGAGCTGGGGCACGATTTCACGCCTTGCGCGGTCGCTGCCCAACAGCGCCTTCAGCAGGAAGTGCTCCGTATTGGCAACCGGAGCCGCGGCTGGAGCCGCCCGTTCCGATCTCCGATCCGCCGCCGCGCGCTTCAATTGATCCAAAACCAGGCTGCGCTCCAGGCCGAGATAGGACGCCAAATCGTCGGCCACGGCGGCGCGCTCCAGCCGGTCCGGAATTTTTTGCATTGCGGGCAGCAAACTCCTGAATGCCTCCACGCGTCCATGCGGCGAGCGCATATCGAACTTTGTCCGAGCCCGGTCCGCCAGCCAGTGAAAGTACCCCGCGGCCGCATCCAGCTTGGCGCGGTAGGCGGACGCGCCGTATTCTTTCACATATTCATCGGGATCGTGCCCGCCTTCCAGCGCTAACACCCGCACGTCCACGCCTTCCTCTAGCAGCAGGGGGATGGCGCGCTCGGCCGCGCTCGATCCGGCCGCATCGGGGTCGAAATTCACAACCACGCCATCGGCGTGCCGCCTCATCGCCCGCACCTGCGCCGGCGTCAAGGCGGTCCCGCAGCTCGCCACGACTTCCCGCACGCCCGCCGCATAGGCTCCGATCACGTCCATATATCCTTCCACCAGCACCGCTCGATTGAGCCGGCGCATTTGTTCCTTAGCACGATGTAGGTTGTAAAGGATGGATGTCTTCCGGTAAATCGGTGTTTCGGGAGAATTTAAATATTTCGGTTGGTCGTCATCGCGCAGCGCGCGCCCGCCAAAGGCGATGGTTTTTCCCGATTCGTTGTGAATCGGAAACATCAGCCGGCCCCGAAAGGCGTCGTAAAATCCTCCGCCTTCCTGCCGCCGCCGGACCAGCCCCGAAGCCTCCAGCGACTCTGGCGCGAACCCTTTTTCACTCAGCCGCCGGACCAAACTTTGGCCGGACAGGTCCGCATAGCCCAATCCAAAGGCTTCGATCATATCCGCCGCCACGCCCCGGCGGGCGAGATAGGCGCGCGCCTCGGCGCCCTGCGGCCCGCGCAGATTCGCCTGGAATGCCTCGGCGGCGATCGAGTGTATTTCCAACAGCGCGGAGCGCAGCTTGCTTTCCGCATCGGAATAATCCGAACGCTTGGGCAGCGGAATGCCGTTGCGTTCCGCCAGCAGCTTCAGCGCTTCCCAGAACGTTAACCCTTCGATCTGCATCACGAAGTTGATCAAGTCGCCCTTGGCGTCGCAACCGAAGCATTTGTAAAATTGCCGGACTTGATGGACGTGGAACGAAGGCGTCTTCTCCTGGTGGAACGGGCACAGCCCCGTGTAGCGTCCCGTGGCGCCTGTGCGGCGCAGGCGGACGTACTCGCCGATCACTTTAACGATGTCGATGGAGGATTTGAGTTGCTCGGCGAAATCCATCGGGCCTGCTCTCAGCTATGGTAACGTGGCGGCCGCAAAGAGGGTTGCGCCGATGCTTTCGGAGAGCGGGGGCCAGTTGCGAGGAGGCTTTAGCGCTTCCGCGCCAGCGTCACCCCGTCGCCGAGCGGCAGCATGCTCAGCGATACGCGCTGGTCGGCGAGCAGTTTCTTGTTGAAGGCCCGCAGCGCGATTGTGTCCGGCTCCTGGTTCGCGTCGTCGGCCACGCGGCCGGACCACAGGACGTTGTCGGCCATCACGACTCCGCCGGGGCGGAGCAGTTCCAGGCAGTGTTCGTAATAGCTCTCGTAGTTGGGCTTGTCCGCATCGATGAAGGCAAAATCGAACTGGCCTTGCCAGCCGCCGTCGAGCAGTTCGCGCAGCGTCTGCAGGGCGGGCTGGAGCCGCAAATCGATTTTGCGATCTACGCCTGATTCTTTCCAATAGCGCCGCGCGACGGACGTATATTCGCTGCTTACATCGCAAGCCACAATGCGGCCTTCGGGCGGCAGCGCCAGGGCCACCCAAAGGGAGCTGTAGCCGGTGAAGACGCCTATTTCGATGGTTCTTTTGGCGCCCAACAGCTCCACCAGCAAAGCCATAAACTGCCCGTGCTCGGGCGGAATTTGCATGTTGGCGCGGGGGTGGCTCGCGGTTTCTTCACGCAGTCGGCGCAGGAGCTCGGGTTCGCGGATCGAGTTGTTGCGCAGATAGTCCAGAATCGGCAGTGGAATAGAAAGCTCCCCGGCCATGTCAAATGTAACCCTTCCATTTATAGGCCAACAGGCCCAAGTATTCGTAAGTCGCGTGATAAGAAATGTCGAATGCCGGCCGGCGGAAGAAATGGAAGTGTTTGGGGGCGTAAAATTCTGGGACTGGAAAAAAGGAAGCATGCACGGCCAGCTTGCGAAATACGCCGCGCAAGCGTGGAACGTCCATTTGCGATGTGACCACTACAACCGATCGCCAACCGCGTTGCGCCATGATGCGCGACAAATTCATGGCCGATGTGCGAGTCGTGGGCGAAGTGTCGACCACAATCGCCTCGCGCGGCACGCCCGCATCGATCAACAGATTCTCCTGAATTCGCGCTTGAGGATCGCCGCCCGCGCTCACGATGACGGGAGCATAGTGCTCACGGTATAACTTTAGCGCTCCCCAGGTGCGTTGCGCCGCATCAGGCGTAACCCATGCGGCATCGATCGCCCCGCTGGACATCAGCGCAATGGCGTCGCTGTTTTCCGGATCAGGCCGGACGAACAGCGGAGCGCTGTACAGGTCGGCCAACGGGGTCGCCGTCAACAGAATATATGCCGCAACCAAACTCACCGCCAGCCATTTCAGGGCCTGCATATACTCGCCAGTATAGCGGGACCATGCCGGAAGCTCCTGATTCCCAAGGGTTTGGAATGATGCCAGAACTTTGGGAACGCGAGTCGTGGCAAGCTTGTCAGAGCCACGTACAATGTCTGGTTGGCACGGCAGTTGCGAGTCCCCGTCGATGATGGCCCAAACGGCGTCAGCCGCAGTCACAGTGGAAACTTTGCGACCGGCGGACCGCTCCGCCTGGGATCGCTTTGTCTCCGGCCATCCCTTGGGCAGTCCGTTCCATCTCATTGCCTGGAAGGAGAGCATTGAGCAGACCTTCGGCTACCAGCCATTCTATTTAGCGGCCAAACAGGGAGAGCAAATTTGCGGCGTTCTGCCCCTCTTTTTAACCAAAGGATTCATCACGGGCAAGCGCCTGATCTCTTCGCCCTTTGCGGTTTATGGCGGCGTTCTGGCCGATTCGGGCCGGGCTCAAGCGCTTCTGTTAGAGCGCGCCAAACAATTGGCCGCCGATTGCCAAGTCCGCGATCTGGAACTGCGCAACGCGTGGGAGGCGCAGTGTAACGGCCTGCCCCGGATCGCGCGATACGTGACGTTTACGCAGGAGATTGGTCCCGACGAAGCGAAAATCCTGAACGCGATTCCGCGCAAGACGCGCGCGGCGGTGCGAAAGTCTCTTCAACAAGGCTTGGTTTCGCGGCGCGAGTTCTCCTGCACGCGCGCGTTCTTCAATCTTTATTCGAGAAATCTGCGCCGGCTTGGCACGCCGTGCTTCCCGGAGAGTCATTTCACCTCGCTCCTCGAGAAATTCCGGGGCATGAGCGACATTCGCGAGATCGTCTTGAACGGGAAAGTGGTTGCCGCAGTGCTCAGCTTTTATTTTCGCGATCAGGTCATCCCCTATTACGGCGCCTCCGATCCCGAACATAACGCCGCGCAACCCAATAACTTCATGTATTATGACCTGATGCGCTGGGGCGGTCAGAACGGCTACCGCGTTTTCGATTTCGGCCGGAGCAAGCGAGTGAAGGGATCTTACGACTTCAAATCGCATTGGGGCATGGTGGAACGCGAATTGCCCTATGAGGTGCACCTGATGAAAGGCGACCGTTTGCCAAACTATTCCCCAGCGAACCCCATGTTCCGGCTGCCGATCTTATGCTGGCAGAAGCTTCCACTGGGATTAACCAGGAAGCTGGGGCCGTGGCTGATCCGGCATGTGCCTTGACGTCGAGATAGGCGGATAGCTCAATGGTAGAGCGCCTCTATTAAACACAGAGGAGGTTGCAGCGTTCAATTCCTGCTCCGCCTACCAACCCCGGCCCAAATCAATGGATATCCTGTTTGTCTCGCATTGCGTTCCCAACCCTCCGGACAAAGGCGAAAAGATTCGCGCCTGGCATGAACTGAATGCTCTGGCGGCCAAGCACCGGGTCCATCTCGCCTGTTTCGCGAAGAACCGAGAGGAGGCGGCGCTCGCGGGCGAGCTTAACGACCGCTGCGCGTCGGTTTTCGCCGAGCCGCTTTCCTCTCATTTCGCCCTTGCGGGCGCGGCGCTCCGATTCGCGATGGGCGGCTCCATCAGCACGGGGTTTTATCGGAGCGCGCGGATGGAGCGGCACATCGAATCGCTGCGGCCGCGTCTGGCGGCCACCGTCGCCTATTCTTCCGCCGTCGTGCAGTTCGCCCCGCTGGGAATTCCGCTCTGGATCGATATGGTGGATGTGGATTCCGAGAAATGGCTCGAATACGGGCGGCGGCGCCGGCCTGGGGCCATTTATTCATTCGAAGGAAGGCGTCTGCGCGCCCTTGAGGCCGGATACGCGCAGCGCGCCGAATGCGTTTTCGTGACTACGCCTCGCGAGCGCGATTTGCTGAAGCGAATCGCGCCCTCCGCCCGAGTGGAAAGCGCCGTCAACGGAGTCGATTTCGACTTTTTCAATCCCGCCGCCTGCCAACCCGTTCCCGAACTCCGCGGCCGACAGTACGTGGCGTTCGTCGGACAAATGGACTATTTTCCCAATGTGGACGCTTGTGGCTGGTTTGCCGATTCGATCTTCCCGAGCCTGCGGAAATGCTGGCCAAATCTCCAGTTCCTGGTGGTGGGCCGGAATCCGGCGCGCTCCATCCTAAGGCTCGCCCGCAGGCCTGGCATCGCCGTAACGGGAGCGGTCGGCGACGTTCGTCCCTACCTTGCCGGAGCCTGCGCGCTGGTTGCCCCTTTAAGAATCGCGCGCGGCGTCCAAAACAAAGTTCTGGAAGGGTTGGCGATGGGCAAGCGCGTCTTGGCTTCCCCTGCCGTGGCGGGCACCTTTGGCGATGCCTTGCCCGAGGGCGTGTCGGCGTGCGAATCGGCGGAGGATTACGCTCGGGAATTGGCGGAGGCGATGAGCCGGGCGAATTGCGATCTCGGAATCCGCGATCGCGCGCGAATTTTGTTCTCATGGGACGCGAATCTGCGCCCGCTGCTGGAAGCCGTAGAGCTCGCGCGCGCCCGCGCCACGGGACAGAAAGCAGCGGTCTCGTGAGGATTCTATACCATCACAGAACTAGGGCGACGGATGCGCAGAAGGTCCATATTCTTGAGATGATCTCCGCTTTCCGGGGCCTGGGCCATGAGGTGGCCGTTGCATCTCTGGTGGAAACGGAAAATCGCGCCAGCGAGCCGGAGCGGGAGGCCAAGGAATCCGGCCTCAAGAAACTGCTGCGCGCGATCCCGTTTTCTTTCGAACTGGTGCAACTTGGCTACAATCTGTTTGCGATTCCGTGGTTATGGGCCAAAATTCGACGCTGCCGCCCCGATTTCATTTATGAGCGGTATTCGCTGTTCAACTTCTCCGGAGTCGCGGCCGCCGCGCTTGCGGGCAAGCCGGTTGTAATTGAGGTGAATTCGCCGCTGGCCCTCGAAATGAGCCGCGAGAAGGAAATCCGCGCGCGAAAATTCGCCGCTTGGACAGAACGAAAGATTTGCAACTGGGCGACGAAGGTCGTGGTGGTGTCAGGGCCGCTTCGGCGGATCATGATCGAAAACGGAGTAGCGGAATCGAAGCTGTGCCTGCTCCCGAATGGAGTGAACCTGCGGCGCTTCCGCCGCGGCCGCGATGACCGGCTGGCCGATTCTCTGGGGATTCGAGATCGCGTGGCGATTGGGTTCGTCGGCTGGTTCCGGCGCTGGCATGGATTGGAATTGCTCCTGGAGGGCTTTTTGGAATCCGGCCTCTGGCGGGAAGAGGCCGTTCTTATGCTAGTGGGCGACGGGCCGGCCGCCAGCGAACTGAAGCAGTACGTGGCCGCAAACCGCCTTCAGGATTCCGTCATCTTCACCGGTCCCATTTCTCACGAGCTCGTTCCGGCGTATCTCGAACTTGTCGATATTGCGGTGCAGCCCGCCGCCAACGAATACTGCTGCCCGATGAAGATTCTGGAATATATGGGGCTTGGGAAAGCAATCGTGGCGCCGCGCCAAGAAAACATCGAGGAATTGCTCGACAATGGGCGCACGGCCGTTCTGTTTCAGCCGGGCGATGCGCGCAGCATGGCGCGCGCGCTGCGCGCCTTGGCCACCGATTCGGAGCTGCGCGCGCGGACGGGTGGAAGCGCTCTGCGCGCCATTCACGAACGCGGGTTGCTGTGGGAAGCGAATGCGCGAAAAGTAATCGAAATGTCTCAACCGGGCGGAAAGGTTCTGGCGTATGACTGAACCAGCTCCAGCCTCGCCTCGCCTGCTGCATGTGTTTCCTGGATTCGGCGGAGCCGGCACTCAGCTCCGAATGGTCTCTATCATCAATTCCCTGGGCGCTTCTTTTTCCCACCGCATTGTCTCGCTGGACGGCAATTTGGAGGCGGCCGCGGCGCTGGACAGTCACGTTGACGCCGCCGTCGAGGGCCCTCCGCCCGCGGGCTCGGGAGCGCTGTTCTTTCGAAGCCTGGTCAGGTCGATGCGCCCGGCTGCGGTTCTGACATACAACTGGGGCGCCATTGAGGCGACCCTCGGCGCGCGGCTGGCGGGAGTTTGCCCG
The DNA here is from genome assembly GCA_035293905.1 of Bryobacteraceae bacterium. Lineage (GTDB taxonomy): Bacteria > Acidobacteriota > Terriglobia > Bryobacterales > Bryobacteraceae > Palsa-187. The sequence continues at coordinate 64,941 of DATGLY010000069.1, forward strand.
GTAATTCACAACGAGTGCGGCTTTGGACCGGAGGAAGCCGTGCATCTATTGCGCCGCCGCGTTTGGGCGCGCCGGGCGCTCCTCAACACGATTTTTCAGACCGTGGCGACGTCGCAAACGATGCTAAGCATCGCCCGCGCCCAATACAAGCTGCCTTCAAACAAGGTTCGGTTGATTCGCACGGGAGTGGACGCTGAGCGTTACAGGCCCATGCGAAATCCAGTGGCGCGCCGCGCTTTGGGCATCGCCGAGGGGACGGTTTTATTCGGGTATTTGGGCGGCCTGCGGGCCGAGAAAAATGTAGCGATGCTGATCCGCGCCTTTCACGCCGCCAAACTGCCGGACGCCAAGCTGCTGTTGGCAGGCGACGGAAATTGCCGGCGGGAACTGGAAGCTCTCGTGAGCGGGTTGCATCTCGAAGCGAATGTAATTTTCGTGGGAATTCAGCGGGATTCCGCTCGCTACCTTTCCATGTTGGACGCGTTCGTGATGTCGTCGCTCACCGAGCAAGTGGCGAACGCCCAGCTTGAGGCGATGGCTTCCGGGCTGCCAGTGATCTGCACGGATGTGGGCGACAGCCGGGAATTGCTGGGCGAGCGCGCCGAGGGCTGCGTCGTCGAACCAAACGATGAAGCGGCGTATTCGCGCGCCCTGCGCAATATGGCCGCCAATCCCGGCATTCGGGCTTTGTACGGGGCCGCCAACCGCGACCGCGTGGTGAAACATTATTCTAAAGATCGCATGGTGAAGGAATACGCCCAATTGTTGGAAAGCGCCCTATCGCAGCGGCGCCAAGGGCGCAGGAAGCATGAAATCAAGGACTCCCAGCAATCATGTACAAGACTGGAATCTGGCGCCTAGTTTCTGCCCGCCGGCTGCAGAAGCCGAGCCTGCGAGACGTCACCTCGTATCAACTCTTGAAGAAGATTGGCGCCGACGATCCCAAACACGTGGAAATCTTCGAGACGATCGTCCGCCACCTTCGCCTCTCCTCCGGGATCTACCGTTCGACCTATCGGCGGAGGTTTGCGGATCTGGATCCCGTAGTGAACGCGATTTTGCGCGAGGTTTTCACGGCGCCCGTATTGGAAGCGCACGATTGGGCGGCTTCCGATTGCCTGGCCTCGGCGGAGTGGGCGGAATCCCTCTGGACGGCCTTTCCCCGCGCCCGCGTCATCGCCTCCGACACGCTTTTGTGCCTCATCGAGGTTTCCTGCAAGCGGCAAAAGGAAGCCTACGTCTTCGAGCCGGACGGGACGCCCTTGCAATACATTCGTCCGCCTTTCGTTTTGTCTCTCCAGAAGGCGATCCCCCGATACTATCCGGTAAACCGGATTGTGGGGGCGTGGGCAAAGCGCGGATTGCGTCAAGCCCAGCAGGCTGCGCTTCAGCGCACGCCGCCCAGCGCCGCGCCAGCGTCCAATAACCCGGCCGCGACCGGCATGGCGAAAGAGCGCCGTGCGGCGCAAGCAAAGGCGCAACGGTGGAATGTCGAGGAGATCGATTTAGTTCATCCACTCGCCCGCCGCCTGGCGGCGAAGGACATCCGTTTCGAGGCCCGCCTCCATTCGGTCTTTACAGCGCTTGCCGCGCCAGGTCACGTAATCCGCACGATGAACATTCTCAATCGGGGGTATTTTGACGAATCCAGGCTGCGATTAGCCGTCAATTGCGTGCTCGAAAGTCTCGTCGATGGCGGGATCTGGGTGGTGGGAAGAACGAGAGAGGAGAGGGTTCCGCCCTATAATTCCGCCAGCATCTTTCAGAAGGCTGGGCGGGCGTTTAAACTCTTGCGGCGGCTGAACGAGGGATCGGAGATCGAAGCGCTGGTCCTAAGCGCCTCGGCACCCGATCAGCGCCCCACCGGGATCGCGGCCCGGTAGAGATACCAATCGACAAACTCCCTTATGCCTTCCCCGATGGGCGTCGCGGGCGCGTAGCCGAGCAAGCGTCTCGCCTTATCTACATCCGCACAGGTGATCGGCACGTCTCCCGGCTGGTCCGGAAGCCGTCGGATAACGGCAGTCTTTCCGGTGGCCGCTTCGATGGCGGCAATCAGGGCGCTGAGAGTAACCGGACTCGAGTTTCCCAGGTTGAAGATTTCGTAGGAGCAGCCGTATTGCGCGGCCGCCATGACGCCGTTCACGATATCGCGGATGAAGGTGTAATCGCGGCTGCTGGAGCCGTCTCCGTAAACTGGAATCGGCTCGCCCCTCAAAATCATTTCGGTGAATTTGCGAATGGCCAAGTCGGGACGCTGCCGCGGACCATACACAGTGAAAAAACGTAAGCATACGATGCGCATGCCATACAAGTGCGAGTATGTGTAGCACAGCCGCTCCCCCGCAATCTTGGTCGCCGCATAGGGAGAGATCGGCCAGTCGACGCGGTCGTCCTCGTGAAACGGCGTGCGATTCGCCGCGCCGTACACGGAACTTGAGGAGGCGAACACGAAGCGCCTTATGCCCATCCGGCGGCATGTCTCTAGCAGCACCAACGTGCCGCGAACGTTGGTTTGTTCGTAGAGAAGCGGCCGTTCCAGGCTGGGCCGCACGCCCGCGCGCGCCGCCAAGTGAATCACCAGCTCCGGCCTGGCTTCCTCGAAAGCGCGATTCATTTCGGCTTCGTCGCAGATGTCGGCTTGATAGAACCGGACCCGGCCGCGAGCCCTTACGGCTTCCAGGTTTTCGCGCTTTAACTCTGGGGCATAAAAGTCGTTCAGTTCGTCCACGATTGCGACTTCGTGCCCTTCCTCGATCAGCCGCTCTGCTACGTGGGAACCGATAAAGCCGGCCGCGCCGGTCACTAACACTCTCATCGCGCTCCTTTCCCCGCACGAGCCGGCGGCGTTCTCTCGCGCAAAAACGCGTACACCTCCTGGGCCGATTGACTCCAGGTTCGAGCTTGCGCCCGCGCGCAGATTTTCCGGCGGTCCCAATCGATTCGCAATGCTTCTTCCAGGGCGCATTCCAAGGCCAAAGCGTCGCCCACGGCAACGGCGAACCCGTAATCCCTGGAGGGAATCATGTCCGGAATGGCGCCCACGCGCGTTGCCACAACCGGCAGACCGCAGCTTAAGGCTTCGTGAACCACATTGGGCCAGCCTTCTCTCGAGCTCGCCAAGCAGAACACGTCCGAGGCGCTCATAAGCTCGGCCAATTCCTCGGGCGAAACTTCCCCGGTGAAACGGACGCGGTCGCCCAGGCGGAGATCCGCCACCCGGCTCCGGAGTTGGTCTTCGTAGCGGCCTTCCCTTCCCGCTCCCCCCACGATAAGAAGCTGTGCGTTCAAGCCCTTTTCTACAAGCTGGGCTAAGGCCTGGATCACCCTGTGGTGGCCCTTGCGCTCGATCAGCGATCCGGCGGAAACAACCACCTTCGCCTCGGCCGGAACCCCATGCTTTCGCCGGCATAAGGCCCGGTCGCGGGGATAAAAGATTCCGGCCTCGATGCCATTGGGAATGACTCTGATCCGCTCGTTGGCGACGCCTAAAGAGAGGGCGAATTGCCTCAACTCCTCCGAGAGAGCGATTACGGCGGCGGCCCTGCGCAACGACCACGCCATGAGCTTCCTGCGTTGAGAATATTGCGCGTGCATGGTCTCGTTGCCGCGCAAGGTGACCGCGAACGGCGCTTTCAGCGCGCATCCCAAAAGACTCGCCGCAATGCCGTCTGGAAAGGCGAAGTGCGCGTCGATGATGTCGAAATCGTAGCGCGCGCGCACTCCAGCCGCCAAGGGAAGCAGCCGCGCAAAGAGAAAAAGCGAATTGGCCGTGTAGCCTCCGGGCGGATAGAGCCACGCGGGACGGAGTATCTCGATCGGCCCGTCCCATTCGCGTCGCGGAACGCCGCGCCAGCTTATTCGCGACCGCGCGTAATCGATTTGCGGCACGGGCGCCACCACCTTCACATCCGCCAGTTCCGCCAGATGGCGCAGACGCGACCTCACGAACACGCCTAAGTTGGGTTCGGCCGCGTTCGGGTACACGCAACTCAAGCTGAGAACCCGCAAATTCCCCCGGACGCTGGCCGCCGCACCGTCGGCGAAAGCCCGAGACCGTGTTCCAGCTTCAATGCCAGTGACGTTCACAGATCGTTTTGCGGAACCATCGGCTCAAACGGCCACCTCTTCAGGAGCCGCCGTGGAAGCCATGGCGAGCGCCTGCCTCCTGGCCCGCCGCACTTCCTCTTCGACCAGGACCTTGCACAAAATGACAATAGCCATCAAGTGATAGGGGAGGTCGAAGAACGCCAAACCTGCAAAAGCGCCGCCGGTGGCGAATCCCGCCAGCGCGACTTGCACCATCCGCACCAGGTCCGCGGCCCAGGCCAACTCTGGGATTTTCTTCGCCTTACGCACCACCCGGTTGGCCGTAAACCAGGTGGAAATTCCCATTAATAAGAACAAAGCGAGACCCGGAAAGCCGTGCTCTCCCAACACCTCAAAATAGATGCTGTGCGCGTCGTGCCGGTCGGCCGGATCCGGCGCATATTTGGCGAATTCGGGTGAAATAAATACCCGGAATCCGCCGCCGACCAGCGGCCGGTCCTTCGCCAGGTTGATGGCGAAAGCCCAGGCGTTCAGCCGCCCCTTGGCCGATTTATCCAATTCGTCTTGGTCCGTAGTTTGAAGCGTCCGCATTCGCTCCTTCCACTCCGCGGGCATGAACTTGTACAGCGGCAGCGCCACCAGCACGATCGCCAGGGCAAACCATATCTTGTGACGGCTCTTCATCAGCAGGGCCACGCCGACTACGCCAATCGCAAGCAAGCCTCCTCGAGAATAGGTCGCCAGCGTGGCCAGCACGGTAAGCACCTGCGCGGCGGCCAAACCCCAGCGGACTAACTTGCGCTGGGCGCGCACTTGCAAATATCGCATCAGTGGAATGGTCATCACTAAAGCGACGGCAAGCGTATTATTATCCTCAATGAAGGATTGGGGAGGGCCGTAAACGCGATGATGGCCGCCCGTAAGAAGCGCCCACAGCCCTCCCTTAATTCCATAAAAACCGATCGAGATGACGATGGTCCAAACCAACGCCTCCAACTGAAAGCGCGTCCTCAAGATCAGCAAGGTCATGAAGATCTCGATCTGCACCTTGAAAGCGCGATCCCAATAGTCCCAGGCGACAGTCGTACCCTGCGGCGTAACATTCGTATTCAGCGCCGTAATCGTGGTAATCGTAAACCACAAAATGAACAGGATTTCCAAGAAAACCTCGCGGCTCCACGGGAACGGCTTCTTTTCCCGGGACATGAGCCAGCTAAACATCGTGAGCCCGGCCGCGATCGCCACAAACGGAAACAAGTGCGCAAATCCGTAGGCCAGCCGGTGAGGGTTCATGTAGCTGAACCAGGACAGCGTGATGATGCCGATCCATGGCTGCAAGATCGTGCCCCACGCCAAAACAGCGAATATCAAGGTCAGGGCAATGTCGCGCATGGTTTAATTCCTTCTATTTTTCCGCCACCGTCGAATGGCACAGAAAGCGCGAGAGTCCGTTTCTTCGAAGCCCCGCGGGCGCAAGCGAGATAAGTCTTTCGGCGGCGTGCGCCGCTTGCGCGGAAACCGTCCGTGCGCCTCTTGGGGTCATGTAGCAAGCGGCAACGCTTCGGAATCCCGCCGCGCGCATCAGCGCGCTAAGCTCCGCGAAAGAATATTCCTTAAGGTGAAGACCCGCCACGCGCTTCTCGAAATATCTGGAAATGTCGTGCGGACCGCTCAGCCGGTTAGGAGTGACGCACACATATTTCCCTCCCGGCTTGAGAGCCCGCCAAACATTGACGGCCTGATCGAGCGCGTCTTCGGGGTGCAGATGTTCTACTACTTGATTGCTGTAAGCCACATCGACCGAACCCGGCTCCACGGGAACATCCACCCCTTCGACCATGATCGGCTCCAGGTTGCCCGGAAGGTCCGGGCGGCTGATAATGGTTTTCGACACTTCCAATGCATAGACGCGCCGCACGTGCTTAGCCACTTCGCTGGCTAGGGCGGCGTCGCCGGCGCCAATCTCCAGGTACACGGCTTCGGGACTCAGCCACTGCTTCATGGCCGCCGCCTGCTCCATCACGTACGCCTTCCGGACGGAGGGATTGGCGGCTCTCGTGAGCGAAGGATGATCCGGAACCCTGCGGAACAGCTCCTCATAGACCATCGGATACGCCGCCGCTCTTTCCTTCTTGGATGTAGATTTGAGCCGTGCCGCCAAATCCCGCTCCACGGAAAAATGATGATAAAGCCGCTCGGGACTACGCGCCTCGTCAAGTGGGATCGGACACAGAAGCTTGAAGTCTCTCATCGTATCAAGGCTTCCCTCAAGCGATTGCGGATCTGGGCGCGTTCGCCGACCGCCACGCACCGGCTCTTCCAGATCAGCGCGCCCGTCAGGAGCATGATTGCCAGGCGAATCAACACATCGGGCGCAAACCCGAAATCGCCAAGGGAAAGCACTACCCCAACCGTCAGCGCGCAGGTGGCGGCAAGAAATCCGAAAGCGCCCAGATCCACGGGAATCTGATGTTCCCGCTGCGCCATGACCCAGCAGATCGCGGCGTATAGGCCCCAGGTCAGAAAAGTCGCCCACGCCGCTCCCGCCGCTCCCCACGCGCGGATCAGGACCCATTCAACCGCCAGATTAAACGCGGCGCTCAGAACAACCGCTCCCGCGTATTGCGCCATGCGCTTACGAATCAGCATAGCGGTATTAAAGAAATCTCCAATTTCACGCAAGGCGTATGCGAAGGTCAAGATGGGAATCAAGCCAGCCGCGGCCGCATACGACGGCGCGGCGACCATGTGAATAATCGGCTTGCCGAACACGCTCAGCGGCAACGCGGCGGCGGCCAGGCACAGCGCCAAAACGCGCGCCATCTTCGCCGCATGCTGCTTCCACTGCGGCGAATGCATGTCGTCGAACACGTTCACTTCCCAAACGCTTTTAAACGGATTCCCCACCAGGTAGCTGATCACAAATCCAAACTTATACGCCAGCGCATAGATGCCGACTTCCGTCGTGGTCCGGAACGAATTCAAAAACGCGCGGTCGGAAAAGTTGATGATGAAAAAACCGACGCCGGTCAGGATGAATCCCCGGCCCAAGTGAATCATACGCTTGGATTGCTCGGCTCGGAAACGGAAGCCGGTTTCCCGGACCGTGAGGGCTAAAATGAAAGCTGCTCCCAAGCCCAGAGAGATGAATTTGCTGAATACAAACCCCCAAATGCCCTGCCGCGCCACCGCCAAAAAATAGACATTCAGCCCGCCGGCAAGGGCGAATTGCGCGCAAGAATAGATGGCGACAAACGCCGCCCGCCTTTGGATCCTTTGGTATGCCAACCCCACCTCGGCCACGTTGGAAAGCAGAACCGAGGCGAATGTCCAAGCGATCAACCGGGCATAATCGGGAGAATGAAATAACACGTGGCTGGCGGCTCCGCCGCCGAAGGCGCCGATCACAACCAGCATCGAGCTGAGCGCGATGGTCAGGATCATCCCCGTGCTGACGACGCTCGCACGCTCCTTCGCTTCGGAGTAGTCGAAATAGATGCGGGTGATGGAATCGGCGAACATCGGCACGCCCACGACCACCACCATGACCGCCGCCAACAACTCGATAATTTCGATGACGCCATACTCCGAAGGGGAGAGATAGCGCGTATAAATCGGCAACAGGAAGAAGGAGAGTCCTCGTCTGGCGACATTGCTCAGAAAATACAGGCTGGACTGGCTCAGGAAACTCGGCCTGGCGGACGTCGCGGCGGATTCCGCAACAGGGTTAGGCATTGTCATTCTTGAGCACCTGAAACGCGGAGCTTCGCATCTCCAGCAAGCCCTGCGGAGCGAAGGTGGCCAGCCACCAGGCCGCGCTTCGAAACGACGGAGACTGCCGAAAGGCCCTTCCGTACAGCCGCCGCGCCGCCTTCAGGTCGCGGAAGGAAAAGGCCTTTCGCGCGGTTCCCTGAAGAATCGCCAGGCGTTTTTCGGCCAGTACTTTCGGATCGATCCCAAGCTGCCTTCCAATTTGATCGACGTTGCGGATGGATGCCAAAGCAAAGCGCTCAAACTGCTGTGAAAGGCTTCCGGTCTCGGGCAGATAAGCGAATAAGTTCTCCGGGACCATCGCAATCTCCCAGCGCATCGCGATCCGCAGCCAAAGATTGTAGTCTTCGACGCTGATCAAACCAGGATCCTCGTCAAATCCTCCGACCTCATCGAACGCGGCGCGCCGGACCAGGACTCCCGACATGCCGATGTAATTGTATTCCCAGAGGCTTTCGAGAGTAATGCGATCGGTGCTGACAGAACCGTTTGTGAGGCAACACACGAGGCCGACGCGCGGAGAGCCGACATGCGCGAGCTGCCGTTCGAGCTTGCGCGGCAGCCAGGCGTCGTCGGAGTCGAGAAACGCCAGCCATTCGCCCGCGGCCGCGCGCGCTCCCCGATTGCGCGCCGCCGCCGGACCGGCGTTGGCCTGCCGGAGCACCCGCACCTTTGCTCCGTATCGTTCCGCCACGGCCGCGGTATCGTCGCTTGATCCATCGTCGACAACGACGATTTCCAAAGGCGGCAAGGTTTGCGCGAGGGCGCTCTCAATAGCGCGCCCCACAACGCGCCCCGCATTGTAGGCGGGGATAATTACGCTGACCAAGCCGCCACCTCTTCGTACATCTTCAAGATTTGCGGAATCACGGCCTGCTCGGAAAACCTCCCTAGCGCCTGCGCCCGCGCCGCCCGCGACAGATCCTCGCGCCTTTCCGGACACGCGATCCATCGCAACTGCGCCCCCAGCGCTCCCTTTTTTGAAATATCGGTCAAGCATCCGGCCGGCCCCACAATCCACTCAAGAACGGGCGTGCGATTCGAAGCCACCGGGAGACCGCTCGCCAGCGCCTCCAGGATCACAATGCCGAAAACCTCTTTCAGCGCCGGCAGCGCGAACACGTCAGCGGCCTGATACAAGGAAGGCATCCGCTCCCGCGGCACATCCTCCAAAAAGCGCACACGCTCGCCGAGCCGAGCCCGCCCCATTGCGATAATCCCGTCCGTCTCGGCTTCGTGGGCGCCCGCAATCACAAGATGTACGCTACCGGAGGCGGATTCCGCAAACTGCGCGAATTCGCCGATTAAACTGTCTATCCGCTTATAACGGGCGTTTATCGCGGCGGCGCACAATACCACCAGGTCGTTTTCGGGCAAACCCCAGCTCCGCCGGGCCTGCCGCCGGTCGCCAGGGCGGAAACGAGCCGCATCGACAAAGTTTGGAATGACAAACACCTTTTGAGATTCCGTCTTATAGCTCTCATATTCCGCCGCATAGCAAGGCGCCAAATGCTGCAAGACGGAATACTTCCTCAGCGACTCAAGAGGTTCCCCCGTGCCCGGCGCCAGGATCACGCGCGGCTTCGACAGGCCGGCCCGGCGAAGCGCTTCAAGCCAATATGCAATCCAGGGATCCTGGACATGCAGGATGTCGAACTCTTTTCTGATTCTCCGCCACAGGTGGAATGCGAAGGTAGTCTGCTCCACTTCATATGGCGAACCGAGCCCATACCTCCAGCCCCCCCAGCGCCGAAGCCTTCGCGCCCAGCGCAGGACCCCCGGGTCTGTCCGCTTCCCGCATGGCAGCGTTCGGCGCCACGATGGGCTCGTCCCGCCGGAACCGTGGCCCGAGCCCTGATACAGCGTCACCTCCTGACCAGCCCGCAGCAGCGCGGAGGCCAAATCCTCGGCCCATGCCTCAACTCCCCTTGTAATGTGGCCCAATCCGCTGGACGCAACCGCGATGCGCACCCGGTTCCGATTACGGCTCACATCCATACACCCGCCTAGCGGCCGGGCGCGCCCTGTCCGCATCTCATTCCCGCCGCCGGAAGTAGTACTTGATATGATTGTCCCGGCAGATCTCCTCGAGTTTTTCCGGTTTTCCGTCCAAAAATTCCTCCACCGCCTGATTGCAGCCCGGCCAATGAGGATCGTTGTACTCGTCCAAGGCGATAATCCCATCTTTCGCCATCCGGGGGTAAAAGTGCCGCAAACATTGCGTGTAGGCAGTATACGTGTCACAGTCCAAATGAACGAAGCTGAACAGGCTTTCGGGACATTGTTCGAGCGAGCTTTCAAAGAATCCGGGGATCAAAACCGTCTGGTTCAGTCCGAACAGAGCTATTTTCTGCTGCACCAGAGCGTAGGAAGTATCGGCAAAGCCATGCTCGTCCAGCTTCGGGTTCGCCTCGGTCGCCGGAAGATGAAGGTCGTGCTCAATCGTATCTCCAAAGCCTTGGAACGAATCGAACCCGTAGATGCGTCTGGGCGAATGAATCTGCCGCAGATAAATCGATATGGCCACCAGCGTCCGGCCCCGATACACGCCGCATTCGGCGACCGCGCCCTCCACTTTAGCCGTCCTTTCAAGAAGCTCCAGCAGTATGTTGATGTCCGCCGGCCCTCGCGGCTCCGGCTTCGGATTCGGAACCACTCCCCGAGGAACGCTGAGGTCGTGAATCCGGCCCGCCACGGCCGGCCACCTCTTCAGCGGAACCCGCTTGAAAACGGGGGCCGTAAGTTGCCGCAGGACCAGTTTGGCGGCTTGACGCATCGCGTTCGATTCTCTACCTGCGTTTCCAATCCCAATAGAGGCGCTTGGCGGCCTTGAAAGCCGCCGAGCGCTCCGGCAGTATCATGCGCACGAACTTCAGGGAGTTTTCCTCCAGCCTCCCCAAGATCAAGCTGGCGCGGTCACGCTCATAATAGGCCCGTTTGTACTCCCGCAGCTCGGCGGAGGTTTGCGCGCGCCCGTTGTCTGCGTATTTGGCCACCACCGGCGTGAAGTTCGGATAAAGCGTCGCGCCTCCGTGCAGAGTCGTCTTCATGAAGTTCCCGATCAACAAATCGTCAAAGATCTCGTACTTCACGGCCGTGCAGAGCGAGTTGCGCGGCGCTTCAAACGTGAACCCCCTGTCCCTGTGGCGGCGCGGATTGATGTCCACCACCATCTCTTCTCCCCCTACGCGGAAGCGCACGAAGCCGAAATGCTTGCGAAGCTCTTCTTTCTTCTGAATGTACTCGCGGATTTGCCGCTTCTCTTCGGGCTCGAGCCGGTCGCCCCAGTTATCCCCAAACTGCTCCGCTTTGAGGGACTGAATCGGAAGCGGACGCGGATTTAGGGGCGCAGTCTCTCCGGTGACGCAGTCGACGCGCAGAAAGGGGGGCAGGATTTCCGGCTTGGCGGGATCGGCGCCCCGGTTATAGTCTTCCTGGCTAGGCACGAACTCATTGGCCCAGACGCTGTCCTCGCGCTGGTAGCGATGGAACGAGCTGAAGGGAATAATGCGGTTGGCTCCGTAGCGGATGGCGAGCGTTTGCACCCGCGGAGCGATCGGAAGCTTCAAGGCGCCTTTGGGAGGAATGCGCCTCCCATCCTCCGTGAACAGGTTCATCATGTCGGCGTCGCCCCAGGTGACCAGATTCAGCAGATACACTTCCCGCCGGAAGCTCTTGGCCACCTTGCGGACAAAATGTCCCCAGCCATGATCGCTCGCGTCGTTCAGATTCAAAACCAGCCGCCCGTTGATATCGAGCAGCAAGATGGAGTCTTGGTTGTAATCCGACAGGGTCATCGCCCGGATGTGCGGCGAAAGCGTCACCCATTCGCGCTCGGGCAGGACCGTCACGTTGTAGCCCATCTCCGTCAAATCGTTGTAGATCCGGCTGCCCTCATGTTTCGCAAGCAAAAACCTGGATTGGCCGAGCGAGGCGAGCGCGCCCACGTTCAAATGATCCGGGTGCGCATGCGAGAACCACTGATATTTGGCGCGGCGGATGTTCTCGTATTGCTCGGTTGGGATCTCGTGGCTCATGCCCCAACTGCCAAAATAAGCGTCGCCCGCGATCCATGCGTCCGTCGCAATCACCGGCTCGTCGTCGTAGCCGATAATCGTGGCGTTGCCGATAGTTTCAAATCCAATCAAGCAGATTTACCTCCGAAAGCTTGGAATCGCGTCCTTATCACATGCGCCCGCAAATCCAGCGAGCTTGCGGTCAAGACGCCGCCGCAGGTCGCCCGGCGCGGCAGCTCTAGCAATATCTTCGAGATCCATTCCAACTGTGGCGCGGGGCTCGGTCACGCTCCAGGCTCATGCAGCCAAAACCTCCGCGCCGCTCGCAGAACGCTCTCTTCCCGTACAAACGCCATGTCTGTCTGGTACAGAGTCTGGTCGCTCTGCCTGCGAGCCTGCCCGCAGAAATCAAACGCCACGAAGCCTTGTTGCGCCATAAACGCCACGACTTCGGCGAATAGGGGAGCGCCTTCGTTGTATGGAAGCAAGGAAACTTCAAGGATGACCAACTCGGCGCGGCCAAGCGTCCCGCCCCCCCCCGCAAGACCTCCAGCTCGAGCCCCTGAACATCGAGTTTGAGCAGCATCGGCTGCTCAAGCTGGCGGCTTTCCAGAAGGCCATCCAGGGTCTCCATCGGCAATGTCGTCTGGCTTCTGGGAAACGATGTCAGCTCCGGCAGCACGGATGAGCCGAGTCCCATCTTATAAAATGTCGTCGCGCTTTTGTCCTGCGCCCCCAATAGCGCGATCGAGTACTCGGACTTGGTTCCTATATCCGCACACGCTGCTTTCAAACGGCGCTCGTTGTCGCCATCTGCATCGATCATGATGTACTGGGCGGTGGGGAAAACGGAGTGAGCCATGCGGCTCCAGTTACCCACGTTCGCGCCCACATCGATGACAGTGCGCGGGGAAAACCCGTTCTTCTTCACATGCTGGAGCAGTGCCGGCAACGTCGGGAATCCCAACTCCATCCTCTCGGTCTCGCTGTAGACCGCGCTCAGCCAGCTCCGGCGAAACGACGCCGGCGCGATACGCCAGACCCGCCGGACCGAACGTTTGATGAATTGCTTGATCGAGCCCCCCACCGGCGCCGGATTCTTCTCTCACCCTTCCATTAGCGTGCAAAACGGAACGCGGCGGCAGGCGTCCTCCGCCTTTGCGTGGACGCCGCCGCCTCCTGTCCGCTTCCAAAAAGACGCAAATCCCGCCTTACCCCTTGGCTACGGGCCCAACCGGCATGCCCCGCCCAGGCTGGCGTTCACCACCCGCTGAACGTCGACCACCGTGCAACTGCCGCTGCCCACCAGATCGGCGTTCGTGCAGCCCACCAGACTCAAAGCCTGATTAATGGCTAACTGCACATCCAACGCGTTAACAACCCCATCTCCATTGAGATCGCAGGCCGATGCGGGCGCCACTCCCGATTGAGCGCGGGGCAAAATTTCCCATTGAGGGTTTATCCCCGTTTGGCTCTCATAACCGACATTCGCCACCATCCAATTCCACGCATTGACCCCCAGCAGCGATCCGTCGTTCACGCCCCAGCCGGCAAGGTAACTGGCAGCCCCCCTCATAATATGGGGATATCCCGGGCTGGTGACGTCCGAGTCGCTCGATCCGCCGTTACATGTGCCGTTCCATCCGGTTATCGTTCGCCAGTTAATCGTGGCGTTCGAACCGTTGCCGCAAACTGCCGACGTCGTGAATCCGAGCATATACTCCGGCCAGCTCTGGTAATAGGTGTTCGTCGAAGCCCGATAGACCGGCATATGATAGACCGCGACCAGCCAAGGGTTTACAGACGGGTCTAATATTTGATGCAGCAGATTGGTGAAGACGACTTGGTTCAGGGGCCCGACCGGAAATCCCAGCTCTTGCATATGTCCCAGAACGCCGTATTTGTAGCCGTATTCAAACGAGGAATCCCCGTAGGAGCATGCATACGGGTCGCCTGAGGCAACCAGATCGTCCACGCCGCCACATCCTCCGCCGTAGGGGTCGCCGTGGTCTATAAAGTGTAGAGGATTGGTCTTGCCCTCTCCAACAATCATCCTGCCGTAACACCATTTGTCCCCGGTCGCGCTCGGGGAATAGCCGGGACAAGAGGCGTTCGACGGCGGAAATGCGCCATTCGTAATATTCTGATAACCTTCCTCCACCTGAATATTGTTGTATAGCTTCTGCAAATAGTACCCCTTCTGGGCGCTTCCGTCAGGCGACGCAAAGGTCGCCTCCGACAGATCTCGAAGCCCCCAGGCTACGGCGCGCGTTTGAAGCGCGTAAGGAATCCATCCGATCTGGTTGCCGCGAGAATAGAAGTTAAAGGCGGCATTGCCGCAGATGAGCGCCGCGGAGGCGTCGAACTGCAACTCTTCCAGAAAATACCAATCTCCCGTAATCAGATAGGGGATATATGCAAAGGCAGGTTCGTGAGCCAGATCCCAACTCCATCCCCCGGTGCTGGTGGCACCCACCGGCGTCACGCCGTCCGAGCCGGCGCTTGGCCCCGCCGCCAGAGACATCGACGGACGGGCTTCGATCGAAATCGGAAGGCCGAACGCCTTGACGGTGTGACCACTATCGAAATACCGGTTCGGGTCCGACTCCCGGTAATGGTTCGGAACGTGTCCGCTTACTTCCGCCATTCCAAGCAGCAAATTATACATCCTCGGATCGAAGGTAAAAAGGTAATGCACATACCAAACCGGAAAAATCCCTAGGTCGTACCGGCCTCCCGTCTGCCCCATGGCTTGGAGCCACAGCGCATGCCCGCCGAGGTCGCCCTGGTCGCTGTTGTTGAAGCTGTTGACATCGCTCGAAATAGCCGAAGCCGGCACGGTCCTGCCCAGATCCCAATTGGGCACCACCTGGCTGTAGATCATGTAAGGAAGGTTGTAGTCCACGTTCACGGCTCCCGGCTGCGGCCCGCTCCAGTAGGTCTTGCGCCATCTGGATTGGGCGATGTGAGTGAATCCGGACTTCGAATACACGGCCGACAAAGGATTGCCGGTCTGGAGGGTGACCGAATACGTCTGATCCTCCAGCTTGGTCGTCCACATGTTCTCCACAATCATCTCCACTTTGACGCCCGCCGTCGAGGTGGGATAAAAGGTGAGTACGAAGATTGGATGCAGCGGCTTGTAACTGTCCCACCCCATGTCATAGGCCAGAGCGGGAGAGCGGTCCTCCACGATGACTTGCGTGCAGATCGGACCCTGGAGCCAGTAGGACCAACTGCCCGCGCTTAGCATGGCCGCCGCATTGGCTGACTGCGCCGTTCCGTTGTTGGTCAGATCGATTTCGGCGCCCCAGCTCAAAGCAAGCATCTGCGATTGCGTGAGCGCGCCGGCGTTGTTGCCCGTCGGCTGGTCCTGGAAGCTGACCGTGATCGAACCGTTGGCCCCCACGCTGGCCAGAAACGAAATCATCGCATGCTGCACGCTGCCGTCCGGCCAGCGCGTCTTGACGTCGGCCTGCGTCGTGACCGGCGCCCCGCCGATAACGGCTTGCGGATAATGCGGAATATCGCCCTGCGCAAAAACGCGAGAAATCGTAAACGGCCGGTTGGATTGCGCGCTTCCGCTCTGGTCTGTGATTCTGACCGAATTCGCGGGCGGTTGAGCGGCGAGAGTCAAGGCTCCCAGCGCAAGGATAAAGGCGTAAAAGAATGATTTTTTAAACATGATCGTTTATGAGCTACCTCTGAAACGTACCATACCGCCCGCGGAATTTTAAACTCGATAAATCCCTGGAAAACCCAAGAAAAGCCCGCGTATGCCTGCCTTGGCGCAATGGGCTACGGCGATTGCCGCGCCCGCCCGTTTCGCGCGGTTTCCTCCCGCCTGAAGCCTCTAAGGCCATTGCCTTCCGCCACTTTCAAGATCACGGAGTGGCGCGCCTGTAGAGCCGCACCGCTTGCGTCGGCGAAGAGACGAATTCGAGGGCATATCGCCGCTCGAGCGCGCGCAGCGCCTCTGGATCGGCGTCATTCCGGGCGCGGTCCCATCCGTAGAGCAACACGTAATCCGGATCTCCCCAAATGGGCCCGCTGCAAAGGTCTTCGCCGATTCTGTTCCACACCTGATCCGGCGGAGTCTGGCTCCAATGGGCCCAATTTCCTCTATAGCGCACGGCGAATCCAGGCATCATGGCCTGGTAATTGTACAACTCGATCGCCCCGGCCAGAGCGTTCAGGCGGCTGGCTGCAAAAACGAACATTTCGGATCGAATCGAGAGGGGCTCTCCGCGGGCGTCGCGCCCATGGGGCGCCAGAGTCACGGGAAGAACGGTGCGATCGGGCTTGATATGCTCCGTTACGGTGTAATATTCTCGGATTGCCTGATCGATTTTGCGGATTTGGGAGACATTCAAAACCCACAAGCCGATCGCCAAGGCCGCCGCCGCGATCGCCATGCCGAGCTCCGTCCACCCTCCCAGCCGCGGCTGAGCGGCAAACCACAGCGGAATCACCAGAAACGGATATAATTCCGCCCGCTGGCTGTGAGCGCTGCCCCCGGACAAACTGTCCGGAATGAGGAAAAGAACAATCAAAAATAGGGCCGCCAATGCAAGAAACACATCGCCCGCCTCGAAACGGACCGAACCGGCTCTGCGAACCGCGAAAGCCGCGACGAGAACCGCGAATAAAAGCAACGCGCCCGTCGAAAAAATCATCTCGACGCGCCTGTGCGTAACAAGACTGCTTAGGCCGGCAAGCCGGAAAACCCGCTCCTGCAAGCTGACGCCGTAGGCCCGATGTGCGCCGCGATTCCGGAGCAAAAACCCGGCAAAGAGCGCGCCCGCCGGCGCAACAGCGGCCATGAGCAACCGCAGTCTTCTCGCCCCGTCTGTCCCCGCCCCACAGCGATGCTCGGCCCAGGCAAGCCACGGAATCAGCACCAGCAGAGACAGCCAGAACATCCCCATCGACATGGCATGCGAAAAATACAACAACAGCGTTAGAAGCCCCAGGGCGGCGGCGCGGGGCGCGTTCAAGCAAGGAAACGCTCGGAGAAAATACCCCAAGCACACAAGAAATACCGCAAGACTGAGACAAAAATTGTAGAATCCCGCTTGCATCATCTTTGCCCATGTGAATGGGACGACGAGGAAAGCCAGCCACGAGGGCGCCTGCCGGTTCACCGAACGGAGGCAAAAGCGGGCCGCCAGCGGAAGACTAACGACAAACGCTCCAAACAGGATCTTTTCGGCGGCGAATGGATTTACCAGCCGCAACAGCGGGATCAAGATCAAGTAGCCTAAAAGATTTGGCTCGGGAAACCAGTTGATCTCGAAGTACTTCGCCAGAACCGGCCGGTCGTGGGAGAGAAGGTGCAGCAGGACATTCGCGATGCTCAAATGCGACGGACCGTCTTGGGTTGCCGGAACCAGAATCCAAAACAGCGGCGAAACGTAGAGGAGGATCAAAACTGCCAGAAGCGCGTCCTCCCAGATCCCTCCAGCCATCCGCCGCGGCCGCAATCGGCCTAGAACCGCCGTCAACCCGGCCTGACTTGCCCAATCGCCCAACCCGCGCGGCTCCCTAGCGCCCGCTCTCGGCTCCATCGGTGCTGTCGATCGTCCCTTCCACCTGCATCCCCACGATCGGCAGATCCAGCCGCAGACGCTCCCTGACCTTCACTTTGGCCGGCGCGAGGTTCTGGTAGATTTCCAGTTGGCGGTCGTCGTGATTGAGGTTGGACGCCACCGGAATCGTGGCCACTTTCCGAAACTGGCTGGAATGCAGCACCCGCTGCAACTCTTGCATGTTCGTTAAATCATCCCAGAAATTGGCTTGGTCCACCACGTACGACACTCCAAACCGGTGAATCATCTCTAGAATTTGCGCTTCGGAGACCTTCAGCTCCTCCACCCCGAGTTCCCTTCGCTGGGTCACGCGCAGCAGCAGTTTATCGGCGCGCAGCACCCACAGGTCCGGCCGGTCCACTCTCCGGCGCATATCGAACACGAACGCTCCGTCGCGGTAGCCGGAAAACAGAATCACGCTGCCTCGCGGCGCGCGCGAAGCCACGAAGTCGGCCGCCGCGCGATAGCCGTCCACATAAGGCGCCGGATGCCTCCATAACGTGTTGCCGAACGCCGCAAAAGCCAGCAGCATCGCCAGCGCGGGCGCCCATCGTGCCGGCGCGACTCGCCGGATCGCCTCCACCGCGAAAAACGCCAGCGGCAGAAGAATGGTCACCGTATGCCGCGGCTCCTTGAGCGCAATCAAAGAAAAGAAAACGTAGCCCGCCACAAGCCACGCGCCGAAAAACCAGTCGGCCTCGCTCCGCTCGCGCCGGAAAATCGCCAGCGCCAGCCCCGCCGCCGCCAAAAGCGCCACCGGCCAGGCCAGTTGCGAAGGCAGCATGCGCGCGTAAAACGACCAGCCGGCCCAGGAAAACACCGGAATCCGGTTCCAACTGCCGCCCACGACCGAGCCTACGTTCAACCGCGCCACCGTGAAGTTCACCACCGCCAGCGGCGCCACCAAAGCCGCCAGCAGCCCCGCGCTTCCCCATAGATGGCGGTCGCGCAGCGCGTTCAGGCCCCTTTTCCTCCACAGCGTCCAAATCAACGCGGGAACGATGAACAAAACCGTCTGCTTGGTGTAGGCCCCCCCGGCCAGCAGCAACGCCAAAGCGTACGCCGGCGCAGGCTTTTTCCGGTCCAGGTATTTCAAAAAAAACACCGCGCTCCATGTCAGGAACGCGCAGGCGGGGATCTCCAGCATCACCTGCCTTCCCCACCAGGCCACCTCCGGAGCGCCGATAAACACCAGGCTCGCCGCCAGCGCCAGAGCGCGGTCCATCCAGCGCCGGCACAAAACGTAGGCGCCCCACGCCAGCGCCAGGTAAAACGCCGCCACCGTCAATTGCGCCGTGAACAGCGATACTCCGAAAACGCCGAAAAATCCGCCCTCCACCAACGGAAATAGCGGCGGATAGAACAAAATCGTCAGGGCCGGATATTTGAGGTAATAGTTCATGGCGAACTGCCTCAAATGCCCGAGCGGCATGTGGCGGATCAGATCGCGGTAGAAGGCGCCGTCCATGGCGTGGCGCGGCGCATCGCTCCACCACATGTCTTTGTCGTAGGGCGCGCTGAAAAACAGCGCCGCCACCGCCGCCAGCAGCACGGCAAGAGCAATCGCGCTCCGCCCGTCGAATCCAGATTGCGCCCCCGCGCTCGGCTCGCGCACGCCCGCCACGGCGGAGTAAGCCGCTCCGCTCATAAGCGATCCCCCACGAAAACCTCGCTCCGATCCGGCGCGATCGCCGCCGCCACGCGATCCCTCACCTCGCGCCAGCCTCGCCCGGCCGCCAGCACAATCACCGGCATTCCCGCGGCTTGCGCGGCGGCGCCGTCCACTTCTTGGCGATCTCCCACGTACAGCGCCTCGGCCGGCCGCACCCCCAGCTTGCTGGCCGCGGCCAACAGCAGGCGCGGGGACGGCTTGAAAGCGCCGATTTCCGCTTGTTGCGCCCAAACCGCCGCCGTGATTTGGCGCTCGAAACCGAGCGCCCGCAATTTCGCGCGCGGATCGTAATCCGACGCCGCGGCCACCGGCAAGCCGATCTCGTTGGCCCAGAAAAGAAATTCCGCAACTCCCGGAAGCCGCGCTTCCGCCACCGCCTCGAGCGGCTCGCAATCCATCCACTTCGCTGCGCAGCGCCGAATGAAATCCGCTGGATAACCGCTCAATTTTGCCGCCCATTCCGCCTGCGACCCAGGCTCCCCGGGGTCTTGCGCCGGGCTGACGGAGCCGCCTGCGCCCGGCCGCATCCGCTCCTGGGCCATGCGGAAGGCGCGCAGGGCGCGGATCGTCTTCCATCCTTCCCGCGGGCGGCAAGCGCTAAAGCGCAATAGCCGCCACGCCATCCGCCGACGCACCCGCGCCAGATCATAAAGAGTCCCATCCACGTCCACAATCACAGCCCTCAGCGCTTGAACCATTCCGCTTCCTATCCCTTGCGCCGGACGCATCGGCTCGACGAAACTAGGCCCATCGGTAAATGATCCCCACGCATGCAAGCACCCATCCAGCCAGGCACACGAGCAACGGCTTATCGGCCAACAGCGCGCCCGTCGGGTTCCCCGTCCGGTCTCCCCGGTGCGCCAACTGAAGATAGCGCAGCATTCCGTAGATCACAAACGGCAGCGTGTAGATCAGCCGGTCCGTCCCGAACCGGGCCTGGGTCTCCGGCGCCACCGTGTACAAAGCGTACGCGACGATCGTCGCAGCCGAGACGACCGTTCCCGCCTGGTCCAGCCAGCCAATGGTGTAGTCGTCGAGAACCTTCCGGTGCCGCGCCGAATCTCCCGCCAGCAATACAAGCTCCTGCCGCCTCTTGGCGATGCCCAGGAATAGAGCCAGCAAGAAGGTGCACATCAGCAGCCAGTGCGAAGCTTCCACGCCGATCGCCGCCGCGCCCGCCACGACCCTTAACACAAAGCCGGCCGCGATCGACATCAGATCCACGATCGCCAGATGTTTCAGCCGCAAGCTGTACAAAATATTCATGGCGGCGTAGCCCGCCAGCAGAAGGCCCATCGAGCTGCCCAGGGCCAAGCCCGAGCCGACCCCCAGGGCCAAAAGCGCCGCCCCGCACGCCGCCGCCAGCGGCGCGCTCAGTTGGCCCGATGGAATCGGGCGCGTTCTCTTTTCCGGGTGTTCCAGGTCCGATTTCCAGTCCAGACAATCGTTCCATAGATAGATTCCGCTGGCCACCAGGCAGAACGCCGCAAACGCCGCCGCTTCTCGCATCATCAGGCGCGCATCGGTCAGATGAGCCGAAAAAACCAGCGGAACCAAAACGAAACCGTTCTTAACCCACTGCGCCGGACGCATGCACCGCGCCAGGCCGGCCAGCGCCGCCCCCCTTGCGCGCTCCCGCGCTTGCAGAAGGCCCGTATTCATAACTTCAGCCATTCCGGTTGCCGCAGAAAACGCCGGCCTCTAAAGCCGGACTTGCCCGGCGCATCTAGCTTGCCACCCGAGCATCCGCCACAAAGGGGCCCTCTTGCTGGCGCCCGTGGCGCCGGTTCCACGCCGCCAGCATCAAAAGGTTCCACAACTTCCGATCATGGTTGTGCAGCCGGGACTGATGCTCCTCCCAGAGCCTTTTCACTTCTCCCAGCGACAACCAGTCCTCCATTCCGCCCTCCAGCACCAGGGCGCGGAAGAGCGGCTTCAGCGACGTCCGAAACCAATCCGCGAGCGGGACGGAAAAGCCCATCTTGGTGCGAGTAGCCACGGGCTCTGGAATATAGCCGGCCAACGCGCGTTTGAAGA
The DNA here is from genome assembly GCA_035293905.1 of Bryobacteraceae bacterium. Classification (GTDB taxonomy): domain Bacteria; phylum Acidobacteriota; class Terriglobia; order Bryobacterales; family Bryobacteraceae; genus Palsa-187. Next base: position 86,075 of record DATGLY010000069.1, read on the forward strand.
TAAATTTCCCGCACCGGCCGCGCACCTTCCAGTCCGAAGGCAAACCGAAGGCGAGCTCCGCCAGCCGGTAGTCGAGCCACGGCGAACGCGTCTCCAGCGAATACGCCATCGATGTCCGGTCCGCTTTCACCAAAATGTCGCCCGGCAGATAGGTCTGCGTATCCACCCACTGCATCTGCTCGAGCGGAGGATGTTCGCGCACCTCCTGGAACAGCGCTTGAAATCTCTCGCGCGTCGAATAGCCCTTAAGCTCGCGGCGCGCCTCCGGCGCCAGCACCGCCTCGAGACCCTCGTCGCGAAACGCCGACATCGACGTGAAATACGCCCCGCCGAGTTCGTCCGCCACGTTCGCCAAAAGCGTCTTGGCCCGAAAGACCCGCGGAAGGTAGTCGAACTTGGGATAATATTCCGCCCCCAGCTTGAACGCCCGTTTGCGGAACCACTCCGGAAATTTGGCCCGCATCCGCTCTTCGAGGACGCCGAAGAAGTAGCGCCGGTAGCCGCCGAACATCTCATCGGCTCCATCTCCGCACAGCGCCACCGTCACATGCCGCCGCGCCATCCGGGAAACGTACAACATCGGAATCGCCGAACAATCCCCGAAAGGCTCGTCAAACTGACCGGTCAGAACCTCGAATACATCTTCGATGCGCGGGGTCACGACTTGCTCGTGATGGTCCGTCCCATGAAGCCGGGCCGCCAGGCGCGCATATTCCAGCTCATCGAATCTCTTGTCGGTAAAGCCGATCGAAAAGGTCTTTACCGGCTCTGCCGATTGTTCCGCCATCAGCCCCACGACCGCCGTCGAGTCCACCCCTCCGCTTAAGAACGCCCCCAGCGGAACGTCGCTGATCATCCTTCGCCGCACCGCATCGCGCGCCAGCTCCCGGACCTGCTCCAGGCTCTCCTCCAGACGCAGACCCGCGCCCTCCCGGGCGACCTCCTTCACCTCGGGGCGCCAATAGCGCCAAACCCGAAAACCCGCCTGGGTCGCCGAAAGCGCGCCGCCCGGCGGCAGCTTCCACACCTCCTCGTAGATGCTTTCGGGATCGCCTACGTAGGAAAGACTCAAAAAATCCGCTACCGCGCGATAGTTGACGCGGCGCTCGAAGCCCGGCGCGGCCGCCAGCGCCTTCAACTCCGAGGCGAAGCACAACGCTAGTCCGGGGACCCGCGCCGTATAGTACAGCGGCTTTTTCCCCAACCTGTCCCGCGCCAGCAGCAGGCGCTGCCCCAGCCGATCCCACAGCGCGAAGGCGAACATGCCGTTTAGGCGCTCCGGAAGCCGCTCCCCCACATCTTCATACAGGTGGACCAGGACCTCGGTGTCGCTCTCCGTCCGGAAACGGTGCCCCTTCCCGCTCAGCTCCCGCCTCAGTTCGCGGTAGTTGTAAATCTCGCCGTTAAAGACCACCTGGATTGAGCCGTCCTCGTTGCCCATCGGCTGGTCTCCGGTGCTCAGATCGATAATGCTCAGCCTCCGGTGCCCCAAAGCCACCGGAGGCTCCGCGAAACAACCGTAGGCGTCCGGGCCGCGATGCGCAATCTGGTCGCACATCGTTTTGAGAATCTCTGGATCTAGCCGGACCCTGCCGGTGGTGACGTATCCCGCAATGCCGCACATAACCGAAAAGCTTGTTCCGCTAACGGGAGGGATTGTCAGGCGCTCTCTGTCACGCGCTGGTTTCCTGCCGCGCCGATCCGACCCGCTCGCCGGCCTTGGCGCGCCCGGCCTCGGCCCCCGATCCTCGTCTTTGCTCTTCCTCGAGTTTCTCCGCCACCGTCTGGAACAGCCAATTCTCGTCGCTTTTGAGCGCCGAAGCGATACGCCCCCGCACTTCCGCGGTCGGCCGCCGGAATCCGTTGACGATCTTACTCAGCGTCGTCTCGTCGATGTCCAGCATCTTGGCGAGCCGGTTCTGCCGGATTCCACTCATCCAGAGCTGTAATTTGAGATTGGGATACATGGTCGCGCCTTCCGCCACGGGGAGCGCCCGCATCGCCATCCCAGGAAATCTTCACAAGCATGGCGACAAAGCTCCGCCCTTTCACTCACATCGGAACGATGCAAGCTATTACAAATAAAGGCCATGATGGCCTTCTCGCCCAAGTTCCTGCGCTACTTCGCTGGGCCCGCCTCCGAGGAGGCGTAGCCGTATCCATAACCGTACTCATAGGTGTACGTCTTATGGAGAAACCAAGGCTCAGCACAATTTAAAATCACTCCCAGAAATTTCTCTCTGGGGATCGTTTCAATGGCCTTGAAGCAGGCGCTCCGGTTGGTGTGTTCGGGCCGGACAACCAGAACCGTTCCGTCCGCGGCCATCTGAATCAGTTCGTAGTCGGCGACGGCGGCTACCGGCGGCGAATCCAGAATCACGTACTGATAGCGCTTTCGGGCCGCCTGGCAAAGAGCCCGCCAGTAAGGCGAGTCCAGCAATTCGCTGGGATTCATGTTCTCCAGCTTCCCGTTCACCAAAACATGCAGATTGGGAAATTGCTCGGCCTGCACGACGGCCTGCTCCAGGGCGCAATGGCCCAGCAGCGCTTCCGAAAGGCCTGGCCCCTCCGCCAATCCCAACTGTTTGTGAATCGCCGACCGCCGGAAATCCGCATCGAGCAGCAGCACTTTGGCGTCGCCCTTGAGCGAAAGCACGCCCGCCAGATTGATGGCCGTAAAAGTCTTCCCATCCCCCGGATTCGCGCTTGAAACCACAATCATCTTGGGCCGCTTGGGGTGATGCGCCAGTTTGGTGCGAAGAATCCGGTACTGTTCGGCCGCGTGAGCGTGCGGATTTTCAAAAGGCAGCAGCGGGCTTGCCGCGGCGAGCGCCAGCGGAACGACGCGGATTCCCGCCGCCGGCGGCGCCGCCAAAGCTTCGCTCGGCGCGAAGTTCTCCCGGCTAATTGCCTCCTCGGCTGGAGCCGCCGGATGAATCTTCTCCGGGGCCGCCGCGGCGTTGGCCGCCGGCTCGGTTTCGACGATTCCTTCGCCGATCAACTCGGGCAAAAGCTCGGAAACCTCGTTCTGCGCTCCATGCAAAGCTTGGAAAATCTTGCTCATGTCTTTACTCTTATTAGGGGGGATTCTTTTATGCGGAACCCCTTGCGCCCGGCCTACGGGGCCGCCTTTCGACGCGTCATCCATCGCCACCACGCCGGCGGCTTGGGGGGCGGCGCATATGCGCCCGCCGGACGCAAAGGGGCCGTCGGCCCGGCCAGCGGAATCGCCGCCGGACGCAAATTCGCCGGAGCCGCCTCCTGTTTCCTCTCCACCGCCCCCGCAGGAGCCTTCCCGTTCGCCGAGCTCGCCGCCGCATTCGCCGATTGACCGGCGGCGGCGGACGCTGCCTGAACCGGAACCGCGTAAAGCTTGCCCGCGGGATCGGCCAGCGACAGATCCCGCGACGCTTCGATCACATGATGCGGCTCCACAAGCAGCGCGGTTTCGGCGAACGCCAGCATGAGGGCGTTGTCGCAAATCGAGTTCACCAGCCGCGGTATGCCTCGCGACCATCTCGCGATTTCGCCGTAACAGGACTCCGCAAAGGGCGGCCGCGTCGTCGCCGCCTTGGACCACCGCAGCGAAATGTAATGCTCGATCTCGCCCGGCTTCAGCAATCCGATCGCGACCCGCACGCTTACCCGGTGATTGAGCTGCCTCAGATCAGGGCGGTTCAATAGGTCGATCAGCTCCGGCTGTCCGGCCAGGACAATCTGGAGCAGCTTCGTTCCCGGGAACTCCAGGTTGCTCAGAAGCCTTACCTCCTCCAGCACCGCCGGAGTCAATTTATGCGCTTCGTCCACCACCAGCACGGCGATCTGTCCCGCCGCCTGCGTCTTCAGCAGAAATTCTTGAAACAGCAGCAGCCGCCGAGCCTTGCTCTGCGGAATGTCCCGAAAGCCGAAATCGAGCAGCATCATCTCGATGAATTCGCTTTCGTTTAAACTCGGATTCAAAATGACGCTTGAAACCACTCTCGTCTTGGGAAGAACCGTAAGCGTGCGAGCCAGCAAGCTCGTCTTGCCGGTTCCCGCCTCGCCGGTGAGCGCCGCAAAGCCCTTCCGCTCGAGAATCGCGTATGCCAGGCCGGCCAGGGCCTCCCGGTGCGTGGGGGTCATGAACAGCATCGCCGGATCCGGCGTCATGCTGAATGGGTTGCCCGTGAGACCGAAGTATTTTTCGTACATCCAGCCTTCTTATTTCAAGTAGAGCCTGGCTACGACCGCCAGCGCGAACAAGGGAATCAGCACGCCCGACAGCACGGCGAATCTTCGCGGCCAACTCCACCCCGTCCAGAAACCCGCCGCAGGCGCCATCGGCCCAATGCGCGGCACTTCCGCCAGCAGCATCACTTCCTCGGGAAGCTCCCAGGCCCCCAACATGCGGTTTTTCTTGAATTCCTGCATGAACGCCGCCGCGAAGCCCAAAACCAACCCGCCGAGCGAGCCCAAAAGGTTCAGCGCGACCCGGTCCGGACTGATCGGCTTGCCGGGAACGTGGGCCGGATCGTTGATGGCGAACCTTTCCGACTTCTGCCTCAATTCCATGTCCGTCGAGATCTTAGCCGCATTCGACTTCGCCACCAAGGTCTGATACTCCTGCTGAAGGGCGGCGTGATCGCGCATAATCTGGGCAATTTCTTGCTCCCGCACCGGAACCTCGTTCAGTTTCGCGGTCGTGTCCGCGATGGCGGCCGCAAGGCGTTTCTGATCTTGCTGCAACTCCGCAATTTCCTTGTCCAGTTTTTCCGCCCCCGCTTTCATGGTCCGCACGCGCTCGCGTTGCTGTGTAATTTCGACGCGCTCTCGGCGAGCCGGCGGCGCGCCCGGCGCCGACGCCGGCGCAACGGCCGGATCCTGCTTGGCTACTTCCTCCGTTCCGGCCTCGGCGGCGGCAGGCGCGGCTTGCCCCACGGTCTCCCCTAACTTCGCCTCAGCGGCTTTGACCATCGCAATTTCTACCTTCAACCGCTTGATCTCCGGATGCGCAGGGCCGTATTTCGCCTGCGCTTCCGCAAGATCGACCTCCAGCTTTTCCGACGGCTTCAACACGCGCACCGCCGGCGCGGCGCCTTTGGGTTGAGCAGTTCCTCGCGCAGCCTGAGCGTCGGCTGAAAGCTGGGCTTCCGCATCTTGCCCTAGCAAGCTGTTCAGCGTCTCCTCCGCCAAAGAGATGGTCTCTTCAAACGTCTTCTTCTGATCCTCGTCCCTGGCGATCTGCGCCTTGTCGGCCGCTTGTTGCGCCTCCAGGCGGCTCAAGGTGGCGTTGATGGCGTTCACCTGCTCAGGCAACTCGCCGTTGTGTTTCTGCCGGTAGGCCGCAATCTGCGCTTCGTTATCATCCAGGCGCTTTTTGGCGTCCTGAAGCTGCGTCTCCAAAAACTCGCTGGTCCCCTCGACCGTAGTCTCGCGGGTCTGGAGATTTTGCTCAATGAACATATTCCCCAGGCGGTTGGCGACCTGCGCCACCACCGCCGGGTCTTCTCCCACATACTGCACGCGAAACGCTCCCGGCGAGTTGTTGGTCCAGCCCTTATCGATCTTGGTCGAAATGTTTTTGCGCATCAACTGCGTGATCTCTTCCGGTATCAGATCTTTTCTCTCTTTTTTGTACAGCCCGAAATCGTCTATGACCTTCTGGAGCTGCGCCGTGCTCAGGATCTGCGCGCTGATGGTCAATAAGCGGTCTTGCAGGGGCGTGGTCACCATGGATTGCACCACGTTGCCCGGAATCTTTTGCGGCTCCACCAAGATCGAAATCTCGGCCTGATACTGCGCCGGAAGCGACTCAACGATCGCGGCCGTAATCACAGACGTCAAAAACCAGATCAGAAGAATGCCAAATCGATGCAGCCAGAGCATCCGCGCGAGACTAAGCGGTGAAAACTGAGCTAATGCGATCGGTGGTTTTATGGGAGGCGCTGCCGTAGACATAACAAGTCAAAGTTCCGTCAACATCTTGTTGCTTCCATGCCGTTTCTTTGCATCCTATCAGCCAAATCGGTTGCCGATTGAATTCTTTGAGGCTAGCTGCCAGGTCCCGCCGCCACAAAAGCCCCGGATGGTGCTCTGTGGGATAAAGTTCCAACGATTCGCCTGTGCGCTCTTCGGGGGGACTCCAAACCAAAGCTCAGTTTGTGACCTCTTCGCTCCCTGGAGACGAAAAGGGCGTCCGTATTTTTCATCGGACGCCCTTTAAATTAAGAAGGGAAACCGGCTGTGAACCCGGACACCCAGTTCGGAGGACTAATTTTTATAAAACCTTAAGCAGCTATGCCTTAGAACCATGCCTCCGGCGAATAAATACAGCCGAGAGGGCAAGTGCGGTCCCCAGCAGGATAATCGAAACCGGCTCGGGAACGGGACTCGCAATCGAAGTCGGCTCGAACCCACTCTCTAGGGCTACCCCTAGGTCCGTGGTGTCGATGGCTACGCAACCTGTGCAGGACGTAAAAGCGGTGGCGTTTGTGCTAATCGCAATCGTATAGGAGGCTTTGCCAACAGTGATAAAGGGATGGAACGGAAAGGTGAACGTAGCTCCAGTCAGGCTTCGGCTGACGCTGGACGGAGCGACAGTTCCCGCCGGCCCGCTCAGCAACTGAACGGAGCTAACCGTTCCGACATTTGTCGTCAACCCAGCCAACGAAAAGATACCTGCGCTGATGCTCTCGATGGATGCCTCGTTCGTAGGCGTTCCACCGGTCACGTTTACTTGAATGAAGAAATCCAACGTGCCGCTTGCCTCCTTTTTCACTTCTTCTTCGTAAGTGCCTATGGTGATAGGCGTTGCATGCTGGGCAGTAAATGTAATGGGACCCGTGGTCGAGGCTACCGTGCTGCCGGCGATTATCGCCAAATCCGCTGGACAAGTATCATTCGTTACAGGCGAGATCGTCGCGCCTGGCGCTACCGGGGGCAAACACAACAATGTGGCGTGAGCCGCTGGCGCCATCAAAACAAGCGACGCCGCTAATGCAACGGTCGCTAAAAGTTTATTTTTCATAAAGACATTCCTCCGGTGCCGTCTCTATCTCATTTCATTACAGCGCTAAGCGGATTCCCTAGTTGCACTCTCAGTGCCAAAGAAATTTTTATTTAGAATGAATGGATTACGAGGACCTCTCATATAGGAGAAATCCCTTAGTTCCGGCTTGCGATCCCATTTTCCGGACGGAAGGAAAAAACCCGGCGAGCGGCCGGAAAAAGAAACCGGAGCAACGAACCGTCGGCGGGCCCAAAGCCAGACTCACGGCTGCGAAGCCTGCCGCTTCAGGCTATTCAATGCCCATCTGTTGCCGGGCTAGCTTGGCCTCTTCCATGTTCGGAGCCTGCTTGAGCGCCTGTTTTAGCAGTTGCGCGCCACGCTCGCTGTTGCCGGTTTTGAAGTACGCCAAGCCCAGATGATATTCGATGGCCGGGTCCGAACTCTTTTTGGCGGCCGCCTCCAAATGCATCACCGCCTCTCCGTAAACCGCTTTATGGTATAAAACCCATCCAAGCGTATCGTCCACCTGGGGAAGCGTCGGCGCCAGCTCCTTGGCCTGTTGCGCGTAAGCCAAAGCTTCGTCGGCCTGATTTTGGCTGGCCAGAAGATAGGCCAGGTTGTTCAAAGCATAAACGTTGTTCCGATCGGCGGTGATGATTTTCCGATACTGGTCAATGGCCTCCGGCACATGCTTGCGCTGCACCTCCAGTTCTGCAATTCGCGCCCGCAGCGACACATCCCGGTCCCGAAGGGCGGCCAGTTGATTCAGCAGGGTTCGGGCGCTGTCCAGTTTTCCGTCCGCGATGTCCAGTTCCGCAAGCGCGAGATCGGCCTCATGAAACGCCGGATCGGCGGCCTTGGCAGCCAGCAGGAAAGCGCGAGCCCCCGCGCGATCCCCAATCTGGCGCAGCCAGTCTCCCGCGAAAAACTGAACGGCGGCCGAACTGCTCCCCTGAGCATATTGCCGCAACCTTTCTGTGAACTCCGACGTTTTATTCTGCGACGTGTAGACGGCGGCCAGCGCGCTCAGCAGGCGGATATCGGAAGGCGCCTTCTTCAGCCCCTCCTCGATTGCGGCCCGCGCGGCGACATAGTCCCGCTGCGTTATCTTCAGCCAGCCCTCCTGCGCCAGCAATTCCGGCTGCCGCGCCTGGCCCAGCTCGGCCTTAAGATTCTTCTCCAGCTCGCCGTAGTCTTTCGCCTCAAGCAGCGCCCAGTTCCGTTCGGTGAGAAGCGCAACGTTCGACTTATCCGTGACGGGAGCTTCGTCTAAGACTTTAATCGCCGAATCGGGGGCGCCCGATTCGGTCAGCCGGCGCGCAAGATCAAGGCGCGCTTGCAGCAGCCCTGGGTTGAGGCGGAGCGCCTCTTGCAACTCCTGGCGGAAACCCGCGTCCGAACCGCGGACCTGTTGAAGCTTGGCCAGCACAAAATGCACCACCGCCGCGTCGGGCCGCAGCGATAACACCTTCTCCAGATCGGCCTCGGCCTGGGGGAACCGGTCCGTGGCGGTGTACAGCTCGCCGCGCTGCAACAGCGCTTGCAGATCCTTGGGCTGCTTTTTGAGGGCGTCGTTTAAAACCCGCTCCACCTGATCCAACCTGCCGGTCGCCCAATAGGCGGCCAGCAGCCTGCTTCGGATCCCCAGCGCCTTGGGATTATCGCGCGTCAATTTTTCCAGTTCCGCGATGGCGCCTTGCTTGTCGCCTTCTTTGAACAGATAGATGGCGTGCATCGGCTTCAACTCCGGGTCCGCATTCGCCGAAAGCTGCCGGAAATCCCGCTCCGCTTCGCTTTTGCGTCCCGTCTGGTATTCCAGCATGGCCAAATCAAACAGCGGCATGCCGCTTTTTTTGTCCAAATCGAGCGCCTCCCGCATGAGCTTTTCGGCCTCTTGGGCGCGGTTCGTGGCCCAGTAGAAATTCGCCAGCGCCAGGCGCGCGTCAGCCGAGTTGGGCGAAGCGGTCACGGCCCTTTTAAGAACGTCTTCCGCTCCCGCCAGATCCTGCTTCAAGATTTTGAGCTTGGCCAGGATCACATAACTCGACATGGATTGCGGAAAGCGCGCCAAGGCGTCCTCCAGATACGACTGGGAGTCGCGATCGTTGCCCAGCTTCAATTCCGTCAGCGCGATCGCGTCCAGCGCCCTCGCCGACGGAGACGTATTCAGAACGATCTGCAAGCGCTTGAGCGCGTCCTGCAACACGGCCGGGTCGTCGCTCAGGGTGAGCAGCTCGGCCATCCGCAGTTGCGCGGCGGCGTGGTTGGGATTGAGCTCTGCGGCCTTGCGAAAGCTGTCGACCGCCAGCGGAATATTTCCGGCTCCCATATACCCCATCCCCAGCCAATAGAACGGCTCCGGGTCGCCATTGGCGACTTCGACCGCGTTTTTCCACTGGATAATGGCGCGGGAATAATCGCCGCTATCGTAAAACCGGCGTCCATTTTCCATGAAACGCAATTTGCGGACATCCGCTCTCTGCGTGCATGCGCCCGCAAACGCCAGCGCGACAAGGGCCGCTCCCACGCGCTTCTTCCATAGGCAACGCATAACTTTTCCTCAAATCGCCTGCGCCCGCAGAAAACCGCGAGCCGGGCTTAGCGCCAATTCAGTGGGCTCCCTTGCCCGATAATACGGTCCTCACGGTTTGTAAGATAATCCGCAAATCGAACAGGGCGGACATATGCTTGAGGTAATACAAGTCGTATTCCAGTTTTCGGGACGCTCCCTCCACGCTTGCGCCGTATTCATACTGCACCTGAGCCCAGCCGGTAATGCCCGGCCGCACCGTATGGCGCTCATCGTAATACGGAATCACCTCACGCAACTCCTCCACAAACTCTGGCCGCTCGGGGCGAGGCCCCACAAAACTCATATCGCCGCGAATCACGTTCACAAACTGGGGCAGCTCGTCCAGGCGATACTTTCGCAAGAAGGCCCCCACGCGCGTCACGCGAGGGTCGTTACGGCTGGCCCATTGCGCCCGGCCCTGCTCGGCATCGGTGCGCATCGAGCGGAACTTGTACACCTCGAAACAGCGCCCTCCGACTCCCACGCGGCGCTGCCGGTAAATCACCGGTCCCTTCGAGTCCAGCTTAATCGCCGCCGCCACCAGGGCCATGATGGGAAGCGTCAACAGGAATCCCACCACCGCGCACGCCAAATCCAGCGAATCTTTCATGAGAATCAAAAGATCGGACCGGCGGAAGCCTTCGGAAAAAACGAACCAGCTCGGCTGGATGGCGCTTAAAGAAATCCGGCCGCTTAGTTCGGCCATGGCCGTCTGAGCGTCCTCCACGCGAACGCCTTCCATCCGCAATCTCACCAGCTCCCTGACCGGCAAAACCCGGCGCCGCTCCTCCAGCGCCACGATGATACGATCCACTCCGGCGCTTCGCGCCACCGCCGCCAGATCCTCCACCCGGCCGAGCACCTTATAACCCGCAGGGATTTCGGCGTTCTCCCCGCCAACCAGAAAACCTACAATCGAGACGCGCAGGTCCTTGCGCGATGATAACGCCGCGGCGGCGGCGCGCGCCAGCTCGCCCGCGCCCAAAATGAGAACCTTTTGCTCAATCATTCCGGCGGCTACCGCAGACCGGCATAGCGCAATCAGCGGAACGGCCAAGGCGATTCCGATCAGAACGATGCCCCGGCCGGGCATCAGATCGGGCCACAGGCTGTACAGCAAGCCCAGCGGAATGCAGGCGTAGCCAGCCGCCTGGATCAGTTGCATCAAGTGTTCCGCGCGGCTCCTCAGAGTCGTGAAATCGTACAACTGCGAGCAGTAAAAGGAAACGGGAAAGATGGCGGCCACGCCGGCGGCGCGCAACCAGAAAAACGGCATTCCCAACATCGCCTCTCCCAGCGAAGGCTCTTTCCAAAACCGGAGCCAGACCGCCATAATGAGGCAGGCGCCCACGATGAGAGCTTCCAAAATCATCAAGAGAAAGCTGTTCACCGCCACGTATTGCTTGAAAAGCCGAATCATGAGCCACGGCGCTGAAGGCGGGGGTAAAACGTCATGGCCCCACCTGAGTTCCCGGGACGCCTTGCATCCCCGGCATGCCCGGTAAGCCGGGGAAGGCCCCCGGATCGGGTTTTCCAAAATAAGGATGAAACCCAAAATTCAAACTCACCGACTGAGTATGCGTGTGGGCCACTAACGGGTTGAGCAAGCTCGCCACGCCCGTACCCTCTCCATACCCATAGGAAAGGGAAGTGAACAAGCGGCCCGTCAGGCTCCGGTTAACGCTGGCCGTCAAGCTGTAGCCCTGTCGGCCGAACTGCGTCCCTTGTAAACGCATCTCGGCGGCGCCCACGCTAATGCCCCACGGGCTGCCCAAAGGACTCCAATGCCAAGCGCCTCTCGCGTATATCGTCCCGGAAGAGCCGAGACCGTAATTGTCGGAAACGGTCCGGCTGAAGCTGGCCACCAGGGCTTGCCGGAAGAAACGATAGCCGGCGTTGAGCGAAGCCTGCCAGCTCCCCCGCTGAAAGCCTATTCCGTTCGGCCCTTGCCCGGAAGGCAGAATGTAGCCCGCTCCCAGCGACCCGGTGACGGAAAAATGCTCGGTAACGTTGCGGGCAAGGCCGGCGTTTACGTTTAACCAAGGGGTGATGAAAAGCGAAGAAACGGAACGGGAGTAGCCGAGGGTTCCAAAAACGCTAGTGCGCTCGCCCAAACGGTAACTCGCCGATAAGTTTTCGTTTAGGTAGGTGCTCCGGCGCAGCAGCGAGGGCTGTTGCGGCCCGCCGCCGCCCAAACCTTGTGTCCGGCTCACGCTGGTTGATTCGGTGAAGGTCAGACGATTGGTCGCGGCGTAACTTAAAGATGCGGTCGCCGCAGCCGTGAGGAACCTCTCGCCAAACAGCAAGTTCTGTTGCCCGGTCAAGATGGCCTGCGCCGCTCCCGACGTCGTGTTGGTTAATATCGCCGTCGCCAGCTGGCCGGGGGTGCCCGGCGTCCCAACAAGCACCTGCGCGGGATTGGCCAGCAGCAAAAGCTGGCTATACTCCCCGGCAGTGGCCACCAGACTGGTGTTCAACGTCCACCGCGAGCTGAGCGGCGTTCCCCAATTCAAGTCTAAATTTTGCCGGGGCCAGAATCGGGATCTTGAAAATCCCGTAGAGGAAATATTGTAAAAGTACGAGGGCGTAAAGACGACGCTCAAATGCCACTTTTTGGAGCTGGGCGACCGCCAGCCCACCGTGGCCGATACTCCGGTTGAGTAGGTGTGGAACGAATAGTCGGAAATCAGGCCGCCCGTGGGGGCGATCACGGGCGTTCGCGCGTTGCTATATGTGCCGAACACCGATACGTCGTAAAATCCGAACCCGGCCCGTTCGGCTTCTTCCACCATCGTCGACATCACCTGCGCCTGGGCGAGCCAGGCGCGCCCCATGCCCCCGCTCAACGTCCAGAGCGCGACGGCGAAGCGGCCCCAACTTCTCACCTGGCGGTGCATGTTCCTTCGTGGGATCAAACTTTCCAAAGAATCGGTGCCTGCCCGTCCCGGCGTCAACGCTGCGACATAGAACGCCAGTCCCGGACGCCACGTTTTGGGGTTCAGGTCGCAATTCAGGGGCCAGTTCGGACTTGTCAGCAATTGGTTATCAGGGCCGACTCCCCCTTGGAACCCGGAACGTGACTCGGCGCCGCAACTGAGCAACCGAAGATTTCGTGCTTGAACGCCAAAGTTTTGGCTCTCATTTCCAAAGTTTGTCGTAGCATCCTCCCCTTTGACGCGCATTCCGGCACAAAAATTTGCGATCCGACTGGCAGAGGCGAACATTGGCTAGAGATTTGCTGTGGCCTAAACATACACACAGGCAGGCCGTAGCTCGAGAGCGGGACGGGACCGCGCGCTCCGCCGCTGTAAGGGGATCCGGAGAGTTCTAATGCCGCTACTTAAGACTGAGCCCGCGCCGCCGCAGCAGGCGGTCCGGTTCCCGGTAAGAACCACCGCGGAGATCGGGTTTTTGGCGGTTATCGCCATCGCAATTTACGCCCGCACGCTGGCCGGATTGTTCGACGACTGGTGGACCCAGCCCAGCTACTCGCAAGGCCTATTGCTGCCGCCTTTAGCGCTTTATTTCGCCTGGCTGGATCGGAAAGCGGTGCTGGCGGCGCCGGTCGCGCGCAGCCGCGCCGGATTGTGGATGATCGCAGCCGGCTGTTTTGTATATTTGACGGGCAAGCTTAGCGCGGAGTTTTTTCTCCAACGAATTTCGCTGCTTGTCGTGCTGGCGGGCGTCATTTGGCTGTATTGGGGCAAGGCGCGCCTCCGCAGCCTGCTGTTCCCGCTGATTCTGCTGGCCACTAGCATTCCTCTTCCCGCCCTCTTGTACAATACGGCCACCGCGCCGCTGCAGTTGTTCGCCTCTGAAGCTGCGGCTTACATCGCTCAACTTTGCAACGTCAGCATTTACCGCGACGGCAATATCATGGAGCTGGCTCACATCTCGCTGGGCGTCGACGAGGCATGCAGCGGACTCAATTCCTTTTCGGCCCTGCTGGTGGCCGCGCTGTTGCTTGGCCGTTTTATGTGCGACCGTTTCCCGGCCCGCGCGCTCCTGTTTGTGCTGAGCGCGCCTTTGTCCATCGCCGTCAATGTCCTTAGAGTTGCGGGAACCGCGATCCTGGCCGATTATAACGAAACGTTCGCCCTCGGTTTTTACCACACCTTCGCCGGTTGGCTTGTCTTCGTCGTAGGATTCTTCGCGTTTACGGGAATGGCCAAGCTGGCGCACGCCGTGCTGGAACGCCGGCAAGGAATCTCATGAAACTGGAGTTTTCCCTCGCATCCGACGGCTCGGGGACGCGATTTGCCGCGGCCGCGGCGATTCTCTGCGCCACGCTGGCCGCCTCCGCCTTCACCGAGCGCCGCCGGCCGGAACAACTGGCTCAGCCATTAAAGTCGGTCCCTCTATCCATCGCAGACTGGAAGTTCGCCGGCGACGCCCCCCTGCCTCCAAGCACTCTCAAGCGCCTCGTGCCCAGCGATTACATCTCGCGGATTTATTCGCAAGCCGGCAAACCCCTGGGACTGTTTATCGCCTATTACGCCGAGCAGCGCGCCGGCGAGAGCATGCACTCTCCCAAGCACTGTCTTCCCGGCAGCGGATGGGAGATTTGGAAATACGACTCCGTTTCAATCCCTTTTCACGGCTCCGCCGTGCGCGTCAATAAGTACTACATCCATCAAGGCAACGACCGGCAGGTAGTGCTGTATTGGTATCAGTCCCGATCGCGAATCATCGCCAGCGAGTATCTGGGCAAATTTCTGCTGATGAAAGATGCCGCCCTGAATGGCCGAACCGACGGCGCCTTGGTTCGCATTGTCGTTCCGGACGATCCCGACATCGCCAACCAAGCGGTAAAGTTCGCCGCCGAGTTAATCCCATACGTGGAGCGTTGTTACGGCGCGCGCAATTCCTAATCGCCGCAAGGTCTTCCTCCGGATTCTCTCGCTGGCCCTGCTTGGCCGGCCGCTCGCCGCCCAGCAGCTCAAGCTGCGGGTACAGCCGGGCGGCGGCGGAAGAGAGGGAGCGATTGTGCTGGAGCTCGAATTCCCAGCCGGGAAGGAACCCCTCGCGCTCCAATGGGAGCTCTCCCTTCCTTTGGCGCTCCAGATCGACCCTCGATCAGCCTCCACGGGCGAGATGGCCGCCTCCGCGCAAAAGTCCCTCTGGTGCGCCACCCAGGTGAACTATTCGGGCAGTAAAAACCAGTCCTGCCGTTGCATCCTGGCCGGAGGATTGCGCCCGATCTCCAACGGCGCCGTTGCGATCCTGAACTACTCCGCCCCCCGGCGGACGAAGGGGGGAAAGTATGAAGTCGAAATCCAAAAGGCGTTCGCGGTCGCCAGCGGGCTCAAAAAAATTCCGCTTAAAAATGTGCAGGCCCAAGTGATTATTGCCAAGTAATTAAGACATACGTGCATAGACAACCTTTGAATTCCCAGGGATCCGGCATTTTTACAGGCCAATTGCAATGGTTTGGACTGCGCGTTCGATCTAATTTTGAGCATCAAGTGAGCCGCCTTTTGCGGGCCAAGGGCGTAGAAGAATATTTGCCGGCGTATCGAACGCGCCGTGTCTGGTCGGATCGCGTGCGCGAACTAGAACTGCCTCTTTTCCCGGGATATGTCTTTTGTCATATCTCTTTGGACGCTCGCGCCGTCGTCCTGGCCACCTCCGGAGTCGTGACCATGGTGGGAGACCGCGACCGGCCGCTTCCCATCAATGACTCCGAGCTAGCCGCCGTCCGCAAAATGGTCGCCTCGAAAGCGGCCGTCGAACCCTGGCCTTTTCTTCGAGTCGGACAGAGAGTGCGCGTCCTCCGTGGGCCGCTGGCCGGCATCGAGGGAATCCTGTTGCAGGTTAAAAGCTCGTACCGCCTCGTAGTGTCGATTACGCTCCTAGGGCGTTCCGTGGCGTCCGAAATCGATTCCGCCTTCGTAAAACCACTCTGAAACGTTAGACCGCCGTCCTTTCGCGCAAGCTCGCGTCCGTGCGCTTCCGGAGTGCTGTACGGAATAGCCGGGCATATGATCCGAAAATTTTCCCTTGTTTCAAGTTGAGCCCTCATACTAACTTTAAAAGTTGTTTTTGTAAGGGCTGCAATCTGAGCACAGACGACCCTGGAGCACGCTGTCCTGGGTTGACAAACCAAAAATCGAACCCAGTGGACGGCTAGATGCCAAAAATATGTCTTCGTTTCTTAATAATTTATTTCTGTTATAATTTTATTTATGGCCAGGATTCGCTGACTTTATCTTCGGGGAACGGAACTTCCGGCTCGGTTACGCTCGCCTTGTCGCTGAATTCCCCCGCCGGGAACGAGCCTTCCGCGCTGGAATGGGTGTTGAGCTATCCCAGCGCGAACGTCGTATCGGCGGCCGCCACGGCGGGCTCTCCGCTGACCGCAGCCGGAAAGACGCTCACCTGCTACCAGGACCCCGTAGCCGGCGCGCTCACTTGCGTGGCGGCAGGGACCAACACAAACATCATTCTCAACGGCGCGGTCGCATCGGTCACATTCACCATGGCAGGCGGGGCGCCTACAACCGCGGTTGCGGTAACGGCCATGGCTTCGGACAGCGCGGGCGGCGCCCTGAGCGTCTCGGGAAACGGAGCGACGATTACCGGTTCGGGAGGCGCCGGGACAGGGAGCGGAACCAGCGGGAGTCCTCCCGGCCCAGCCGTCTCCGCCATCGCCTGTTCTCCCACTTCCATCGTGGCGGGACAACAGACCGTCTGCACGGTGGCTCTCTCCGGACCAGCCCCCAACGGTGGATTTGTCGTTTCCCTAAGCTCCGTGGCCAACGGCGCTTTACTTTCCTTGCCCGCGAGCTTAACGATTCCGGCGGGAGCGAGCAGCGCCACATTCAACGCCACGGGCTTGACGACCAGCACCGGCCAAACCGTCATCATCAACGCGACCAGCAATGGAGTAGGAGCCGCAACGGCGATAACGGTGTCGCCGGCCGCCACGCTATCGCTTGCATGCAGTCCGGCATCGGTAACTGCGGGATTTTCAAGCGCCTGCACGGTCACGCTTCCTAGCGCGACTCCTTCAGGCGGAGCCGTGGTGACCCTGTCCAGCAGCGCTCCGGCCGCGATCACGCCCAGCAGCCTGAGCATCTCGCCAGGGGCCTCTTCGGGGACGTTCACGGTCTCCACCTCCAAAGTAACCAGCAACGTCATGGCAACGATCACGGCAACCTACTCGGGCAGCTCGGCAACCTCCTCCATCGCCATCCAACCATTTGTAATTTCCGCCATCGCGTGTTCCCCGGCGATTGTGGTCGGTTCTACTCCCAGCACGTGCACCATTGCGCTCGCCGGGCCCGCGCCCCCGGGGGGCGCAAACGTTGTGATTTCGGACAATTCTTCCGTGACGTCTGAACCCGCCACCGTTACGGCGCCCGCCGGAGCCTCGTCGGCCAGCTTCACGGTTTCGACCACCGCCGTCGCCAGTAGTCAAGTCGTCACCCTTACCGCCGCTTTGGGAGGCGTTACGCAAACCGCCACGGTGACCGTGGACCCAGCCGTTCCCCTTTCCAGTCTGAGTTGCGCTCTGCCTACCGTTGGCGGGACCCAGATGATGGCGAATTCGAGCGCGACGACATGCACGGTGAGCTTGACGAAAGCGGCCAATGCGCTTCAAACCATTTCGCTTGCCAGTAGTTCGGCTGCGCTCATCGTGCCGGCCTCGATTTCCATTCCGGCCGGCGCCGCATCCGCCAGCTTCACCGCAAATTCCGGAAAATTATCAGCCAACTCTCAAGCGGTCGCCATCACCGCGGCAACGCCCGGCTCCTCCGCCACCCTTCGTTTCACTCTTTCCGTGCAGGTGTCCAAGATCGCCTGTACGCCGAACGCGATTGCTTCGCCCAACGCCACGGCGATTTCGACTTGCACCGTCTCGCTGTCTCAAAACACCGCCGCCGCGCTCACGGTCGCGATCGCCAATAGCAGCGCAACCAGCCTCTCGACTCCCGCCAGCGTCTCGATTCCGGCGGGCGCCGCTAGCGTGACGTTTGCGGCCACCGCGCAACAGGTCCCATTTGCGGCCGTCAGTCTGACCGCATCGTTCAACGGGATCGCGCAGAGCACAGCGGTCAACGTAGGGTGGCCGCCGCCCTCGTCCGTCGCCTGCACTCCTTCGGTTTTGGCCGCGCTCAGCACGGCCGTCTGCACCGTGACCATGAAAGGCCCCACTCCCGCAGGGGGATCGAGAATCGTGGATCTCAGAAGCAGTAGCAGCCTTTTGTCGCTGCCAAAAACCATCACGCTCGCCGCGGGCGTAACGAGCGGATCTTTCACGGTCACCGCTCTGGCCGGCTTTAGCGGTCCGGTGACGGTGAGCGCCATCGCGGCGGGAACCGCAAGCTTCACGATATCCTACAGGACCTCCTCTTCTGGGGCGGAGCCCAAGCCGCTCTCGGGCGCGTCGGGTCCGATATCGAGCTTGCGTTGCTCGCCGCGCTCTCTTCAAGCCGGCGGCGCCTCCCTGTGCCAGATTCAATTAAACGGGCCTTCGAGCCAAGCTCGCGAAGTGCAGTTATCCGTCAGCAGTCCATCGATTCTGATTCCAGCGAAGGTGGCGGCCCGCCCTAACCAGTCCCAGCTTTCCTTTCAGGCGATCGCCGATCCGGCGGCGCCCTCTGGAACCGTCGCGGTCCAAGCATCCTCCGGCGGCCAAGTGGTGGAGGAATTTCTTGGAGTGAATGCCGAAGCAAAACCTGTGATGACCGCGCCCAGCAGGCAGGGCGTCAAGGTGGGGTCGAAATTATCGTTCGACGTGGCCGCTTCTTCGTCGTTGGAAGCCCCGGTTCTTCGGGCCAGTTTCCTTCCCGAAGGCGCATCGTTCGATCCAATGCGGGGACGATTTGAATGGACGCCGACTCGCTCGCAACAAGGTCATTGGGACGTTGTATTTTCCGCCACCAACACAAGCGGCGAGTCCACTTCGGTGAAAGTGCCAATCGAAGCCGGTTCCGGGGCTCCCCTTCTGCGAAGAGTGGTGCATGCCGCCGCCGGCGCGTTCCAGTCCGCGGCCTGTTCGCCGGGATCTCTTGCCTCAGCGGAAGGAGAATGGTTATCCGAGGCCGTGGCCTCGGCCCCAACCGGCCCAGTCACCTCCCTGGGGGGCGCGCGAATGATCGTCAACGGGCGATACGCGCCTCTTGTATATTCGTCGCCCCAGAAAATTGTGTTCGTCTGCCCCGCGGGCTTGGGAGATACGCTGACGGCGTCGGTAGAGACCGAAGCGGGCCGCAGCGCATCGGTTCAAGCGCGGGCTGCCGATTCTGTTCCCGGAATTTTCACAGTGGACGGATCCGGCGAAGGACAGGCCGCCGGAACGATTTTCGACGGCTCGCGGCTCGCAATGGTCCCCAATTACCGGTACGCTAGCCAATTGGCCCAACCCGGAGATTCGCTCTGGCTCCCCGTCACCGGTTTGAGCGCAGACGCCCGCTCCGAGCGGCTGATGGTGGAAATCGGGGGCGTGGAAAGGGCCGCGGAATCGGTGAGCCCTGTGCCGGGATCAGCCGGCGTAATGCAGGTCGCGGTCACCATTCCCGGCGCGGCGGCGACGGGAGATTCCGTTCCAGTCGCGATACGCGAGTTGTTACCTGATGGCCGCGTGGCAAGGAGCCAAACCGTGACGATCGCCATTGAGCCAGTGCGCCCGTGAGGCCTCCTCAGGCGTGGCGGAAAGCGATCGAATCGCCGAGTCTCACCGCTAAGGCGCGAGCTGTCTTTGGGTGGCCAAGTCCATGGTGACGGTCTCGAAGACCTGAGCGCTGGAACCCTGGACGCGAACAAATGAAACTTGAAGCTGAGCGGCGCCGGCGGCGACGCGGACGAATCCGAAATTCGTGTCGCCGTTCTGGAAGATGACCCAGCTTTGAGCCAGGCCGGGAGGCGGGGGCGTCTCCTTGACGCTGGCGCCGATCGGACCAGGATGCGGCTGTAGACGAATGCCTCCGGTTCCGACAACGAAGTAGGCAGTGTCAAAGGGCTGGCCTTTCTTGGGCTGACAGATGCGTTTGTACCGCTGGTAGTTATGAGAATGGCCGGAAAGGACGGCGTCGGGCCAGATGCCGGCGGCCGCGCAGGCGGCGTCCAGTTGGGCCTGCATTTGCGGGCTGCCTGGATGGCCGAAAGATGGGTTCACTTGAAGGGCGGAGGCGTAAGGCGGATGATGGACGGCGAAAATGAGGGCCTTGCGAACGCCGTTTTTGCCGCCGCGGGAGGCTTTGATGCCGGCCAGCGTCGTTTGGAGCCAACCGAGCTGATGAGTATCGGCGGCGTTGGCGCCCAGTAGGCCAAAATCTTCGCCCGCATTGGAATCGAGCCCGAGGATATCCACAAACGGCGCATCTAAGTGAAAATAGACGCCCGGCTGGTTGGGCATCTTCACGCCAAAACTGGCCGCCATGGGCGGCTGTTGCCCTAAGGGCGCCACGAAATTGGTGAGGAACGCGCTGAGGCTAGGCGCGTCGATGGGATCCCGCACTTCACAGTCATGGTTGCCGGGAATCGCGAGGATGACGCCCTCGAAACCCGCCGCCGGACGAAGATAAGGGCTATTAGGGCGGTAGAAATTATTGGCGTAAAGCGCCTGTTTCCCATTGCCATAAATCACGTCTCCCAAATTCAAAAAAAAGCTGGGACCGGCAGCGGGTTTCGCGGTTTGGATTTCCTTGGCCATGGCCTGAACGACAAGCGGCTGGGAGGAATTCAGCCCTACGCCGCAGTCGCCGGTGGCGTGGAATTGCATCCAACCGCCATTGGCGATGGCGGTGACTTCGGCCGCGCCTATCAACTCATCCAACCCCAAGTGCGGGTCGCGCAGAGGCTCCGGCACGGGATAGAGCTGGCCGGCGCTGGACGCAACGGAAGCTTTTGAAACACGTCTGTGAAAAACCGCCATAATTCTTCTCGAAAATGCTTTGGATTGCGTTCCGAGAATAAATCATCTTGGAAGGAGAAGCAAGAAAATTCAGCGTGCGGGCGCCGCAGACGGGAAGCGGATGGTTCAGGCGTTGGCGCTTTCGGCGCTGCCGGGCAGGGCCGTTTCCTGCTGCATTTGGCGTTGGAAATAGATGGCGAAGCGGGATCCCCTCCCGGGTTGGCTCTCGACAACGATGCCGGCGTCGCACTCGTTCACAATCGAGTACACCGCGGTTAAACCAAGTCCGGTTCCCTTGCCCTTTTCCTTGGTGGTGAAGAAGGGCTCGAACAGACGCCCCAAGACATCGGCGTGCATTCCACAGCCTGTGTCGGAGACGGCCAGCAAGACATAATGGCCGGGAAGCACGGTGGTGGAGCGGGAAACCAGCGGCTCGCGCAACTCGACATTGCGCACTTCCACCGTCAGGGCGCCGGCTTGAGAAATGGCGTCGCGCCCATTGAGAACCAGGTTCATCAAGACCTGTTCAATCTGGCCAGGATCGGCGCGAATGAGCGCGGGTTCGCCGTCCAGACTCAATTTAAGCTCGATTCGCGAGCTCATCATGCTGGCAAGCAAATCGTGCAGTTCAGAGGCCAAATGGCGAAGATCGAACACCTTGGGCTGAAATCCGGGTTTGCGGCTGACGGCGAGCAATTGGCGCGTCAGGGCCATGGCCCTCTCGCCGGCCTTGCGAATTTCATTCACCCGCTTGCGCAGCACTTTATCGCCCGAGTCGGCCAGGATGCGGGCGGAATAGCCGAGAATGACATTCAGCAGATTGCTGAAATCGTGGGCGACGCCGCCGGCGAGTCGTCCCAAGGCCTCCATCTTTTGAGAGTGTTGGAGCTTTTCCTCCATCTGCCTCCGGCCGGTCATATCGCGCAGGACCAGCACGGCGCCAATGACGCCGCCGCTTTCTCCGCGGATGGGCGCGGCGCTGTCGCCGACGGCGATCACCCCGCGGCGCGGAGTTTTGAGAAGGACGTCGCGCGCGATGTCTACGCGCCGGCCTCCACGGAGAGCTTCGCTAACGGGACAAATAAAAATGTCGCCGCTTTCGGAATCGCAGATGCTCACGATTTCGCCCAGCGGTTTTCCTAGAACCTCGGCGGCGGCATAGCCGGTAAGCTTTTCCGCCGCGGGATTCATAAACGTGATCGCTTCGGAGGCGTCGGTAGCGATGACAGCATCGCCCATGTCGCGCAAGGTGGAAGCCAGCCAGAACTCGCTTTCGCGCAGGCGCTCCTCCATCTGACTCTTAAAAAGCGCCATTTCGATAGTGCTTTGAAGTTCCTGGGCATTGTATGGCTTCAAAAGGTAGCCGAAGGGCTCGGTCAGCTTGGCGCGCTGAAGCGTTTCTGGATCGGCGTTGGCGGTGAGGTAGACGATGGGGACGCGCAGCCGTTTCCGAATGCGCTCGGCGGTCTGAATCCCGTCGAGGCCGCCTTTGAGCTTGACATCCATCAGAACCAGATCGGGCTTCATATCGAGCGCCGCGCAAAGGGCGGCCTCGGCGGCGTGGGCCACCGCGGTGTGTTCGTAACCTAAGCGGCGCAAGCTCTCACTGATGTCTTCGGCGACAATCCCGTCGTCTTCGACAATCAGAATTTTTGAGCTGTGGCTCATTGCGATCCGGGCCCTCGGGGAAAGGTCAGGGTGAATTTGGGCCGGCCTTCGGCGCCGGCTTGCAACTCGCCGCCCAACTGGCGCGCCAGCAACTTCACCAGGCGCAAGCCCATGGAGCCGGAGTCGCGCGCCAGCAGCGCCGGCGGCAGGGCCACGCCGTCGTCATCCACGGTGAGAGAGTATTGGTCCGGTTCGACGCGGAAGCCGATGCGGATTTCTCCCTCCGAGCGGTTCGGGAAGGCGTATTTCAAAGAATTCGTGACCAACTCGTTGACGATCATCCCGCAAGGGATGGCGGTCTCCAGGTCCAGGCTGATGGCGTCCGCCGTGACGCGCACGTTCACCCACTCCGTATTAGAGCGATACGAATTAAGTAGGTCGGCCGCCAGCACGCGCAGATAGGTGGGGAAATCGATTCCAGAGAAGTTACCGGACTTGTAAAGCTGCTCGTGCACCAGAGCCATGGAGCGGATGCGGCTCTGGGTGGCTGCGAACATGGCCCTGGCAACGGGGTCCTGGAGTTGGTTGGCCTGAAGATTCAGGAGGCTAGAAACCACCTGGAGATTGTTCTTGACGCGATGATGAATTTCCCCCAGAAGAGCGTCTTTTTCCTGAAGCCGGCGGCGAAGATCCTCGGCCGGGCTTTGCTCGCTCATGTCCCGAATCACGCCGGAAGTGAGGTTTACGCCTTCGATCTCCAGGGAGCGCAAAACGACTTCGACGGGAAATTGGGCGCCGTCTTTTCGCAGCCCGATAAGTTGCCGAGCCTGTCGCCCGGGGCAAAGCAAGCCAGGGATTAAGCCACTCGCCGGAAAATTCACCAACTCCTGAGGCTCATAGCCGAACATCAGCCCCGCTTGCCTATTCGCCACGACGATGTCGCCTGCCTGATCGACTAACACTATAGCGTCCCGGACGGCATCCATGAGCTGGCGAATTGCGCCACCAGTCCCCAATGCGCGGTCCAGTGGAGAGGCGGCCATCCGAACAGCTACCTTGCGATTGCTTGCCCAGTATACACCGACCACAAGGCCAAGCTGCGGGCGGGAAGGCCGAAGCCGGCGAGGTCTCTCTCTTTGGCGTAGAGCCGACGGAAATTAAGGCGGAGTTGGTTGCGGGGGGTGGATTTGAACCACCGACCTTTGGGTTATGAGCCCAACGAGCTACCAGACTGCTCCACCCCGCAGATTTATAGTAGCGTAGGGGCGGAAAGCGGTCAAATTTTTGGCGGAATTTTTCCGGCCCAGTTCGAGCGGCCATACCCGGCGCGTCCAAAGGCAGCGCGTCTTGAAATCCGGCCAGAGCGGCGGGGGCGATGCAGGCCCCTGACCGGATTCGGAACGCTCAGACCTGTTGTGACGACGGGCTGCGACAAAAGCTGCGCCAGGATAGCGAGCGCATCCTCATTTCGAGGTGAACTCGGCCGGCGCGGGATCGCTGCGCGTCGCCTCCGCACATACGCGAA
>DATGLY010000070.1:0-23111 GCA_035293905.1 Bryobacteraceae bacterium
GTCCTTGAGCCGAATTACGAATCGCATGCGTTCGTCCATAACAGAACATTCCTTCCATGGCATTCCACCCACCCCCCTTCAGGGCAAAAAGTGTAACCCATGTCTCCGGTACGTTCTGTTACCTATGTCTCGGGCCGGTCAGGATTGTCCGTTGATGTTCCGGACGCGACGACTCGTCCCATGAGCGGACAGTTACCCGCTCCCAGCCCCGCTTAACTACTCTACTTACTTATGATTGGATTTGGCAGCGCGGTTGCGGCGCCAGCCTAAGCGCTAGTTCAACAGAACCGGGAGGATCCCATGGACATCAAACGCGAAGGCGTCGCGAAAAGACGGCGGATTCGGTGGTCGATCTACGCGGCGCTCTTGCTAGCCGCGCTGAGCTTGGGCGCCTGGAGGCTGTACAAGCTCCAGCCGGCTGCGCCGACCGTCGAACGGGCCACGGTCTGGATCGACACGGTGAAGCGCGGCCCGATGGTCCGCGACGTCAAAGGTATCGGAACGCTGGTTCCCGAGGATATCGTGTGGATTCCGGCGAATTCCGATGGCCAGATACGCAGCGTCCCGGTGCATTCCGGCGACAAGGTAAAACCGGACACCATTTTGGTAGTATTAACCAATCCGGATATGGAACTGGCGGCGAACGATTTGGAGTGGCAGGTAAAGCAGGCGGAAGCGGATCTTGCCGACACGAAAGTGAAACTGGAAAGCCAACGCCTGGACCAGCAATCTCTCGTGGAGAGCGTGGCCAGCGATATGAAACAGGCGGAAATCACCAAGGATAAAGATCAACAGCTTCTGAAAATGCAGCTCAAGAGCGAAATCGACGCCAAACTTTCGACTTCGCGTTGGGAACAGCTCTCGCAAAAGTACCAGATCGAGCAGAAACGCCTGGAAATCATGACCGAATCGATTAACGCGCAGATGGACGCCAAGAAAGTCCAGGTAGATAAACTTCGAGCCGCGCAGCAGCTTAAGAAGCAACAGGTGGCGGAGCTAACCGTTCGCGCGGGCATCGAGGGCGTGGTGCAGGAGATCACTCTTCAGCCGGGGCAGCGAGTGCGCACTGGCGACGTGCTGGCGAAAGTCGCCCAGCCATGGAAGTTGAAGGCCGAGGTGAAAATCGCCGAGACTCAAGCCAAAGACATCCTGCTAGGTCAGGCCGCCCAAATCGATACACGGAACGGAATCGTGCCTGGTCACGTAATACGAATTGATCCAAACGTGGTAAATGGGACACGCACCGTGGATTGCAAACTGGACGGGCCGCTGCCTCCCGGCGCGGTGCCGGACCTTAGCGTGGACGGAACGGTGGAAATCGAGCGCTTGCAAGACGTGGTTTACGTAGGGAGGCCGGTGTTTGGCCAGCCCAATAGTCAAGTGAGCTTGTTCAAATTGGACGAAGACGGCAAAGGAGCCACACGGGTGACGGTGAGATTGGGGCGGAGCTCGGTAAATTCCATCGAGGTTTTGGATGGTTTGAAGCTGGGCGATCAGGTGATCCTGTCGGATATGTCGTCGCAGGATCAGAATCCGCGCATTCGCCTAAACTGAGCCGCGCCGGGGAGGGTGGATGGACCGGCCCGCCGGGGCGGGCAGAGGAGCAAAAGCTGCATGAGTGAACCGTTGATCCATTTGGAGTCAGTGACGAAGGTGTTTGTCACCGACGAGGTGGAAACCCACGCGCTTTCGGGAGTTCATCTGGATATCAACAAGGGCGAGTATGTTTCTATCGCGGGGCCTTCGGGCTGTGGCAAGTCCACCCTGCTGGCCATTCTCGGGCTGCTGGATTCTCCGTCCGAGGGGTCCTACACGCTGAACGGAAAGCCGGTGCAAGGCTTGAAACTAAGCGAACGGGCCCGGATCCGCAACCGCGAAATCGGATTTATCTTTCAAGCATTCAATCTAATTGGCGACTTGACGGTTTACGAAAACGTGGAGCTTCCCCTTACCTATCGGGGAATGCCATCTTCGGAGCGGAAAAAGCGCGTGCATGAGGCTCTGGAGCGGGTGGGAATGAGCCACCGCGTCAAGCATTATCCGTCGCAGCTTTCCGGCGGCCAGCAGCAACGCGTGGCAGTCGCGCGGGCTCTAGGCGGGGATCCGTCTATTCTTCTAGCCGACGAGCCCACCGGAAACCTGGACTCAGCCAATGGAGAGCAGGTGATGGACTTGCTCCGGGAACTGCACCGCTCGGGATCGACGATCTGCATCGTGACGCACGACCCACGCTATGCACGCTATGCCGACCGTTCCGTCCGCCTTTTCGATGGCCGGGTGGTTGAAGAGACCGCCGAAACGGTCTAGGGCGGGCAGCCGCTCGACCTACATTGGGACCTCGGTCTGTTGGGGTTTCTCGCGGGGCCGGCTCCCGCGCAAGCGCTCATTCTTTAGCGCGATATGAAGCGCTATGGCGGCCGTCATCATAACCGCGCTCACGAAGAAGATTGTTTGCAGACCATGAACCAACGCGGCGGGAACCGCCGCAAGAAGCGTATGAAGAAGATTTGTTCCGGCCGGTCCGTAGGCGCCGAAAGCCGTTTCGAGCTGGGGCCGGATCATACCCAACGTCAAGGGATTGGCAAAAGGCTTCAGAGCGATATCGGGAGTGCCGGGGGGAACGGCGCTCGCGAAATCGCGGTGGAAGCGGGTTAGCAACACGCTGCCAAACGCAGCTACGCCCACGGTGCTGCCGATGGATCGAAAGAAAGTGGTGGAAGCTGTCGCGGCGCCCATTTGCTGGGGTGGCGCGGCGTTCTGCACAGCCACGGTGTAGACAGGGTTCAACAGCCCCATCCCGAACCCGGCGACGATCATGCCCTGGATCACTTCCGCGTGCGTGGTAATGGCAGTCATGCGCGCGAACAGGATCATTCCGATCGCCACCAGGATCGAGCCAACCACGGCGGCGATCTTGTAGCTCCGGAGCTTCAAGTTCATCTGGCCGGAGATGATGCTGCCCGCAACCGCGCCCATCATTAGAGGCGTCAGCAGATTGCCGGAGCGGGTAGCCGAAACTCCCAGGACGCCTTGCATGAACAACGGCAGATAGATGACAACGCCAAACATGCCCATGCCCAGCACAAACACGGAAATGGAGCACAAAGCGATAGTGGGATGCCGGAACAGCGAAAGCGGAATCAAAGGCTCCACCGCCTTGGTTTCGGCGAAAAGGAACGCGCCTAGCATGAGCCCCGCCAGAACTAGCAGCCATTCTACGCGCGGCGAGGCCCATCCATATTCGGTCACCCAAGTGAGCGCCAGCAGCAACGATACGACGCTTATGGTCAAAGTGAACAGGCCGCTCCAATCCAACACCCGCTGGACGCCCTCGGCGCGCAGCGCGGGAAATTGAAAATAGATGGCCGCGATCACGATGACGCCCACCGGAAGATTTACATAGAAACAGGCGCGCCAGGAAATGTTGTCCGTAAGCCAGCCACCGAGAGTCGGACCGAAGATTGAGGCAAGGCCCCAGACTGCCGCGAACATGCCCTGATAACGGCCCCGCTCGGCCGGCGAGAAGATATCTCCGATGATGATAAAGATCAGACCCATGAGCACGCCGGCCCCGAATCCCTGCAAGCCGCGGAAAAGGATCAATTGGCTCATTCCATCCAGCGGCAAGGAGGTAAGCTCGCCCGCGGCGCCGCAGAGCGCGCTGGCCGCGACAAACATGGCCGCTCCGCCGAGGAAAAACCACTTGCGGCCGTAAATGTCGGAAAGTTTAGCGAAGATCGGAACCGCAACCGTGGAACTGAGAAGATAGGCTGTGGCCACCCATGGGTAGCGGTCGAAACCGGAAAGCGTGGCGATAATGCGAGGTTCGGCGGTGCCCACGATGGTTTGATCCAGGGCCGAGAGCAACAGACCGAGCATCAAGCCTGCCATGGTCCAAATCAATTGCGGACGCGTGAGCGGGATCAGACCCGAGGTATGGTATTTCACGTCGGCGGTGGCAGGCATTTCTTTAGAATAGATGATGAATGGTTCGCTCCCGGCGCGATTTTCTAATTTCAGGCGCTTCTTTGCTTGCCGCGCTGCGGGCTGGGGCGCAGCAAACCACCCCGGAGCCTGCAACAAGCGCTGACGCCTCCTTCACAACCGGAATCAAAGTAGTGAACGTTTTCGCCACAGTGCGCGGCAAGAACGGGGCGCTGATTCGCGATCTGACTAAAGACGACTTCGCCATACTGGAAAATGGCCGCCCGCAGACCATCCGATATTTCTCGCGCGAGACCGATCTGCCGCTGTCGCTCGGCCTGATGATCGATACAAGCTTGAGCCAGGGCAAGGTTCTGGAAGCCGAGCTCGGCGCAAGCCTGCGCTTTCTGGACCAGGTGCTTCGCGAAGACAAGGACCAGGCGTTCGTGATGCAATTCGACCTGGCCGTAGTGACGCGCCAGGAATTCACGCATTCGCGTATGAAACTGGAAGATGCGCTTGCGGTGGTTGACATGCCCAGCCGGCGTGAGCTTCTGCTGCAACGAGGCGGCGGCACCCTTCTCTACGACGCCGTGGTCGAAGCGGCGAAGGTTATGAAGAACCAAAACAATCGCAAGGCGGCGATCCTTCTAACCGACGGCGTGGACACGGGCAGCGACGCAAGCCTGGACGCGGCCATCGAAGCCGCTCAGCGATCGGACCTGATGATCTATTCGATCCTGTTCTCTGACGAAGGCTATTACGGCTTGTTTGGCGGCGGAGGGGAAGGGCGGCGCGTTCTTGCGCTGCTAGCCAAGGAAACAGGCGGAAGCTTTTTCGAAGTTTCCAGGAAACAGAGCATCGAACAGATCTTCGGCGAGATTCAAGAGGAACTGCGCAGCCAATACAGCCTGGGCTTTGTGTCGGATGCTCCCGTGCGCGTCTCGGAATTTCGTAAGTTGCAGGTCACGGTCAGGCAGAAGGGATTGGCGGTGGAGATGCGAGACCGCTACTGGGCGGAACGCTGACGCTGGAGCGCTTAATTTTCTGCCGGGACTTTTTCGGCGTGATCTACGACGATCAAGTCGAGTGGGCCCTTTTTCTTTTCCAGCTTCAGGCCCAGTTGTTCCTGGAGCGCGACGAAGAGGCTGGGAGCGTCGGGCTGATCCGCGGCGGCCGCACCGGGCCCCGGAACAATAGCGCCAACCGAGTTACCGGCGGGAATAGGGGGCAAACCTGCGGGGCCCGGCACGGAATCGCGCGAAAAATCCAAAGTGTAATCGTACGTACCGGTGAGGCCGGTCCCGTCGACTACTGGGCTGCTTAATAAATTGGCAAGATTATCGGCCAGAGCCGAGATGGCTGCCTGACTCGCCATCAAGTGGAAGCCCTTGGGCGAAATCATCATCATTTGACCTTTTCGTCCGGGCGGGAGCTGTGGGAGGCCGTCCTTTCCGATGGGCGGCGGACCTTTCGGGAGCTCAGGCGGCGCGCCATCCGGAGGAGCGTTCGGATCGGCGACGGACGCCTTCAGCCTCGGTCCATTTTTCGCCACCGTCAGCTCGTAGAGCGGAAGGTCTTTGGTTTCGTGATGCAGCTGGATCGCGAACCTATCTAGCAATAGGTTCTGGAGCATCACGCTGGACTGTTCTTTGGTCGTCCCTTCGGGAAGGGTGGCCACGACGTCGAATCTTTCCGAGTCCAGCCAGGCCGGCCCTGAGATCTGATACGGCTTCACGCCATAAGCTGTAGCCAGCAGCATCTTGAGCGGCAGGCCATTGTAGTTAATCCGTCCGGGATCGGCGCTGCCCGGGCCGCCCTTACCGCCAATCACGATGGCTCCGTTCCCTAGAGGAGCGGTGGGTTTCACAGTGGCGGCCTCGAATTCGAGTTTCCCCGCCGCTTGGCCAAATGCCGCATGGCAAAACAGAATCCCCATCACCGTTGCACGCATCCGGAGATATCCTCCTCGTTCTTGAGGTATGACGAACCAAGCGGCCAAACGTTGCGCTGATAGCCGAACTTCGTCTTTGATCGACTTGGTTCGCCCCACACGCGCCTATAATCAGACATGACGAGGATTGCGATTGTCTTTGCTCTGGCTATGCCGGTTCTCGCCTCCGACTACGCCCGTGAAATCGCGGATTTTCGCGCGGCGCGCGAGCGGTCGATCAGCTCGACCGACGGCTGGGTCACGCTTGCCGGATTGTCGTGGCTTAAGGAAGGACTCAACCGGGTGGGTTCGGACCCCGCTTCGGAAGTGCCGCTGCCAGCTTCGGTTCCGGCGCGGGTGGGAACCATTGTTCTCACAAAAGGCCGCGCGGATTTTCGTCCCGCGCCGGGCGTAAAGATTCCCGCGCAGGAGATGAAGGAAGACGCCACGATCCTCGCGGTGGGAACCGTGAAATTCTTTCTCATCCGGCGGGGAGAGAAGTATGGGATTCGCGTTAAGGATAGCGACGCGCCGGCGCGGCGGGAATTCACCCATTTGAGCTGGTATCCAGTAGATCCCGCCTGGCGAATCGAGGCGAAATTCACGCCGTGGGACAAGCCTCGAATGCTAAAATTCGACACGGTCATCGATGGATTGCAGGAAGAAGATTCCTCTCCCGGATTTGTAACGTTTGCCAAGGATGGCCGGGAATTCCACCTCGATGCCGTGATTGACGACGGAGAGTTGTTTTTGATTTTCCGCGATCAAACCAGCGGGAAAAGCACCTATGCCGCGGCTCGATTTCTTTATGCCGAGCTGCCGAAAAACCTGAAGGCGCCATCCACCGTCGTGCTGGATTTCAATAAAGCCATAAATCCGCCCTGTGTTTTCACGCCTTATGCGACCTGTCCTCTGCCTCCCCCGCAGAACCGATTGACTTTGGCAGTGACCGCCGGCGAACTCATGTATAATAACCATCGCTAGGTCCGCCGGGGAGCCTTGCGAAGCCGGCTTTAGTTGACTTGCCGCGACAGATCGGCACAGCACAGAGCGGGCAGGGGCCTTGTTGCGCTAAGATAATTTCCGCTCCTTGTGCGGCTTTCGCTTGGGGGTTTTTTGCAATACTTGATCTGTCGGGGTTTTGACGGAGATTTCGGAGATGGCGAGCAGCGCGAATGACCGGGATGTGGACGTCAACTTCTCCGTCGAAGAAGATTACGAACATCTCATAGAGGATTATGGGCACTTAACGCCTCCCTCGGAAGGGGAGTTGCTTCAAGGGCATGTTGTCAAGATCACTCCGCAGGAAGTGATCGTCGATTTTGGCTACAAGCTGGAAGGTGTGGTTCCGATCGAGCAGGTCCGGCAGCCTGATGGCAGCATTCCCTTCAAATCAGGCGACGTGATTGACGTGATCGTCGACCGGCACGGTCCGCAGCCGGAGGGCTATGTGTTGCTGTCGCACTCCCGGGCCAGCCGCTTGCGCGTGTGGGACACTCTAGAACGGGCCATGCGGGAACAGCTTTTGGTTTCCGGACGGGTCATGGAGCGCACCAAAGGCGGCCTCATGGTGGATGTGGGCGTACCGGCGTTCATGCCGGGATCTCAGGTGGACGTGCGGCCGGTCCATGACTTAGATCAGTTCGTCGGCCAGGATATTCCCGTCAAGGTTCTCAAGCTGAATCGCCGCCGGGGAAACGTGGTGGTTTCGCGGAAGGTGGCGATCGAGGAAGATCTGAAGATCCGCAAAGAGCGCGCGCTCGAGCACTTGTTTGAGGGCGCGGAGGTCACCGGGATCGTCAAGAATCTTACCGATTACGGAGCCTTTGTGGATTTGGGAGGCATCGACGGGCTGCTGCACGTCAGCGATATGTCGCACGGGCGAGTGTCGCATGCGTCCGAAGTTGTGCGGGTGGGCGATGAGATTACCGTAAAGGTGCTGAAATTCGACCGCGCGAAGGGGCGAATCTCGCTGGGGTTGAGGCAAATGACTCCCGACCCGTGGGAGACGCTTCCGCAGCGTTGTCCGGTGGGCAGCCGCGTGGTAGGCCGGGTCATGAGCATTACCGACTACGGCGCCTTCGTGGAAATCGAGCCGGGGGTGGAAGGGCTGATCCACATTTCCGAGATGACGTGGAGCCGCCGGATGAAGCATCCTTCAAAGGTGGTAAAGGTCGGCGATCAAGTGGAAGCGGTGGTCCTCGAAGTGAAGCCCAAGGAGCGGAGAGTTTCGCTGGGCATCAAACAGCTTGAGCCCGATCCGTGGACCACAGTGGCGAACCGGTATAGCGTGGGCAGCGTGGTGGAAGGGCGGGTGCGCAAGCTGACGGACTTCGGGGCGTTTCTGGAGATCGAGGAAGGGGTGGACGGATTGGTGCACGTCTCCGATCTATCGTGGACGAAGCATGTAAAGAATCCGTCGGAGGTGCTGCGGAAGGGGCAAGTAATGCAGGCCGTGATCCTGAACATCGACGCTCCCAACCGGCGGTTATCGCTGGGGATAAAACAGCTTCAGCCCGACGCCTGGGAGAGCTTTTTCCAGTCGCACGAAGTGGGGGATCTGGTGCGAGGACGGGTATGCCGGGCGGTGGCGTTTGGCGCTTTTGTGGAGGTCGCGCCGGGTGTGGAGGGTTTGTGCCATAAATCCGAGATCCCGGCGATGCCGGAGCGGGGGCAGACGGCGGATTCTCCGCTCCCCATCGGCGACGAGTACGATTTCAAAATCATTAAGATGAATGAGGCGGAAAAGAAGATCGGATTGAGCCTTCGAGCCGTAGCGGAAGACGAAGAGCGCACCAGACTGGAAGACTACCAGCGTCAAGCGGCGGCGGCGACAATGACGATTGAAGAAGCAATCAACCGACGGGGAAAAGGGGAAGGCCATTAAGATGACAAAAGCCGAACTGATTGAGGAAGTGTCGCGGGTAGTGGAGATGACCCGCAAGGACTCCGAAGTGATCGTGGAGGCGATCTTCGACAGCGTGGTGCGGGCGCTGCGGTCGGGAGATAAGATCGAAATTCGTGGTTTCGGCAGTTTTCGCACCAGGCAGCGCCAGCCGCGCGTAGGCAGGAATCCTAAAACCGGCGCGCGCGTGGAAGTTCCCGCCAAACGAATTCCTTATTTCAAGCCCAGCAAGGAACTCAAGGACTTGGTCAACGGAGACCACTCCGCCGAAGTTGTTGCGGAGCCGCCTGGAACCGCCAACATCTAATCCGCCTCCATGGATCATTTGTGGAGCCCCTGGAGATACCGCTATGTCTCCGCGGGAGCGGCAAAAGACGTATGCCTGTTTTGCGAGAAGGCCGCGGCTTCCAACGATCGGGAAAATTACATTGTTCTGCGGGCGGAGTATAACTTGGTCCTCCTAAATCTGTATCCGTACACCAGCGGCCACGTCATGATCGCGCCCTTCGCGCACGTAGCGACGCTGGAGGAGGCCGACGCGGCGACGCTCAACGAAATGACCCGCCTGACAGCCCGGTGCGAAGCGGTCCTGCGCCGATTGTACAAGCCCGACGGAATCAATTTGGGAATGAATATCGGCGCTTGCGCCGGCGCCGGGGTGGCGGGACATATTCACATGCACGTTCTGCCGCGGTGGTGTGGCGACGCGAGCTTCATCACGACGGTGAGCGAGACGCGGGTGCTGCCAGAGGAGTTAAGCGTCACCTGGCAGCGTCTAAAGACGGCGCTGGCGGCCACATGAGTAAGCACAAAGGCGCGTTCCTGTTGCACAAAAAGGTTGGCATCCAGAAGACTTCCCAGCGCGGCGGCGCGCCTTCGATCTACTCCTCTTCTTCCTCTTCGCCAGCCTTGGCCGCCTTCGCGGCGGCAATGATCTTCTCCGATTGGAGCGAAGGCACGAAATCGTAGTGCGAAAACTCCATGCTGAAGGTGGCGCGGCCTTGCGTCATCGAGGTGAGGTCGTTCTGATAGTTCAACATTTCCGCCATGGGGACCTGCGCGCGGATGATCTGCGTGCCTCCTTTGGTGTCCATGCCGGAAATGCGGCCGCGGCGGCCGTTCATATCTCCCATGAGATCCCCCGCGTATTCCACCGGGGCCTGCACCTCCACGTTCATGATGGGCTCCAGTAAGGCCGGCTTGGCTACCTCCATGGCCGCTTTGAAGGCTTTGCGAGCCGCGAGCTTAAAAGACATTTCCGAAGAGTCCACATCGTGATAGGAGCCATCGTAGACCACCACTTTGAAATCCACCACTGGATAGCCCGCCAAGTAGCCCTTCTCGGCCGCTTCGACGATACCCTTTTCAATCGCGGGAATGTAATTTTTGGGGATGGCGCCGCCGAAGATTTCATTGCCGAATTCAAACTTCGCGCCACGCGGCAGAGGTTCCATGCGAATCCAGCAATCGCCGAACTGGCCGTGCCCGCCGGTCTGCTTCTTGTGGCGCCCCTGCACGTCGGCCTTGCCTCGGATGGTTTCCCGGTAAGGGATTTTGGGGGCGCGCAGCTCCACGTCCACGCCATAGCGCTTCTTCAAGCGGCTGACGATAATCTCCACGTGTTGCTGGCCGCTGCCCGCCAGCAAAAATTCCTTGGTTTGTGGATCGCGATAGAATCGCAGCGATTGATCCTCCTCCAAAATCTTGTGCACCGCGTTGCCCATGCGGTCCTCGTCCTGCCGCGTCTTTGCGGCGATGGCGTAGGCGATGGATGGCTCGGGAAGGCGAACCGGCGGGTAGGCGATCAAGGACGACTTGTCGGCCAGGGTGTCGCCGGTGAGGGTGTCTTTTAATTTAGCGACTGCGCCCAGGTCGCCGGCGTGCAGTTCTGTGACCGGCTGAATCGTCTTTCCAAACAATGCGCCAATGTGAGACAGCCGTTCAGCGCCGCCGGAACGGACGTTGGTCAAAGCGGCGTCGTTCTTCACCACGCCGGAAACGACTTTGAAGTACGAGACCCGCCCCGCGAAGGGGTCGGCGACAGTTTTGAACACGAACGCGGAAACCGGTTCGGAATCCTTCACCGCACGGGTGACTTCAGAACCGTTCAGCGAGCCGGACCAGGGCTCGCGCTCGCCGGGATGAGGAAAATTATCCAAAGCGAAATTAAGTATCAAATCGGCGCCAAGATTGTGCAGACCGCAGGCGCACATAACTGG
Source organism: Bryobacteraceae bacterium (assembly GCA_035293905.1). Classification (GTDB taxonomy): domain Bacteria; phylum Acidobacteriota; class Terriglobia; order Bryobacterales; family Bryobacteraceae; genus Palsa-187. The sequence goes on from DATGLY010000070.1 coordinate 10,982, forward strand.
GAAGATCCGCATTTGGCGCACCGCGCCGCGAAGCCCTTCTTGAATGCGCTCGGCAGGAAGGGACCCCTTCTCAAAAAATTCCTCCATTAGAGCATCGTTTCCCTCCGCGACCATTTCCACGAGGGCTTCATGCGCCTTTTGGGCGGCATCGGACAGGCTCGCCGGAATGTCTCCCTCTTTGCCCTTGCCGTCGCCATCGGCCGTGTAGGTGTAGGCTTTCATGCGCACGAGATCCACGATGCCGTTGAAATCCCGTTCGGCTCCCAGCGGCAGATGAACCGGGACGGCCGTCCGGCCGAAAAACGACTGCACGCTTTCCAGGGCGCGTTCGAAGCTGGAGCGCTCGCGGTCCAACTTGTTGATCACGATGGCGCGCGGAAGCTTGAAGTCCTCCGCGAAGCTCCAAACCTTTTCCGTCTGCACTTCCACGCCGGCGACTCCGTCAACCACGATCAGAGCGGCGTCGGCGGCGATCATGGAAGCCCGGGTATCGTTGATAAAGATATTGAAGCCCGGCGTATCAATGAGGTTAATTTTCTTCCTGCCCCACTCGATGGCGGCGACGGCAGTGGAAATGGTGATCTTGCGCGCAATCTCCTCTTCGTCGAAATCGGTGATCGTGTTGCCTTCGTCGGTGCGCGTGAGACGGTTGGTGGCCCCCGCCGAAAACAGAAAGCCCGCCGCCAAGGAGGTTTTTCCGGAATTGCCGTGACCCGCGAGGGCGACATTCCGAATGTCTTGCGTTTCGTATACTCTCACTGGAAGAAAAGCTCCCTTAACCGAATTGCAAAGACAGGATCTTACCACACCGGGATTCGTTCGAAAGCCTCGATTTTGGCCAGGATCTCTTCGGCTCTTTGATATCCTCCTGGCGTCTTTGCGCCGGCAAAACGCCCCGCCGCCCGCCAGGTGATATACAATATCCGGTACGCACGCGGTTTACCGCGAATCTTGGACATCGATAAGGAGCCAATATGTGCGATCAAGATCATTTTGAACAGGACCGTGAGGAATACGAACGCCTCGGTTTGGTGACGAGAAAGCAATTCGGCATGATGCTGGGAGCGGGCGTGGCCATGGCCGTGCTGCCCAAGGTTGCAAACGCGGTTACAGTAACTGAGTCGGATGTGGACGTAAAGACGCCCGATGGTACGGCGGATTGCTACTTCGTGCATCCGGCGACCGGCACGGCCCCGGGCGTTCTTGTATGGCCGGACATTTTCGGCCTGCGGCCCGCGTTCCGTCAGATGGGCAAGCGGCTTGCCGAATCGGGGTATTCCGTGCTGGTGGTGAATCCTTTCTATCGCCAAAAGAAAGCTCCCACGGCGGAAAAAGGCGGCGCAACCCCCATCCAGCAAGTGATGCCGCTCATGCAAGCATTGAACGAGACAACGCACATGACCGACGCCAAGGCGTTCATAGGATGGCTGGATCAGCAGCCGTCGGTGGCCAAGAACCGGAAGATGGGGACGCAGGGTTACTGCATGGGCGGGCCGATCGCGTTTCGCACGGCCGCCGCGGCGCCGGATCGGGTCGGAGCGGTCGCCTCGTTCCATGGCGCGGCGCTTGTCACCGACATGCCCAACAGCCCCCACCTTCAGGCCGCCAAGAGCAAGGCGCAGTTCCTCATCGCCATCGCGTCCAACGACGACATGCGGTCGCCCAAGGATAAGGACGTGCTGAAAGAGACATTCGCCAAAGCGGGTTTGCCCGCGGAAATCGAAGTGTACAAGGGGATGCACGGCTGGTGCCCGCCGGATTCGACGGTCTATAACATGGAAGACGCCGAAAAAGCTTGGAGCCGCTTGCTCGTTCTATACGGTAAAGCCTTGTCCTAACTATGATTCGACCTTTTCTTGGAGGCGTGGCGCTGGCCAGCGCGCTGCTTGCGCCGGCTGGCATAGCGCAGGTCGCCTGCACGCGCGACGGCCTGCAAGCCGCGACGGATCTCTATCTGGCGGCGCAAGGCAAAGGCGATCCGTCCGGCCTGCCGCTGGCGCAGGGACTTGCCTACATGGAGAACCAGCAAATCGCCGATATCAAGTCCGGCGTCCTTCAAAAGCCGCTGAAGATCGACTTTCATCGGACGCTTATCGATCCGGCGACGTGCCAAACGTTCACCGAAATCATCGTTACGGACAAAAGTCATCCTTACGTCCTCGGCACGAGGCTTCGGGTGAATCACGACAAGATCGTTGAAATCGAGTCGATGGTGACGCAGGAAGGCGACTGGCTGTTCAACGCGGATAACTACATGAAGTGGTCGCCCGGCGAGAATTGGGGCGTGATTCCGGCGGCCCAGCGCGATAGCCGCGACACTCTGATCGCCGCAGCAAACGCTTACCTAGACGCGTTTCTGGAACAAAAGACCGACCTGGTTCCGTGGGGTTATCCCTGCAATCGGACGGAGGGCGGCCTCCGCACCGGCAAAGGAGTTCCGGAGGACAGTTGCAGCGTCGGCGTGCCGAGCGGCGTCAACATTGTCGCGCGGCGCTTCATCGCCGACGAAACCATCGGAGCGGTAGTCGCGTTTTGCACATTTGGCGTCGGCGGATTGCCGGACACGCATCTGTTCCGGGTAGAGAAAGGCAAGCTCCGCTTCGTGCACACGTTGACGCATGTGCCTCCCGGCAGGCAAGTCCCCGCGGGTGGGCGAGGCCGGGGAGCTGCCGGCGGGCAAGGCCGGGGCGCGGCGCCCAATAATTAGTCGATAATTCGTAATCATAGAGATGCGCGCTCATTCGGTGCGCCAGCCGGATGCTTTTTAACCGCACCCGCATTCCCAAAGGCGAGATTCAAAGCGCGGTTGGCCTCAGCGTCCGGTCCGCCATGGCCGTGATGATCGGGCGCCCTAGGCTAAACAACAGCAAAGCCGCCATTAGCGTCTTTCGCTCACACGGGACCCTCACTGAGGCCGAAGCAGCGGCGCCCAGCCCGACAACGAGCGTCAGCTTTTTCAATTCGCCCTCATGATTCGCGCCGTGGCGCACTCTTCGGCGACCTTGAGGAAACTCAACACTTTCGCGTTACCCACGATGTAGGGATTCGGGCCGCCAGGCGCCCGGTGAGCCAACATCGGCAGGTTAATTTTGCTTCGGTCCCAATCGGTGTGATTGGCCAGGATGATATCGGCGCCCGCTCGCTTCACGATGGCGCTGAACCGCTGGCTGGAAAGGATGTAGGCCTGAATGGATTCACGGTCGGCGTTCAGGCCCACTCCACCCCAGAGAGCTGCGATATGCGTGGTTCCGTTGTCCTTCACGGGAAAGACGGTGGAGATTGTGCCTGGCGTGTGGCCGGGCGTAATGTAGAGAGTCAGGGTCACGTCGCCAAGGGTGAGCTTCTGTCCGTCGGCGGCCTCGATATCCCGTTTCGGCTTTGCGCCGCTGCTTGTTTTGTCTAGCATATCCCAGTCCGCCGGCGACATAACGACGCGGGTCTCATAGTGATCTTGAAGAAACTTCGCGCCGCCATCGTGATCGGGATGAGCATGACTAACGATGGCGTATTTGATCTTGGCCGGATCCAGGCCCATCTCTTTCATCCCGTTGGCGACTTCTTCTTCGACGGAATAATCGAAGATGGTATCGAGCGCGACGATGCCCTGCGAAGTAACGATCGCCCAGACAGAGTACTCGGACTGGCCGAAAAAATAGAGGTTGTCGAAGACTTTTACGGGCTTGGCATACCATGTTGACCGGTCGGGAGGGCCTTGCGGCCCTCGGGCGCCTCTTTGGCCTCGGCCTTGCGCGCCGCGTCCGCCTGCGGCCGCCCGCTGGCCTCCCGGACCGGGCCCATAGCATTGAAAGTTGAACAGATTCTGAAAATCTTCGCCGGCGGCTGCCTTGGCGGCGGCTATGTGCGCTTCGGGGGTCTCAACGGCTGCTGTTGGCGCGGTTGCCGGGCGAGTGTACAACTCCCACATCAATCCATTCACGTCACGCACGAAGACATTTCCTGCTCCACCCGCCCGCTTAACGGGAGTCCCTCCCGTCGTCACTACCGTGCCGCCTGCCGCCTTCCATTGCGCCACCGCCGCGTCTAAGTCGCGCACGACCATCGTGAATGCGGGCGATCCCGGATCGGCCGCGCCCATCGTCCGTTTGGCGCGCGACACCCCCTTGTATTCGATCAATGCGAAGTCTGCGGAGAATCCGGGAATAGAACCATGTGCGATTCGCCATTGCGCATCGGGCAGGCCGATCAACTTGAGCACGGCGCCGTTGGTGGCCCAGGAAGCGCCCAGCCGTGCGTCAAACCCAAATGCGTCCCGATAGAACTTCACAGATTTGTCAATGTCCTCCACCGAAATCTGAATGCTGGCGCCCAAAACGTCGCCCTGCACCGCGCCGGCGGGCGTCGGATCCGGCTGCTGAAGTTCTACAAGGAAGCCGTCGGGATCGCGCACCACTACTTCACGCATTTTCGAATTCGGATTCCGGGTGGGATTCACCGGAGCCCTGCCCGCAGTCACCACTGGCGCGCCGGCGGCGTTCAGCTTTGCCATAACCTTCTCGATGTCGCGGACCTGAAGCGCCAGAGTCGTTGCTCCGGGATCCTGAATGGCAAACCGGTCCGCTTTGCGGGGCGCTCCGGTGAACTCGGTCAGCTCCCATCCGAAATTTGCGCCGGGAATGCGGAACGTAGCGGCCCGGAAGCTTGCTCCCTGCGTCCCGGTAAACCGCGACATGTCGGCGTCCAACGGCTGCGGCTTCTGACTCAGGGGATCGCGGGGGCCATTCGCCATTAGACCTAGCAAATCCCTGTAGAAGGGAACCGTCTTTTCGAGGCTCTCCACCGCGTGAGCCAAGTTGCCTAAGCCAATGACGGGCGTCGCCGGAGGCTCCGCCGCTTGCTGCGCGAGGGTTATCGCCGGAAGACTGGCAAAAAGCACATAGAAGCCACGAAACATGTGGAACAGTCTACCAATACGCGTCATCGTTGACTATCAACGAAATTGATAGCAGCGATCTACATTAGCCGCACATCGAATAGGCTAAAATTCCTGGAGCACCGAAAATGAAAGCACGAAACCTAGAAACACTCCTATCCGAAGCGAAGGGAATTTCGCATTTTCTTTACAACCAGCAAACGGGGCCGAATGTCTACCCCGGCGTGCCCGCCGAATTCACGAACTGGCGCGATGAGCAGAAAGCGTGGCAGCAGACGGCTGTTTTATTCAACCAGTCCTATCACATGGCCGAGTTGCAACTGGAGGGGCCGGAGGCTCTAAAATTGTTGAGCAGTTTGGGCGTCAACAGCTTCGCGAATTTCCCGGTGGATCGAGCCAAACAGTTCGTGCCGTGCTCGCCCGATGGATACGTGATTGGCGACGTCATCCTGTTCCATCTTGCGGAAAACCTGTTCAATATGGTCGGCCGCATTCCGGTCATCAACTGGGTACGGTATCATGCCGAGACAGGCGGTTATGACGTAAGGGCGGAATTGGACGAGCGGACCGCAGTCCGCGAGGATCCCAGCCGCCGGCGCAATTATCGTTTCCAGATCCAGGGCCCCAATGCAATGAAGGTGATCGAACGCGCCACGGGAAAGCCGGCTCCGGACGTGAAGTTTTTTCACATGACGTGGATCGAAATCGCGGGCAAGAAGGTCCGTGCGCTACGTCACGGCATGGCGGGTCAACCGGGCTTGGAATTGTTCGGCCCCTGGGATGACGGCGAAATTGTGCGCCTCGCTCTGGTAGAAGCGGGGAAAGAGTTCGGGTTGCGGCAGGTGGGCGGCCGCGCATATTCCTCCAACACGTTGGAATCCGGCTGGATTCCTTCGCCGCTCCCCGCGATCTACACAGGCGCTGAGCTGAAGGCGTATCGCGAGTGGCTCCCCGCAGATAGCTACGAAGCCAAAGCCTCCATTGGTGGAAGTTTCTATTCGGATAATATCGAGGACTACTATTTGACGCCTTGGGATCTGGGGTATGGCCCGATCGTCAAATTCGACCACGACTTCATCGGCCGCGCCGCATTGGAAAAAAAGGCGAACGGACCCCATCGCCGCAAAGTGACGCTGGCGCTAGACGATGACGCTGTCTTGAAGGTGATTGCGACAGCTTTCGACAAGACTAAGCGCGCTAAATTCTTTGAGTTTCCGAGCGCGGTTTATTCGATGCACCCGTTTGACCGCGTGCTGGCCGATGGCAAGACGGTCGGGCTATCGACGTGGATTGGCTACAGCTCCAACGAGGCCAAGATGCTCACGCTGGCGATGGTGGATGAAGCACATAGCAAGCCTGGAACGGAAGTTTCGCTCCTATGGGGCGAGCCCAACTGTGGATCGGCGAAACCAAACGTCGAGCGCCATGTCCAGGTGGAGATTCCTGCGATCGTGTGCCCGGTTCCTTATGCCGAGGTCGCCCGCAAATCCTACGCACCCCCAGGCTGGCGCACAAGCCAATCGGCTTAGGCCAGGCGGGATTCGAGTTCGTCGCCAGCCGAAAGTTTCCCACACCCTTTGAACGCCGCTGGCCGAGGCCGCGATTGGGCCGGCCTGGAGCTCTCCCCACAGCCTCGGACTCCAGCGGAGGCTACACGGTCTTCGAAGCCCTCGAAAAGCAACCAAAGCTGGAAAAGCGGCGGACCAAGCCTGGGATCGTCCTGCAGGGAGCGGAAACCAACCAACTAAGACCTACGGCCGGCACTGGAAGTTCGCCGCATCTTCGGGATCGCCTTGGCCGTTGTAATGCGCGTAGAGCGGATACGCGCACAGCGGGCGGCTGCGGCCGGGAAAGGCGCGCCCGGTCGCCTTGATGCTTTCAGGCGCGGCGCCATTTTCCACCCAGCGCACTAGGGCGCTCAGAGCGTCGAAGGTGTCAAGCGTCTCCGGGCCTCCGCCGCAATGCCCCATACCCGGCACAAGATACAAGCGGCTCCAATTGCGCACTTGCTCGGGCCCGCCATTGGCCTTGGTCATCCGCTCGTAGTAATCGACGGTGTCGAGCGCCGAAAACCAGGGATCGCTGGCTCCGTGGTAGAAGATCAGCTTGCCGCCGTGGCCGGAGAAAGTATTGAGGTTCGTCCAACGCGAAGTCGCTGTCAGGCTCTCCGCCGGATCGGCGAGCGCCCGCTCCACGGCATCGTCCACATCCATGCCGACATCCGTAAATGGCGGTCCCACCGGATTCAATCCACCTTGCAGCAGACCTGGGATGCCCTGCGTAGATGCGATGCCTGTATCAAAGAGAAAGGCCGGATAGACTTGGCGCCCCTTTGAATCCTTCGGGCCGGCGAACGCCTTCTCAATCGCCGCTGCCTGCGCCGCGGAAAGGCAGCCTTCGGTTTTCGCTCCGTTACAGACCAAAGTTTTCGGATTGAAATGGCAGCCCTGGATGTTGAACACCATGCGGTCCTTCAAGCCGTCGGCCGCGTCGCAAGCCTGAAGGATGCCCTCGATCACGGCCTTCTTGTCGCTATCCGATAATGCGTTGCGCGTCTCGGGCAGGCCCCTGTCATCTTTCGGCGCGACCTCATTCAGCGTAGCGGCGACCCATCGATCGCCGATGCCGGAGAAATTGGTCCGCATCGCGGGCGCTCCGGCTAAAATGCCGTCGAAGTAAGTCGGATAGCGCTCGGCCATGAGCATGGCTTCGCGCCCGCCGGTCGAACAGCCGGCAAAATAAGAATGCTCGGGGGGCTTTCCATAATGCTGCGTGACAATGCGTTTGGCGACTTCGGCGACCCGCCCGATCGCCGCGTAGGCGAAATCGAGGCTCGCCTGCTGATCCTGCATAAAGCTTGCGTCAAAACCTCCACGGCCCCGATGACCGGTATCCGTGCTCGCCACCGCAAAGCCACGGGCAAGCCCGGGCTCGCCGCCTGCCGCGGACGCCCCCACCGGCGGCTGCACCAATCCGTTTAGGCCGCCACCACCCTGCATCAAAAAGCTCCCATTCCATTTCTCGGGCAGCGCCACGGCGAATCCGATCCCGTACGCCGTTCCCCCAACGCCGGTCCTGGAATCAATCAGTCCGTCCAGGCGGCAATAAGCGGGTAGCTTTACGTTGGAAGTTGCTCCCGCGGGAAACCATTCGGCCTTCGTGACAGTCAGAGCCACGCCCGCGACTTGCAGTTTCATCAGACCCTCGCAAGCTTCAGGTTGAGCCATCCCCGTCATGCCCAGCAGGCAAGCCGATAAAGCGATCTTTCCAATCGCCGTCATTGTTTTCCCTCCAGGCGGCCACAGGCCGCTTGCGACGATGGTATATCATTGGCCAGGCGACTTGCTAACCGTTCTGAACCGCTCAAGGGAGTGCGCGTCGCGTGCTTTCAAAAGTCGCGCGCGTTCAAGCAAACCGGGCTACGCCACGCCCGTTTAGACGGCCTTCCGCCGCGCTTTAAGAGCGCGCTCGCCGAACGCTGGTTTTTTCGCATTCCTCGGTTGTAGCAACCGGCTCACGGCGCGCACCAAGTGATGCACTTCATTCGCGCTTTTCTGAATCACGCAATCGGCGCCCGTATTCTCCTGGCTAAAGCCCAGCGAGTCGACGAAGCCGGAGAGCAGAATGATAAGCGCTTCGGGAGTCTGCTTGCGAAGCCGCGAAATTAACTCCAGGCCATCCATGCCTGGCATCTGGTAATCGGTAATGACTAATTCGAATTTCTGGCGGCTAAAGATCTCCAGGGCTTCTTCTCCGCCCCGCGCCGTGGTGATTCGATGCCCGTGCTCCTCAAGTACGGTCTTGCGGGCTTTGAGGCCGTTCGAATTATCATCGACCAGCAGAATCCTACCACATATAGAACCTTCTGAAAGTTTGCGGACAGGCATTTTTCTCTCGATTTGCGCGCCACGCGAAATGGTGACGCCGGGCGATTAGAGCATTTCCCGATCCCGGCGCCAAAAAACGCCGGCCTTGCGGAAACCCGGATTCCCAGCCCGCTCGGCGCCGTCTTTACCCCGATTGCGGCTCGGGTCTACGCACTGATGTAAATCAACGCGAGGTTAACAGGAGTGAAACGTTGCTGTCAAACGGGTTTGTAACAAACTCAAAAGTGGAAAGATGGAGGGCTTGACTTTACTGGCGCTTCATTAGCGGGCAGACCCGTTTCGGAATTCATGCTAGCGCAACAAAAAACTGCGCCGACGGGAGCGTCGGTAAGTCGCCTATTCCACCGGACGGGGAGCCGTGTAGCCGGGTTTGGCATGAACTTCGTACTTGATGGGCTTTTGCTTTTCGTCTACGATTTTCAGGGGTTGATTGTTTTCCGGATTCACCAGTTCCACCTTGATCTTGCGGAACTTGCCATCCCGCGCCTGGTTGGTGGGGGTGTAGGTCAGCACGTACTGGCTCCGCAGCGCCTGGTGGATGGCCTGGAAGATGCCGGGAAACTCGCCATAAAAGTGCGGAAAGAAGGCCATCCCGCCGCTTTCGGTAGCGAATGTCCGCATCTGGTTATCGGCTTGGAGAAAATCCAACTCTTGAATGGCGCCAATCATGCCCATGGCCTCAGCCCGATCGCGGAGAGATTGCATCAGTCCAAATGCATAGATTGGCACGCCCGCTTCTTGGATCGCCCTGCGCGCTTTGTCGAACGTTAGTTTGCTAAAGGTATCCACGCCGGAAGAAATCAGCAGAATGGCTTTACGTCCCTCGATGTCCTCCATGCGCTGCGCGGTGTCCACCAGCGCGTCAAACAGATTCGACTCCGAAAAACCGGCGAAGCGCATCCGCTGAAGCGCATCGTAGGTGTCCTGTCGATTGGTGCTGAAATCGGAGAGCATTTCCGGCTTAAGATCATAAGCCACAATGGCGACGTAATCGTCGGGCTTGAGCGTCTGGACAAAACCGTAAGAAGCTTGCAGCGTCTGGAACCATGTTTCCGAATAAAACCGCTGGTACCGGTTCGAAAACTCGATTACCATGGCGATGGTCATGGGCGCTTCGCCCACGGAGTAGCTCGTGATATGCTGCGGAACGTTGTCTTCCAAAATCCGGAAGTTGCCCTGGGGGATCTTGGGGATGAAGTGGCCCTTGTTGTCAAGCACCGAAACGTCCACGGTGACGGTGATGGCGTCCGTGGAAAACGTAGGAGCGCCCGCGGGAGTTACGTCTTTGTCCTTCTTGGAGTATTGCGAAGGAATCTTGGGCAGTTCTTCTTCGGGCGCCGGGGCTCCGCTCTTTTTGGGACGGGCGACGGTTTCCGTACCCGAACTGCCGGGACCCTGGCCGCGCAAAAACAGCACAAAGCCCAGCGTGCACGCGGACAAAACAGCGAGGATTCGAAGGGACTTCATGACCGAACTATATCATTAAGACGGATGCGCGCCGCCGATGGTGCGTTTCCGCGTTCCCCCGTAGACCCGCGCAAAACCCTCCCAGCGAAGTTGCCGCCGCCCGATCAGGCCGTCCAGAACCTCAATGCTTTGCGCCGTTCCGCTACACTAAGGACTGCATCATGAGCCTGGAGATCCATGAAACTGTGCGGGAAGGAATCGCCATTCTTTCCTTAAGAGGACGGCTTACTGTCGGAGAATCCAGCGCCATTCGCCAGAGGATCAACGACTGCGCCGCCATAGGGCGCATCAATGTCATCCTCGATCTTTCCGAAATCGATTACGTGGACTCCACCGGCCTGGGCACGCTGGTGATTTGCTTTACGACGCTCAAGAAGCAGGGCGGGGCGCTTAAGCTCGTGAACCCCAACAAGCGCAACGTGGAGCTGTTGCTGCTGACGAAGCTTCACACCGTATTCCAAGTTTTCACCGAAGTGCAGGACGCCGTGAACAGCTTCTTTCCCGGACGCGAAATCAAGCGCTTCGACATTCTCCAATTCGTCAAGGAGCACGCCGCGGAGGAGACTGAGGCGGAGGGCTAAGCGGAGCAAAGTCCGACAAGGGCGAAAATCCACCAAGAAAATCTAGCCGTCGCCCGCCAAGAACTTGGCAGCGGTTTCTCTCCCGCCACCCAAATCGCTGCTAGAATCAAATACCCTGTTTATTTGGGAGAGTGACGACGGATTTCCCCGCGATCCTCGCCTAAAGGAAATCGAATGCCAAACGTTTCTGATGAGCGCCGCTCCGCCCACGCCGAGACCCAGTTGAACGAGCCCGAGCTTCGGGAGCAGATTCTGCGCGTCGGTCGGCTGCTTTTTGATCGTGGCTGGATCGCAGCCAGCGATGGAAACGTTTCTGCGCGGCTGCCGGACGGCGCCATCATAGTCACGCCCGCGGGCGTTTGCAAGGGCATGTTGGAATCCAGCGACTTGGTGATCTGCGATCTCGACGGCCGCAAAATCGCGGGAGCCAAGTCTCCCTCTACCGAACTTGGCATGCACCTCACCGTCTATCGGATGCGGCACGACGTCCGCGCCGTCGTGCATGCCCATCCTCCGGCCGCCACGGGATTCGCAGCTTCCGGCCGGGAGTTGAACATCGGCTTTCTGCCGGAAGTGATCGTCCGGCTCGGCTCAGTCCCTGTTGCGCGCTACGGCACTCCTGGAACTCCGGCCCTGAGCGAAGGAATGACGCCCTACGTGGGCGCCTACGACGCGGTGCTGCTCGCCAATCATGGCGCCGTGGCGTGGGGCGAAGATCCGATGCAAGCCTTTTTCCGCATGGACACCGTAGAGCACTACGCTCGGATCACGCTCATTGCCCATCTACTCGGCGGGCCCCGTGCGCTGCCTCGCGCCGAGATCGCGAAACTGTTTGAGGCGCGGGCGCGATATGGGGTAAAGTGCAACAGCCGTTTCGAGCCGGGCGCGCCGCTGTGCGCGGAAGATTTACAATCGTGCGTTCAAGGGCAGAACGGCTCGCAGGGGAGATCACGCGAGGTTGCTCCGGATCAGCTTATGGCTGCCATCGAAGAGGCGCTGAAAGTCCGCGGCTTATAGCGGGAGGCAGGCAAATGCCGGTAGCGCTGGCCGCTATTGTTCGCCGGCTGGCCGCACGAAATTATCGCTGGAGACCTTGGTGTCCTTTCCCTCCGCGTCACGCTGCCGCGCGGCAGTCAACGCGTCGAGCATCATGTAATTGCCTTCGTGGCAGGCGTATTCGTAGACCGTGTAGCTGTTGTCCAACTGATAGGGCATGTGGATGGTCCAAGGCTTGGTCCACGTGTTGGGATCGTCGATGGTCAGATCGTAGCTCAAATCCCCGGGGCCAGTGCGTGTAAATCGCT
>DATGLY010000071.1:0-27312 GCA_035293905.1 Bryobacteraceae bacterium
GCGGTTTCTCGCGTTTGGCAGCTACGATGGCGGCTTCGATCTGCGCGGGCAGTTGGTTGGCATAGCGGTGGGGGCGCCTGGCCCGATCCGTGAGCCCCTCCAGTCCACATTCCTCATAGCGCTCGAAGATCTTATAGCCGGTTTTGCGCGAGATCCCGAACTCCCGGCACAGCGCGGCCATGCTTTCGCCGTCCTTGAGCCGAATTACGAATCGCATACGTTCGTCCATAACAGAACATTCCTTCCATGGCATTCCACCCACCCCCCTTCAGGGCAAAAAGTGTAACCCATGTCTCCGGTACGTTCTGTTACATATGTCTCGGGCCGGTCAGGAGTGGGGGACCGGCCGGATTGGGGGATCAGTTGGGCAAGCCGGCGTGGGCGGGGGCAAACCTATCCCGGCTGCGGCGTAAGAGGCGATGCCACCACATGAGCGCGCCGGTGATGAACAGGGCGACGGGGGCCAGGCCGAGAAGGACCCACAGCGTCTTGGTTTTGGGTCCGGCGAAGTTGCCAAAGTGAAGATAGGTGCACCATCGGACGATTTTGTCGCCGGTGCTGTAATGCGGCGGAGGGCGGCGGCCGCGGCGCCGAGGGCGGCCGGAGGACTCGTCGGCGACGGCGATGAACAATCCAGAAGCCTGGCGCACGACGGGCGCCGCCGTCACAGGGCGGTAGAAGTCGAGAGGATAGAAGCGGTTGATCATGCTCTGAAACGGGGCCGGCCAGACGACGTAAACTCCGGTGACGCCCCACATTAAGAGAAACGCGAAGGTCCAGAAGCCGATGGCGCTGTGAAGGTCGAAATTCACGCGCTTCCAATTGGCCTTCCATTGGATGGAGAGTCCGCGGGGCCAGTTATCGACGCCCGGCCACCAGATCGCCAAGCCCGTGAGCGCAAGCAAAGTGAGGAAAATCGAACCCACTCCGTTCACGATGCGGCCTTTTTCTCCGGCCAGCAGGTTCGTGTGCAAGTCGGAGATCCAGGCAAGGAATCGAATCATGGCAGGCACAGCCGGTCCCAAATCCTTGCCGGAGAAGGGATCAAACAGACGCTGCTTCTGTTTGCCCTTCCTTTCCATCCAGATTTCGACGGGCTGGTCGGGCTTTGCGGCGTCCCAGAAGAAAGTGACCTGATATCCGGGAAAGGCGCGATGGGCGGCGTCGGTGAGCGCCTGCTTGGACAGACGCGGGCGGGAGGCGTCGAGGATAACGGGCTTGGAAGAATAGGCGGCGTAGATTTCGTTGCGAAAGACGATCGCGCTGCCGCTGACGCCGATGGCAAGGACATACAGGCCAACGCCGATTCCCGTCCACAGATGGATTTGGAAAAACGCCTTTCGGAGCCAGAGGCCCTGGGGCCGGCGGAGCCATTGGGCGAGGAAATTCATGTGGTCGAGTATCCCATACGGGGCGCAGGAGGGCTAGCATCCTGTTCCGGTTAGGCGCGGGCTGGGGAGGGCGAATCGCGGATGTGCAGACGAGACTTGCAGAACCCTTTCGGCGCCCGGTAGAATCAATGAGTTTGGAGCCCCGCGAAATCAGAACCGCCGCAGCGGGCGCGCGCTACACTCTTTTTTACACGGTAGAGCGAAATTCATCAGGAGGATGCATGTCGGTTGAACAAAAGGTGAAGCAGATCATCGTCGAGCAGTTGGGTGTCGACGAATCCCAAGTCGACCTCAGCGCCAGTTTCGTCGATGACCTGGGCGCCGACTCGCTCGATATTGTAGAGCTGGTGATGGCGTTTGAGGAAGCCTTCGACATCGACATCCCGGACGAAGACGCGGAAAAGATCGCAACGGTGAAGGACGCCATCGACTACATCGAAGCGAAAAAGAAGAAGTAATCCGCTTGCAACTTAGCGCACAAACCGCGGGCCACGGGCCATCAACGCGAACCTTCTCCAGCCGCAGAGTGGTGGTGACGGGCGTGGGACTGGTGAGTCCGCTGGGAACGGGCACGGATGCGTCATGGGACGGGATCCGGCGAGGCAGGAGCGGGATTGGCCCGATTGGGGCCTTTGACGCCAGCCAGTTTGCGTGCCGCATCGCGGGAGAAGTGAGAGACTTCGATCCGGCGGTTTACATCGAGAAGAAAGAGATCAAGAAAATGGGGCGATTCATTCAGTTCGCGATCGCGGCGACGGAATTCGCGCTCCAAAGCTCGGGGTTTCAGGTGAAGCCGGAGGAGGCCGAACGGACGGGGGTGCTAATCGGCAGCGGCATAGGAGGATTCGAGGTGATCGAGCGGGAGCACAAAACGCTGCTCGAAAAAGGTCCGAGCCGGATTTCGCCGTTTTTCATTCCCGCGACTATCATCAATCTTGCGTCGGGGCACGTTTCGATCCGGACCGGGGCGAAGGGTCCGAATTCCGCGACGGCTACGGCGTGCACGACGAGCGCGCACGCGGTGGGGGATTCGTTCCGGTTGATCCAGCGGGGCGAGGCCGATGTGATGATTTGCGGGGGCACGGAGGCGGCGGTGACGCCGATGGGCATCGGGGGATTCGCGGCGATGCGGGCGCTATCGCAATGCAACGATCAGCCGTGCCGCGCCAGCCGGCCGTGGGATCGCGGGCGGGACGGATTCGTGGTGGGGGAAGGCGCGGGCATCGTGATACTGGAGGAATATGAGCACGCGCGGAGGCGCGGGGCGAGGATTTTGGCGGAAGTGGCAGGCTATGGGATGAGCGGCGACGCCTATCACATCACTTCGCCATCGGAAGACGGGGACGGCGCGTATCGGGTAATGCGCGCGGCGCTGGCCGACGCCGGGCTAGAGCCGCATCAGATCGACTACATTAACGCGCATGGGACGTCAACGCCGGTGGGCGACCGCATCGAGACGACGGCGATCAAGAGGGCGTTCGGCGATCACGCCTACAAGGCCGCGATCAGCTCGACCAAATCGATGACGGGGCATCTGCTGGGCGGGGCGGGCGGATTGGAAGCGGGGATCTGCGTGCTGGCGATTCGCGATCAGATCGCGCCGCCCACCATAAATTACGAAATTCCGGATCCGGAGTGCGATTTGGATTATGTTCCCAATCAGGCGCGGCCGATGCGCATCGATTATGCGCTGTCAAACTCGTTCGGATTCGGGGGCACCAACGGCTGCCTGATCTTTAAGCGGATAGAGAAATGAAGATCCTCGCCGCGATCAAGCAGGTGCCGGCGCGCGACTCTCATCTGCGCGCGGACGCCACGGGCCGCTGGATCGACGAATCGGAGCTTCATTTTGAGATTAACGAACCGGACGCCTACGCATTGGAAGAGGCGCTTCAGTTGCGGGAAAAACACGGGGGAGAAGTAGTGGCGCTGTGCGCCGGCCCGGCGCGATGCCGGCAAAGCATCCGGGAAGCGCTGGCCAAGGGGGCCGACCGCGCGATTCATATCGAAGAAGACAGAGTGGCGGCGCTGGACGCCTTGGGCGTCGCGAAACTGCTGGCGGCGGCGGCGAAGACGGAAAATCCGGATTTAATCCTCACCGGCCTGCAGTCCGACGATATGGGGTACGGACAGACGGGCGTGATTATGGCGGAGCTGCTGGGTCTGCCGCATTCCACCATCATCATGAGCGTGGAGGCGGGGGCTGGGAGCATCCGGGTCAAGCGGGAACTGGAAGAGGGCTGGTTCCAGCATATTGAAATGCCTTTGCCGGCGGCGCTGACGATTCAAAGCGGCATCAACAAGCTGCGCTACGCGACGCTCATGGGCATAAAGAAGGCGCGAACGAAGGAAATCAAGCAAATGGCGCCGGCCGATTTGGGCGGGCTGGGCGCGGCGGCCGCGTCGATCGAGCGGGTGGAGACTCCGCGGAAAACCAAGCGGACGCAGATATTCGAGGGCGACGCCAAGTCGGCGGCCGCCCGGCTGGTGGAAAAGCTGCGGTTCGAGGCGCGCGTGCTATGAAAATACTGGCCGTGCTGGAGCAGCAATCCGGCGCGTGGCGGCGGATGAGCTGGGAGACGCTGGCGGCGGCGCAGGAGATGGCAGTCGCGATGGGGGCGGAAGTAGAAGCGGCGGTGGCGGGGTGGGGGATTGCGAATTTGGCGGCGGAGGCGGCGACGAAGCAAGCCTCGAGAGTTTGGGCGGTGGAACACGCGCTGCTCAAAGACTACACGGCCGACGGCTACACGGCGGCCTTCGAGGCCCTGCTTGGCCGGATCCAGCCCGAGTTAACGCTGTTGCCGCACACGTATCAGACTCGCGACTTTGCTCCGAAACTGGCGACGAGGTTTGAGCGTGTATTGATCTCGGACGCGATCGCCGCGCGGGTGGAAAATGGCGCGCCGGTCTTCACGCGACAGCTGTTTCAGGGCAAGATGACGGCCGAGGTGCGTCCGCGGGGAGCGGGCCCCCATTTCGCTTCGCTTCAAGCGGGGGCGTGGCGGGCGGAGGCGCTGAAACCGGGGGCGGCGAGGGTAGAAACATTCGAGCCGCCATTGCAAGCTTCTGAGATTCGCCAAAAGCCGGAGGCTCCGTTTCGGGAATCGGGGCGGGTGGTGGATTTGAGCGCGGCGAGTAAGATTGTCTCGGTGGGCCGCGGGATTGGGGAGAAAGAAAGGATTGGAATCGCGGAAGAACTGGCGCGCGCTCTGGGCGCGGAACTGGCGGCCTCGCGTCCGATCTGCGACGCCGGCTGGCTGCCGATGGAGCGGCAGGTGGGAAGCTCAGGGCAGACCGTCTCGCCGCAACTTTACGTCGCGGTAGGGATTTCGGGCGCGATTCAGCATCTGGTCGGGATGAAGGGGTCGAAAACGATCGTAGCGATTAATAAGGATAAAGACGCGCCGATTTTCGAGGCGGCCGACTATGGCATCGTGGGCGATCTATTCGAGGTGGTTCCGGCGCTGGTGGAAGAGATTGTAAAGAGCCGTTGTTGATCCGATTCCTGGAACCCCCCCTTCCGCTGATCCACAATCCGCGCGAACCCCGCGATTTCCCGCTGGGCCGGTGGAATCTGTACATTGGAGGCGCGGGGCGGCGGACGCCGGGCTACGTAAACCTGGATATTCTGGGCGCGCCGGGCGTCGATGTAGCGGCGGACGCGGAGCAGATGCCGTTTCCGGGGGATCTTTTTGAGCGAGTGGAATGCGACGCGGTGCTCGAACACGTACAATCGCCGGAGCGCGTGATGGCGGAAATCGAGCGAGTGCTCGCTCCGGGCGGCTACGTTCATCTGGTGACTCCTTTCTGCCATCCGTTCCACGAATACCCGCGGGATTTCCGCCGATTCACGCTGGACGGGTTGAAGGAGCTGGCCGGCGACCGATTCGAAGTCGCCGCGGAAGGATGGCGCACGGGGCCCACGGCGACGATGCTGGTGTTCACCCTAGAATATGTGAAGCTGTGGTTTCCCTGGCGGCCATGGAGGGCGGCGGCTCACGGAGTTCTAGGCTGGCTGTTATTCCCGCTTCGCTATCTGGACTTATTGTTCGTGAACAGCGCGCGGGCGGGGAGGATCGGCAATCACTGCTACGTGTGGTTGAGGAAGAGAGCAAGGGCATGAGCGGCGGCCTGACGATCTAGCGTTTTCGGTTGCTGGCCAAGGCCGCGCGGGCTTCGGCCTTCCTCTCTCTTTCGCGCTCGCTTTCACGCTTGTCGTGAAGCTTTTTGCCGCGGCCGACGGCGAGCTCGACCTTGATCAATCCATTTTTAAGATAGAGCCTGGTAGGGACGAGGGTGAGGCCGCGCTCCTGGGTGGCGCGCAGGAGCTTTTCGATTTCGGCGCGGTGCAGCAGAAGCTTGCGACGGCGCACGGGTTCGTGATTCATGATGTTGCCGTGGGAGTACTTGCCGATGTGGGCGTTGACGAGCCAGGCTTCGGGGCGGCGCTTGGGTCCGGCGAGCTCGCCGAAAGCGTCTTTAAGCTGGATTTTGCCGTCGCGAGCGGCCTTCACCTCGGTTCCGGTGAGAACCAGACCGGCTTCGAGGCGGTCGGAGAGGTAGTAGTGGTGAGCCGCGGCGCGGTTGTCGCTGAGGATTTTGATGCTCGATTCCACGCTAGGAACCCAAACAGCGTCAATAGTTTTGGAAGGCTTCGCCCCAAAGCCAGTCTATCACGCTTAAGACCATGAACTGGAAACACTTACGTATTGCGCCGGCGGTAGCGATGGTGGCGCTTTTGGCTGCTCCGGCGATGGAGGCCAAGAACCGGAAGGCGGAGAGATTTTTCAAGGATGGCCAGACAGCCGAGAATAAGAGCGATTGGGACGACGCGCTGCGGTTGTACCAATTGGCGGTGGATCAGGAGCCTAAAGATCCGCAATATCTGATCGCGATGCGGCGGGCGCGGTTCCAGGCGGGGCAAATGCACGTGGAAAACGGGTTGAAGCTGCGCCAGCAAGGGAAGCTGGCGGAGGCGATGCAGCAATTTCAGACAGCCATTATCGACGATCCTTCCTCCGCCATCGCGCTTCAAGAGATCAAGCGCACGCAGATCATGATCGATCAGCAGAAGAAGGGCCAGGTGAGGCCGGAGGAGTCAGGACTGACGCCGGCCGAGCGGCTTCGGAAGGAGGACGACGAGCGGGTGGCGTCGATGCAAGGGCCGCCCGAGATCAAGCCGGTGATCCGCATGACGCCGCCCATGACGATTCGGAATCAGCCTCCCCGGATCCTGTATGAAACCGTGGCGAAGCTGGCTGGAATCAACGTGGTGTTCGATTCGCAATATCAGGCGCCGCCGAGGGGCTTCACGGTGGAGATGGGCAATTCGCAAACGGTAGAGCAGGCGCTGGACCAGATTGCGGTGGTGACGCGGACGTTTTGGAAGCCGATTTCGTCCAACACGATTTTCGTGACGGAAGACAACGCCACCAAGCGGCGCGATTACGAGGACCAGGTGGTGAAGACGTTCTACGTCACCAACGCCACGAGCGTGCAGGAGTTTCAGGAAATCGCGACGGCGATCCGGACGGTGGCCGACATCCGCCGCGTTTACACGTATAACGCGCAAAAGGCGATGGTGGTGCGGGGAACGGTGGACCAGGTGGCATTGGCCGAGAAGCTGGTGAGAGACCTGGATAAGCCGAAATCGGAAGTGGTGTGCGAGCTGATCTTCATGCAGGTGAATAGCGCGCGGACGCGGGATCTGGCGGCCACGATCGCCACCGCGGGCACGGCGGGTTTAAACGTTCCATTCGCCTTCACGCCCCGCACCTCGATCACGGTGAATTCTACAAACAGCAACAGCGCGGGCAGTTCTGGGACGTCCACATCGACGAGCACGACGGCCTCGACCTCCGGGCCGTTCTCGGTGGCCCTGAATAATCTGCAGCATATTTCTTCGGCCGATTTTTCGACGAGCCTGCCGGGAGCGCTGCTGGAAGCGATGATGAGCGACAACAGCACCAAAGTGCTGAGCCGGCCGGAGCTCCGCGTTTCGGACGGGATGAAAGGGGAGTTGCAGATCGGCGACCGCATTCCCTATGCGACCGGCAGTTTCTCGCCCGGCATCGGCACGGTGGGAACGGGCGTCAGCCCGCTGGTTTCCACGCAATTCAACTTCGCGGATACGGGCACCACGATGATCATCCAGCCGCAAGTGCATTCCTCCAGCGAGGTGACGCTGCACATCGAGATCACGGTGGCGGCGGTGAAGGAATATTTGACGATCAGCGGGACGGGGGGGCTTTCGCAGCCGGTCATCACCCAGAACAAGAGCATTACGGATTTGCGCCTTCATGAAGGGGAAGTGAATATTCTGGGAGGATTGGATCAGCTTCAGGATTCGCTTTCATTGAATGGGATTCCCGGGCTGGTGAATATTCCGGTTCTGGGACAGACGCTGTTTGGCAGCCAGCACACGGAAAAAGACAAGTCCCAATTATTGATCGCGCTGATTCCGCATATCGTGCGAACGCCGGATTACACGGAGGAGAATTTGAAGGGCATTTTCGCGGGATGGGAGCAGACGCCGAAGGTGATGTACGCTCCGCGCGGGGAGGAACCAGCCGGTCCGGGCCCAGGGGCGAGCGGGGGTCCGGCCGCCGCGGCTCCAGCCAAGCCGGGGACGACCCCGCCGGCGCCTTCTCGGGGCGGGGCTCCGGCGCAGGCGCGCCTGACTTTGCAGCCTTCACCGGTGCAAGCGGCGCCGAACGCGGAGTTCACGGTGACGGTGCGCTTGGACAACGGAGCCGACTTGTTCTCGGTTTCGCCGCTGCGGATCAAGTTCGATCCGGCTCTGATGCGTTTAAACGACGTAACGGCGGGAGAGATGATGGGGCCGGTCACGCTGGAAAAGGACATCCGCAACGATTCCGGCGACGCGACGGTCACGCTGACGCGCGCGGCCGGATCGAGCGGGGTGAACGGCTCGGGGGTTCTGGCGACGCTGCGATTCGTGGCTGTGGCCCCCGGCTCGGGCAATATCAGCATCACCGAGGCCACCACCAGGAATTCGCAGTCGCAGGTGACGGCGGCCGGGTTGGACAGCGCGCCGGTGACCATAAGATAGAAATTATGAGGAAACGCAAATCCGGGAAAGGATGCGATCGAGCGCGCTCCCAAGGGGGAATGACGCTGGTCGAACTGATCGTGGCTTGCACGATTATGGCATACCTCACTACGCTGGCCGTGCCGCTGGCGCGATACAAGGTTCAAAGGGACAAGGAGAGGGATTTGGTTTGGGCCCTTCGCACGATCCATAAAGCGATCGACGACTACAAAGACGCCGCGCTGGCGGGCAAGATCCAAGTGAAGATCGGCACGGACGGATATCCCGAGAAGCTCCAGGACTTGGTGGACGGAGTGGACTTGGTGCAGTCGGCGGAAAAGAAGAAGATCAAGTTTCTGCGGAAGATTCCGATCGACCCGATGACGGGAACGACCGATTGGGGCTTGCGCAGCACGCAAGACGATCCTACTTCGACAAGCTGGGGCGGGCAGAATGTTTTTTCGGTCTACACCAAGAGCACGGCAAGAGCGCGAGATGGGACGTTGTATTCGACTTGGTAACAGGCGGGGCTACACCCTCATTGAGCTGATTATCGTGATGGCGATCATCTCGGTGCTGGTGTCTATCGCCGTTCCTATCTATCAAAAGTCTCTGCTGCGCACCAAAGAGACTTTGCTCAAGAATAATCTTTTCACCATGCGGCAGGTGATCGACGAATATACGTTCGATAAGAAGAAGGCGCCGCAGCAGCTTTCGGACCTGGTGAACGAGGGCTATTTGCGGGCGGTGCCCATTGATCCGATCACCGGGTCGGACCAGACTTGGCGGGTGGTGATGGAGGACGCGGTGACCATGGTGGATCAGACGCAGCCGGGAATTTATAACGTCTTCAGCGGATCGGACGCGAAGAGCCTGGAGGGGACGCCGTACTCGAGTTGGTGACGGCTATTTCCGCACGGCCCAGGCGAGGCCGTCCGGGCCATTGAGGGGCTGAATGCGGCTGGCCAACTCCCATTTGTTCAGATCGATCACGGCCACGAAGTTATTTTTCTCGCTGGCCACATAGGCGCGCTTGCCGCCGGGGGCGATCAAAATTCCTTCGCAGTTTTCTCCCACCTTCAGCCGCTTGATCTCCTTGCGGGAGGCCGTGTCCATCACCACCAGATCGCCATTGCCGGAATCGGAAAGCAGGACGCGCTTGCCGTCGGGGGTGAACTGGAGGCGGTTGATGCGCTGCGAAGGGACGTAGAGCGTCTGAAGCACCGCGCCGGAGGCCACGTCGATGACGGCGACGTGCGCGTCGCCGCCCGTGGCGGTCCAGACCTGGGCGCCATCCGGGGAGATTGCAATGGCTTCGGGGCCTTTACCTACCGGAATCGCGGTAAGTTTGTATTCGGTCTGGCCGGGGGCCCGGACAAACATGCCGACGGTATCGGATTGCATGTTCGAGGTGAAGATTTTAGTCAGGTCCTTGGTCATCACGATCATGTGAGTGCCGTTGGCGCCGGAATCCAGGGTCCAGTCGATTTTGTTGGAGGCAGGATCGTAGCGGGCGATGGAGTGGTCGCCCTGAGCGGTGAAGTAGAGCTTGCCATCGGCGAACCAGAGGCCGTGGGGGGTGCGCAGGCGAGGCAGCTCCAGGCGATGGATCTCTTTCTGCGCGGCAAGATCGACGACGGAGATGCTGTTGGCCTGCATGTTGGAGGAGAAGGCGAGCTTGCCGTCGGAGGAGATGGCGGCTTCGTGGGGGTTCTGGCCGACCGGGACGGAGGCGACCACCTTGCCCGTGGCGGGGTTGACGATGGCCATGGAGTTGTCGCCCTTGTTGAGCACGATGAGGGCGGGCGAGGGGGTGGCCGCGGCGAAAGCCGAGGCCGGCAGAACGAGCCAAATGGCGAGAAGCGGAATCCGGATCATGGCGCTCCTAGTTCAGCGTCTCCGACTGGGGCTATTTTATAACGTCTACTTACCGAAGAGGTGTTCGACGTCTCTGTTGTTTTCCTGGCAGATGTACTCGATCAGCTCGCCTTTGAGCAGGGTCGGGTGAGTGGTGAAGGTCCAGGGCTTGGTGAAGGTCTTGGGATCTTCGATAATGTGCTCGATGGTGAGATGCGCGAGGTCGGGCCGGGTGATCTTCTCGATGACGCGCATGGCGCTGGAGTGCGGTATGCCGGCTTCGTCGATCCAGGTTTTGTCGTTCTGGCCCACGGTATCGACGACGAGGGTATCGCCTTCCCAATGGCCGATAGAATCGCCCAGCCAAGTCTCCTCGACGTTGGGGTCGTGAGCGCGGCCGTCCATGAAGATCTTGCGCCAGATGTGCGCTCCGCCCTCATAGACGATGACGATCAGCTTGGGAGTTTGAACGATGGTCCAGGGATAAGGGGTGGTGCTCATGCGCGGCACGCCGGGGGGCAGGCAGCGCGCCTCGGGATCGTCCTTGCTATTGGAGTCCCGGCGGGCCTTCCAAACGTCGTAGGCCCAGGGCTGAAAAGGAACTTCCACGCCGCTGCGGACCATATCCACGTTTTGCTGGATGGCGTTGGGGGTCCAATTGCCCGAAAGATCGGGGTGGCCGTCCTCGGTGCGCGGCGTGGGGCCTTCGGGCAGGACGGGCCCCCTTCCCCTTCCTCGAATAGGATTCGCGGCGGGGGCTTGCTGGCTGCCGGGGGTTTGAAACGCTCCGGGCGGAGCGTTACCGGCGGGGGCTTGCTGGGCCGAGCATAGAAGAGTAAAGGCCGCAGAGGCGGCGAGCAGGAGAAGCGGAATTTTCATCGAGATCCTCTTCAGGTAGTATTTCATGGGGACCCCATCAAGGAGATTGATAGCGGGCATCACGGCTGGAGAACAGGATGCCGCGCCTTTTTAAAGACGGCGAAGAGGGCGATCAGGCCGCCGAAAAACGTCGCGGCGCTCAGGAGACGGCAGATGATACGCTCGCGGCCGCCCTCGAAAGCAAAGTCGACCGAACAAGGACCTTGGCAATCGGCGAGGATCACGCTGAGCCCAAGACCATCCTTGGCGACTTTTGCGGGCTTGCCGTTGGCGAAGGCGACCCAGCCGGGATCGTAGGCGCTCTGCACGGAAATCACTTGGCCGGAATGCAAAGTTGTATCGATGTGGCCGCGACCGGGGCGGGACCATTTCATTTCGTCGGCGGGCAGGGAGGGATCGTCCAGGGCGGCGACGTAGCGGGCGATTTCGGCCACGTCGAGGCCGTTCACCGGCCGGCGCCGGACGAGCGCGTTTTCCGGCACGACGTGGGCGAGCGATCTGACTCGCTCGGGGACGCCATAGATCGAGTGCCCCCCTTGGCGCCACAGCAGGGGCAAAACTCCGTCGAATTTATGGGGATTCCAAAAGACGTCGAGATAGAGCCGGCTGCGAGCCACGTGCACGGCGTGGCAGCCGAAAGCCTTCAACCACAACAGGGCGATTTCGGCGTCGCGCGAGCCGGCGTTCATGCCGGTGTAAATCGTGAAGGCGGCTTCGGCGTCCACGTCGAAATTGGGATCGAAAGGCTGGTGGCCGGAGTTCATCTGCGGGGTATCTACGAACGCGTTCAGCCAAGTGCCGGTTTCGCCGCTGACGAAGGCCCGCAGATCGCCCAGGTTCGCTCCCAGCCATTTGGCGGCTTTGTAATCCATGGTCTGGGTGACGTCAATCGGCGAGGTGAGGAGGCGCGCGTAGCGTCGGGAATGAATGGTTTGGCGCGAGGCGGCGGCAAGGGCCAGAATCAGCGCAAGAACTTTTGCCTGGGCGGGGAGACGCAGCAGGAAGGAACGAAGGGCGAGGGCGGCAAGGAGCGCGGCCGCCCATTCCAATTCGAGGCTGTAGCGGTGGGGCTGCGGCAAAGCGGCCACGCCAAGCATCGCGGCCAGGCCGACAATTTGAAACATGGCGAAACCGAACAAAAGCGAGAAGCGAAAGAGGTAAGGCTTGAGAGATCGGGTGGCCCACCACAAGGCCGCGAAGCCCGGCAGGATGAGCAATCTCGCCTTCAACATAGTGGAATTGGAGAATTCGCCGCCCACGTGGGGAGAAGCATGCGCGATGGTTTGTAGGAGCGAGGGAGGCAGGAAGGGGCATGCCACAAGATACGCGGCAAGGCCCGCCGCGGCGAAGACCGAAGCCGCCCGGCCCATCTCTTTCGCGGGAAGCGCAAGAATCAAGCACGCGCCGGCGATGGCGAGATCGGTTGCGCCGAAAGCGTTCACTAGAACCGTCCACGCCATAAGCAGGGCTGCAACGGCGCACCAGGCGTAACGGCGGGTGGTCATGGCGCGGTGAGCGGCGAGCAACGTGAAGGGGAGGACGGCCAACATGACGATGTGCGGCCCTTCGCCCCAGAACACAAGGACGCGAAGTCTCCAGGGATTCCACAGGCCGACATCGTTGCGGAAATAGGGGAACAGAGCGGCGGGAGAATACAAGGAATAGAGCAGCGCGGCGAAGAAACTGGTTTCAAGGAAGCCGGTCAAGCGCCACGCGAACAGGAAAAGGAGGGCGGGTCCGGCGATATAGAAGGAGCCCGTGACGAAATTGTAAGCCCGGGCGGGCGAGGCGCCGGTGGTCCACACGAACGCCGCATCCATGAGATGGAGCATGGGGGTGTAGGAGTTCTCGAAGGGAAGGCCGTTGAACCACCAGGGGAACCAGCCGAGATGGGGAAAATGGGCGACGATGAAACGGGTGATGGCGAGGAACGATCCGGCGTTGGTCTGCATGTTGGCGGTGAACTCCACGAAGAGGAGCTGGCCGGCGATGTAGAAGTTCAGGGCCAGCAGAAGGGCGGAATACGCCGCGGCGCGGGCGCGGAGGCTCATGGGCGGTCCAAGGCCGGCCATGTCCGGGAGCGGTTTGGTATCGTCGTCATGGAATGGAAGAGCAACCCGCCAAGGGCTACGGCCCGCAATGGAAGAGCCTGTGGGAAAAGACCGGCTGGTGGCACAGTTTCGAGCTGCCCGATGGAACGGTTTTGCGCGGCGTCAACACGCTGGAGATTCTGCGAACGCGGCTTGCGCAGTTTCCGATTGGCGCGGATCTTCGCGGCAAGCGGGTGCTGGATATCGGCTGTTGGGACGGATGGTTCAGCTTCGAGATGGAGCGGCGCGGGGCGGAAGTGGTGGCGGTCGACTGCTGGGATAATCCGCGGTTTCACGAAATGCATGCGGCGTTCAACTCGCGCGTGGAATTCCGTCAGATGGACGTCATGGAGATTTCGCCCGGCACGGTGGGGCGCTTCGATATCGTTCTGTTTCTGGGCGTACTATACCATCTTAAACATCCGCTGCTGGCGCTCGAAAAGGTTTGCTCGGTCACGAAGGAACTGGCGGCGGTGGATTCGTATGTGCTGCGCGACAACTTCGATCTGGGCGCGCAGCCGGTTTTAGAATTCTACGAGACAGATGAATTCGAAGGCCAGACGGACAACTGGGTGGCGCCGAATCTGGCGTGTTTGGTGGCGATGTGCCGCACGGCTGGGTTCGCGCGCGCGGAGTTCAAGCAAGCGCTGGCCTATAGCGCCAGCGTGGCTTGTCACCGGCGATGGGGGCCGGAAAAGGCCAGCGGCCCCCAAGCCGAACTGGTGAGCGCGGCGCACAACACCAATGCGGGAATCAACTTCGATACGCGGCGCGACGAATATTTGACCATCGGATTCAGGACCAAGGAACGGGAGTTAACGGTGGCCGACGTTCAGGCGGGCGTCGGCGGCTACGGCTCGCGGCCGATCGTCGTTAAGAATATGGGCGGCGATTTGTGGCAGGCTAATTTCAAGCTACCGCCCGGTTTGGAAGCGGGATGGCACGAAGTGAGCGTCGGGGTGCGCGGGGGGCCGGCGCATACGGGACGCCGCATCGCGGTGGACGTTCCGCTGCCCGAGTGCAGTCCGCAAATCGAAGGAGTTCTGGATGGGACGACGTGGAAAGCGGATGTGCTGGAGCTGCGATACGGGCGGGGCCTGGCGATCTGGTGCTCGGGCCTGCCGGAGAACGCGGACCGCAACAACGTACAGGTGTTTGTGAACGGGCGGCGGTGCGCGGTGGAGTTCGTCGCGCCGGCGGGAGACAAGAGACAGATCAACGTTCAAGTTCCGGAGACTGTGACGGCGGGGCCCGCCGAGGTGGGGATTCGGGTGGGAGGGCGCGCGGCGGCGCCAGCCCGGATTGTGGTCCGGTAAGGGGCCCAGGCCGTGATACTCTGATCACAGCCGATGCGATTACGCTCGATAGGGTTGCTGGCCGCGGCCGTGGCGGGCCTGTGGGGAGCGCTATGGGCGCAGCGGCCCTTCCAGCAATACGAAGCCTCCGAATACATCGACTTTCCGCTTCCACCCGACTGGGAACAGAAGACGGAATGGACGCGGGCGCGGCTGCGATATCCCAGCGTTTACGCAGGCTATTACCGGCGCCGCGGCGATCTGGTTTGGACGACGGACTATCCCCGCTCAGACCGGCATCTGCTGCAGGGAGTGAGAAGGCTGACCCGCATCGACACGCGGTCGGTGGAGCAGGTGGTGGATCTGGACGGCACGGACGATGTTTACAACTGGCCGACGATGTATGCGGTCGAGGTGGGCCACTGGGATCTTCCCGGCGCGCAAGCGGCGCAATTACGCGAGTTTCTGCTGCGCGGCGGATTTTTGATGGTGGACGATTTTCACGGCGACGAGCCGTATAACGGCGTCGATAGCGAATGGCGGGTATTTGCGGCCAGCATGAGCAAAGTCTTTCCGGACCGTCCCATTCAGGACCTGGAGGACTCCAACCAGATTTTTCACACGGTTTACGATTTGAACGATCGGTTTCAAGTGCCGGGCTGGCAATGGCACCGGAGCGGCCGGACGTACGAGGCGGGCGAGACGGGGAAAATTCCACACTGGCGCGGGATTTTAGACGATAAAGGGCGGGTCATGGTGGCGATCTGCCACAACATGGATCTGGGCGATGCGTGGGAGTGGTCCGACGATCCGGGGTATCCGGAAAAGTGGGCGTCGCTGGCATACCGGATCGCGATAAATTACTTCGTTTACGATCTGACGCACTGATGCGGGCAGGAGTTGAGCGACCCGGCGAGACCGGGCCGAGTTTCTTGCATCGCGCGGGCGCGTGTGAGAGATTGGGGAGCGGTATGAAACCAAAGCTGGAAATCGTAGCTTGCGCCGCGGCATTGTGCATGGCGGCGGGTCTGGGTTGGGTGAGCGCGGCGCGGGCGCAGGCTCCGGCCGCGCAAGCGAGAGACAAGAGCGGCCGCGGGTCCAAGGAAGGGACCCAGCAGATCGGCATGGAGACGGGTCTGACTTATTTCCAGACGCGCTGCATGAGCTGCCATCGCGAAAACGATTCGACAAAAGCGCCCAGCGCGCGCCGCATCCGTCAAATGACGCCGGAGGAGATCTATGCGGTGGTGTCGCAACCAAGCCGGCCCGAACACGACCAAGGCTTGACGGACGCGCAGAAGCGGCGGATGTCGGAATTTATGGGCGGCTACCGTCAGATCGGCAGCGTGGAAGCTGGCAATCCCAAAAACTTTCCCAACGCCTGCCGGTCGAATCCGCCGATGAGCGATCCTTACGCGGGGGCATTTTGGAGCGGGTGGGGCGCGGACATCGAGAACACGCGTTATCAGCGGGCGGAAGCGGCCGGAATCACGAAAGCCGACGTAGCAAAGCTCAAGCTGAAGTGGGCTTTCGGATTTCCCTTGGGGATCAGCGCGTACAGTCCGCCGGCTGTTGCGAGCGGACGCGTCTTCGTGGGCACGGATATCGGCTGGGTATATTCGCTCGATGCGAAGACGGGCTGCTATTACTGGGGCTACGAGACGGGAGTCACGGTTCGCCCGGCGATCAGCATCGGTCCGGTGAGCGGACAAGGGAATACGAAATACGCCATTTTCTTCGGCGACGCCAAGGCCAACGTCTATGCGCTGGACGCGCAGGACGGCAGGCTGTTGTGGAAGCGCAAGGTGGAGGATTTTTTTCTGGCCCGGATTACGGCCGCTCCGAAGCTCTATAACGGACGGCTGTATGTGCCGGTGTCGTCGTCGGAGGAATGGCAGAGCGGGAATCCCGATTACGAATGCTGCACATCGCGCGGCAGCGTAGTGGCTCTCAACGCCAACAACGGGGAGCAGATCTGGAAGACGTACATGATGGACGATCCAAAGCCCACGCAGAAAAATCCGAACGGCGTGCAGTTGTACGCGCCGGCGGGAGGATCGGTGTGGAACTCGCCGACGGTGGATCCGGTGCGTCATGCGGTGTATTTCGGCACCGGCGATACGCAGACGGAGCCCGCGCAGCCGCTGGGAGACGCGATCGTCGCGGTGGACATGGACTCCGGCAAGATTTTGTGGCACTACCAGGCTCAGGCGAACGATGCTTTCATGGGCGGCTGCGCGGGCGCGAACAAAAGCAAGGCGTGCCCCAAGGTGATGGGGCCGGACGCCGACATCGGCAATTCGCCGATTCTGAGCACGACGCCCGACGGGCGGCGGGTATTGATCGCGGGGACGAAGGGCGGCGAGGCGTTTGCGCTCGATCCGGACAACCAAGGCGCGTTGCTGTGGCGCGTGGCGGCCAACGCCGGCGGCGGGCGCGGGGGGATCGTATGGGGCGGCGCGGCCGATCACGAAAACGTGTACTACGGGATGGGGAGCGGAGGCATGGCGGCGCTGAAGATGGCGACCGGAGAACGAGTCTGGTTCCAACCGATCAACGCGGGCGGGGGACGAATCGGCAACAACGCCGCGGCGACCATGATTCCCGGAGTGGTGTTTGTGGGAGGCACGGACGGCAAACTTCACGCATTATCGGCGAAGGATGGAAGCATTCTCTGGCAGTTCGATACGAACCGGAATTTCGAGACCGTTAACGGCGTGGCGGGGGCGCATGGCGGGGCGATTTCCTCGGTGGGTCCCGTGATCGCCGGCGGGATGATGTACATCGGCTCTGGTTACGGGGTGGGGGGCGGGCCTTTCGGCAACGTGCTGCTGGCGTTCGGTACGGAGTAATGTGGACCTCATTTTTGGACCAAAAAGTGATCGGCTTTTGGAAACGTGAACTTGCTTACGCCGGAGGACAGGGCAATCCAGGGATGGAACCCGAGCGCCGCGCCAAGTCCGGCGTGGACGGCGGCCGCAAAACCGCCTCCCCCTGAACCCGCCGCTCCATCTAGAGGACGCTCGTTTTTTTGTCCAACCGAAGGGGTCCACCTCATAAAGGCTAGTGGGTTGCGGATCAGTTGATGGTTAATACTTCCACCGGAGAGTCGCGGCGAAGAATATCGATGCCCACCACCTCGGCGTAGCGCTCGATCGACAGATCGAGCGATGCGGGTCCCACGCGAAGATTGCGAATCGAGATGCGGCGCAGGGAGGGGGGCAGGAAGGGGCGGGTGAAGACCAGCCGTGGGACGCGGGCGTCGACGGTGAGACCCAGGCACGCTCGAAGGAGCATGAAGACGGCTGCCGAAGCCCAGGCTTGAGGCGCACAGGCGACGGGATAGAGCGTGGGCGCCTTGCCCGCCCTGCGCTCGAAGCCGCAGTATAGTTCCGGCAGGCGGTGAAGGTCGACAAAGATGGAGGAATCAAACAGGCCGGTAAGAACCCTGGCCGCATGTTGCTTGAGATCGTAGCGGCCCATGCCGCAGGCGATCAAGGCGTTATCGTGGGGCCAGACCGAGCCGTTATGATAAGACATCGGGTTGTAGCGAATCTCGCTGGAGGAGACGGTGCGAATTCCCCAGCCCGAAAAGGAATCGAGAGCCAGCAGGGTTTCGGCGGTTCTGACGGCGCGCTCGGGGCTGGCGATGCCGGCGAACAAGCAATGGCCGGCGTTGGAGGTGCGGACGCGGCAAAGCTTTTTTTCGCCGTCGAGGGCGAGGCCATAGGTGGATAGTTCCTCGCACCAAAAGGCGCGCTCGAAGCGCTCCTGTAATTGGCGCGCCTGGCGCTGCAATTCGGCGGCGCGGCCAGTGTGCCCCAACGCCATGGCGGCCTGGGCGATGCGGTTTTTGGCGGCATAAACGTATGCCTGGACTTCGCACAAAGCGATGGGGCCTTGCGCCAGCCTTCCATCGGAATGAAAGACGGAATCGTGGGAGTCTTTCCAGCCTTGCTGAACCAAGCCCTGGGGCGACTGGCGGAAATACTCAACGAATCCGTCTCCGTCGCGATCGCCGCAGCCGTCGATCCAAGCGAGGGCCTCTTCAATGTTGCGCCAGATGGATTCGAGGAAAGCGGCGTCGGCGGTGTGTTGGAAATACTCGGCGGCAAGCAAAACAAACAGGGGGGTGGAATCCACGCTGCCGTAATAGCGGCGAAAAGGGACCTCGCCGAGGGCGGCCATTTCGCCTCCGCGCGCCTCGTGAAGAATCTTGCCGGGCTCGGCGTCCTGCTCGGGGTTGACGTCCTTGGCTTGGGTCTCGGCGAGGTACGCCAGGACGCCGCGCGCGAGCCGCGGCTCCAGCCAGAGATATTGGAGCGCAGTGATGATGCCATCGCGGCCGAAGGGGGCCGAAAACCAGGGAACGCCGGCATAGGGGTATGGGCCAGTAGGGAGTTCGCTGACCATCATGCGCAGGTCCGCGGCGGAGCGGTTGACCCAATCGTTGAACTGCTCGTTGGAGCTATAGATGACACACTCTCCCATATCTTCCGAACGGCTCAGGCTGGCAGCGTTCGCCAGGGCTTCTTCGTAAGAGACGAGCGCGGGCGGGCCTTCGGAGACTTCGCAACTGGCGGTGAGGGAGAAAACGGCTTCCTGGCCGCCTTGAAGGGCGGCTTTGAAGAACATCTCCGAGCGGGTCACGCGCAGGGGGGAGGGGGCGGCATGAAAACGAAGGCGCCGCTTGACATTGTCCAAGCCGCAATATTCGAAGGCGACGCCGCCGTTTTCGACGATCGGACCGGTGCGCAGGCCGGTTTTCTTTCTCATCTGGCCGCGCACTTCGAACACGTCGGCGAAATCGGCGTCGAAGCGGATAGAAAAGACGGCTTCGATGGGCGTCAGTCCGTAGTTGTGGATGCGGAGCCTTTCATAGCAGACCCCGTTCCACAAGAATTTGGTCCGGTACAGGTGCAGCGCGCCATGGGGCAGGAGAAGCTCGCCGCTTTTTGAGAAGACGTCAGGATTGGACAGGTCCACGGCCAGCAACACATTGTCGCGGTGCACGGAGGAGCTGAGCAGGAGCGGGCGATGGGCGCCCAAATGAAGGATGCATTTGGAAAGAAAACGGGTTCCCTGATGGTAGAGACCCTGCTGGCCGATGCCGGCCGGCTGAATGTCGCCGAAGGCGTCGAACACCGCAAAGGTGTCGTTCTGCTTCAAGATCAGGACTTGGCCGTCCGGAAACGAAGCCTTCCGCCGAATGTAATATTTGCTCGGCTTGGGTTGCACCAGCGTGAGTCTTAAGAGGTCATTACGAGTTCGCCGGCGGGGGCCGGAACGGGTTCGTCAAGACGCGGGGCCGAAGCGGGCGCCTGGAGAGTTTCATAGACGCGGACGTAATCCTCGGCCATGCGGCGGGCCGAGAAACGGCGCTCAAAAGCGCTTCGGATCATGCGGCGGTCCAGGCGCTCGGCCTTGCCGACGGCTTGGACCGCCTCTTCGACGCTGTCGACGATAAAGCCGGTGAGTCCGTCGTCAACGACCTCGGGCGCCGAACCCCGGCGCCAGACGATGGTGGGAGTTCCGCAGGCCATGGCCTCGATCATGGCCAATCCAAAGGGCTCGGGCCAGTCGATGGGAAACAGGAGGGCGGCAGCGCGGCCCAAAAACTCGTTCTTTTCGCAATCCCCAATTTCGCCGATATATTCGACGCCGGGCTCATGCAACAGGGGTTCAATTTCTTGCTGATAATATGTTGCGTCGGCCGCGTCGATCTTGGCGGCGATGCGGATCTTGCGTCCCGCGCGCCGGGCAATGTCGATGGCGCGGTCCAGGCGCTTCTCGGGTGAGATTCGGCCGAGGAACGCAAGATATTCGCCGGGCTGCTCGCTCAGGCGATAGAGATCTTCGGGCAGGCCGTGATAGACAGTCGCAAGCCAATTGGCGCGAGAGACCGGCTCCCGTTGCGCATTGGAGATGGAAACCAGCGGAACGTCGTGGAAATCGCGGTACAAAGGCGCAAGCTCAGGGAGATCCAGCCTGCCGTGCAGAGTGGTTACGTGAGGAGTTTTTTGCCGCACCGAGAAAGGAAAGTGAAGGTAGTCGATGTGGAAATGCAAGATGTCGAATTCCGAGGCGCGGTTAAAGACCGTATTCAGCATGCGAATATGGAGCGCGAGCGGATCCCGGCAGTTCCCCGCCAAGCGGAGCGCCTGGGAGCAGCAAGGCACAAGGCGCGCCTTGGTTATGGAATCTCCGCTGGCGAACAGAGTCACGTCGTGACCCTGGTTCACCAGCTCCTCGGTCAAATAGGAAACGACGCGCTCAGTGCCGCCATAGACCTTGGGCGGCACGCTTTCGTGCAACGGCGCCACCTGGGCGATTCTCACATTCAACCTCCGCTTCAGAGAGGCCCGCTATTGGATTAGACGACCTGGACGCTGGTCGAGTGGGGCCCCAAGTAGCGGATACAGCTCGTTTCGAAAGTGTTTCGTTTCGGGCGTCCCTTGGTGGAGCTCGAAGGCGGCCTTATCTTTCCAAACCGAGACGATGGCGAAGTGATTCGGCAAGGCCTCTTCCTGCTGGATGTCGACCCTTAGCAAGCCCGGCAGCTTGCGGGTATCGCTAGCGTATCGCTTCAGCAATGCAACGGCCTTGGCGATATTGGGGGGAGGGACATCGACGTGGGTGACGACGTAGAAAACGGGCGGAGAAGATTGCGCGGCCGCGGCGGCCGCAAGGGCGACAAGCAGCAACACTTGGCGTAGCATTCCCCCAGAGTACACCGCGAAACGTCATGCGGGGTTCCGCCGTCCGGCTTCGAGTGTCTTGTTCGGCCTGACATTAAACTCCAGCTTCCAGCGGCGGCCGTCGCGGGCGACAAACCATAACTCGAGCATGCCGGTTTCCGTGACCAAGGTTTCGAGGGTCACGGCGGCGGTTTCGCCGGGCTTGCCGTCCAAAGCCGCTTCCACGGGAGCCGTTTCTTCCAATTCCGGAGGAACCTCATCGAGCAGCAGGCCGGCCGCGTCGTTTTTGCGCTCGGTTGAGGCGAAGAAGCGGAACTGGGCTTTTTCGCCGACGCTGAGAGCGAAACGGCGATCGGGGATCTGAACGCCCGTGCCTTCTTCCATGCCGAAGGGGGCGACGGTCAGCGCCTTTAGGGGAGGGCGCAGGCCGGGCACGGCGGGCATGGCGGGTTCAATGCCGATATAGTAGGCACGGGGAATACCGCCTCGAACGCGGATTCCTTTCCCCTGCCGGGCCAGGCCGTAGTAGGCGGCGCCGCGAGCCACGGCGTGCATCAGCTCATTTGCCTCCAGCGGTTTGGCCGGAGTGGGCAGCCAGCTATTCAGCACATCCAGGATGCGCCGCCGCACCAAAGGCGCGCGAAGGACGCCGCCGTTAAACAGCACGTGGGTGGGGGCGGCTTGCTGATGGCGCAAAAAATGGGCCAAATGACGGGTGATAGCCGCGTCGGAGGCAAAAGGCAGGCCGAATTCGGCGAGCGGGGCGCGGCGTCCTTGCGGCTCGTCATCGAGGGCCACGCGCGGCAGGAAACCGTCAAGCAGAATAGCCTCCAGATCTTCCCGTTTGAGTCTGGTTTTTATGGATCCGCCCACCACCCCCGCCCCGCGGCCCAGGATGGCAATGCTCAGCTCCTTTTCGTTGGAGTCCTCTTCGAGGAGTCTTTCCTTGGCGGCGCGGCAGTGCTGCCAGAGGGCGTGAAACTGAAGCGCGTCGATTTTTTTCGGGAGTTGCTGAGCGATGTGATGCGCCAGAGCCGCGTCGATGTTGTCGCCTCCCAACAGGATGTGGTCGCCGACGGCGATGCGGTCCAGCGTCAATTCACCGCCTTGATCTTTCACCTGGATGAGAGAAAAATCGGTGGTTCCGCCGCCGATGTCGATTACGAGAATCAAATCGCCGGCGCTTACCTGGCCGCGCCACTCCGGCTGGCGCTCGATCCAATTGTAAAAGGCGGCTTGCGGCTCTTCCAGCAGAATTACGTTCCGGTAGCCGGCGCCGGTGGCGGCCTTTAGGGTGAGCTCACGGGCCACCTCGTCGAAGGAAGCCGGCACGGCGACCAAGACTTGATGGGAGTCAAAGGGCGTTTGGGGATTTTTGGCGTTCCAGGCTTCGCGGAGATGATGCAAATACCGGCGCGAGGCCTCGACCGGCGATATGCGGGGAACGCCCTCGGGCGCATTGGGCGGCAAAATGTCCCCGTTCCGATCCACGCCTCCGTGCGAAAGCCAAGATTTGGCAGAGGAAACCAGCCTGCCGGCGTTGTCCAGGCCCTTTCTCTGCGCCAGGAGGCCCACAATCGGCCCGCTTTCATCGAGAAACAGGAAAGAGGGGAGAAGGGGATCTTCGCGCACTTCGCCGGGATGCACGAATTGAGGGATGGCGAACAGTTCCACCGCCTCCCCGCGAGTATAGGCGAGGGCGCAGTTGGTAGTTCCGAGGTCGATGCCGATTACTTCCAAATTCGATGCTAGCAGGGCTTCGGGCGAGCGCAGCCTGCTCCGGTCTGCGCCTGTTTCCGATGCCGGGGCGGACGGATTTTAAACTGCAGCAGCGCCAGAAAGCGAATCCCAACAAGCCCTGAAAGCGTCATACTAGAGCTATGAGAGCCGTTGCATTGCATGGTAACCGCTCGCAAAAGGAAGGCTGCCGGGTTTGGAATTATCGAAATTCGCGGCCTAAATGGAGCGCCCGGAGGGCCTTTTGCGGGCTGATAATTGCTTTGTGTTCTCTACCTGCTTTGGCGCAATATCCGGGAGGGCCGTTTCCCGGAGGCGGGGGCCCGTTCCCCGGCGGCCGTTTCCCGGGCAACCCGTATCCCAATGGCGGGCAGCCGCAGGGCTCCGGCCGGGGAAACGGCACGCGATCCGCCGCGACTGGGCTGACCACGACCACGGAAGGAGTGGTGCGGCGTTGCATTTCGGGGCAGCTTGTCATTCAGCCCGACGACCATCGCATCGTTTGGTATCGGTTGACGGGGCGAACAAGCTATCAGAAAGACGGGAAAGAGGCGGGAGTAAGCGATTTTGCGCCGGGCGACCGCGTGAGCGTGGACTCCACGGAAGACGATGAGGGCAATTTCACGGCCACGGAAGTACGGTGGCTGAAGGCGGGCACGGGGGAAGAACGGGCGGCGGCGGCGCAAGACTGGGATCTGCCTCGTCCGGCCAGTTCCGGCTCTGGAGCGGGGTCGCCGTCGCGCAATGAGAGCCGAGGGGACGACGAGCGTCCGATTCTGCGCCGAAAGAGCGGGGATTCCTCTTCGAACGACAATGGCGCTCCGGCGGCGGGGGCGACCGCGCCGCCAGCTCCCGCCGCCGAGCAAAAAGACGATGACGCCGACTTGCGTCCGACCACTTTGGTGCGTCCGCCGGATCCGCCGGCCGATCCGGACGATCCGGGCAGGCCACAACTGCGGCGGGGCGCACCGGCGCGCCGGCCGCAGGCCAACTCGATGCCCGTGATCACCGACGCTCCAGCAAATGCGGGGGCCGGAACAGGAGGGCAAGCGCCTGCGCAAGCGACTGCGACGAGAGGCGGGATTGTGGCGGCGGAGGATCCGGTGATCTCGAAAGCTCGAGAGGTCGCGTTTTCTTATGTAGAGAGCCTTCCCAACTTTTATTGCCAGCAGTTAACCACCCGATATCAGAGCGACAACCCCAAGACGGGCTGGAGAGCGCTGGATATCGTGAGCGCGGATGTGACGTACGAAGACGGGCGCGAGAGCTATAAGAACATTAAGGTTGGAGGCCGCGCCGTGAACCGCGCCATGGAGGACATCGAAGGCACTCGATCCACCGGTGAGTTCGCTACCGTGCTGGTGGACTTGCTGAGCCCAGCCACCGGGGCCAGCTTCAAACGGGACGGGCAGGACACGATTCGAGGGCGAACGGCCTGGGTGTACAAATTCGAGGTTCCGCGCGAACGCTCGCACTGGCGTATAGAGGCGCCTTCGCAGCTTTACTATCCGGCGTTCCGGGGCAGCGTGTGGATCGACAAAGAGACCTCGCGCGTGCTGCGCATTGAGCAGGAAGCCCGGGCCATGCCGCTTCTGTTTCCCTTTGACACGGTGGAGACCGCGACGGACTACGATTTCGTCCGGCTAGCCGCCAACGAGCAGTTCCTGCTGCCCACGGAATCCGAGGTTTTAAACTGCCAGCGGGGAACTAGCGAATGCGCGCGGAACAAGATCGAGTTCCGCAACTACCGCAAGTTTGACGCTTCGTCCACCATCAAGTTCGAGGACGCGCCGCAGAATTAGCCTGCTCGCATCCGATCGGGCAACCTTCCCGCTACTCTAGAACCGACGTACAGGCAGGGCACCGCCTCGCCTCGAGAGGAATCGTGGTGCGGCATTCAGGACAGGTCTTGGCCGGCGGAGGGGCCTGGGCGGGCTTCGGGAAGAAGCGGTTCACCTGCTTGACAACGAGGAAGATCACGAACGAGACGATCAAGAACTCGATCACGGTATTAACGAAGACGCCATAGTTGACGGTCGGGGCTTTGGCCGCTTTGGCCTCGCTGAGACTGGCGTAATGCTGGCCATTCAAAGCAATAAAGAGGTTGGAGACATCGATTCCGCCGGTGGCCAGCCCAATGATTGGGTTTAGGAGATCGTTTACAAGGGAGGTGACGATCTTGCCAAAGGCCGCGCCGATGATCACGCCAATCGCCAGGTCCAACACATTCCCGCGCGCGATGAACTGTTTGAATTCGGAGAGCATGTTGGATAAAGTCTACTATAACCAAGTGTTATAAATCGGTTATGCGGAAGTCCCCTACATTGCTAACGGTCACCTGCCCTTGCTGCCAGGCCGAGCTGCACATCGATCCCAAGACGCAGGCGGTGATCCGGCACAAAGAGCACGAGAAGCCGCGCACCATGGCGGACATAGAGACCGCGATGCAGCACTACAAAGGCGCGGCGGACCGGCGCGAGGACGCGTTCAAGAAGTCGCTAGAGGCGCACAAATCGCAGGCGGACGTTTTGAGCAAGAAGTTCGACGAGATGCTGCGGGTGGCGAAGGAGAATCCGGACGAGCCGCCGCCGAAGAGGGATATCGACTGGGATTGAGGGATGGCCGGCGAGGAAGACGGGGCCCGAGTCGGGCCCGCGCATTTGGCGGGATATTATCGGCGGAGTTCGCGGGCCACGGCCGCGGCTTTTTCGAAATGGGCTTGCATAGAGGGGTCGCAGAGGTTAGAACGCAGTTGTTCCAGCTTGCCGATGAACGCCGTCAGAGCGTCATCGATGCGGGTCGAATTGGTGGAAAAGATATCGCGCCAGATCTCGTAAGGGCTGAGGGCCAGTCTCGTGAGCTCGATCGCCGCCGGTCCAGCGACCCGCGCCGCTTTGTCTTCATCCACGAGCAGAGACGCCAAAGCGGTGGAAATCAACTGCGGCAGGTGGGAAGTACGGGCGATGAGGCGGTCGTGTTCGGCGGCGTCCATAAACACGAGGCGGGCGCCGATTCGCTCGATCCAAGATTCCAGTTGCGCATCGCGGCCCGTCAGGACATAAGGGCGCCCGCGGAACAGAGCGGCTTCGGCATGTTCCACGCCGCGCGATTCTTTGCCGGCCATGGGATGGCCGCCTACGAACCGACCGCGCCGGATGTGTCTGGCGGCAGCTTCAGAGATGGCGAATTTCGTGCTGCCGGCGTCGGTGATGAGAGCGCCCGGCGCCAGGTAAGCGTCGAGCACGCGAATGGTTTGGAGGATGCGCCCGATGGGTTGCGCGAGATAGATGAGATCGGAGGAGGCGGCGGCCTGCGGCAGGGGCAATGCCTCATCGATGGCGCCGCAGGCGAGCGCCGCGCGCGCCGTTTCGGGCGAACTGACGCCCACGATGCGTCCGGCAAATCCCGCCTTCCGCAGAGCCAGGGCGAAGGAGCCGCCGATCAGGCCGACGCCGGCGATACAAACGGTCTTCACGCCGCGCGGCCCACCGCCGCGGCGATGGCGCGGACCTGCTGCATCATCTCGGCGAAAAGGCGCGGGGTGAGCGTTTGGGCGCCGTCGCTCAAGGCGCGATCGGGATCTGGATGCACTTCGACGAGCAGCGCGTCCGCGCCCGCGGCCACCGCCGCGCGGGCCAGCGGCAGAACCATATCGCGGCGGCCGGCGCCGTGGGAAGGATCGCCGGCGATGGGGAGATGGGAAAGTTTTTGGACCATGGGAATCGCGGAGACATCCATGGTGTTGCGCGTGGCGGTTTCGAAGGTGCGGATGCCGCGCTCGCACAAGATCACGTTGTAGTTGCCGCCGCTCATGACGTACTCCGCAGCCAGCAGAAGTTCTTCGAGGGTGGCCGCGATGCCGCGCTTTAACAGCACCGGCTTGGCCACTCCGCCGACTTCGCGCAGCAGATTGAAATTTTGCATATTGCGCGCGCCGACTTGCAGAATGTCGGCGTATTTCAGCAGCAGCGGGATCTGGGAGATGTCCATCACTTCGCTCACGATCAGGAGGTTGTGGCGGGCGGCGGCGTCGCGCATAAGAGCGAGGCCCTGTTCGCCCAATCCCTGAAAGCTATAGGGGGAAGAGCGCGGCTTAAAAGCTCCGCCGCGGAGGATCCGCACGCCGCTTTCGGCCACGATTTTGGCGCATTCTTCGATCTGCTGGCGGCTTTCCACGCTGCAAGGACCGGCCATGACGACGACTTGAGGCCCGCCAATTTCAACGTCGCCGATGCGGATAACGGTGCCTTCGGGACGGAAATGGCGGCTGGCGAGCTTGTAAGCGCTCACGATGCGATGGCATTCCTTGACGCC
>DATGLY010000072.1:0-23497 GCA_035293905.1 Bryobacteraceae bacterium
AGATGGTGATGCCGGGCGACAACGTGAACTTGCAGGTGGAGCTGATCACGCCGGTGGCCATGGACAAGGGGCTGCGGTTCGCCATCCGCGAGGGCGGGCGCACGGTGGGCGCCGGCACCGTCACCGAAATTTTGGAATAAGCAATGGCATCGAGCAGCCTGAGAGACCGCATTCGAATTCGCCTGAAGGCGTACGATCACCGGATCCTGGATCAGTCCACGACCGAAATCGTGGACACCGCCCGGCGGACTGGCGCGACCGTGGCGGGCCCCATTCCGCTGCCCACGGTGAAGAATCTGTACACCGTGTTGCGCTCGCCGCACGTGGACAAAAAGAGCCGGGAGCAGTTTGAGATCCGCACCCACAAGCGGCTGCTGGATATTCTCGAGCCGACCCAGGATACGGTCGACGCGCTCATGAAGCTGGATTTGCCGGCGGGCGTGGATGTGGAGATCAAGGCGTTCGGGAAGAGCAAGTAGGACGGCCGGTCTTGCCGGCTGTCTGGAGTGAACTATGAGTCCAGGAATCCTAGGCAAGAAGATCGGGATGACGCAGGTGTTCCGGCCCGACGGGCAGGTGGTGCCGGTGACGGTGTTGAAGGCCGGGCCATGCGTGGTCGTACAGCGCAAGACGCCGGCGCGCGATGGCTATGACGCGGTACAGTTGGGCCTTATGGAGTTCGTTAAGAAGACCAGCGTCAACAAGCCTCAGGCCGGCCATTTGAAAAAGTCTGGGGCGGAGGGCGTCAGGTTTCAGCGGGAGTTCCGGTTGGAGGAAGGCGCGAATGATTCCGATTTCAAGCCGGGCGACCGAGTGTTGGTGGACCAGTTCAAGCCCAAAGAGAAAGTGGATGTCATCGGCGTCAGCAAGGGCCGCGGCTATGCGGGACTCGTGAAGCGGCATCATTTCCGCGGGGGCGATGACACCCACGGCTCGATGTTTCATCGGGCGCCGGGATCGATTGGGGCCTCCAGCTTTCCCTCACGCGTATTTCCGGGCATGCGCATGTCCGGGCGCATGGGCGCGGCGCGCGTGACGGTGCGAAATTTGGAGGTGGTGGAAGTCGACGCTGAAGATAATACATTGCTGGTGAAGGGCGCTGTGCCGGGGCCGAATGGCGGCTATGTAGTCGTACGGAGGTCGAAGAGGTAGCCATGCCAGCGGTAGACGTGATCGATTTGAACAATCAGAAGGTGGGAACTCTAGATCTCTCCGACGCCGTTTTTTCGGCGCCCGTAAATGAGGCGCTGCTCTATGAAGCGGTGCGTCATCATTTGGCGTCGGTTCGAAGGGGAACGGCAAAGACCAAGACGCGGCACGAAGTTTCTGGATCGGGCAAGAAGCTGTGGCGGCAGAAAGGGACCGGCCGCGCGCGTATGGGATCTATTCGGAGTCCTCTGTGGCGGCACGGCGGAACGGTTCACGGCCCGCAGCCTCGCAGCTACGCCTACCATTTGCCGCGCAAAATGCAATTGGGAGCGCTGCGTAGCGCGCTTTCGGCCAAGCTCCGCGACGGAGAACTGCGCATCGTGCGGGAGTTCGCCTTGGAGGAACCCAAAACGAAGCTGATGCGCAGGGCGCTCGATGCGATCGACGCCAAAAAGACGGTGCTCCTGGTGGACGCTTCGGACAACCGGAATCTGACCCTTTCCAGCCGCAATCTAGAAGGCGTGAAACTGGTTTCTAGCGGCGAGGTAAGCGTTTACGATTTGCTGGGGCACGAGCATGTCCTTCTGAGCGAGGCAGCCGCGCGGAAGCTTTCGGAGGGTTTGGCCTAATGGCGAATCTCTACGACATTATCAAGAAGCCGATCGTGACCGAAAAGGGCGTTGCGAAGAAAGACGCCGAACGCACGCTGTGTTTCGAGGTGGCGGCCGGCGCCAACAAAACCGAGATCCGTAACGCCGTCCAAACTTTGTTCAAAGTAAAGGTGGCGGCCGTGCGGACTTCAACCACGGCAGGCAAGCTGCGGCGGCGGGGTAAATTTTCCGGGTATCGCCCGGACTGGAAGAAAGCCTACGTCAGGTTGGAGGCAGGACAAAAGCTTCCAGAGTACGCGGAGATATAAGAATGCCTGTAAAGTCATATCGTCCGACGACCGCAACGCGGCGTTTTCAGACCGTGGTTTCGCGCGAGGACATCACCAGGCAGCGCCCCGAAAAGAGCCTGGTGGTGGGCAAGAAGCGGACGGGCGGGCGCTCAAGCACGGGACGGATTTCTTCGCGTTTTCGCGGGGGCGGCCATAAGAAGGCTTTTCGGGCGATCGACTTCAAGCGCGATAAACACGGCGTCGCGGCCGTGGTGGCGGCCATTGAGTACGATCCTAACCGCAGCGCGCGCATCGCCTTACTGCATTATGTGGACGGCGAGAAGCGCTACATCCTCGCGCCGGTCGGCTTGGAGCCGGGACGCAAAGTGATGTCCGGCCCGGAAGCGGATATTCTGGCCGGCAACTCGCTGCCACTGAAAAATATCCCAGCCGGAACGGTGGTCCACAATATCGAACTCCGGCCGGGCAAGGGCGGCCAGATGGCGCGTTCGGCCGGCGCGCAGGCGCAATTGATCTCAAAGGAAGGCGATATCGCGCTTTTGAAGCTTCCTTCGGGCGAGGTCCGGCGCGTGCCTGTCGAGTGCGCGGCCACGATCGGCCAGGTGGGCAATGTCGAGCACGAAAACGTCAGTCTTGGCAAAGCGGGCCGCAAGCGCTGGATGGGGAAAAGGCCGCACAACCGGGGCGTGTCGATGAACCCGGTAGATCATCCGCACGGAGGCGGCGAGGGCAAAACCAGCGGCGGAAGGCATCCGGTGACGCCGTGGGGGCAGCCGACGCGGGGGTTCAAGACCCGCAACAACAAGCGGACCGACAAATGGATCGTCGCGCGGAAGGCCAAGAAACGGTAAGGGTGGCACGGTAATGGGACGCTCACTGCACAAGGGACCGTTTGTGGATGACCACTTAATGAAAAAAGTGGCCGATCTCAACGAAAAGAATGAGAAGAAAGTCGTACGGACATGGTCGCGGCGGTCGACCATAGTGCCGGAATTCATCGGCCACACCCTGGCCGTGCACAACGGCAAGAAGTTCATTCCGGTCTATATCACCGAAAACATGGTGGGGCACAAGCTGGGCGAGTTTTCGCCCACGCGCATTTTCAAAGGACATGCGGCCAAGGCAGCGGCCGAGAAAACCGCCAAGCCGGCGTAAGGATTGATCATGCAAGCCAAAGCAGAAGCACGATATATCAGGATTTCGCCGCAAAAGGCGCGGCTGGTGGTGGATTTAATCCGCGGCCAAAAGGCGGGCGAAGCGATCCATATTTTGCGCGGAACCAACAAGCGCATCGCGCCTTCGGTGGAGAAGGTGTTGCGCTCGGCGATCGCCAACGCGGAGAGCCGCCATAACGATGTGGATGTGGACAAGCTGTTCGTTACGGAAGCTTACGTGAATGAGGGGCCGCGCATGAAAAGGGTGCGGCCGGCGCCCATGGGGCGCGCTTACCGCTATCAGCGGCGCATGGCGCACATCGTCGTGAAGGTCGGCCAAAGACAGGCGTCCGGAGAAAAGGATTAGCATGGGGCAGAAAGTACATCCGTACGGATTCCGGTTGGGCGTCACCAAGACATGGCGGTCGCGGTGGTTCGCCAAGCAGGATTACGCCAAGCTTCTGCGGGAGGACCTGGAGTTGAAGGAGTCGCTGCGCGGCCGCTTGAAAGCGGCCGGCGTCAGCGCGGTCGAAGTCGACCGGCCCGGAAACAAGCTCCGCATCACCATTCATACTTCGCGCCCCGGGATCATCATCGGGCGCAAAGGGGCCGAGATTGAGAAACTGAAGCAGGATCTAGCCAAGCGCACCAAGCGCGAAGTTTTCATCGATATTCAGGAGGTCCACAAGCCGGAGCTCGACGCGCAGCTTGTGAGCGAATCGATCGCTTTGCAACTGGAAAAGCGCGTGGCTTTCCGCCGGGCGATGCGCAAAGCGGTTGATTCGGCATTGCGCTTCGGCTGCAAGGGAATCAAGGTGCGGGTTTCGGGGCGATTGAACGGCGCCGAGATTGCCCGCACGGAATGGTATCTGCAAGGGCAGCTTCCGCTGCACACGCTGCGCGCCGACGTGGACTACGGCACAAGCGAAGCCTACACGACCTACGGCGTGATCGGGATTAAGTGCTGGGTTTACAAGGGAGAGATTTTGCCGGGTGGGCCGAGGCGCGGCTTGGGCCGCGAGCCAGAACCGCGGCGCGGACCCTCGAGGGAACGGAGAGAGCGTGCGCCGCGTGGGCCGGCTTCGCCGGAGGCTCCCGGCGTAACGCAAGCCCCTCCGCCGCCCCAATTTTCTGGCGAGGCGCGAGGGTCTGCTCCCATTTTGCCGCCCATGGCCCCACCCTCTCAACCCGCTTGGAAGCCAGAAGCTCAAGAAACAAAGCCGGAGCCTGCTGGCGCGCCTCAAGGCGAGGGCAAGGAGTAACCCGCCATGTTGATGCCGAAGAAAGTGAAATACCGCAAACAACAGCGAGGGCGCATGAAGGGCAAGGCTTGGCGCGGCTCCTCGCTCGCATTCGGAGACTACGGCCTGAAGGCGCTCGAATGCGGTTGGATCACGGACCGGCAGATCGAGGCCGCACGCGTTGCCATGACGCGATCGATTAAGCGCGGCGGCAAGGTATGGATCCGGCTGTTTCCCGATAAGCCGATCACGAAGAAGCCTGCGGAGACCCGCATGGGAAAGGGCAAGGGCGCGCCCGAACAGTGGGTGGCTGTAATCCGCCCGGGGAAAATTCTTTTTGAAATGGAGGGAGTTGGGCGCGATGTCGCGGAAGAAGCGATGAAGCTGGCCGCCGCCAAGCTTCCTTTGCCGACGAAATTGGTGGCGCGGCCTCAAG
This sequence comes from Bryobacteraceae bacterium, assembly GCA_035293905.1. Taxonomy (GTDB): domain Bacteria; phylum Acidobacteriota; class Terriglobia; order Bryobacterales; family Bryobacteraceae; genus Palsa-187. The sequence continues at coordinate 4,882 of DATGLY010000072.1, forward strand.
CCGAATAAAGCGCGTACAGCGAATGGGTGGCGCGCGTGAGAAGGGACAACGAGTAGGAATATGAAAGAAAACGCAGACAGAGCGCGAGGTCTCGACGCAACGGAGTTAAACAAGGAGCTGCGCGAGTCGGCGGAGCAGATTTTCCGGCTCAAATTTCAAATGGGCATGGGGCAGATGGAAGGCGTGAAGAAGCTCCGATCGCTTAAGAAAGAACGCGCGCGAATGCTCACCGTCCTGCGGGAGCGGGAACTGGAGAAGAAGCGATGAGCCAAGCCGTAGGAAACAGCCAGTCTCACAAGAACGAGAAGGTTGGCAACGTGGTTTCGGCCAAGATGGCCAAGACGATCGTGGTTGAAGTGACGCGCCGCGTTTCGCACCCCGTATACAAGCGAATTGTGAGTAAGCGGAAGAAGTTTTATGCTCACGATGAAAAGCAGGAGGCTAAGGTCGGCGATGTGGTGCGCATCGTCGAGTGCCGGCCGTTGAGCAAGCTGAAGCGTTGGCGATTGAAGGAAATTCTGCGCAAAGCCGTGCAGGTGACTTCCGATCTGAGTTCGATCGGCATCGAGGCTGCGCCGGCCAGGAGAGCGGAGAAGAACAAATAATGAGCGCGGCTCCAATGGGCCCGCGATTGGGAAGAGCGCTAGACGAGGAGAGTAGATCATGATCGGGATGCGGACGATACTGGAAGTCGCCGATAATAGCGGCGCTAGGAAGCTCGCGTGCATTCTTCCGCGTGGCGGCGACCTGGGGCTGCGGGCCGGACTCGGCGACGTGATCACGGCCAGCGTGAAGGAAGCCGCCCCCGACTCCGCCATCAAGAAAGGCAAAGTAGTGCGGTGCGTGATCGTACGGATGAGAAAGGAGACGCGCCGGAGAGATGGCACCTATATCCGCTTTGATTCCAACGCCGCCGTCCTCATTAATGAAATCGGCGAGCCTGTGGGAACGCGCGTTTTCGGGCCGGTGGCGCGCGAGTTGCGCGATAAGCGCTTCATGAAAATCGTTTCGCTTGCGCCGGAGGTTATTTGAGTATGGCTCAAGGTATGAGCAAAATCCCCCAGCGGCATCAAAACAAGCCGCGGGTGAAAGTGAAAGTCAAGATCAAAAAGGACGACACCGTCAAAGTGATCTCGGGACGCGACAAAGGCAAAACTGGACGTGTCCTGCACGTCGACCGGGAAACGGGCAAAGTGCTGGTGGAGGGCGTCAGCCTGGTGAAGCGCCACACGCGGCCGAACCCGTCACGGCAAATCAAGGGCGGCATCGCGGAGCGGGAAAGCCCCGTCAGCGTCTCCAACGTGATGATCGTAACCTCTGGCGGCGTCGCCACGCGCATCGGATATCGCATGGAGACGGCCGGCGCGGTTTCCCGGCGCGTGCGCATCGCGCGCAAGAGTGGAGAGATTCTAGATAAGAAGGGATAGCATGCCGGCGCGACTGAAGGAACATTATCAAAAGAAAGTGATCCCGGCTCTGACCAAGGAGTTTTCGTATAAAAACGTAATGGCGGTGCCGAAGATCGAGAAAATCTCGGTCAATATCGGCTTGGGAGAGGCGACGCAGAATCCGAAGCTGATGGACGGCGCCGTGAACGAGCTTGGGCTGATCGCCGGGCAAAGGCCGGTGGTCACCAAGGCGCGCAAGTCGATCGCCGCCTTCAAGCTGCGTGAAAACATGTCCATTGGCTGTGCGGTGACCCTGCGCGGCGACCGCATGTACGAATTCTTCGACCGTCTCGTAAATGTGGCTCTTCCGCGCGTCCGGGACTTCCGCGGGGTATCGAGCAAAAGTTTCGACGGCCGCGGCAACTATACGCTGGGAATTAAAGACCAACTGATTTTTCCGGAGATCGACTACAACAAAGTCGAGAAAGTCAAAGGAATGAACATTTGCATCACCACCACCGCCAAGACCGACGCCGAGGGTCTGGCGCTGTTAAAGCATCTCGGCATGCCCTTCCGGGTATAAGGAAGACGACGATGGCCACCACCGCCAAGATCGCCCGAGACGAACGGCTTGCGCTCGCCAGAGCCGCGAAAAAGCCAAAGCTCGCCTGCCGGCATCGCAACCGCTGCTTTCAGTGCGGGCGGCCGCGCGGATTCTTGAGGAAGTTCAAACTATGCAGGATCTGCTTCCGGAAACTTGCTCTCGCCGGAGAGATTCCGGGAGTTATTAAAGCGAGCTGGTGAAGGAGATGAGCTGAAAGTAATGATCACATCCGATCCGATCGCCGACATGCTTACGCGCATCCGCAACGCGCTGGCGGCGCGCCATCCCAAGGTGGACGTTCCGGCCTCGCGTCTGAAGACCGATATTGCCAAGATCTTGAAGGATGAAGGTTATATCGCCAACTTCAAGCTCACCGAGGACGGCTCCAAGAGGTCTATCCGCATTTATCTCAAATACACGTCCGGCAACATTCCGGTGATCTCGCGCATTGAACGCGTGTCGCGTCCCGGCTGCCGCGTGTATACCGGAGCCAAGCAGGTGCCGCGCGTGCTGGGCGGGCTTGGAATCAACATTTTGACCACGCCCCGCGGCGTAATGACCGGCGCGGCGGCGCGCAAGGAAGGCGTGGGAGGCGAAGTTTTGTGCCACGTTTGGTAGGCCGCTTTTGGAGGATCGAACAGGCTAAGCTTGACGGATTGAGACTATGTCACGAGTAGGAAGAAAGCCGATTCCGCTGCCGAAGGGAGTGAAAGTCACCATCGCCGGCGAGCTTTTGGTGGAAGGCCCCAAGGGCAGGCAAACTGTGCCGATTCCCGATGGCATTACGCTGCGCCAGCAGGATTCGACGCTGGAAGTGCTTCGCGCCGGCGACGACAAGGCGGGATTGCATGGGCTGACGCGGGCGCTGGCGGCGAACGCGGTGCAGGGCGTCTCGGGAGGCTTTACGCGGGAGTTGCAGATTCTCGGAATCGGCTACCGGTGTGAAGTCAAGGGCCGTATCGCAACGTTCTCCCTAGGTTATTCCCATCCCATCGAGTTTTACCTGCCGGATGGAGTCGAGTTGAAGGTGGAAAAGCCGATCGGAAATCCGCCGCTAACGCCGTTAATTCTTACTGGCCCGGACCGCCAGTTGCTCGGACAGGTGGCCGCGAATATGCGCGCCCTGCGCCCGCCCGATCCGTACAAAAACAAGGGAATTCGTTACGCCGACGAAGTCTTGCGGAAGAAAGTGGGTAAGACCGGCGCCTCGGGAGGCAAGTAGTATGGCGCACGAATCCAAAGATCAAAAGCGGCAGCGGATTCACAAGCGGCTGCGTCGCCGAGTGCGGGGGACTCCAGAGCGGCCCAGGCTCGCGGTCTTCCGCAGTTTGAAGCACATCTACGCCCAAGTCATCGACGACGACCGGGGGCATACGCTCGTTTCGGCCTCGTCGGCTGAAAACAAGGGCGCAAGCGGCGGCAATGTGGCCGGCGCGAAATCCATCGGCAAGCTGGTGGCCGAGCGCGCCAAAGAGAAGGGCATTAAGGCCGTGGTGTTCGATCGCGGCGGTTATCTGTATCACGGGCGAGTGAAGGCTTTAGCGGACGCCGCCCGGGAAGCGGGATTGGAGTTTTGATGGCTGCGACAGGCAAACGCATTGAAGCGGGAAATCTCAACCTGAAAGAGAACGTGGTTTCCATCAACCGCGTCACCAAAGTGGTGAAAGGCGGAAAGAATCTAAGTTTTTCCGCGCTCGTGGTCGTCGGCGATCCCGGCGCGAAGATCGTCGGCTATGGGACCGGCAAGGCTAAGGAAGTGCCGGCCGCCATCAAGAAGGGAATCGAAGCGGCAAAAAAAAATCTGCGCAAGATTCACGTCCTGGCTACGACGATTCAGCATCCGGTGCTGGGGACTTTCGGCAGCGGACGGGTGCTGCTCAAGCCCGCTCCCGAAGGCACGGGCGTGATCGCGGGCGGACCGGTGCGGGCGGTGATTCAGTCAGTGGGCATTCCCAATGTCCTTACTAAGTCGATTGGCTCTCACAATCCTCACAATGTGGTGAAGGCCACCATTGACGCGCTGGAGCAATTGCGCGACAAGACCGAAATCGCCGATCTGCGCGGTCTCGCTACGGAGAAAGTAGGATAAGCTCATGGCTGGAACGATTAAAATCAAGCTCGTGCGGAGTCCCATTTGCACGCCCGAAAAACATAAGGTCATTGTGCGAGCGCTTGGGCTTAAGAAAATCAATCAGGTGGTGGAGCGCCCGGACACGCCGGGATTCCGCGGCATGGTGAAGAAGATCCCGCACCTTTTGGAGCTTGCCGAAGGCGACGTACGGGTAAAGGGGACTCCGCGATGAATCTCAGTCAATTGAAGCCGCCCGCCGGCCAGAAGCAAAAAAAACAGCGTATCGGGCAAGGCATGGGAACTGGACGCGGCAAGTACTCCGGCCGCGGAGCCAAGGGCGCCAAGTCGATTTCGGGCTATTCCCGCATGCGCGGTTTCGAAGGCGGTCAGATGCCGCTGCACCGCCGCTTGCCCAAGCGTGGATTCACCAACATCTTCCGCAAGGACTACGCGATTTTGAATGTCGGCAAGCTCGAAAAGTTGGAAGGCGACAGCTTCGAGCCGGCGCGGCTGATGGAGTTGGGCGCGATCCGCAAGCTGAAAGACGGGCTCAAGGTTCTGGGAGCCGGCGAGCTGACGCGGAAGATCGCCGTTAAGGCGCACGTATTTTCCGAGTCGGCCAAGAAGAAGATTGAAGCTGCCGGAGGCGCCGCGGAGGTGATCGCGCGGCCGGCCCGCCGCGAGGGAGCCGACAAGTAGGAAGCGCGTAGCGATGGCGCTGTGCGCCTGTGATAAAGAGGATCTATGAAGTTCTTAGAAGCCCTAGCGAATGTATTTCGGGTTCCGGATCTGCGCAAACGGCTGTTGTTCACGCTGGGCTTGCTGGCCGTGTACAGGCTAGGCGCCTTTATTCCCACGCCTGGCGTGGACACGGTTCGGCTGAACGAATTTTTCCAGCAGAACTCGGGCACCTTGTTCGGCTTCATCGACCTGTTCAGCGGCGGAACGTTCCGCCGGTTCACCATTTTCGCCTTGGGCATCATGCCGTATATCACGGCGTCCATCATTTTGCAGTTGCTCACGGTGGTCGTGCCGACACTGGAGAAATTGCAGAAGGAAGGCGAGCTCGGCCGCCGCAAGATCACCCAGTGGACCCGCTATCTTACCGTGATTCTGGCCCTCATGCAGAGCTTCGGCATCGCCACGCTGCTCCAGAACTCCGGACAGGGCTTTGTCACCAATCCCGGCTTTGGCTTTATTGTTTTGACCGTCACCAGCCTCACCACCGGCACGGCCTTCATTATGTGGTTAGGCGAGCAGATCACCGACCGGGGCATCGGCAACGGCATGTCGCTCATCATTTTTACCGGCATTGTGGTGGGACTTCCGCGCGCGATCGAAGAAATCGTCATGAAGCTTCAGAACGGCGACTGGGGTGTGGCCCACATCATTGTAATTCTCTCAATGATGGTCGCGGTGGTGGCGTTCATCGTCTTGGTGGAGCGCGGCGAGCGCCGCATCCCGGTCCAATACGCCAAGCGCGTCATGGGCCGGCGTATGATGGGCGGACAGTCTACCCACCTTCCGCTGAAGGTCAACGCCGGAGGCGTGATCCCGGTGATCTTCGCCAGCTCGCTGCTCGCGTTTCCGCAAACCTTTCTGAACATCGATTTCGTCAAGAATTCACCCTTCCTATCGAACCTGTTAGGGGCCTTGGGATCGCGCCAGCCGCTGTACTACCTGATGTATGTGGTCCTGATCATTTTCTTCTGCTTTTTCTATGTCTCCATCATTTTCAATCCCAACGAAGCCGCCGACAACATGCGTAAATATGGCGGCTTTATTCCGGGCATCCGGCCGGGCAAGAACACCGCCGAATACATGAACAAAATCTTGACCAAAATTACGGTCGTGGGCGGCCTATACCTGTCAGTCCTCTCGCTGATTCCGCAGATCATGATCGGCGGCATCGCCCTTCAACGCTTGCCGCTGGTTGGGAATTTTATCGACGCTCACTTCCCGCGTTGGCTGCTGGACGGTCTGGGAGTGAATTTCTATTTCGGCGGAACGTCGTTGCTGATCGTGGTGGGCGTGGCGATGGACACCGTTAATCAAATCGAAGCGCAACTCATTATGCGCCATTATGAAGGTTTCACTCCGAGGGCGGGCCGCATCCGGGGCCGCCGCAGCACGTTCTGATTCCGTCCACGTGGACACGACGGTGCGCGCCCCGCTTTGCCAGAGCGCTAAATCTTGCCTCATCCTCTTCGGGCCGCCCGGCTCGGGGAAAGGAACTCAGGCGAAAATCTTGAGCCAATCTTTGGGGTTGGCGCATATCTCAACCGGAGATATGCTCCGCGCGCACCTGGCGGCGGACGACGAGTTGGGCAAGCAAGTCAGCGCCATTATGGAGTCTGGCGCTTTGGTTCCGGACGAAACCGTGAACCAAATGGTGGAGCGTCGGATTGAGTCGGCCGATTGCGAAAAGGGATTCATCCTCGATGGATTTCCCCGGACCGTGAACCAGGCCAGGCTGCTGGCGGGGCTCCTGGCGGAGAGGTCCATAAGGCCGGTGGTAGTTCATTTGAAAGTGGACTATAATGTAGTTATTAGTCGGATTGCCGGAAGGCGGCAATGCCCCACTTGCGGCGCGCTGTATAGCGTGAGATCCAACGCTCCCACGGTCTCGGAAGTGTGCGATTATGACGGCTCGAAGTTGCAGATCCGCGACGACGACCGCCCCGAGGTGGTGCGGGAGAGGTTGCGCGCCTACGATGCCCAAACCGCGCCGGTATTGGACTGTTTAAAACAGTTCGGCTATGGAATCGTGGAAGTAGAGGGAACCGGAACGCCGCAAGCAATTGCGTCGGAGATTCAAAAACGGGTTCGGGAAATTACGGATGATCGTGCGTAAGAGTATGGCTGAATTGGAGAAAATGCGCGCGGCCGGCCTTTTGGTTTGGAAGATTCTGGAGAAGCTAAAGAGCATGGTGGCCGAAGGAGTCTCCACATACGATTTGGAGGTCGCCGCCGCCAAGATGATGGCGGAGGCGGGGGCGCGTCCGGCTTTCAAGGGCTATCAAGCGCCCAACGCCGGCGCCAAGTTTCCCTTTGTCTTGTGCACGTCGGTAAACGATGAAATCGTCCATGGCATGCCTTCTCAGAAGAGAGTGCTAAAGGCGGGCGATATCGTCTCCATCGACACGGGCGTGCAGTTGAACGGATATTACGGCGATTCGGCCGTGACGGTCGGCGTGGGTGGAATTTCCGATGAGGCGCGCCGGTTGATGGACGTCACCCGCGAGTCGCTGGAGCTGGCGATCGACAAGGCCAGGCCAGGCAACCGGCTTTTCGACATTTGCGGCACGGTGGAACGCCACGTGATCGCCAACGGGTTTTCTATCGTCCGCGAGTTTGTAGGGCACGGCATTGGCACTCATATGCATGAGGAACCGCAGATTCCCAATTATGTGGACCGCCGCAGCGAGAATCCGAGATTGAAGGAAGGCATGGTGTTAGCCATCGAGCCGATGGTGAATGCCGGCAGTCCGGGGAGCCGCGTCAAGCCGGATAAATGGACCGCAGTGACGGAAGACGGAAAGTATTCAGCCCATTTCGAGCATACTGTGGCCATCACGGCGAATGGGCCGTGGGTGCTGACGAGACCGTGAGGAGATCCTAATGAAAGTAAGAGCGTCGGTCAAGAAGCTGTGCGATAAATGCAAGCTGGTTCATCGCCGCGGCGTGGTCCGCGTCATTTGCGTGAACCCCAAGCACAAGCAGAGGCAAGGTTAACAGGAGAAGTTTATGGCGCGTTTGGCAGGCGTGGATTTACCAGCGAAGAAGCGGACCGAGATCGGTCTCACCTACATTTACGGCATTGGTCGCACCCGCAGCAAGTCATTGTGCCACCGGGCGGGCGTCAATCCCGATAAAAAAGTCGCGGATCTCAGCGAGGATGAAGTGAATCGGATCCGCCAGATTTTGGAGGCCGAAGGCGCCGTCGAGGGCGACCTGCGCAAGGAACTCTCGATGAACGTCAAACGGCTAATCGAGATGGGCGCCTATCGCGGACTGCGGCATCGCCGTGGCCTGCCGGTTCGTGGCCAGCGCACGCACACCAACGCACGCACGCGCAAGGGCCCGCGGCGCGGCACGGTCGCGAACAAGAAGAAGGCGACGGCCAAAACCTAGGCAAGACATAGGAGATCAACATGGCAAAAGCTCCAGCGAAGCCCGGAAAAAAGAAGACGTTCAAAAAGAAGGAAAAGAAGAACGTCCCTGTGGGTTTGGTCCACGTGCAGGCGTCGTTCAACAACACCATCGTTACGGTCACCGATCCAATGGGCAACGTGATCGCCTGGTCGAGTTCGGGCTCGCTGGGTTTTCGTGGATCGCGCAAGGGGACTCCGTTCGCCGCGCAACAGGCGTCGCTCACGGCCGCTAACAAGGCCAAGGAGTCGGGCTTGCGGAGCGTGGATGTCAGCGTCGCCGGTCCTGGCGCGGGCCGGGAATCGGCAGTGCGAGCGCTAGCCACGGCCGGTTTGGAAGTTCGTTCGATTAAGGACCGGACGCCGATTCCCCACAACGGCTGCCGGCCGCCGAAGAAGCGAAGAGTTTAACCGAGCCGCGTGGGGGGCGGCTTGGGCGAAAGCAGGATGAAGGCGGATTGCGCCGTAAACTGCACCTGACCTGGGCGCACAGCCAATGCGTTGTGCGTGCAAGGAGTGAACGAAGGGAGGTTTGATTTGGCTCGATACACTGGCCCGGTTTGCCGGCTCTGCCGGCGCGAGGGCATGAAGTTATTCTTAAAGGGCGAACGTTGCTACAGCGAGAAGTGCGCCATCGAAAAGCGCAACTTCCCTCCAGGGCAACATGGCAAGGACCGCAAGCCGAAGCTAGTGAACTTCGGCCTGCAACTCCGCGAAAAACAAAAGGGAAGACGCTATTACCAGTTGCTGGAGGGCCAGTTCCGCAACTTGTTTGAAAAGGCCAGCGTCATGAAGGGCATCACCGGCGAAAATCTTTTGAATATGCTGGAGCGTCGGCTTGATTCCGTCCTGTACCGGATGGGCTTCGGAACTTCCCGGGCGCAATGCCGGCAGCTAGTGCGGCACGGCCACATCAACGTGAATGGCCGCCGTGTGAATATCCCCTCGTATACGGTGAGACCGGATGATGTGATCGAAGTGCGCGAAGGAAGCAAGCACAACCCCACCATTCTGCACGCGCGGGACGCCACCGCGCATGCCCCCAGCCCCAACTGGCTGGAGGTTGACCGTGAAAACCTGCGCGCGCGCGTGCTGGGCCAACCTAAGCGCGAAGACTTGGTCCAGATTCAGTTGAACGAACAATTGATCGTGGAATTGTATTCGAAGTAGGCGAGACGAGAGGACGCTATGTTTAAAGGATTCCAGAAACCCAAAAGGCTGGTAGCCAACACGGAAACGCTGAATGACCGCTACGGAATGTTCACGGCGCAGCCGTTCGAGCGCGGATTCGGCTCGACCATCGGGACCGGTCTTCGGCGCGTGCTGCTGAGCTCCATTGAAGGCGCGGCCATCACCGCGGTGCGCATCGATGGCGTCGCCCATGAATTCAGTCCTATTCCCGGCGTCGTCGAGGACGCCACCGATATCATCCTGAACCTCAAACAGATCCCGTTCAAGATGATAGGAGAAGGCGTGCGCACGGCGCGTCTTCGCTCCAACGGAGCGGGCGAGGTTCTCAGCGGGATGATCGAGACGGACCCGGACATCGAAGTGCTCGACCGCAACATGCATATTGCCACTGTAGGCGAAGGCGGCAAGCTAAACATCGAGATGCGCTTAAAGTCGGGCCGTGGCTACGTCGCCGCGGATCGCAACAACGACGAGGACCTGCCGGTCGGATATATTCCGATCGATTCCGTCCACTCTCCCGTCCGAAAGGTGAATTTCAACGTGGAGGCGGCGCGCCTCGGGCAGATGACGGATTACGACAAGCTCACCATCGAAGTCTGGACCAACGGAGCGATCTCGCCCGCCGACGCTATCGGCCAGGCCGCCAAGCTTCTTAAGGATCACATGGCTATCTTCATCAATTTTGAAGAGCTGCCGGAAGCGGCCGAGGAGCCCGCCGAGCGCGCCCTCTCGCAGATGAACGAGGTGCTCAATCGCTCCGTCGAGGAATTGGAGCTGAGCGTCCGCTCCTACAATTGCCTCAAGAACGCCAACATCCAAACTATCGGGGACTTGGTGCAGAAGACCGAAGCGGAGATGCTTCGCACCAAGAATTTCGGCCGCAAATCGCTCAACGAGATTAAGGAGATCTTGAGCGGCCTGGGCCTTTCCTTCGGGATGAAGTTCGACTCACAGGGCCGGCTCGTATCTCCCGCGGGCGCTCCGGCTGGCGCCGCTTCCGAGTCCTCGTTCGGAGCGGAGTCCGAGGCTGACATCGGTCAAGACGAAGAGAGGGATGAAGACACCGGTGAGGTCGTGGCATGAGGCACAGAAGAGGAGGTTACAAACTTAAACGGGATATCGGTGCGCGGCGGTCTCTCCTTAAGGGCTTGGTTACAAGTGTCATCGAACAAGAGCGCGTGGTCACCACCGTTCCTAAAGCCAAGGCCGTGAGACCGCTTGTGGAAAAGATGATCACGCTAGCCAAGCGCGACAATCTCCATGCGCGCCGGCAAGCGGCCGCTTACCTCGAAACTCCGGCCGCCGTGAAAAAACTCTTCGACAAGCTCGGCACGCGCTTCGGTCAGCGCAAGGGCGGCTACACCCGCGTGGTTCGATTGGGCTGGCGCAAAGGCGACGGAGCCGAGCAGGCCATGGTCGAACTGGTCGGCAGCGAGCTCGTCAAGCGCGCCGCCGAGCGCGCCAAGCGCCGCGAGGAGCGTATGAAAGCCATGCAGCAGGGCAAGGAAGAGGACGAGGAAGGCAAAGAATAGCCGCCTCGCGGCGCTGGCAGGATAGAATCTCTTTCAAGCGAGACGCTCTGGCGTCAAAGTTGAGCCATATTTCCTCGGCTTTTTCGCCTTATCCTGCCCCTTCTTGCCGCGCTTGGCAGAAAACTCCAATTACGGCAACTGGAAAACCCACACCGCGGGTGAACGTTCTAGGTTCTGGATTTCCGGGGTTAGCGCCGCGAACCCTGTTGCTTGCGCGCCTCCGCCGCCCACGCCGATCGCGATATATTGCTTTCCGTTTGCTGTATATGAGATGGGTGCATCGCTTGGCACGTCGCTGACCCGCGTCTCCCATAGCAGCTTGCCCGTCTGGTCATCGTAAGCGCGGAAGAACCGGTCGATCGAGCCGTTGAAAATCACTCCTCCCGCGGTGTCCAGAGCGCCGCTTGATACAGGCGCGCGATGGCGCTCGGTCCACACAACTTCGCGCGTCGCCATATTGATCGCTTCCACGCGGCCGTATTTGCCGTCCGAATCCGGACGAGGCCGCACGGCTGGCCGGACGCCCGTCGACAAGAGGCCTCGGCCTCCTCCCTCGGTCACCGGCATCAGATCGTTGCAAGCCTCAACCAGTGGTACATACAGAATCTTCGTGTCCGGATTATAAGAGCCCGGAAGCCAGCTCTTGGCGCCGTCGACATGGGGGCAAACAAAGTGCGTCTGCCCGTCTCCGGGCAGGGTTTGCGGATTGATGGTTTTCTTGCCGGTGATGGGATCGATCGATGAAACGATATTTTGTAGGCCAAGGTCCTTCGAGTAGATCCACTTTCCCGTTTCCGCATCCAGAACGTCATAGGTCGCCTGCTTGCCTGAAGTCAAGATCACCGGGCGAACCACGCCCTTAACCGGCATTCGCACGATCTGGCGTTCAAACACCCAGTCGAGGTCCCACTGATCGTTCGGCAAGTGCTGGTAATACCACACAAGCTTGCCGGTATCGGGATTAATGGCCAGCGTGCAGTCCGTGTACAAACCGTCGGTTTTGGCGCCCGGCCTCGCGGGCTTGGCGAGCAATGCCGTGTCATAGGTCTGTCCCACTCCGAAAAATGCAAGATTGAGCGCCGAATCGTAACTCCCCGCGATCCACACCGAGCCGCCGTTGCGTTCTTCTGCCGTGTGATCGTTCCACGTATCGCCCCCTGGCTCGCCAGGCTGCGCGATCGTGTTGAATCGCCACGCGAAATTGCCGGTTTCGGCATCTAGGGCAACGATGTAATTCTTACCGCCGACCCGGCCTCCAGTTCCGATCATCACCTTGCCTTTGGCGACGAGGGGACCGCCCGTTAGCGTAAAGCCTCTTTCTTCAGTCAACGGCTGGTCCCATACGACCCTGCCGGTTTTCACGTCGAGCGCCACAACATGGATGTCGGAAGTCCCCATATAAACCTTGTTCCCGTAAATCGAGATGTTGCGCTTGTTGCTTGCGTTCACGCCGGGAGGCAAAATTCGAGCGTACTGCCACAGCAGATCGCCCGTCGCCGCATCGAGCGCTTCAAGTTTGTCGCCGGGGCTGTGGAGGAACATCACGCCGTCATGCACCAGGGGCGTAGCTTCATTGGAGCCGGGTGAAAGCGGCCAAGTCCACGCGACCCGCAGATTGTTTACGTTCGATTTCGTAATCTGCTTCAGCGGGCTGAATCCCTCGTAATTGAACCCGCGGCGCCACGTTAGCCACTCGCCAGCTGGCGGGTTCTGCAACAAAGCGTCGCTGACGGGAGGGATTTTGTCCAGTGGATTCGGCCTCCTCGGCGCCGGAGGCAACTTTGCGTTAGGCGATAGAGCGCCGCCTCCGCCTCCGCCACGCGCTCCTGGCGGCGCGGGGATTGTCACGGAAGCGAGCGCCGCTGCCTCCGATGCGAACTCCCTTCGTCCCGTCGCATAGCCATTCTGCTGAAGCACGTAGGCGATGATCTGAGCATACTCAGCGCCGCTCAGGCTTCCAGGGTTTCCCAACGGCATCTTCGTGCTCACATACGTGAACAAATCCGCCGCGGGCTTCCCGGCGTGTTTAGCAAGAAAAGCGGAGCCGCGGAGTGGAGGAGCGGAGTCGCTGTCATCGACGCTCGCCCCGTGGCAGTTGGCGCAGTTCCGCTGGTACGCCGCCTTTCCCGCGACTGCTTGGGCCGATGTAAATAGCGCCTCGCCCGGCGGAACTCGTCCTGCGCCCGCGGGCGGCTGAGCCTGCAGCTTTGCAAATGAGCAAAGTATGGTCAGCATTACGCCAGATCCACGCAAGGCTGAATGGAGCGTCGCTTGCCATCTATTTTTAGGATTTGTGGATATCATTCGGATGGTTCTCTCCTTACGATCCGACTACCTGCAAAATTGTACTACCGAATTTCTGCGGCGTTTCCGGCCGCCGCGTACGCGGGAGGCATATGGAGCATGCCGCCGGCTTCTTCAGCCCAGCCGGAAGCCGCGCGGGCCGCGGTCTCCCTTTGCCCATCGTCCTCGAAATTGAAGCCCGGTCTGTAGCCTTTTCGGTTCAACGAGTGGACAATCCCGCACGTTGCAAGCCGGGCGACAGAGCGGATACAATACTTAAGTATTCTTAACAGCCAGTAGCGAGCGCACAGTTCACGCAAGCGCCCGGGGAGAGTAAGGGCATGTGGCGGGGGGACTACCCGTTTTTGCTGAAGAACCTGATACTGAAGGATTTTCGTGTCCGGTATCGAAACATGTCGCTCGGCATGCTCTGGTCTTTGTTGAACCCGCTCGTGATGTTAGTGGTGTACACATTCGTGTTCACCAGGATCTTTAAAAGCACGACGCCGCATTGGGCTGTTTTTCTCCTTTGCGGTATTGTTCCCTTTAACTTCTTCGCGACGGCCTGGCTGAGCGGCACGACATCGCTTGTGGATAACGCAGGCCTGATCAAGCGAGTCGCCGTGCCCCGCGAAGTCATTCCTATCACGAGCGTGTTTTCGAACTGTCTTCACCTGGGGATTCAGATCGCTCTGTTATTGGTCATCGTGGTGACCACCGGCGTGCGCCTGAACATCTATTGGCTGTTTCTGCCCCTGATCTGGATGCTGGAGCTCGCCACGATCTGCGGGATGGCGCTGCTGTTCTCTGCATTAAACGTCTACGTGCGCGATACGCGCTACTTCGTCGAGTCAGCCAATCTTGTCCTATTTTGGTTGGTTCCCATTTTTTATCCCTTCTCTATGATTCCAGTGCAATTCAAGGACCTATACCAGTACAACCCGGTCGCGGCTCTGGTGCTGGCCATGCGAGAAATCGTGCTGGATGCCAAGGCTCCCTCTCGAGTCTTGCTGTTCAAGTTGGCGATCGTCTCCGTCTTCTCGCTAGCCACGGGCTTTTTGACTTTCCGGCGCATGAAGTCCGGCTTTTATAATCACCTGTAAACATGAAGGAAACTTCTTCAGCCGTGGTCTGTGAAAATGTTTGGAAGACCTTTCGGCTGCACACTCACCAAAAGCTGCTGCGCCAGCATCTGGCGTCTTGGTTTGGCAAGGGCGATGCCACCCAGTTCGACGCTCTGAAGGGCGTTTCTTTTCAGGTGGCCAAAGGTGAAGGACTGGCGGTGATTGGCGCCAACGGCGCTGGCAAGAGCACGCTTCTGTCCATCGTCACAGGTTTGGCGCAGCCGGACAAAGGCAGCGTCAAGATGAACGGCCGAGCGGCGGCGTTGCTAGAGCTTGGATCCGGTTTTCATCCGGATCTAACCGGCTTAGAGAACGTATACCTGAACGCTTCGCTGCTTGGATTCAGCCAGCGCCAGACCGCCTATATGTTGGACGATATCGTGGAATTCGCCGGCATCCGCGACTTCATCGACGAGCCCCTCCGCACCTATTCAAGCGGAATGATTATGCGCCTGGCGTTCTCTGTAGCCGTGAATGTCGATCCGGACGTCCTTATCATCGACGAGGTTATCGCCGTCGGAGATTTGGATTTTCAGGCTAAAAGCTACGCTCGGATCCGCGAATTCCGCCGAGCCGGTAAGACCTTTCTGTGTGTCTCGCACAATCCACAACTCCTGTTGGATTTGTGCGACCGGGCCGTGTGGCTTGACCAGGGCGAAATGGTGATGTGCGACCGGATTCAATGCGTGTTGGACGCCTACGAAGGCCGGACAACCTTGCGCTGACGATCGCGTGACCGCCCGCTCCATTAGCCGAGCCTTGCCCGGCTTTTCAAAAGCGCGCCCTTTCCACGCACGCTCCTACAGAAACAAAGCACCTGTGAGCGGCCGCGAACTTCTAGCCGAAGGTAAATGCAAACGCTTGTACGCCCGGATCGAGAAATTCGATTTCAAACGTGCGATCGTCCACGGGGTCTTTCTGCCGGATGAGTTGATATAGCCGATGCTCGAAAACCGTCCCGTTCCCGCCGGGATCAGAATCTACTCCGTGGCTCTCCCTCGGCGCTTTCCCATCGATCTTTACGCGATAACGGACCGGTTTTCCGCCGGGAGCGGGTCCCAAGACAAGATGAAGGTCCCGCGCATGGAAACGGAAAATGATCTTGCCGGGAGCAGAGTTAAGCGATGCCGCTTGAGCGCCGTCCGTCCAGTCGCCCGAAAAGGCCCACTGATTAAGCTCTAAATGCGGCGGGATGACGTAAATATGCGCGGCGTCGTGCCGCAGGCCGCCTGGAGACAGAAAGCTGTCCGCGCGCTCGTAACCCACGTACGTCTCGGGCGATTGAACGTCGCTATCGGGCGCCGCCTCCGCTCCGGCTCCCGTGACCTTAGTATCGCCGCTGAACGACAGTTGCGGATGACTCTCTTCAAGCAACTGCTGGATATGATTCTCAGTCTCGTCGTATTTTCCCTCCCCGAAGTGGCGATAACGGACGCGACCCATTGCGTCGATGAGATAATCCGCGGGCCAGAATTGATTGCCGAACGCCCTCCAGATTACATAATCGTTGTCGAGCAGGACGGGATAGGCGATGTGGAACTCCTTCACCGCGCGCCGCACATTGCCGGGATCTTTTTCGAAGGCGAACTCAGGAGTATGAACGCCAAGAACAATGAGGCCGGCGTCCTTATATCGATCCGCCCATGCTCGCATATACGGGAGCGTTCGCAGACAGTTAATGCAGGAATAGGTCCAAAAATCGACCAGAACAACGTGTCCCTCCAATGCGTCTCGGTTTAGAGGACGCGAATTGAGCCATGCGGCGGCACCCGAAAGATCGGGCAGCATTTCCGGCCCCCCAGCTTTTCCGGCAGCCGTGGAAGACATCATCATCATGGCAGGCGCTTCATTTTTTTTAGGCTGGAAGCGGTCCACCAGCGATTGTTCTAGCCCCGATGAGCTGGCCAGCGATATCCGGGTCAACAAACCTCGGTCAAGACCTAATGCGACCACTGCCACGCCGGCCAACACCGCCGCGCCCAAAGCCCGCCGCATCCAGGCCTCAGCAGCGAGGGAGCGTTTAAGGGCGCTTAGAACGCGTCCGCCGGCCAGAAGGGCCACGGCGAGGGATGTGGCGGCTCCTAGCCCATACCCGAGCAACAAAAACACCGTACGCGAACCGGCTCCCTCTACAGCGGCCCCAGTAAGAATCAAGCCGAGAATCGGCCCCGCGCACGGCGCCCAAAGCAACCCCGTGGCGATCCCAACAAAGAGGGATCGGAAGACGCTCGAATTAGCGCGAATTTTTTCCTGTGCGGATAGGCGGCTTCCCCACCGGACCAGCGGACGAGAAAGCTGGATTGCCAGCCCCTCCCAAAGGAGCAAGAGGCCGAAGGTCGCCAACAGCGCCATGGCCGCAATGCGTCCCCATTGGTTGGCGCGCACAATCCAGCCGCCCCCTGCCGTCGCCACAGCGCCGAGGCCCGCGAAGGTGAACGCCATACCGATAAGGAGAGGAAGCCCGCTTCTCCGGAAAGGTTGATCCGCCTTTGCGAAGACAAAGGGAACCACCGGTAGAATGCAGGGGCTGACGATGGTTAGAACGCCACCTAAAAATGCGAGAACGAGGAGCGCCATGAATTTTCCAATTGCGGCCGACTGTAATTCATAAAATACGATGTGTATCGTATACACACCGATCTTATGATATCGTGTACCAGAGGAGGTTTCCAATGCCAAGCGCGACTCTATCAATGGCGCGGATTGCGTTGCGGGCGGCCTCAATGGGGGCTATCGCAATTTCCACCCTGAGCGCCGCGATTTTGCCCAATCCGGCGGTGGACGAAAAATCGTCCGGCGCCAAGCTTGAGACGGCGGTCTTCGCAGGCGGCTGCTTTTGGGGCATCGAAGCCGTGTTTGACGCGGTGAAAGGCGTGTCGAACGCAGTCTCCGGTTATGCAGGTGGAAGCAAGGCTACCGCCCATTATGAAATCGTCAGTACCGGGACGACCGGACATGCGGAGTCCGTTCAGATCACCTTTGACCCATCGCAGGTTTCTTTCGGACAGTTGCTGAAGATCTACTTCTCGGTGCACGATCCGACACAGTTGAACCGCCAGGATCCAGACGAAGGCACGCAATATAGGTCTGAGATCTTCTATACCTCCGAGGAACAAAGGCGCGTTGCGAAGGCCTATATCCAGCAGCTCACCGCTGCGAAAGCTTTTCCAAAGCCGATCGTGACCAAAATCGCGCCGCTCCAGGCCTTCTATGAAGCGGAAGATTATCACCAGGACTATGTACTGCATTGTCAGCAAGGTCTCCGCGTCTGCACAAACAGACCCTACGTCGAACGTTTCGACATTCCTAAGCTGGCGAATTTCCGTGCGCAGTTTCCAAATTTAGCGAAGGGAGAAAAGTGATGTCAGCATCTTATTCGGCAGCCAGTCCGCGGAGACGCTTCCTAAAGCTCTTGGGAGGCGGGGTTCCGGCTGGGTTCCTGCTTAAAGCTTCGTTCGCGGCAACTGCGGCTAAGAAAACCGTGCGCATCATCGAATTCGATGCGATGGGCGTGCGAATCGGTGTTGTGGACGTCGATAAAATCGAAAAGCCCGTCGCGGAATGGAAGAAGCAACTTTCCAAAGAGCAGTTCGAAATCACTCGCGAGGCGGGCACGGAATTTCCCGGTACGGGCAAGTACCTTAACAATCATGCCGACGGGCTATACCGCTGCATCTGCTGCGACACAGCGCTTTTCGATTCCAAAACCAAGTTCGAGTCCGGCACCGGCTGGCCGAGTTTCTGGCAGCCAATCGCCAAGGAGAACGTCGCCGTGCGGCGCGACACGTCGCACGGTATGATTCGCGAAGAAGTGCTGTGCACCCGTTGCGATGCTCACCTGGGACACGTCTTTGACGATGGGCCTCCGCCGACGCATCTGCGCTATTGCATGAATTCAGCCGCCTTGAACTTCGTCGCCCGCCGGAAGTCGTGACTCTACGACGCCAATGTTGCGGGCGAGAGGCTAAAGCTGCGAGATCGAGGCCCTTCAGCAAGGCGGCAATCGCTTTATCGTGAAGCCTTGGACCTAGGCATTCGCCACTTGGGAGCAAACCACGAGATTTCTCTGGCGACAAAAAGCGACTTGGCCGCTCTCCTGTCCAATTGGAGAACGCGAAAAAAGTCCTCCAACGCAATCAGGACTTGGGCGTCACATGGATGAGCGCGCCGGGATTGGCGTCTTCCAGCAGCCAGAGCGAGCCATCGGGAGCTTCCGCCACGTCGCGGATGCGCTTGCCCATGGCCCAGCGCTCCGCCATCTTCGCGCCGCCT
>DATGLY010000073.1:0-10971 GCA_035293905.1 Bryobacteraceae bacterium
GGGCGCGGTCGTGCTGGCCCCCGGAGAATACGACGTCGCGGGAACCTTAACCATCGCGCGCAGCGGAGTGGTGCTGCGAGGCGAAAAGGGCGCCGGCGTCCGGCTCACGGGCAAACCGCACTGCTTTTTGGAAATCCGCGGCTCGGGCGAGTGGAGCCAGGAAGGCTCGCCCGCGCCGATCCTGGACGCCTACGTTCCATCCGGCTCCGCCAGTTTCCGCGTGCGCGGAGCCTCGGATTTTCATCCCGGCGACCATGTGCTGGTGCTCCGCCCGGTGACCCCCGAATGGATGCGCTTCGTGGGTATCGACCCTCCGCGCGACAACCAGGGGCGGACGGCGGCCGCCGCGGGCGGCGCGATCCGCACAGACCGGGTGATCGAGTCTGTGGACCGGGATCGCGTAACTCTCGACGTTCCCCTGAGCGACGCCCTGGATTCCCAGTTCACCGCGGCGTCCTTGGTCCGCTATCGTTTTCCCGGCCGCATCCGCGAGGTGGGCGTTGAGCAACTGCGCATCGCGGCGCCAATGCAAGCCGCCTCCCCCGGCTTGCCCTACACGGCCGTTCGCCTGGACGCCGTGGAGGATGGATGGGTCCGCGATCTCGAGATTCAGGACGCGCAGAACGGAATTGTAACCGGGCCGGCCTCCAAGCGCCTCACCTTGACAAACGTGCGCATCGCGCACGCCGCGCGGCAGCCGGAAGGCGCCCAGGGGGCCGATTTTGCGCTGCAAGGAACGCAGATTCTGGTGGACCGCTCGGCCGTAACCGGCGATGGCGTCTGGCCGGTAGTTACGCAGGGGGAGGCGGTCGGCCCCCTGGTTGTGCTGAACTTCACAGCCGATCAAGCCGGCGTCGCGCCTCGGCAGGGCTGGGCTACGGGCCTCCTTGTGGACGGCGCGAAGTTTCCCGGCGCAACCGAACGCAGGCCAGGCGTAGTTTTCTCCGCCTGCGCTGACGCCAAATTCGGTTTCGGCTGTATCGGCTGGTCGGTGGCTTGGAACGTGGTCTCGCCTTTTCTATTCGTGCAACAGCCGCCGGGCGCGTTGAACTGGTGCATCGGCTGCGTTGGCCGGCCCCTCACAAGCGGCGGCACGCCCAGCGCCATATTAGATTCGCCCGGAAAAATGGTTGCGCCGTCCAGCCTCTACCTCCAGCAGCTCCGCGACCGGCTTGGACCGGAGGCGTTGCGGAATATCGGATATGGCGAGGGCATGGCGAGGCTGCTGTAGGCTTGGCGTCGCCGATCGCGCAACCGCGGCCATTCCGTGAGTCAGGCGCGCCAAGCCGGCGAGCCAATGCGGCCACCGCTTAGGGGACAGGGGGATGTGGCGCGCCCGGAGAGACTCGAACTCCCGACCTACTGGTTCGAAGCCAGTCGCTCTATCCGGCTGAGCTACGGGCGCGTTCGAACTCATCGTATCATTAGATTCCGGAATGAGGCAGCGGGAAGTCGAAACAGAGGTGAAATTGCGCGTGGCGGGCGCGCGGGCCGCCGCCGAGCTGCTCGGCCGGCATGGCTACAAGGAGCTTAAGCCGAGAGCGTTGCAGGCCGACCAGCTCTTCGATGTTGAAGACAACGCGTTGCGCAATTCGGGGCGGCTGCTGCGAATCCGCCTGTCGTCCGGAAAGACGACGCTGACTTATAAAGGTCCGCCGCTGGGCGGGGCGTATAAAAGCCGGGAGGAGCTGGAAACGCAGGTCGAGGACGGAAACGCGCTGAGATCCATTTTGTCGCGGCTGGGTTATCGGCCGGGCTTCCGGTATGAAAAGTACCGCACGGTTTTCCAAGGGCCGGCCGGCGAAGCGGCCGGCGAAATTGGGCTGGATGAAACGCCGATCGGAGTGTTTTTGGAGCTGGAAGGGCCCGCCGATTGGATTGACAGGACCGCCCTGCGGCTGGGGTTTTCCTCGGCCGATTACATTACGGCGAGCTACGGCTCCTTGTATCGCGATTATTTAAAGCTTCACGGCGGTCCAGCCGATATGGTGTTTGATGAGAGGCAGAAGGACGCCGAAAAAGGCTGAGAGAATCAGCGCCTTAGTACGCCTGCTCTATTGTTCGGGAACGGTTGCGCTGGTAATCTGCACGTAACGAAAGCGTGCGTAAGATGTCGCCCCAGTGAGAGAAGGGAACGAGGAGAAGGCCAAGGAAATGATTGAAGTCATCGTGACCGCCGCCATGTTGATCGGGTCCGTTTTCCTGTTTGGGTACTGGTTTCGTTACACCTGCTTATTGATTCTGAGCACCAAGACGGCTCGGGACTATGCTGCGGCGATGGCGCAAGCGCATGAGCTCGGGTTCCTGGATGTGCAAGCGCGGCTGCGGGCTTGCGCGATCGCGAATCTTAAGCGCCTGCACGAGTCATTGGACCGGGATTACGCAGTAGTCCGACAACTGCTTGAGAGTGCAAATCCAACTCAGCAGCAGAGGGATCTGGAAATGCGAATGTTGCAGCTAAACTACTGCATCCTGAGCGGGTGGGCCCGGCTCTGCCGGCGCTTTTCCCGCTCGGCCGCTTGCCGGGCGCTGGAGGAAATGTCGCAAGTGGTCGCCCACTTCGCCAATGCCATGGGCGAGATGTCCGCTGCGTCGGCCGCGGCTTAACCAACCGTGGGTGACGGATTCCAAAAGCTCCGCATTCTTGCGGTACGCTAAATTTTCCACTCTGACCATTGACCCGCCCTTCAGCCCTATGGTAAGTTGATGGCTTAAGGGGACAATCTCGTACTTCTGCTCTCTGGTTGCTCTCCTGCTACCACGCTTGCGGTTCCCTGTAAACTTTGTTGAATGGAACAGACTCTCCAAGCTCTGGGTGTGATTCTCCTTAAAGCCGTACCCGCAGCTATCATCCTGGTAGTCCTGCATTTCTATTTAAAAATTGTCCTGTTTAAGCCATTGAGGGCGGCGCTCAAACAGCGCGAAGTTTTAACGGCCGGGGCCCGCAAGGCGGCCGAGGATAGCCTCGCCGCCGCGGACCGTAAAGCTAAGGAGTACGAAGCGAGGTTCCGGGAGGCTCGATCGGAAATTTATAGACAACAAGAAGAGACTCGGAAACAATGGCTCCAGGACCAGGCCGGCCATATCGCCGCCGCGCACGCCCGAACGCGAGCCTCCGTGGAGGAGGCGCGCGCCCAGATCGCGGCCGAGGCGGATTCGGCGCGTCAGAAGTTGCAGCAGACCAGCGAGTCGCTGGCGGATCAGATCGCGGACCGGGTCTTGGGCGGAAAGGCGGGGAGCGCGGCATGACCAGGCGACTGCCGCCCCGATTTCTGGCGGGAGTTTTCGCTCTTGGGTTCGTTTTTGCGGTTTCTTGCATGGCGCAGGAAGCCGGTGGAGGGACCGAAAGTTCCGAGCCCGAGGCGATATGGAAGTGGGCGAATTTCATCATCTTGGCGGTTGGGCTCGGGTATCTGATGGCGAAGACTCTGCCAGAATTCTTTCGGTCGCGAACCGAAGGGATTCAAAGGAGCATCGCGGAAGCGCAGCAAACCAAGCTGGACGCCGAGCGGCGCGCCGCGGAGATGGATGCGCGCCTGGCGGCGCTGGAATCCGAAATCGAAAAATTCCGCAAGCAGGCCCGCCAGGAGATCGAACGGGAAGGAGAACGAATCCGGAACGAAACCGCCGCGCAGATCCGAAGGCTGGAGCAACAGGCGGAGGCGGAAATCGAAGCCGCTGGAAAAGCCGCGCGCAGGGAGCTTCATGCGTTGGCCGCCCGGTTAGCCCTCGAGATGGCGGAACAGCGCATCCGGACGCGCTTGAGCGTCCATAGCGAGGCGGCGCTTGTGGACAAATTCCTTACAGATTTGGCGCGCGAGGGGTCGAAAAACTAAATGCTGTCGGTGGTTGCGTCGCGGTACGCGCGGGCTCTCGTGGACGTGGTGGCGGGGCCGCAATCGGCGGTCGATCCGGCTGCCGCGCTCGAACAGTTGCGCGGCGTGGAAGCGCTGATCGCCGGATCGGTGGATCTCCGCAACGCGCTGCTGTCGCCGGCGGTTTCGCCCTCCCGAAAACGAGCCGTGACGGCGCAGTTGACGGGAGGGCTCGGTCTTGCGAAGTCGGTCCGAAATTTCCTGTACGTGCTGATCGATCACCGGCGCGTCGCCGACTTTTCTTCTATCGTGGACGCTTTTGAGGCCTTGCTGGATGAGCGCCTCGGCTACGTTCGCGCCGACGTCGCCAGCGCGCGGCCGTTGCCGGACGAGCAGCGGAAAAGGCTGGAGGCCGAAATCTCGCGCGTGGCGGGCAAGAAAGCGAAACTGAAGTTCACGGTCGATCCAGCGCTGGTGGGGGGGGTAGTGGCGCGCATCGGCTCTACCGTCTACGACGGTAGCGTTCGGGGACAGTTGGATAAATTACGGGTTATGTTGGCGAAGGCGTGATTCGGATCTTCCAGAAAGTCGCGGCTCGCCAGCGCTTCGCACGGGCCGCCGGGAGCGGTTGGCCGGTTGCCACGGCGCGTGGAGCGGCGGCGAAGCCGCGATCCTAAAGGAGCGGTTTTAAAGGAAGTTTATGGCTCAAATCAGGGCGGATGAAATCTCGCGGGTGCTGCGCGAGGAGATCGAAAATTACGAAAGCGCGGTCAATGTGGCCGAAACTGGCTCGGTGATCTCGGTCGGCGACGGCATAGCGCGCGTCTACGGCCTGGAAAACGTGATGGCCGGCGAGCTGATCGAGTTCAAGGGCGGAGTTTCCGGCATCGCGCTGAACCTGGAAGAAGATCAGGTGGGCGCGGTCCTGCTGGGCGACTATTCGGGCATCAAGGAGGGCGACGAAGTGCGCCGGACGGGCCGCATCATGTCCGTGCCGGTGGGCGAAGGCATGATTGGGCGCGTGGTGGACGCCCTCGGTCAGCCGATCGACGGCAAAGGGCCGATTGACGTCAAAGGATACAACCCAATCGAACGCCTGGCGCCGGGCGTGGTGGACCGCCAGCCCGTGAAAGAGCCGCTGCAAACTGGCATCAAGGCGATCGACGCCATGATTCCGGTGGGACGGGGCCAGCGCGAGCTGGTCATCGGCGACCGCCAGACCGGCAAAACTACGGTGGCCCTGGATACGATCCTGAATCAAAAGGGCGGCGATGTAGTCTGCATCTACGTGGCGATCGGACAGAAGCGGTCGACCGTGGCGCAGGTGGTGAAGACGCTGGAAGACTACGGCGCCATGGATTACACCATCGTCGTGGCCGCTACGGCTTCCGATCCCGCTCCGATGCAATATATCGCGCCGTATTCGGGCTGCGCCATCGGAGAATATTTCCGCGACACCAAGCGCCATGCGTTGTGCATCTACGACGATCTGTCCAAGCATGCCGCCGCCTATCGCGAAATTTCGCTGCTGCTGCGCCGTCCGCCGGGGCGCGAGGCGTACCCGGGCGATGTGTTCTATCTTCACAGCCGGTTGCTTGAGCGCGCCGCGAAGTTAAATATCGAAAATGGCGGCGGCTCGCTCACCGCGCTGCCGTTCATTGAGACCCAGGCGGGCGACGTTTCGGCCTACATCCCCACCAACGTGATTTCGATCACCGACGGGCAGATTTATCTGCAGGCGGATCTGTTTAACTCAGGCGTGCGTCCGGCCATCGACGTGGGCATTTCGGTAAGCCGCGTCGGCGGCAACGCCCAGATCCGGGCCATGCGCCAGGTGGCGGGCAGCTTGCGGCTGGATCTGGCGCAGTACCGCAATCTCGCGGCGTTCGCGCAGATGGGCTCGGAGCTGGATAAGGCGTCCATGCAGCAGCTCACGCGCGGCAGCCGCATGGTGGAAATTCTAAAGCAGGGCCAATATTCGCCCCTGCCGGTGGAAAAGCAGATCTTGATCATCTACGCCGGGACCAACGGCTACCTGGATAATCTCCCGCTTGATCAATGCCGCGAGTTCGAAGCGGAGCTGTACAAATTTGTGGAAAACGCCCATCCCGGCCTGCTGGCGGCGATTCGGGACAAAAAGACGCTGGACGACGGCTTGAAGAGCCAGATGAACGCCGCCATCGAGGAATGCAAGACGCGTTTTGTGCAGCAAAAAGCGGCCGCCGCAAGCGCAAAATAAATGCCCAGCTTGATTGACATCCGGCGGCGCGTCCGTTCGGTCCGTAACACGCAGCAGATCACCAAGGCGATGAAGATGATCTCGGCGGCGAAGTTGCGCAAGGCGCAGGACCGCGCGTTGTCGGCCCGCCCCTACGCGGCGACGCTGCGGCAGATTCTGGCCAACGTGGCGGAGGCGGCGCAGCAAAATCCCAACGCCGGCGCTCATCCCCTGCTGGCGGCGCGGCCCGAACAGCGAATCCTGATCGTGGTGGTCACGGCGGATCGCGGCCTCGCCGGCGGATTCAACTCCAACCTGCTGAGGCTCGCCCAGCGGTTTGTGGACGAGCATCAAGCCAAGGAATTGTCGTTTGAGCTGATCGGCCGGAAGGGCCGCGATTATTTCCGGCGGCGTGGAGTGAAAATTTTGGCCGACTATCTGGACGTGTTCCGCAATGTGCGCTGGGAAGACGCCGAGAAAATCGCAAATTCCATCATCGAGCGGTTCTCGAGCGGCGAGGTGGACTCCGTGTATCTGTTTGGCAACGAATTCAAGAGCGTGGTGGCCTCCAACGTCGCTTATGCGCGAATCCTGCCGATCGAAGCGCCCAAATCGGCCGCGCCGGCGGATTATATCTACGAACAGCCGCCGGAGGAGCTGTTGAGCAGCTTGCTGCCGCGCTATGTGCGGGTGCAGCTTTATCGTGCGCTGCTGGAATCTGCCGCGGCCGAGCACGCCGCCCGCATGACGGCCATGGATGCGGCCACCAACAACGCCACCGAGATGATCGATCGGCTGACGTTGTACATGAACCGCGTCCGCCAAGCCAGCATCACGCGTGAGATTATCGAAATCGTCAGCGGCGCGGCCGCTTTGGAGTAGACCAACCATGACTGAAGGCAAAGTAATCCAAGTCGCCGGACCGGCGGTGGACGTCCAGTTCCCCGAAGGCCAGATCCCGGTCATCCGGACGGCCGTGCGCATCACCAGCGGCGGCTTCCAGGTCCCGGAGCCGATCGACATCATTTGCGAGGTCGCGCAGCACATCGGGGAAGGCCGCGTGCGGACCATCGCGCTCCAGCCCACCGAGGGACTGGTTCGCGGAATGCCCGCGACGAGCCTGGACGAACCGGTCACCGTGCCGGTCGGCAAGGAAACCCTGGGACGAGTGCTGAACGTGATCGGACAACCGGTGGATAAAATGGGCCCCGTCAACGCGCGCAAGCGCTATCCCATTCATCGCCCGGCCCCTCCGTTTGAAGAGCAGTCCACCGAGTTGCAGATGTTTGAGACCGGCATCAAAGTGATCGATCTTTTGGAGCCGTATCTGAAAGGCGGAAAAATCGGTCTGTTCGGCGGCGCGGGAGTCGGCAAGACCGTCATCATCCAGGAGCTGATCAGCAACCTCGCCACCAAGCACGGCGGCGTCAGCGTGTTTTCCGGCGTAGGCGAGCGCACGCGCGAGGGCAACGACCTGTGGCTGGAGTTTCAGGAATCGGGCGTCATCGATCCGCACGATTTCAACAAATCCAAGTGCGCCCTAATCTACGGCCAGATGACGGAGCCGCCGGGGGCGCGCCTCCGCGTGGGACTCACCGGCTTGACCGTGGCTGAATACTTCCGCGATGAAGAGCACCAGGACGTGTTGCTGTTCATTGATAATATTTTCCGTTTTACGCAGGCCGGCTCGGAAGTAAGCGCCCTTCTGGGCCGCATGCCGAGCGCCGTCGGTTATCAGCCGAATTTGGCCAGCGAAATGGGCGATTTGCAGGAACGCATCACATCCACCAAATCCGGCTCGATCACCTCGGTTCAGGCCATCTATGTGCCCGCCGACGACTATACCGATCCAGCGCCGGCCACAACTTTCGCGCATCTGGATGCAACCACCAACCTTTCCCGCTCCATCTCGGAAATGGGAATCTACCCGGCGGTCGATCCCCTGGCCTCCACTTCGCGCATTCTCGATCCCCGCATCATAGGAGCCGAACATTACAACACGGCGCAGGCGGTGAAGCAGATTTTGCAACGTTATAAGGACCTGCAAGACATTATCGCGATTTTGGGCGTCGATGAGCTTTCCGAAGACGATAAACTCACCGTCGCGCGCGCGCGCAAAATCCAGAAGTTCTTGTCGCAGCCGTTCCATGTGGCGGAAGCCTTCACCGGCCGCAAGGGCAAATACGTGCCGGTGAAAGAGACGGTGCGCAGCTTCAAAGAAGTGGTGGAAGGCAAACACGACCAGGTTCCCGAGCAGGCGTTCTATATGCAGGGTTCCATCGACGACGTGCTGGAAGCCTGGGAGCAAATGAAGAAAGCCTGATGGCCGATACTTTCCAAATCGACATCGTGACTCCGGAAAAGCAGATCCTGAGCCAGCGGGCGGAATATGCCGAAATTCCGGGCAAGGGCGGCTATATGGGCATCCTCCCTGGCCACGCAGCGCTGCTGAGCGAGCTTGGCGAGGGCGAGCTTTCCTGCCGGCTGGCGGGCCAGACGTCCAAACTGCGCGTCACCGGCGGCTACGTCGAAGTCCGCGACGATCACGTCCGAGTGCTGGCGGATAGGGCCGAGTGACGGCCAGCTTTCGCCGCAATCCGGGCTACCGCCCCGGCTGCGCGGGAGCCGCAATTGACGGCGGAAGCGGCCAGTTGCCGTCGTAGGGAGGCCAGTTCGGCACGGGGGCTTCCGGCGGCGGATAAAACATCGCCGAATAGATGCTGCGGATCTTGTTCTGATCGATTGCAAACCATTCGCTGAAGGCGTTCCGCCGCGTTGTTGTTGCTGGTTTGCGAATGAAGACGCCCATCGCCAGAACGACTTGCGCTTCCTCGTCGGCGATGGGATAGCGGCGGGCGGCGACGTTCTGGATATTGATGGTCTCCAAACCGGAGGTGCAATCGCTGGCGGCGCCGTTTTTGCCGCGTCCGCCGCGCCCGGTGACCGTGTTTCCGTTTTCCAGCCGCACACAGCCTTGGTGAGCCTGGATCACGGAACCGTCGTGCGAGGTGATCCCGTCGAAATAGCTGTTGGCGATGGCGATGAGCGCCTCGCGGGGAACACGGGCGTCCTTGGGAACGGTTCTCTCGGGAGGAGGATTTGCAGCCAGATTATCGGGATCGAAGAAATTGCCGGCGGGCTGCCCGGGCGCCGCGGGCCCGTTGAGGCCAGGATCGCCCTTGCGGACGATATACCACTCGGCCTCGCTGATCTTTCGCTGATCCACTCGGATGCGAACCGTGACGATGGCCGGATTGTCCTGCTCCTGAACGACGCCGAAGTATCCGGCTTGGCCGCTGACCGGATCGAAGTACCGCCGCTGGACTTTTCCGAGGCCGGTAAGGGTTTTCCACACTCCGGTCCCCAGCCGGATCGCGACAGCATTATCCGTCTGGCGGAATCCAATCGCTAAAGGAGCGGCGGAGGGATCGTGCTTAATCACAGCCGCCAGGTACTGATCAAGCGCGCCCTTGAGGCAGGCGCGGTCGCATTCGTTCGCCGCGCCGCAGACATTTGCGCCCAGGCCGGCGCATATCGCCAGACAGAGGAGCTTGGAGGAGAACGCTGGTTTAAAAAACATACTTTTGGCTCGATCGAAAAGCGCCGGAGCCCCAAATCATTTCACCTTTATCGCGGCTTGCGCTGGATGTCAAGCTGTTTCACGGCGCCCGCCGCTCGGGGAATTACGGGTCGGCCGCCGCCAAAACAGCCAGCCCGGCCACCACCAGCGCGGTCGCGATGCTTTTCCCGATCAAAGCCGAGCGCCCGAAATTTTCGCGCAGCACGCCAGGCTTGAATCTTGTGAGCAGGTAGGCTCCCAGGAAAATGACGGCGTAGCGTAAACCCGATATGGCGTCGACGATGGCCGGATGAGCGCGGCTGATGGCCAAGAAAACCAGAAACGATCCAACTCCCGAAACAAAGCGGTTCACGAAATACCACAGCTTGCTGCTCGAGGACGCTTCTTCGGAATGCCGGACGATCTGCCGCCGCCAAACCGGGCGGAGCAGTAAAGCCATGGCTCCGGCAAAGGTTCCAAGAGTGAAAAGGACGTAGCCCGTGACGAATCCGGTGGCGTTAAATACGAGCTTTTGCAGGACGTTCGTAAAGCCAAACAAGCCTGCCGCCCACAGGACGCTGGGGAGAACCTGGCGCAGGTTCAGTTTTTCCGACAGGAACATGACGAAGCCGCCCAAAACCATGAGCACGAAGGCGACCCGCTCACCGGGCCGCGCGGGGCTGGAAAGCAGGACGATGGCGATGAGCACGGTGGCCAGGGGCGCGAAGCCTCCCACGATAGCCAGGCTCTGGGAAGCCTCGCCATATTTCAAAGCGCGATAGTAAAACCAGTTTGCGCCCAGATGAATCACGCCCGATCCGAATCCAAGCCACGCCATCGCCGCGGACGGCGGCTTGAATCCGAACGGAATCAGCGCCAGGCCGAGAACGCTCATGACGCCCAACCAAAACACATAGCTGGCCAGGTTCCGGGTCTCTGGCTTTCTAAGGAGAATTTTGTCCCATACCAGCGAAACTCCGATGGTTGCGTTCGCGATGATCGCGATCAAGATCCCGCTCAAATGTTTGAAAGCGCCGAACATCGGATGTTTTAGCGGGAGCGCGCGCAGGCAGAAAGCTTTTGAGTGCTCGCCTTAAAGGATGATGTTGTCCGGCTGTCGGAAGCTTCGCCGCCGCGCCCAAAACTCTCAACAAAGCCTTGCAGTGGGAATCGAAACGGAAGGCATGAAACCGCCGAGCGCGGGAGGCAGAATCGCTCGCCGCCCAATTGTTTATCCAATGACCGGCCCGAGACATAGGTAACAGAACGTACCGGAGACATGGGTTACACTTTTTGCCCTGAAGGGGGGTGGGTGGAATGCCATGGAAGGAATGTTCTGTTATGGACGAACGGATGCGATTCGTAATTCGGCTCAAGGA
>DATGLY010000074.1:0-9933 GCA_035293905.1 Bryobacteraceae bacterium
GGCCGGATCTTGCCGGAAGATAAGAACTGGGTCCCCAAGTTCCTCGCGGGCTTCCTGATACCGCCCTTCGCTCCCTCCGGAGATTACAAGATCTCGGTTCACGCCAGAGATGACGTGGGCGCCAGCGAATTGCGCGCGGAGCTGATGTTTCACGTTCGCGGCCACGACGTACAACCGAGCCCGACGCTGGTCCTTCGCAATTTCCGCTTCCAGCGAAGCGAGAACGACCCCTCGGCTCTTCGCGAACCGGTCTACCGCGCCGGCGACATGCTATGGGCGCGCTTTGACATTGTGGGCTACAAATTCGGCGACGGCAATCGTTATTCGGTGGATTATGGATTGGCGGTGGAGGACTCCGCGGGCAAGCAACTGTTCGCGCAGGCGGAAGCCGCGGCCGAGTCGAAGGAATCCTTCTATCCGCAAAGCGTCGTCCCCGGACAGTTGAGCCTTAGTTTGGACAGAAACGTCGCCCCCGCGGCCTACACGCTTGTGGTCATTGTGCACGACAAGATCGGCCACCAGACCTGGCAAGAGCGGCGCGCGTTTCAGGTGCAATAGGCCCCGCCGCGCCGCGCCGCCCGCGTCTGTCGATAAAATGGAGCATGGCGCGCAAACGCATCGGCATTCTCACCGGCGGCGGCGACGTTCCCGGTTTGAACTCGGTGATCAAGGAAGTGGTTTTCCGCGGCGCCGAGAACGATTGCGAGATCCTGGGCATCCGCCGCGGCTGGGAGGGGCTCACTCACCTGAACTGCGACGATCCGGCCAGCAGGCAGCATTACATCCTCCCGCTGAATCGGGCCAATACGCGCACCATCGATCGCTACGGCGGCACGATTTTGCACTCCAGCCGCACCAATCCGCTCAAAATGCGCAAGCTTCCCGGCTTTCTCTCTCCCGGCAGCGTGCCCAAACAGGGAGACACGTGGGATCTCAGCCAGCATGTGCTGCGGAATTTGGAAGCCCTCAAGCTGGATTACCTGGTGGCCATCGGCGGCGACGACACCCTCAGCTATGCGGCCCATTTGGATTCGCTGGGCGTCCGCGTGGTGGCCATTCCGAAAACCATGGATAACGACGTCCGCAACACCGAATATTGCATCGGCTTCTCCACCGCCATTACCCGGGCGATGGACGCCATTCAGCGCCAGCGCACTACAGTGGGTTCGCATGAGCGCGTGGGCATTTTCCGGGTCTTCGGGCGCGATGCCGGATTCACCGCCCTCTATACCGCCTACGTCACCTCCATTCGCTGCTGCATTCCGGAGTACAAAGTCAATCTCGAAAAGCTCATCGATTTGCTGATGGTGGAAAAGCGCGATACGCCAAGCAATTATGTGCTGGTGGTTCTTTCCGAGGGCGCGCAGTGGGAAGGCTACACGGTCCAGGAGTATGGCGATCCGGACGCCTTCGGACATCGGCGCAAGACCAGCATCGCCGAGGCTCTGGGCGCGGAGATTGGAAAGCGAACCGGCGAAGAATGCATCGTCAGCGACCTGACCTACGATCTCCGCAGCGGCGAGCCGGATTTCGCCGACAAATTGATCGCGGCCACCTTCGGCAACATCGCCATGGACGCCGTGCTTTCCGGCAAAAGCGGCGTGATGGCCGCGCTCGTGCACGGCTGCTACACGCTGGCCCCCATCCCCGATCCCAAGCTCGGCCCCCGCACCGTCGATGTGGACTCTCTTTATAACAAAGAGCGCTATCGCCCCAATTACGCTAATAAGATTGGCCTTCCGATTTTTCTTACGAAAGCGTAACTCCTCGGCTCGCGCTTCCCAAGTGCGCGCGTTCTTCAACCAGGCCGCCGCGGACGAACGCGGCTACCCTTCCGCCATCGACCCGCGCATCTACCACGTCAAAATCGTGCTCGAACACATTGGCGCGGCGCCGCTGGGCCGCGTCGCCGATATAGGCTGCGGCAAGGGACGCTATGCCCGTCTTGTCAAGGAGCGCTTCTCCGCCGCCTCCGTCGTCGCGGTGGACCTGGCGGAAGCCATGCTGGCCCGCGTGCCCGAAGGGATCGAGCGCGTGGCCGCAACCATGACGGCGCTTCCCTTGGCCAGCGGCTCCTGCGACGCCGCCTACGCCACCGAGTCCCTCGAGCACGCCGTCGATATTCCGGCGGCGGTCGCGGAACTGGCGCGCATTGTCCGGCCCGGAGGCCGCATCGTCATCATCGACAAAAACGCCGGCGCCTGGGGCCGCCTGGAAACTCCCGAATGGGAACGCTGGTTCGGCCGGAAAGAATTGGAGAGGCTGCTCAGGCGGCACTGCCGCCGCGTGAGCAGCCGCTTCATCTCCTACTGGGAGGACGTCCAACCCGATGGCTTGTTTCTGGCGTGGCTCGCGGAAAAATAGCCCTACCGCAGCCGCACCGTCACAAACCAGTGCTTCCCGGCCCGGTCCACCAGCATCAGCAGCGGTTGCTTGCCCGCCGAATCGATGGTGGCCTGAAATCCGCTCACGTCTCGCACCGGCTTATGATTTACTTCCTGAATCACGTCTCCGTGCTCCAAGCCCGCCTGCGAAGCCGCGCTGCCGGGATCGATCGAAGTTACAACAACTCCGCCTGAGTTCGCCGGCAGCTTGAGCGATTGCTTGGCTTCCTCCGGCACCGCCGCTACGGAAGCCCCCAATTCCGGCTTGCTTGGCTCGGCATTGGCGGCAACCGGAGCTTCCGCTTCCTCGTGCGGCATTTCCGCAAGCGTTACAGACTTCTCCATTTCCTTCCCGTCGCGAAAAATTTTGAGCCTCACCGTCGCTCCGGGAGACATCTCCGAGATCCTCAAGCCGAGCTGGCGCGAAGCGGGCACGCTGGCGCCGTTCATTTCCAGGATGATGTCGCCGGTCCTTAGCGACGCCTTTGCGGCGGGGCCGCCTGGATCGACGTCGCCCACCAGCGCTCCGTGAGGACTGCCGTGCAAATGGAACGCATCCGCGATTTCCGGCGTCACCGCCTGCGCCGATACTCCCAGCCATCCCCGGATAACCTTCCCATTTTTGAGAATCTGATCCATGACATAGCGCACCATGGGGACCGGAACGGCGAAGCCCACGCCCTGGTTGACGCCGCTGCCTCCGGTGAGAATCGCGGTGTTAATTCCGATCAGATTTCCGTTCGCGTTCACCAGCGGCCCGCCCGAATTTCCAGGATTAATGGCGGCGTCGGTTTGAATGAAATCCTCCAAATCCTCGATCCCCATCCCGCCGCGGCCGGTGGCGCTGATGATGCCCAATGTCACGGTTTGCCCCACCCCAAAGGCGTCGCCGATCGCAATCGCGAAGTCCCCCACCTCCACCGGGTCGGGGCCGCCGAAACTGGCGGTGGGAAAATTCTTGCCGTCAATCTTGAGAACCGCCAGATCGGACTGCTTGTCGGAGCCGACCACCTTCGCCTCGAATTCCCGGCCGTCCTGAAGCGACACTCGAACCGAGTCGGCGCCCTCCACCACATGACTGTTGGTGAGAACGCACCCGTCGCTGGTCGCGATGACTCCCGAACCGACGCTATTTTCGCGCATTCGATGCGGCAGCTTGCCGAAGTTGCTTTCGAAAAACTCCCGAAATTGCGGATCGGAAAGCAGCTTCGGCGGCTTTAATACTTTTGAAGATGATACGGTCACCACAGCGGGAAGAATCTTTTTCACGGCCGGTTCGAAACCGTTTTGGAGCGAGCTCTGCTGGCCGCTGCCGAGATTCGCGGCAAGCGCGACGGAGGGGCTGTGAAGAACCGCCGCCCACGCTCCCAGCACGCCGCTTAGAAGGAATACGAGCTCCGCAACTCCTGAAATCTTTCGACGCGCATGCATAAGGTCTTCCTTTCCTTGCTGGCTCCAGCCGCGCGCCGCCGGAGCCGATTTTACAACCTCTATGTGTTAGAAGCGGGCCAGCAAGGCGAGCCTTAGATTAATTCGTGATGGTGAGCGTCGCGGGCGCGCTGGAAACGCCCCCTATGGTCACCACCACCGGCTGCGCGCCCAAGGCCACTCCAGTGGGCACCTGGATGTTGATCTGCAACACTCCCACCAGCCCGGGAGCAATGCCCGCAAACTGAATGGGCGCGTTCACGTTGCCGATGGAGACCGTTGTCGTTTGCGCAGGGTTCGGCAAGTTGGCGACTGCCGTTTGCGAAGACGGCGCGGCTCCGGTGGCGATGGCCGGCGAGACCGCGCCCGCCCCGGTAATAAAGATGGATATGACCTGGCCGGATTTGGCCGAAGAAACGACGGCGCCGTTGGCGTCCACCGCATCCACGGCGCCGTTGGCGAAAAAGATCCCAGGCGCCGCGGCCGCGATGGAAATCGATT
This sequence comes from Bryobacteraceae bacterium, assembly GCA_035293905.1. Classification (GTDB taxonomy): domain Bacteria; phylum Acidobacteriota; class Terriglobia; order Bryobacterales; family Bryobacteraceae; genus Palsa-187. The sequence continues at coordinate 4,314 of DATGLY010000074.1, forward strand.
GCGACGCCACCTGCCCGTTGTTATTCAGCGTCACCGTGGCGTTGCTCCCTACGGGAACTTCGTAAGGAATCTGAAGATTCACTTGTCCCGGCGACACATACAGCAGGGGCGCTGCTTCTCCGTTTATCGTGGCGGCCACCCCGGACATCGTTTCCGGCAACGGAAGAGCGCTGTCAAGCTCCGTGGTCCCCGCCAGTTGCGTTCCGAAGATGCTGATGAGTTCGCCCGGCGCGAATGCCTGCCGGAACGATGCCGCATTGGCGACGCCGCTGATGCTCGGCTTGCCGCCCGATCCGCCTCCGGAAGCGCTCACGCTAACCCCAACGGACGCCGACGAGCCCGAATAGCTCGCGCTGATCGTCCCGCCCGGCGCCAACTGAGATCCGCTTACCGCCAGCGTCGCCGTGGCGACGCCCGCCGATCCCACCAGCGGCGCCGATCCCAGCACGGTGGATCCCGCCGCAAACTCGACCGCCCCCGCCGGAGTAGAGCCATTCGCGCCCGTCACGGTCGCGATGAGAAACACGGTATCGCTCAACGCCGCCGAACTTTCGCTGCTCACCAGATTGACCGAGACCTCCGATGTTGGCGGACCGTTGCTTGCGCCCGTCCAGGCGTTGACCAGCTCGGCCACGTCTACGCTCCCAAGTCCCGTTACTTGGTCATAGCCGACTCCCGCCGTGTAGCCTCCGGAGGAGGAAGGCGTGCAGGTTCCGCGGTTGAAGGGCGGGCAGGCCGCCGCCGCCAAAATGTTGTTGCCGGAGGTAATGTCGTGAAACGCGCCCGAACTGGCCTGAGCCAGCCAATAGAGTCGGGGATTGATATTTCCTAACCCCCCGCTCGCCTGCGCGCCGCTGGACGTTAAATATTGATTCAGCAAAGCCGCGATGCCCGCGAAAATGGGAGCCCCGAAGGAAGTCCCGCCGGAGCCTTGAAGGGCTCCTCCCGTATAAAACAAATACGCGTCATGTGCGCACGACGCGTTGATCGCCACGTCGGGCACGTCTCTGGCGCCATCGGCCGGCACTCCCGTCCCGGTTTGCCAGGAGGGCTTCGTCCACAAAATGCTTTTTCCCCCTCCGCTGGCGGCGGCCCCGCCCGAGCAGCCGGTCGGGTCGTTCCATGCGACTTCTGGAATATAGGAGAGGGCGGAAGCGCCCGTGGCCGTGTTGTTGGCGTTCCAATAGTTCCCGCTTCCTTCTGAAAACTCCGTCCCTCCCACGCCCGTGACCTCGGGAATGCTGGCGGGAAGATCTACCGCCAAGCCCGGGTGCTGGGAGTTGTTGCAATCCTCGGCCCCGTTGTCGCCCGAAGCGGCGAACCAAGTGATGCCCTCCGCATTCGCCTGTTGCGCCCAGTTCCGCATGGCCTCGGCGTCGGCCGTGAACGTCTCCGGCTCGCACTCGCCGTAACTGCTGGTGAGCACCGGGGCCAGCGCCTGATCGATGGCATACTGTATCGATTGCATCACGTCGGTGGAGTAAACGAATATGATGCTGGCGTTGCGAGCCACCGCGCCGGCCCATTCCACATCGAGATGAGACTCATCCGCGTCGCCGGAAATCACGCCCGGATTCGCCGAGCCAGGCACCAACACGGTTTGGGGCGTGCTCGGCGGCAGTCCATAGGCGCTGCGAAATAGCTGAATATTGGAGAGCACGATCTGCGACTGCCCCGCCACCGCTATGCTCTGGCCGGCCCCATTGACTCCGGCGCTGTAAAGCGGCCCGATATCGTAAATCGTCGCGACATCGTCCGGCACAACATAATGGACGCCGGTCCTCCCCGATGTGTAATCGGGAATGATCCGCCCGCGCGCTCGCGGTTTGGCCCTGAAATCGTGCAGCCCGCGAATCGCCCCGACTCGTCCCGAAAACCCCGCTGGAATCGAGGGCGCCGTGGCGTTGGCGAAATGCAGCTCCCCCGCCACCCGGTAGCGGTTCAGCTCCGTCTGAAATGCGCTCTCCACCTCGGCGGCCGAGCCATCAAACGCAATCCAGTTCCGCCCCCGCGCCACCGACGTCACCTTCAGCCCCTGACTCTGAAGCCACGCGCTGAGCTGGGCGATCTCGGCGTCGCTCGCTCCGAAGCGCTGCGCGTATTGCTCCGGCGTAAGCCAATGGTGATATTCCGGCGAGCCCGGAGTCTGCTGCCGGACCAGAAGCCGCTCCAGGTCGGCCTTTTGCGCCGCCGACGGCGCGAGCTCCAACGTTAGATGCGTGAGCGGCCATGAAGGCTCCAGGCGCCCTTGATCGAACTCCGGCCGCGCCTTGGGATGGATGTGGCCCGCCAGCCTCACCCGTTCTCCGCTGGGCTGAGCGCAAACGTTCGCCGCGACCACGCTGCAAAACAACCCGATGAATGCTGACCGCATGATGTTGAGGTTCGGTACAATCGACGCTCTCCGGCCCAAAAACGTTCCGGCGCGCGTGCGATTTTTACATTTGTTAAGCCGGACGTTGTCACGCCGGGCTCGGCGGGCGCGGGATCTAGCCCATCTTATCATCAAAGATGCATGCCGTCGCTTTTTGCGGGCACTTCCGGCTTTGCCTATCCTTCCTGGAAGCCCGACTTTTACCCGCCCAAGCTGCCGCAGAAGGATTTTCTGAAACATTACGCCAGCCGGCTCAACGCCGTGGAAATCAACTACACGTTTCGCCGCTTGCCTTCGTCCTCTACTTTGGAAAGCTGGGTCTCGGCGACTCCCCCGGGCTTCGTGTTCGCTCTCAAGGCCCACATGCGCATCACCCATCTGTTGCGTCTGAAAGCGTCGGAATTTACAGAGGTCTTCTTTCGCGCCATCGATCCGCTGCGCGCCGCCCGGCGCCTGGGACCCGTGCTGTTCCAACTGCCGCCCAATTTTAAGGCCGACATCCCGACGCTCGCCGCGTTTCTTGAAAATCTGCCGCCCGATCTTCGCTGCGCTTTCGAGTTCCGCGACAAAACCTGGCTCGTGGACGAGGTTTATCGGCTGCTCGAAAAGCATAGAGTCTCGCTGTGCCTGGCCGAGTCGGACAAGCTGGAAATCCCGCGCGTGCTGACTGCCGATTTCGTTCACGCGCGCCTGCGTAAGCCGGAATACTCCCCAGCCGATCTGGCCGAGCTCGGCGAGCGAATCCAGAGCCTGCTGGACGGCGGCCGCGACGTCTTCGCTTTTTTTAAACACGAAGAGACAGCCGCCGGCGCGCTCTACGCCGAGAGTATCCTGAACCGCGCCGCCGCCTGACAGCGAATCCTCCGGACCCGGGGTGTATACTGGAAGCAGGGTCGGACACCAGAGTGGGCTTGAGGCCCACTTTTTTATTGCGTCCGAGGAAACGGCATGGCGGACCGGACGGCGGCCATAGAGAAAATTCGGGAGATTGCCGAACGCGTAGCGGGGCGCGAGGGGATGGAGATCGTGGATGTGCGTCTTCTAGGCGGCGGCCCGAGCCGGGTCTTGCGCATCGTCATCGACAAGCCGCAAGGCGTCAGCCATGCCGACTGCGAGTTCATCTCGCAGAACGTGGGCGCCATCCTGGATGTGGAGGACGCAGTCCCGGGAGGCTCCTACACGCTGGAGGTCAGCTCGCCTGGCGTCGAGCGCAGGCTCTCGAAACCCCAGGAGTTTGAGCGCTTCTCGGGCCGGAAAATAAAAGTTGTCCTGCGCCAGGCTGTGGAAGGCCAGCGCCATTGGGCGGGTCTGTTGAAAGGCATCGCCGAAGGAATCATCACTCTGGAACCTTCTCCGGGCAAATGCCTGCGGTTCCCTTTGGATCAGGTCGAGAAGGCCAACCTCAAGTTCGAGTGGTAGTCCTCTAAAAGAATCAAGCATACAATATATGAGCACTCTGGGAAGCATTTATCAGTCCATTGAAATCCTCAGCAAGGAAAAAGGCATCGATCCCAAGGTTGTGTTGGATGCGGTAAAGGACGCCATGCTGGTGGCTGCCCGCAAGCAATTCCATACCGAGGAAGATCTGGTGGCCGAGCTGGACGAGCGCACCGGCTCCATCCAAATTTATGGACGCCGCCAGGTGGTCGACCGGCCGTCCGATCCGCTAAAAGAGATTTCGCTCGAGGACGCTCGCGCCCTCGACCCCAACGTCGAGATCGGCGGCGAGATCCGCCAGCTCAAACCCACCGAGGCGCTCGGCCGCATCTCCGCCCAAACCGCCAAACAGGTGATTCTGCAAAAGGTGCGCGAGGCCGAGCGCGAGAACCTCTATTCGGAGTACTCCGGGCGCGTGGGCGAGTTGGTGACCTGCGTCATAAAACGCGTCGAGGGGCAGGATCTCATCGCCGATCTGGGCAAGTCGGAAGCGCGCCTGCCCAAGAAAGAGCAGTCCAAGCTGGAAAGCTTCAGCGTGGGAGACCGGATCCGCTGCGTGATCAAGAGCGTGGAAAAAGCCGGCAAAAACGCCGGCGTGATCATTTCTCGCGCCGCGCCGGAGCTGGTCATGCGCCTGTTCGAGCAGGAAGTGCCGGAGATCTACGACAACACCGTGACTATCAAAGGCTGCGCCCGGGAAGCCGGCGAGCGCACCAAAATCGCCGTCTCCAGCCGCGACCGCGACGTGGATAGCGTGGGCGCCTGCGTCGGCATGAAAGGCATGCGCGTGCAATCGATCATTCGCGAGCTCCGCGGCGAAAAAATCGACATCATCGAGTACAACGAAGATCCGGTGAGCTTCGCCACTCACGCCCTCAGCCCCGCCAAGATCGCCAAGGTCACGATTTTGGATCCCCTGGAAAAGCATATGGAGGTGATCGTTGACGATACCCAGCTCTCATTGGCCATTGGCAAGAAGGGACAGAACGTGCGCCTGGCCGCCAAACTCCTGGGTTGGAGAATCGACATCAAAAGCGAGGAAGAGAAGCGGCGCGAAGTGGAAAGCCAGATGGCGGCCCTGGTGCCCACCGGCGTGCCCGTTTCCGTTCTTTCCGATCACGGCCTGACCGAGGACGTCGCCGCCAAACTCCTGGAGGGCGGCGCGGCGACCGTGGAAAAGCTGGGCGCCATGACTCCCGAGCAACTCCTGGAGATTCCGGGAATCGAGCCCGCAATGGTCGAAGCAATTCAACAGGCCGTGATGAGCTACTACGGCCAGTTCGAGGGCGATGCCGAGCCGCCCGCGGCCGCGGCGGCGGCCGAACCGGCGCCCGAGCCTGCCTCCCCCGCGGCCGAGCCTCCCGCCGGCCAGACGGAGGAAATACAAGAGCAATCTGTTACGATGGAAACTGAAAAGTTTTAAGCATTTTTGGGAATTTTGGAGTGCAACCTTTTATCCGCCGGCCCAGCGAACCACCCCGGCCGGTGATTGGATGATATGAGTAAGATCCGCATCAATGAGCTGGCGCGCGAACTGGAAGTGAAGCCGAGCGTGATCCTGGAAGTTTTGCCCGAGCTCGGTTTCCATGAGAAAAAGACGCATTCCAGCTCGCTGGATGACGATGTCGCCCTGGCGGTGCGCCGGCGTCTGGCTCCTCATGCCTCGGGCAACGGCTTCCCAGTCTCGGAACCCGAGACGCCGCCCGCGCCGGAATCTCCCGCCGCGCCCGAACCGGAAACTCCGGCGGCGGAAACCCCCGTGATCTCCTCGCTGCCCGAGCCCGAGCCCGCGCCCGCGCCCGCGCCCGC
>DATGLY010000075.1:0-3014 GCA_035293905.1 Bryobacteraceae bacterium
GCGGCGTCGGCGACGGGCTGGAGGGGCGCGGCGTCGGCGACGGGCGAGAGAGGCGCGGCATCGGCGACGGGCTGGAGTGGCGCGGCATCGGCGACAGGCAAGAGGGGCGCGGCCTCGGCCACGGGCTGGAGTGGCGCGGCGTCGGCGACGGGCTGGAGGGGCGCGGCGTCGGCGACGGGCTGGAGGGGCGCGGCGTCGGCGACGGGCTGGAGTGGCGCGGCGTCGGCGACGGGCGCGAGTGGCGTGGCCTCGGCCACGGACGAATGTTCCACTGTCGAAGTCTCTGGCACGGGCGTTGCGGTGTCTACCGCTGATGAAGTTACTTGGGTTGTTCAGCCGGGCGCTGTGTTTGTGCACAGATGGTCCGGCAACGGAGGGGGCGTCAGATACTTCCGCGCGAAGAAATCAGCCACTCCAGGGATGAAGCTCACGTTCCGTTGCGGAAGAGTAATACGCAAGCAGTTATCTGATAAGTCGGAGGTGGCTCATGCCGGCAGGTGATATATCCATTATTCCTGCCAAGTCAACGGTACCGACCCTGTACGAGATCGAGGATTCGCTTCAGGCGCTAATCGAGACTGGAGATAGCGTCACTCCGGAGATGGAAGACGCATTTCAGGCGGAGCTTTCCGCCGCGCTCCATACCGCGGCTTCGAAGCGGGATCGGGTTGCGCAGTTTTTGGCTTTCTGTGACTCACAGAAAGCGCTCGCCAAGCAAGAGATCGATCGAATACGTAAGCGGCAGGCCGCCTTCGAGAAGGCCGCGGAACGTCTGGAATCGTACGTTGTGGCCGTGATCAAATCGTTGGGCGCGGACGAAAAGGGAAGATACCGGAAGCTAGAAGGAAACAGCGCTACGCTCTCCATAAAGCGTAATCCGGCCTCCACGTCCATCGAGGACGATTCGCTAATTCCGCTGCGGTTCAAGGACGCAAGCGTTACAGCGCGCTGTCCCGCGGACCGGTGGGTTGCGGCGGTAGAAGAGATCAGCGCGGCGTGGTCCGGGATGCTTGAGACGATGCAGTTTTCCGACGACGCGAAACAACTCATGTCGCTCCTGCTGGACGGCCGCAATGTGACCTACTCCACCCGCAAGGCCGACGTAAAGAAGGCGATCGAGAGCGGGGAAGATGTTCCTGGCGCGGATCTGGATATCGACAATTACTCTCTGGTGGTGAGGTAAATGGACAGGAAACCGGTGGTCGGCAGCAGCAACATCGCGAGCATAGGTCACGATCCAGAAACGAAGACGCTTGAGGTGGAGTTTCGATCTGGATCGGTGCATCGATACGAGGGCGTTGAGCCGGAGCATTATTCGATGTTGATTCATGCGCCGTCGATCGGTTCTCACTTTCATAAGTTCATCCGAGATAAGTTTCCGTCGAAGAAGGTTTCTTGATTTTTCGCCGGCGATCCGGCGGCGCTGAACGTGGTGGCGTGGCATCCACGACGACTGTGAAAACGTTGATTCGGGGCGTACCTATAACGGGATAAGGTGCGCCCTTACTTAATTGGTGTGAAATGGTTCTAAATCGGGCACGAATTACGGCAGTCGAGCACAGGACTAGCGGCAATGGTATGATCAGCCGGTTGCGGTTTGTCGCGGCAGCGACGCCGCAAGTGGCTGCGAAGATTGGCGCGTCGTGGATGCTTGATCCGCGTGCTCCGACTGGGGTTCGCGTTCCGATCTCGTTCGAAATGGAATCTGTCACCCTGCTGCACGAGTTGAAAATCCAGAAAAGCAATTACCGGCTAAGGATTAAATCGGAAAGGGTGGATCATTTTCGCGTGTTTCGCGCGGATGAAGAATTGATGGTTACCTTCGTCGCGTCCGTACAGGGTGCTATGTTCGAACTCATCGAGCACATACTGAAGGTTGGCTGCGGCGAAGGAACTTGCACGCTGGATCCGATACAGGAAGGCATGTTCGGGGACGAACCGATTGAAGAGCACCTGCGCGGCGAGGCGCTGGAACAGCACAAACTTGCGGCGCGTAAGCCGTATCGGGATTAGCCATGGGACAGAAAACGTCGATCGAATGGACGGACGTGACGTGGAATCCCGTGCGCGGGTGCTCGCGCGTGAGTAAGGGGCCATGGAAGTCGCCGAAGGTCTGTCGCTGTGGCAGGTGTGCGCGGTGCCGGCACCGGGAGGTCGAGGCTGATTACCGCGAGCGGAGGCGTGAGGCTCGGGATCGGCAGGAACTGGAGCGTATCGACGCTCAGATTGCGAAAGAAAATTCCGCGATATTCCCTGGGCTTAGCGGCCCGGCGAGTAAGACGGCGTACCGCGGTCTTCCTGGAAATGCCAGCGAAGATCACACAAAGGGCGTGCGGCGCGCTGAGTTGGCATGGAACGGAAGGGGAAGGCCGTCTATAAACAACCAGAGACGCGGGATGGGTAGCTCCCATCCCGCTACTGGAGCTACGGCGTGAGCGCGGGAGCAAGCCAGTTAGCGATAATTCAGGGGATCCTACAGGAGGATTCCGTCATGAAGCGCTGGCAAGATCCACCGATCGAGATTCGAAGGGACGTTCCACGCCCCTATTACTTCATCAGACCTTACGTGCCGCGGCCTGGCAGATCCGGCCTCGAACGGAAACAGAAACGCATCCCGTTGGGGTTCGTAGACGAAAAACTGTCGGCTCGCGCCTTGCAGGCTCGTAAGCAAGAAATCATGGCTCCGATCAACGCGGGAAAGCTGATTCTTCAGGCGCAGATCCCGTTCTCCCAGTTGGCCGAGAAGTACCGCGAGGCGCGGCTTCCAAAGCTGAGCGCCGCGGCGCGCGAGCGGTACGAGAGCCAGATCGAGAATCACATACTGCCGGTGTTCGGCAAGGCCGAGCTCGCCGATATTGACCGCCAGTCGATCGAAGCGTGGCTGAATCGCGAGTCGGCGGCACACGACCACATCGGGAAAGATGGGGAGTCGCGAAAATTCGAAGCGCTGGGCTGGTGGTCGCTGTGGAGCCTGCGCGGCATCATGAGCGCGATCTTTACCGCGGCGATCGAGT
>DATGLY010000076.1:0-38772 GCA_035293905.1 Bryobacteraceae bacterium
GCGCGAAGCGCTGGTCTGATCCAGCCACCTGGCCTGACAAAAAGGCGCCGGCCAAAGACGCCGCGGTCACGATTGACAAGGATATGAACGTGGTCCTCGACGTGTCTCCGCCGCCGCTGCGCAGTTTGACGATCAATGGCAAACTGAGCTTCGCAGATAATAAAGATCTTGAACTGACCACCGAGTGGATCCTGTTGCACGGCGAGTTGGAGATTGGCGCTGAAGCCAAGCCCCACACCCACAATGCAATCATCACCTTGACCAATAACGTCCCGGGCGAAGACATTGAAGGAATGGGCGACCGCGGCATCATGATCATGGGCGGCACCCTGAGCCTGCACGGTACGGAGAAAAACTCCTGGACCAAGCTCACAAAAACAGCCGCCGCAGGCAGCAACACCATAGAAGTCTTAAATCCCGGCGACTGGAAAAAGGGCGAGCAGATTGTCATCGCGTCAACGGATTTCGATCCGCACCAGGCAGAGGAACGAACCATCGCCGGCATCTCTGGAAAGGTGATTACGCTGGATCAGAAACTTCAGTACATGCACTACGGTCAAGTCACTTTCGGCGTCGATGAGCGTGGTGAAGTTGGAATGCTGACACGCAATATCCGCATCCAGGCTTCAGCCGACGCCGAGCAGTCATTCAGTGGCGGACATGTGATGGCGATGGTTGGGTCGACCATGAAAGTCTCCGGTGTCGAGTTCTTTCGAATGGGTCAGCACGAGAACCTTGCGCGGTATCCGATCCATTGGCATCTGGTGGGCGATGCGCCGGGGCAATACATTATGAACTCGGCAATTCATCACACCTTCAGCCGCTGCGTGACGGTACATGGCACCAACGATGTGCGGGTTGAGAACAATGTGGCGTACGACAACGTCGGTCACTGCTACTTCCTAGAGGATGGCGTGGAACACGGCAACCAGTACATTGGAAACCTGGGGCTCCTGACCAAGTGCAATCCCACCAGACCCTGCAATCCGACCAACGCGCTTAACGGCTCTGGGGCTGGTCAAAATGCCACCGATCAGTTGATTCCTTCCGACAACACGGCCTCCACCTTCTGGATCACGAATCCCGACAACACCTACCGCGGGAATGTGTCCGCAGGTTCTGAGGCAACCGGCTTCTGGATCGCATTGCCGGAGCATCCGACGGGCAAGTTTGAAGGCACGGAGATCAGTGCAAAGACCTGGCCGCGCCGCATGCAACTGAAGGAGTTTTCCGGCAACGTCGCCCACTCCGACGTCGACGGGCTGATGTTTGATCGCGGACCCAATGCGCAGGGCAAATTCAACCTTGGCGGCAACACGCATCTGCCCTATTCCGATCCCAGCGACATCAACAGCCCGAGGCTCGAAACGGTGATCGATGACTTCACCAGCTACAAGAACAGCGGCGCCGCCATCTGGGCCCGTGGCGAGAATCATGTGTTCAAGGGCCTGAAACTAGCCGACAGCGGCATCGGCTACACACATGCGTACCCTGGCGTGGCCCCGTACCACGGCGACTTTACCTCGAAGGTCGAGGACTCCCTTTTTGTGGGCGAAACCGACAATAAAGGCACCCCCAAAACCGAAGCGGAAATCGCGTATGGCCGAAGCATGCCTCGCAAGGACGCGGATTACCCAATCCGCGGCTACGAATACTACGACTTCACGCACCATGTGATCAATACCAAGTTCGTCAACTTTGTGGACAACGCCACTCGCAAAACCGGAGCCATTTCTTACCTGCTCTACACCAGCTTCCCTATCAGCACCAACAACGATGTGGAAGGCCTCAAATTCGAAAATGCCAAGCCGGTGTATTTCCCACCGGAGCAGGATCGACGCTGGTCCTTCTCCGGCGAATTCGGAAGGTTTACAGGCTGGAATGGCGCGGTGTTCCATGATATCGACGGGTCGGTCGGCGGCGTCCCCAATTCCTACATTGTGATTGACAACGGGATCGCGGACGATCCTCAACACTGTCAAATCAAGCCGGATTGGAACGCTGCGGTGTGTAAGGGCGATATGGGGCGCATGCAGATCGGCGCCGGCAGTGGCGCTAGAGGCGGAGGGTTCGGTGGTGGCCGTGGTGGCGCTGCCGGAGGTCCTGGCGCTGCAGGCGGCCGGGGTGGACCTGGCGCGCCTGCCGTTGCCGGCGGTCCCGGCGGAGGCCGTGGCGGAGCGGGCGGTAGAGGAGGGTTCGGCGCAGGCGCTCCGCAGGTCGTTCTCAGCCGCAACGGTCGGAAACTTACCGTCAGCGGCGACACCACGGTGCTCGCCGGCACCGAGATCCGGGCGGAAAGCGAAGCGCCGACACTGAACATTAGCTTACGGGAGCTGGACAACGGCTCATGGGTTATCTTGGAATTACCAGGATACTCGAGCGCATCCGCGGGCACGGCGCAAACCAGCCTGGATGCGCTGCGCAACGCCAGCGGCACCTCGTACTACCGTGGAGATGGCGCGCTTTGGGTAAAGCTCATTTCTAACGGAGGCGGCGCTCGTCCCGGCGCTGGCGGTCGTGGCGGCCTTGCGCCCAGCAGTATCCAAATCAGCAGGTAAGCTGGCCCCTGCTGTATCAGCCTCTCAGATCAGCGGGGCGCTCGCCGGGATGCGTCGATAGGGACGCCCGCCGGATTGCATTTTGCGTGGCGGCCAAGCGGGCGTATCCGAGGCGCTGGTCCGGTTCAAGATACGCCCCCTCGGCCCATTCGTTCCAGGCGTTGATAAAGATAAACGGCGCGCCGGAGGAGTATTGCAGGGATTGCTTGATCATATGGTAAAGCCATTCCTCATACAGCTCCGGACTCGAATGAACCAAAATGTAAGCTTTCGTGCCCCTTCTCGGCGTGTTGTCCCAAGCCGGCATCACGCCACGATAAAGGAGGTATTCGGGCCATGGCATGGCGATTTGATGCCGTACGATCGCCGAATAGTCGACGAGAGAGCCTTCGAAATCCGGATGGACCCCTGGGAACGAAGCCGGGTCAATCAGGGTTTGGCCGCTATGCGGTGGAAATTCCACGGCCGCATCGAAGCCGTACTCTCGCGGATCGGTGATGCCAAAGCTTTGCACCGCGCAAAGATGAATCGCGCCGACGCCGGATTGCCGGCAAATCTCCCTCCATCGCTTCGCCACTGCCGCCGGATCGGGCAAGACGTTGACCCTGTACACCAAGAGCATGGGCGCGCCATCCACGCGGATGTACCTTGGATTCTGCATGATCGGAATCACGTCTCTTATAAAGAGTTCACAGACTGAATCCGAATAATCCTGAGCGATGAGCACTTCCTGATTGCCTCCATCCCACCTTCGAGTCCAGTTCTCATTTGCCCAGCAAATGCAAAATGGAAAATCGGGCTGGCCCGACATAAGCATGGTCTCTAAGGGCTTTTCCAGGACCTTGGTTCCGGCAAACCAGTAATAGTAAAAGCAAAAACCGTAAATTCCGTGCAGACTGGCGAGTTGAGCTTGCTGCTGCAGCACCTCCGGGACGCGAAGGTCGTAAAAGCCTAAATCCGCGGGAAGCTGGGGTTGATAGTGGCCGGCATAGTTCGGTTTGGCGCGCGTAACGTTGGTCCACTCCGTAAAGCCTTTGCCCCAGAATGCGTCGTTTTCCGGAATGGGGTGGAACTGCGGCAGGTAAAACGCGACGAGTTTCACCGCCCGGGCGGAGGCATCTTCTGGCGGACAAGGCGGAGCAACGGGAGCGTCACTGGAGACTGGCATAGAATTCCTTCAACGCAGGGACGTTTTTAGACCAGCTTAGACGTCGAATTGCAAATTCCCGACCGGCAGCGCCCAGTCGAGCGGCGAGCCCGGGATTGTCGAGGAGGATCTCGATCTTCTGGGCGATTTCGATCGCGTCGCCAGACTGGAGCAGCAGCGCCTCCACACCGTCGCGAACCGCCAGACCCACGTTGGTCCGAGGCAGAATCACGGGTTTTCCGGAGGCAAAGAATTCCGGAAGCTTGGACGGAAAACGGTAATCGTTGAAAGGGCCAATTCGGCCCGGCTGAACCAGGATATTGGCTCTTTGCATGATCGAGTACAAAGCTTCGCGGGGGATGAAGCCCAAATCGAGCACTGCTCCCGCGCGCGTTGCGTCCGTAATCCAATCCGCTGAAACGTATTGAGAACCTGTTTTGAGCAGCACAACCCGCCTGCCGGCGCGGCGGAGCGCCTGTACCGCCCAAAATAAGCTCCGGACTTCGGCGGCATTTGAGGAATGAATATTTCCACTATAAACGAGCACGGACTCATCGTCCGAAATGCCCATCTGGCGGCATTGATCCCGACTGGCGGCGGAAGCAGACAAGAACTCGGGATCAAAGCCAGGCCACAACACAATCCCAGGCGTGGAGGCAGGCTTAAACTCAAGCAACCGGTCCACAATAGCGGTAAGGCCGCTTGCGCCCGCCAAAAACTTTCGCGACCGGAGCGGATGCGATAGATGGTCTGGCACGGCGGTTGCGTCCATCAGCTCTTCCGGAAGGCGGCGGAGATGGTGAGACGCCAATGCGCCCATTTCTGTGTCTAAGATGAACTCCTCGTTGTCTTCGAGGTGAAGCACATATTTGCAAGGCTTTGAAGCTAGCAGGTGAAAAGTCAGTTTCCGGACGCGCTCGCGAGGCGTCCAGGCATGGATCAGATCAGGGCCCCTCCCGTCGGGAAACAGGATGCGGCCGCTGTAGCCCAGGCCATAGGACACAACCGAAAAGCGCGCCACAGAAGCCAAGGCTGGCTCGCCGCCGGGAACACAAACGATGCAGTCCAAGCCCTCCTCGGCGAGGTTTCGGGCAATGCTAAAGATGTGCAGGGCGCTGTTGTTAGGAAAATCGCAATGGCTGATGAAAAGGACGTTCACGCGGTGGCCGCCACGGATCCTACGGTTGGAAATTCAGACAGAGCGTTTTGGTTGAAATATGGATCGCCCTTCTGCATCAGACTGTCCCAGCGATCGGAAAAGAGCGCCTCATCCAGGCGCCATCCGTTTCTTGAAGCGAGCGCCTGCTGTTTTTTGATCCATGCTTGGGGCGTTACGATATTGCGTCTGCCGGCGGCCCTGGCCCGGAATGCAAGATCGGCGCCGTCGAAAAACGATTTTGAATAATATTTGACGCTGCCGCCCAAATCCAAAAATACCGATGTGGAAACCATCAAACACTCGCCAGAGACGGAAATCACCTCTCGGGCGCAGGAAAGAGAGCCGATATACCCGTCGGAATCGGCAGGGAAGTCCCGCATTGAGGGAGTAAGCATTCGATCAGGCCCCAGCATGAGGCCGGCGCACCAAACCTTGTCATGGACCCGAATTACGGGAGATGCGCAGCCAATGTCCGGTTGTTGGCAATACATAAGCAAAGTCTCGATCCAATCCGCGCTCGCCACTTCCAGGCCGTCGTCGATCCAAACCAGGAATTCGCCGCGCGCAAGGCGGGCATGGGTGTCCTCGAGCGTCGCTACGAAGATGCGCCGATCTGCCGGCAGACCTGGGGAAAGACCTGGAGGAACAGCCACAACAAAATTGGGGTACGACGATTGGTTCAGAACCGATAGAACCGTAAGATTCGTGGAAGGCTCACCGGATTCCCTAACCGCGATCACAACGCGAGGATATGTTGATCGCGCGGCGGGCCGGATCCGAAGCCGGTGAGGCAACGATGGGTGCGGAGCTGCAATCGCGGCAATGCCAAGCCGCCCTAGATGTGCGTTTACCGCCGCCGCCTGGAGATGCTCCAGTTTTCCCTTTGCGTCTTCGCTGGCAGCCACGCTGCCCGGCAGAGAACGCCAATGATACAGAATTTGGGGAATATGAAAGATCTTGTCGGTTCTCTCCGACAACCGCAGCATCAGTTCGAAATCCTGAATGCGGTCGAACCGCGGATCGAAGCCGCCCACCTGCCGAATTAGCGTTGCGCGCGCCACCAGCAAGTGATTGACGAACATGACCCCACGGAAGAACTCCGGCGACCAATCAGGTTTGAATGCTGTTCGAATCTGATGCCCGTCTTGATCAATCGTATCGTGATCGGTATAGACCACATCCACGGAAGGATCGCTGCGCAACAGCGCCGCTATTTCAGAGAGCGCATTGGGATGCAGTTCGTCATCATGGTCGAGCATTCCCACATAGTCCCCAAGCGCCTGCTCCAAGGCCGCATTTGAAGCTCTCGAAATGCCTGCATTGTCTTTTCCATATTGGATGACGATTCTGGAGTCCCCACGCGCGGAATACTCTCTGAGCACAGACAAAGTCCCCTCTTTTGAGGACCCATCGTCGTAAATGCACAATTGCCACCGCGGGTAAGACTGCCGGAGAACGGATTCGATGGCCTGGCGCAAAATGCCCGCCGGCGCATTAAAGACAGGCAACAGAATGGAAATCAGCGGGCCGTTGGGAGGCATGGCCGCTGGAACTTGCGGTTCGCCGGGGGGTTTGCCCGCAATCTCCGGATCCGCCGATGCATCTTTTAATAGGGCTTGCTCGCACCGACCATGTTTCCAGTAATGGAGGAGCGGATTCATCCCGCTTTCCCTCACGTCGTCGCGCGCGTCTAAATATTGCGCCGGATCGAACTCAGGGTGAGGCTGGCGCAATTCGGCGGCGCCGAATGAATAATAATGAATCAATGGATTTAATCCCGCCTGAACAACATCGGGATTTCGCGCCATGTAATACCGCGAATCAAACATAGGATGCGGATTTCTGCGCTCGTCCGCTCCAAAACCTATGTAATGAGCCCATTGATTTTTCGCCTTTGAAACGTCCGGATTTGAAAGGGCATAGAAATCCGAGTCAAACAATGGATTGGGGGGAAGCAAGACGCCGGCGCCGGGCAGCCAGCCAGCGTAAACCATTTTTGCCAGCGGCTTCCCGGCGTATGGAAATGCGGGCGATTCGTAGAAGGCTCTCAAAAGAATCCGATGCGCCTTCAATGCGGCGCCGCCAAACATGCGCAGCGGCGCCGTGAGACGCCAGGATTTGGAATGGCGCATGGATTCGACCGTCCTTTGCATCGCCGCCCAGCGATTTTCGGCCGAGGCGAGAGCCTTTTGACTGTGGACTCTCTGCTCCCGGTTTCGGCGTCTTTCTTCTTGAAGTTCAGCCGTAGCCTGCGCGGCGGAGGCCCCGAGGCGGCTGATCTCGGCTTCAAGCTGCTGCCGCTGAAGGGCGAAGGCGTCGAGCTGATCCATGCGGCGCTGACGCTCCTGTTGGAGCTCTCCGGCTGCCTGCGCAAGGGAGGCTTCGAGCTGCTGCCGCTGAATAGCCCATTCGTTGGCCTGCTCTTCGCGTCGCCGCTGTTCCTGCCGAAGTGTTTCGGCCGCATTCGCGAGCGATTCCTGGAACTGAACCCTTGTCTCGGACAGCAAGGCGGCAAGCGCTTGAAACGCTCGCGGAAAGGAACTAAACCCTGGGTCAATGCGAAGGCGGCACTGAAGCCGCAGTTTTTCAAGGGAGGCAGGCGTCTCAAAGGAAGGCAAAAAAACCTGAGGGTCGTTTCCAAAGCTGACAATTGCCAGTACGTCGTTGCTGGGAATGCGCACCGCGGTGCCGCCACAATCGATTTCCCCAGGGCTTGCCGGATCCAGGCGCCATAACAAATTTCCGGTGACGGAATCCTGGACCGTTATTCCGGAGATTTCAATCAAGGAAACCGTTTCGCACGGGTCGACGCGCAGGCGCGCAGAAGGAAACAGCACTTCGGACTCCAGAACGACCCACTCATTCAGGCGAAGGTTGATCGTCTGGCTGCGCCGGTCCGAATAGCCAGAATTGTCTGGCGAAAACACCTGAAATTTTGTTATTTCGTGGGAGCGTCCCGGGCGCGGGTCGCCGTTCGGACGGCGGTTGAGGGAAGGTTGGGAAGCATCAACCAGATCCCAATCCGCGGAGAAAGGTTCATAGGAGAGGCGCTCGGCGCAAAGGAAATAGTAATCTCGAAGGGTTTGTGGGTCGCACGCGCCCTTGAACAGCGCGGATAACAGCGGATGATCGAGGTCCGCCAGGGCGCCGTTTGCGAGGACCCCCAGTCCCCCGCCGTGCCAAAAGGCGAAGGAAGGAAACCGGCGCGCGGTTTCCGCCCACAGGCGCCACCCGCCGGAATCTTCCCCCTGGGCGACGATTTTGTGGATCAGGATCAAACCGCCTCTTGACACCTTCGGAAGCCAGGTTTCGAACTCGTGCAGGATCGCATGAG
Source organism: Bryobacteraceae bacterium (assembly GCA_035293905.1). GTDB lineage: Bacteria > Acidobacteriota > Terriglobia > Bryobacterales > Bryobacteraceae > Palsa-187. Next base: position 8,199 of record DATGLY010000076.1, read on the forward strand.
CGCTGCACCAATTGATGTGAAGAAGGTCCACGGCGCCGTCCAGAAACAAGCGCGCTGCCTCCGTGGACGTCATTCGCAGCAAATGCGAAAAGCCCGAATAGCGGCCCGCGTTGTGCTTGGAGGCGGCCTCAAAGGCCCGGAGGCCGCCGCGATTCGAACCTTCTTCCCAGGTATCGACGGCATAACAGTGGCACCTCATCGAGGCCTCTTGCACTGCCTGGCAGAGCCCGAAATAGGAGCCGCCGCCGCCCGTCCCCAGTTCCACCAATATCGCCGGCCTCAGAACGTCGACCGCGTCTACGGCGAAGGGCAGATGCCCGGACCAGAGTTCCCGGCCCTCAGGATGGAATTCGGGCCGGAACCGCAGGGAACGCAGATTCGGGATCATTGAAGTAGTTTAACGCACTGTTTGCTGGAATCGGCATTGATTGAGCTATAATCCGTAAATTGGAGGGTGAACTCGCGGCGGCGCGCGGAAACCGGCCAAGACGCCTGGAGCGCATTCCGCCGCAATCCGGGGCCCTCAATCTCCGTCTCGCGGTAAGAATTTTGAGTCAACTGCACTACAAAACCGTAGCTTTTTTGCACCTTCCCAAAACCGGAGGCATCACGCTGATCAAATATTTACAGGAATATTTGTTGCGGTTGCCCCTGATTCACCTCCAATGCACGTGTGACTTTCTGGACGGACCGCAAAATTCGGAAGGAAGCAGGCTGGTGGCGGGCCACTATTTCTATCCACTGCTGGAAATATTGGGACGACCGCTATACTCGATTACGTTCTTGCGCGATCCGGTGCAGCGGGCGATCTCGGCTTACCAGTACATCCTGCGAAACCCCGGCCACCCGCTCCATCCCCAGTTGTCGCGGGCGCGTATCGGCGCGCCCAGTCAGTTCGTGACCGATAACTTGTTTTCCTTCCACGGGGCGAATATGATGACCCGGATGCTTGGCGCCGATTACGACTTGCGCAGTGTGGTTGATCGGATTCATAAGCGTACGATTTCGGCCGAAGAAGGCAAGGCAATTATCGATTGGATGGAAAAGCGCCCGTGCGATGCGGGCGTTCTCAACCGGGCCATGATTCGCCTGGAGCGTATGAGCTTTTTGGGACTCACCGAACACTGGAGAGCGAGCCTGGAATTGTTATGCCGCAGCATCGAGGCGCCGGTCCCAGCAGAGCTTTTCCGGGAAAACGCCGCTCCTGAGCCAGACCTAGCCGCGCGTAACGCGTTGAGCAAGGATGAGGTGGAGGCCGTGCGAGAAGCGAATCGTTTTGACGAGATTCTGTACCGGTTCGGTCAGCGGTTATTTTACGAACGCTGTGAGAGGCAAGCGGTAGCCGCGGCGTAGGCGGCAACATCGACGGGCAGACAATAGATTGGCTGCGCATGGAGAGTCAAGAACCAGCACCTTCATCCAGGCTCGAGGAAAGGCTCGCGAAAATGGAAAAGAGCCTGGAGTCGGCCCGGGAAGAGCTTCGCCTGCTGCGGGAACAACAAGCGCGCCGGGACCGGCAACAGAACGACGTTGAAAGGATCCTTACCAGTCACCGAGAGGCAATTGAAGCGGCCGGCGGGCGCGTGCAGGAGATTTTGCAAAGCCGCATCTGGCGAACGCTAGTATGGCTAGGCGGCTGGTTCGTTTCTCCCAGAAAACCTAAAGCGCGGCCGGAAGGACCGCCGGAAATCCGGGCAACCCAGGGCGCTCCCCGCTCCGGCCGCCGCCTCCTCACAGGAGCCTCCACGGCAAAGGACTGCGCGGAGCTCGTTCGAAACGCCGCCGGCGCCTGTCGCCGTCCCATGTCCGGCCGCCCGCGCATAAGCGTCGTCACCGCGGCGTGGAACACTCCCATATCGTCCTTGGCCGCCTCCGCGCTTTCCGTGTTGGAACAATCCTCGACGCAATGGGAGTGGTGCATCGTGGACGATGGATCAGCGCAAACCGACTTCCGCGATCTCCTGCCGATCCTTGAAAGCACCCATCGCGTCAAAACGCGGAGGCTTAAGCGAAGACAAGGCGTAAGCGGCGCGCTCAACGAAGCGATGCGTCTCGCCGCGGGAGAGCACGTCTGTTTTTTGACTCCCGGAGATCAGTTGGAGCCGGCGGCGCTGGAGGCGTGCCTGACGGAGCTCGACCGAGGCTTCGATGTTGTTTATACCGACCACGATGTAGTGAATGGCGAGGGACAGCGAAAAGAGGCATTTTATAAACCGGATTGGTCGCCGGAATACTTGCGCGGCGTAATGTATATCGGCAATCTCCTCTGTGTCCGCCGCGAGACCGCGCTCAGCATTGGAGGATTCGACGCCCGCTACGACGGAATCGAGGATTTCGAATTCATGCTCCGCTGTTCAGAGCGGACCCAGCGCATTGGACACTTGAGCACAGTCCTTTATCACCGCCGCCTTCCGCATTCCGACCCTGAAGCTTCCCAGGAACCCGTCGGAGGCACGGACGAACTTCAGAATTTGGCCGTGCAAGCGCATTTGAAGCGATTGCAATTGCCCGCTTTAGCCGAACCTGGCGCCTTGCCGGGGCGCGTGCGGATCGCGCCTCGGCCCCTGGCAAGTCAGCCCCTCGTTTCAATTCTGATCCCCAGCAAGGACGAGCCGGAGTTGCTCGGCGGATGTCTTCGGAGCGTAATGGATAAAACCACCTACGGACGTTTTGAGATCGTCTGTATCGATAACGAAAGTACAGACCCGCGGGCGTTGCAACTCATGGAGTCCTATCGAGTAAAACGGGTTCTATTTACAGGACGGTTCAATTTTTCGCAAGCCAACAACCTCGGCGCGCGCGCCGCCAGCGGCGAATATCTCGTGTTCATGAACAATGACATTGAGGCGATCACGGAACGCTGGATTGAGGAGATGCTCTATTACGCCCAGCAGAGGGACGTGGGCGCGGTGGGAGCTTTGTTGCTTTATCCGGACCTCACGGTTCAGCACGCCGGCGTAGTGCTGGGCTGCCGCGGAACGGCGGATCATGTTTCACGGCGGGCTTCCGCCGGCTCAGACGGCTATCATGGGTCGCTGAGTTGCGCTCGCGAAGTATCCGCTGTCACCGCGGCATGCATGATGTTAAGCCGGACCGCATTCGAACAGGCCGGCGGATTTTTCGAGGAATACTGCACGGCATATCAGGACGTCGATCTGTGCCTTCAATTACGGGCGCAAGGTTTTCGAAACATATTTACTCCGCATGCGCGCTTTTTCCACAAGGAATCTCAAACGCGCGGGAATTATTACGATTTGGGCGATCGCAGGCTGTTGTTGGACCGGTGGGGCAAGACAATCGCCGCACGCGATCCGTATTACAACCGGAATTTCGACGTGGAAGCCTGCAACTATACATTGAAATCCGAACAGTGATTCGCCGGCGCGCTTCACGGCGCAAAATATCCAATCAGATCCAGAATGAGATGGGTTGGATCGGAAGGGAGCGCTTCTACGGATCCATTCGGAGCCGCCACGATGGCCATGTTGGAAGTGACGGCTCTGTCGGGCGCTGTGAGCAAAGGCAGGCTTGGGACCGGCATGCCCTGCCCCCACAAATTCAGATACTGCAGGGGACCGGAAGGCACTACTGTACTATTCAGGACATAGGCTTGCGCGGTTGCCGGCGGAGCGCAGACGCTTGAGGCAACCGGCGCCAGCCTAACCACCCCTCCGGGCAGGGGAGGCTGGAGCCATGGATAACGAGTGTCCAACACCCGGCAGGGCGCTGCCGCATAGAAGGACAGCCCCCCTGATCCGGAAGGTGCGAAATATCCGTCGATATCGATCGAGAGATCTGTATCGTTACTGGCGAATACGCTTATCGCACCCATAGCCCCCGCGGGAAGGATGGCCGCGGCCGAGTTCGCTATGCCGACCTTGTCATTCAGAGTGGAGGCGTTCGGCTGCGCTTGGCCCGCCGGCCATGTGGTGATGTAATCTAATTCGCCCCGCGGATAGGCGGTGAAGTTCAACAAGTACGCTTGCGCCGTAGCCGGAACCCCGCAGCCAGCCGCCAGAAGCGGAAATGTCCGAGCGGTTTTGCCCGCTAAGGCGGGCCCTCCCAACGCGCCCGAGGCCGTCCGAGTGTCGGCGGCCCGGCAGAGCGGGAGCGGATAGAAGGCCAGGGCTGAGGTACTGTTCGCATCTACGAAATATCCGTTAATGTCGAGCACCAGATCCGTAGGATCGCTGGCGAAAACCGAAACGGCTCCGGAGATGCCGGCCAGCACAATGGCTGCGTTGGCTTTGATACGCCCATCGGAATTGATGGTCGATACATTGGGGAGAGATTGGCCGGCTGGCCATAACGTCAAGTAGTGCAGTTGCCCCGAAGGCAAAACGGTAACGTTCAAGGAATAGGCTTGCGCGGTAATCGGAATTCCGCAGTTGCTACTCGGGATGGGAAACGTTCGAATCCCTGCCCCGACAAGAGAAGGAGGGCCAAAATTCCCTGTGAATCCCGCCCAGGCCCGGGTATCCGCCACGCGGCAGGGAGTGACCGGAACAAAGCGCAGTGGCGTGGGAGTTGAGGCGGCGTAAGCGATGGCGGCGATCAGGGTGTCGTCTTGTCCTGCCGGCGTGGAGGAAAACTGGGTTCTTATATACGGAACGGAGCCGGATAGGACTTGTCCACACAACGCGAACTGGTCCGGTCCAAGCGCCGCCACCCCATACGCTCGATCATCTCCGCCACCGCCGATGAAGGTGGAAAAATCCAGAGCGGTCCCGTTGGATTTCACCACCGCGGCGAAGGCGTCGAATGCGCCCCCAAAGGCGCTCTGAATCGCGCCGACAACCGGAAAGTTCACGGAGGCCGTATAGCCCGCGACTACGATCCGGCCGTCCAGAGCCACAGCTACGGAATCGGCGGAGTCCGATCCGCTGCCGCCGAGATAGGTAGACCACACGAGCTGGCTCCCATCGCCCGCCATGGCGCAGAGAAACGCGTCATACCCACCCCGATTGCTGGGTTGCAGGGCGTTCGGCGAGACCGGGAACGCGCTGGAAGCTGTATCTCCGGCGATATAAACGACTCCGTTGGGGCCAACGGCGACGGCGTTGCCTTCATCGACGCTTTCCCCGCCTAGATAGGTGGAGAACAGCAACTGATTGCCCGCTGAGCTGAGTTTCGTCAGAAAAGCATCGGAGGAGCCGGACAAGGCTGAATCGAGCGGAGTCGCGAGCGGAAAAGAGGCCGAGTTGGTTACACCCGTCACATAAGCCTCGCCGGCTCCATCCACCGCAATGCCTCGACAAAGGTCATTCCGCTCCCCCCCAAGAAAAGTCGCGTACAACAGACTCGCTCCGCTGGGGTCGACCTTGGCGACAAAACAATTGGATATTCCACGCTGTAGCTTTTGCGGAGCATTAAGCGTGACCGGAAAATTCGGAGAACTGGTGGACCCGGCGACATAGGCCGCTCCGGAGGGGTCCACGGCAATCGCGTAGCCAGCGTCGTTTGATGCGCCTCCCAGATAACTGGCGTAGATCAGAGAACCCGAGGAACTTACTTTGACAATGAAAGCATGTTGCAGACCAGGGCTAGGCGAGCTCTGCTGTAATGCGCCGGCCGTGACCGGGAAGTCTACCGAGCCAGTCAGGCCCGTAATATAGGCATTGCCGCTGGAATCGATGGCCACGCTGCGGGCGGAGTCATAGTTGGTTCCGCCAAAGACGAAGCTGTAGAGGATCTGCGTCGCAGACCCGTTGAGCTTCACGATAAATGCGTCTCCCGCAGCGCGCGAATGGCCCGATTGCCCGGCGCCGGGGAAATCATTCGAATATGTCTCTCCCACGACATAAATGTTTCCCGCCAGGTCCGTGGCCATGGCTCGAGCCGCGTCAAATTGGCTCCCGCCTAAGATAGAGGCGGAAATGAGAGGCTGGCCGCCCGCCAGGATCCTTAGGCCAAAGAAGCAAGCCAGCAGCGCAATACCTCTTCCTGTTCGAGGGTCGGGTTTCATGAATGTCACTCCAAGCGATTGGTCTGAAGTCAACGCGCTCGGCTTGACAATCGGCATTCGCGCCTTCCTACATTAGGGCGGAATCGACGCGCAGGGCCGGACATTCGCCGCCAGGCAACCGGGCAGAGCCGCAAACTATCCCTCTAGCGGCTGGCAAAGGCCAGCCGTCTTGGCTATGAGCTGCCGATGAGGATGCCGGTGAAAAACACCAGCGTTCCCCCGACCACCACCTCAAACGCCGCCGTCAGCAATGGCGTATCCATGTAGCGCTTGCGGATAAGGCTGATAGCGGCTAGCTCGACGGCGTGAGCAACTCCCTTTCGAGCGATTCGGCCTGCCGGTAGTGGCGGCGCTCTACTTGGCCAAATCGCCGAGCAGCTTGGGCGTCGAGGCGTCTGACACCTGCCGCATCGCGTGATCGTAAAATTGGCGGGTTTCGAGCTCCATGGCCTCTGCTTGTTTGCGAACGGCGTGAATTCCTAAAGGCCGCACCAGCCAGATGGGCCGGCGGTTGAGGAAGCCACGCACGTCCTGACGGCGAATCAGCGGAATGTGGCCGCCGAATCGCCGGCGATACTGCTCAATCAAGCTGGCTCGGCGCCCGGACTCTTCCCGTTGCATTTCCTCGAACATTTTGGCGGTGGAAGGATAGGTCTCGCGCAGGCCGTCTGCGAAATCCGCGTAGATGCGCGCGTCCTCTTCTTCCAGAGAAATCGCCAACGCAAGGATTTCGCGATCGGAGAGATCATTGAACGGTTTGGTCACGATGCTTTCCGTTTAGAGGCGCGGGCGATGTGAGGCTGCCCGCCGAAAACACCCGCTACAGTGCGCGCAGTTCTACTTGTTTATAGATCGCGCGTATCTGCTGCAGCGTCGGAAACCGGATCCCCGGCAGGGACGCCGTCGCCGTTCCCGCCGCCACGCCCCAACGCAGGCTTTCGGCGAAACTCTTGCCTTTGTCCATGCTCCAAACGAAGGCGGCGGCCAGCGCGTCCCCGGCTCCGATAGGGCAAAGCGAATCGATGCGGGGCGGCAAAGCTTCAAAGACTCCTTCGGAGGAGGAGCCGATCGCACCCCGGCTGCCAAGCGAAAGGATCACGGATTCCGGGCCCATCTCCTGCATGCGGTTGACGGCCTCCAGCATCTGGGTGCGCGTGATCAGCGCGCGGCCCAACAGGCGCTCTGCCTCGTGTTGATTCGGACTGATCACCGAAGGTCTTCCCTCAAGGGCGTGTTGTAAGGCGTCGCCATCCGTATCGAGCAGAACCTTTACGCCGCGTTTCTGGGCAATCTGGATTAGTTCGCAATAGAAATGCGAGCGGATGCCTGGTTGCAGGCTGCCGCAGATCATCAGCCAACGCACCCTTTCCGGGACGCCATCTTTTTCTCGAGAGCCTTCGAGGCGGGCCTGCACCAGATCGCGGACGGATTCGAGCTCACGGGGAGTCAAAGCGGCGCCGGCTTCGTTGAGCTTCACGGTCAGCCCCTGGCGATCGGAGATGGCGAGATTGATGCGGCTTTCCGCCGCCACCAAAGCCGCTTCGTAAGGAAAGCCGGCGCCCTCCAACAGCTTGAGCATTCGTTTGCCGGCCGCGCCGCCGCAGGTGAGCAAGGCCCGCGTCTTTCCGCCCAGCGCGTGGATCACCTGCGATGCGTTAACGCCGCGGCCGCCCGCAACTTCGGCGCGGTCTAAAATGTATGCGCGGTCTTCAAAAACCAGCTTGTCGACGGTGACAGTCCGGTCGATGGCGGGGTTCAAGGTAAGCGTGAGGATCAAGTTACCATGGTAATCTTACATTGCGCCATCCATCCAATTTCCCCGCGTATCTGGCTCTCGCAAGCGTCTGCATCTTTTGGGGAACTACATATCTTGGAATTCGGATCGCGGTGGAGTCGCTCCCGCCCGCGACGCTAATGTGCTGGCGATATTTGCTTTCCGGCGGCGCGATGCTGCTAGCGGGGCGGCTGGCCGGCGCGCGTCTCCCCCGGGGCCGTGAATTGTGGATCGCTGCGGCCTGTGGTCTCATGGTTATCGGCGCGGGCACGGGCATGCTGGCGTTCGTGGAACAGTGGGCGCCCAGCGGATTGTCGGCGCTTTGGGCGGCCACTTCGCCCTTTTGGCTGGTGGCGGCCGAAGCGGCGTTGCCGGGCGGGGCGCCGCTCCACGCTCCGACCCTTGCCGCGCTGCTGGCGGGCGTGGCCGGTGTCGCCGTCTTAGTCTCGGGCGAAAACGTTTCCCCCAACAAACCCGGAGGGCCAGGCCTGCTCGTTCTGTTTCTGCTGTTGCAGATCGGGGCTTTGTTTTGGGCCTTGGGATCGATCCTTCAGCGGCGGCGGACCGCGCCCATTCACCCCTTTGTCACCGCGGCGGTGCAGCAGCTTGCCGTGGGCGTCGCCTACGCCGCTCCGGCGGCGCTACAGATCCGGCAGGCTCACTGGAGCCCAAGAGCAATCGCCGCCACCCTGTATCTTGCGGTTTTCGGCGGCATCATAGGCTACAGCTCATACGTGTTCGCAATGAACCGCTTGCCCGTGGCGGTAGCCTCGCTTTACACTTACATCAATCCGCTGGTGGCCGTGCTGTTGGGGCGGCTCATTTACCGCGAGGCGTTTTCCGCGCGCGAAGCTCTCGGCATGGCCGTCATCTTTGCCGGCGCTTGGCTGGTGAAGCGCGCACAAGGCAAAATCTCAGAACGAGCCTCCGCCCAAGCGTTGAAATGAACGAATCGTCAAATCCCCGCCGCGAAAACGCCGTTCGCATTATCACCGTAGCCGGTCAGATCGGCAGCGGAAAGACCGAGGTCTGCAATGAAATCGGCCGCCGCACCGATTGGAAAATCGTTTCCGCGGGCGTCATTCTCCGCCGCATGGCCTCGGAAAAGGGAATGTCGATTCTCGAATTCAATGAATTTGCCAAAACGCACAAAGAAATCGACCGCGAAATCGATGGATATTTAGCGAGTTTGCACCAGTCGACAGAGCCGCTGATCGTCGATTCTCGCCTCGCCTGGCGCTTTCTTCCGAATTCCTTCAAAGTGTATCTTGTAGTGGAGCCGGCGATCGGCGCGAATCGCGTCTATCTAGCCAGCCGCGCCGATGAAAACCACGCCTCCCCGGAAACCGCCGGAGCAGATAACGCGGAGCGCCAGCGCCTCGAGCAGGAAAGATTCTTTAGTCTATATGCCGTGAATCCCGGCAACTGGCGCAATTACGATCTTGTGATCGATACGACGCATGCCTCGCCCGGCGAGGTGGCGGACGTGATCATGAACCAAGCCGACGGCTTAGACTCGCCGCGCCCGGATTGTTGGCTCTCCCCGCGCCGTCTCGTGCCCACGAAAGAGATCCTTGAACCGGCTGGCGAGCGGCGGGAACCGGACCGGCCGCCGATCTCGGTGGCCGTGTACGACAACGCGTTCCTGATTGTCGACGGACACGCCCGCGCCAGCGCCGCCCTGGCGTTGAATCGGAAACTGATCGAGTGCAGATTGGCCGCAATCGATAATGAAGAGGTCTTTCCGGGCGTAAGCGCGGCGAAATTTGCGGTTCAGTCGTCTTCCCTGAGGAACATTCACGCCTGGGAATCAGCCCACGACTTCCGGATGCTGTCTTATCCGCGCTGGATTGAGTCGTGACCAAGCCTTTCCGGCTCGCCAAGATTCAAGTATGCTTCGCCACCCAGAACAGAAGCCCTAGCACCACTACAGGAATTAGCGCCAGCATGGCGTAGAAGGCGATCTGCCGGAGGAGGGGCGTCCGGCGGACATGCCAGTCCTTCAACTCCGCGCGATTCGCCACGCCGACTTCTTCCGGATGAGCCAAATCTTTCGCGAATTCCTGGGCCGTCCGGTAGCGGTTGGCGGGATCGCGTTCCAAGGCGCGGTATATAATCTCTTGAACCTCGGGCCAAATCGCTGGATCGAGCTCGCGCGGGGGAACCGGATTGTTGATCAATCTGTCGTTCATGATCTGAAACGGATTTGGCCCATTGAAAGGCTTTTTGCCGGTTAGCATCTCATACAACATCACGCCCAGGGCGTATAAATCGCTACGCCCGTCGCCGCGCTTGCCTTTTACCTGCTCCGGAGATATGTAATCCGGCGTTCCCATAACATTACTCAGCTTGGCGAAGGTGAGCCGGCGAACTCCTTCCAGCGAGGCGATGCCGAAATCGATCAGCTTGACGTTGTCTTGCTCGTCCACCATGATGTTCTCGGGCTTCAGGTCGCGGTGAGCGACGCCCCGGGAATGGATATATTCGAGCGCCTCCAGAATGGCCAGTGAAATCCGGATGGCGCGGTCCTGATCCAGCTTGCGCTCCTCGTGAAGGATCTGGCGGAGCAGCCGCCCCTCCACCCACTCCATCACCATGTAGAATTTGCCTGGGCGCGGATCTTGATAGACCTTCATAATCCCTGGATGATCCATCCGCCGGCCGATTTCAGCTTCCCGCTGGAAGCGCTCGAAGAATTGAACGTCGGACTCCATTTCCGGATGGGGGATTTTTATGGCCACAGGCTTGCCGTCGCGCTTGTCGATGGCCTTCCAGATCGAGGCCATCCCGCTGCGAGCGACTAAGCGCTCGATTTGGTAATGATCCAGGGTATCGCCAGCGTGGAGGTTCAAAGCTCAGCGTAACTTATATGGCCGGCCACGATACATGCCGACCCGCTGAACGCTTCGAATCCGAATGAGCAGCGCGGTGACGTTGTCGCTGCCGTCGTTCTGATTGGCAAGATCCACCAACGTGCGGGCGGCTTGGCTAAGCGAAGCAGCGCGGGTGATGGACCGGGCGATATCGCCGGGCGGAATGGCTCCGTGAAGTCCATCCGAACACAGCAGCAACACGTCGCCGGGAACGACGTGATGCTCGCTCACGTCGACATTGACGAACAAGTTCAATCCCAGCGAGCGGCTGAGCACGTGGCGCGTTTCGGCTTTGGCGGCCTCGCGCGCCGACATTACTCCCAGCCGCACTTGCTCGTTTACCACCGTATGGTCGCGAGTGAGCGACATCGCGTGGTTGTGGCGGATGAGGTAGCAGCGCGAGTCTCCCACATGCGCGATGGTGGCGCGGTCGTAGCGGAGGGCGCAAGCGACCAGGGTGGTGGCCATGGCCGCGCCTCCCGGCGCGGCCGCTCTGCCGGTCTCGTAAACCTGGATGTTCGCGGCCTGGACCAGGCGCGCGAGAAGCGTCGAGTGTTGCTCGCCGCTGGCGGCGCCGCGGTATCCGGCGGTGAGCGCATCGACGGCCGCGCGGGAGGCGACTTCCCCAAACTCCTGGCCTCCGACGCCGTCCGCTACGGCGAAAAGCCAGCCGCCGTCCTGCCTATCCGGCGCGGCGTAGCCGGCGAAGTCCTCGTTATGGCCGCGAATCCGGCCGGGATCCGACAGAAGCGCAAACTCCAGATCCAAGCCGGTCGCGGGTGTTCTTCGTGGATGCACCGCAAACATCGAGGGTGGCCCTGCGGAGCGGGACGGAAGTCCCGCTCCGCAAAGCTTCACCATTAGGCGACGGCCGTTCCGCCGCGCCGCTCGACAAGAGTGCTTCGTCCGCTGGCCTTGCTGGAGCGCGCGAAGTAGATCAGCCCGAAGATCGCCCAAACCGCCGCCACGCCGAGCGCCAGAAGAGGCTCGGGCTTGGTGCCGATGCCCATGAACGGCAATACCAAATACGCGATCATGCAGCCAAGATTCGCCACCAATCCAAACGCCGGAATCAGAGTGTGCTTGAGCGGGCTGTACAGCGGATGCTTGTGAAACGCCACCATACAAATGACGCAGCTTAGGCCGTACAGCAAGAAGGTGCCGAAGTTGGACGAGAGCGTCACCAGAAGCAGCGTGTTCGGCAGCGCCGCCATTTTATCGTGCGTGGTGTAGCCGAAGCTGGATAGCAAACCCTGCGGCAGAGCTTTGATATCCGAGTCTTTGGGGGCCGAGCCGTCTCCGAAAGCCACCGACACCGCGATGACGCCGATAATGGCCGAAATCACCGCCAGAGTCCAGATGGAGCGATGCGGAGTCAGGTTTTCGGCATGCAGAAAACCATAGTGATCCGGCAGCTCCTCATCCTTGCCCATCGCGTAGGTCACGCGCGCTCCGGTGCTCATGCAGGAAAGCGTGGTGCCGATAATGGCCAGGAATACCGTGAATGCTTGAATGAGCATGAACGTCTTTCCGTGGCCCGCGCCGAAGATCGCATTGCCGATCATGATCATCATGTCGCCTATGGGCGCCGCCGATCCTGTTGCCGATTGCATCGTGTAGCCGCTGTTGAGGAAGTAATTCGCCGCGAAATATTCAATCAAGTAGCAAAAGGCTCCTTGCACCAGCAGCGAAGTAATGACCGCAATAGGAACATCGCGCTTGGGGTTTTTCGCTTCGCCTCCCATCGCGGTTACGGATTCGAACCCCACCAGAATCAAGATCGCGATCGTCGCCTGAACAAAGGTGTAGCCCAGGTTGTGAATTCCCACCACGGAGCTCGCGCTGGGATGGCTGAGAAAGTTGCCCTTGTCGTCCTTCTCGGGGTAGTCGATTTTGAAGGGAACGGGCTGGCCGTTGGCGTCGAGCTTGGGTTTGGGCGTGCCGTCCGGATTTCGGTCGACAACATCCGTCTGCTGGCCGTTCTGTGTTTCCTTGTGGGTGGAGAACTCATAGGTATAGGCGTCGCCCGAACCGGAATCGAAGTTCCACGCAACGCTTCCCGGAGGATGATTCATGCGATAGCTCAGCGCCATGACGGAGAAAATCAACAGGGCGCTGATCTGGATAACGTTGATCGCGATGTTCACCGATGTCGCGCCTACGACGCCGCGGTAAGCGATGTAGGCCACCGCAAAAGAGGTCGCCACGGCCACCAGCGCCATGAACACCGGGCCAGGAAGCGAAGCGCTCATGAAGCTCGGCCACAGCGTACCCGCCAGATACCCGCACAGCACGCCCATCACGCCGCACATCACCCCGGGATAGATCCAATAGTAAAGATGCGATCCCCAGCCCACGATGAACTTCGAAATTCGGGCATACTTCCAAGCCTTTTCGTGATTCAAAAACGACTGCTCGGCGAAGTAATAGGAACTCCCGGTTCCGGGGTACAGTTTCGCCATCTCCGCATAACAGACGGCGGTTGCAAGACATAGAAGCAGGGCAAGGACAATTCCCGCCCACATAGCCGGCTGGGTATTGCCCGCTGTCGCCTGGATAAAGAACGTGAGCCAAAGGAAAGCTCCGGGAGCGATGAGCGCCATGGCATTCATCGTCAACCCGGTCAAGCCTAGGGTCGCTTGCATTTGTGGTGCTGCTTGGTTGTCGGCCATAGAAAACCTCTTTTAATTTGAGATGGGCAGCAAACACGGCTGGCTTGGGGAGCGACGTGGCTTGTGTTACAGCATATCCGCGTTTCATTGGCATTACCAATAGATAGTTTTTATTAGACCGATTGGATGGAATGGCCTCTAGCCACCGCAAGATCCATCGACTCTGGGAGCCTGTCTTTTGGACGGCGGGCTTACAATGAAGCCATCCGATCCACGCGGCCATGCTTGAAACCGTGGTCAAAACCATTTCCCGCTATCGCATGCTGGCGTCAGGAGACCGCGTAATTGCGGCGGTCTCCGGAGGTCCCGATTCGATGTGCCTCGTTAGGGTGCTTTGCGAGTTGGCTCCCCGGTTCAGCGCAACGCTCGCCGGCGTAGCGCATTTAAATCACAAATTTCGAGGCGCTGAATCGGACGAGGATGAGCGTTTTGTGGCGAGGGTCGCCGCGGATTATGAAATCCCTTTCTATCGCGCGGAGGCGCGCGTCGCCGGACAGAAGGGAAATCTGGAGCAGGCAGCTCGGAGAGCGCGGCGGGACTTTTTCGAAAGGTTGATTCTCGACGGTTGCGCCAATCGCGTGGCGACCGGCCATACGCTCGACGATCAAGGCGAGACCGTACTCTTCCGCATTTTGCGAGGCGCTGGCCCCGCGGGGCTGGCCGGCATTCTGCCCGCTACTCCGCAGGGTCTGATTCGTCCGCTGCTGGCCGTGACGCGCTCCGAAGTCGAGCAGTACTTGCGCTCTCAAGGGATCGAGTGGCGCGAGGATTCCAGCAATCGGGACCCTCGGTTTGCGCGCAACCGCATCCGTCATAACCTTCTGCCTCGGCTTAGGCGGGAATGGAATCCCCACATTTCGCAAGCGCTGGCGCATGCGGCCGATGTGGCCGCCGAGGAAGAGATTTGGTGGCAAGCCGAAATCGGGCGGATCGCGGAAAAAGCTTTGTTGCAAGACGCGGGCGGGGTGGAAGTCCAGGCCGCCCAGATCGCGGCGCTTCCCAAGGCTCTGGGGAGGCGGTTGATCCGGCATATCACTCCCGGCCTCGGCTTCGATCATGTCGAGCGGGTTCTGGAATTGGCAGAACGGCCGGAGGGGAACGGACGCGTGGATCTGCCGGGACTACGGGTGTTGCGGTCGTTTGGGTGGTTGCGGTTCGAGGCAACCGCTCCCTGGCGGCTCGCAAAGGAAACGCCGCCGATCCTGAGGGAAGAATCCCTGCTTTGTTCTGTTCCGGGCCGGCACCGTTGGGGAAAGGCCTACATTTGTCTGGAGCTTGCGGAGGGAAGCCGGCTAGGGGCCGATTGTGCTAGCCTGAAGCTACGGGGCATATCTTGGCCATCCACTTTGAAACGCGCGCCTTTGGAGTTGCGTAGGTGGAAAGCAGGTGACCGCTACCGTCCGGCGCGCGGCAGCCGGGAGTATACGATCCAGGAGCTATTCCAGCGAGCTCGGATTCCTTCGTGGCGGCGGGATGGCTGGCCGATTATCGCGATGGGCCCTGAAATTCTCTGGGTCAGGCAATTCGGGGCAGCCGCCGAATTTGTGGCGCGGAATGAATCAGGCCCGGTGCTCCGAATTTGGGAAGAATATGAGAAATGAAGGTCCGGTCCCGTGAATCTCCCCACCCGAAACCGGCGTCTAAGTTGTAGCAGTAGCTGGCTGTTGGAGTAAGCATGAATTCAAGCATTCGGAACGCAGTTCTATGGGTCATCATGTTTGGCCTGGCGGTCTTGGTATGGGCCGTCTTCAAGGGCAGTCAAACCAAAGGCTCCCAGCCAGCCTTTTCAGAGTTGTACCAGCAAGTTCAAGATGGCAAGGTGGAGAGCATCACGATTAATGCGGCCACCGGCGAAGTGCAAGGCCTTTACAAGAACAAGGAAGAGTTTCGGTCCACCGTCCCCCCTAATTACAACGACTTCACCACGCTCCTGATCGAGAAGGGCGTGCACATGAAGATCAAGGAAAGCGACGGCGGCGGCTGGGTGTCGATTCTGATGCAAGCCTTTCCCATCGTGCTGCTGGCCGGATTCTGGATCTTCATGGTGCGGCAGATGCAAGGGAGCGGCAACAAGGCGCTCAGCTTCGGCAAGAGCCGCGCGCGGCTGCATTCCTCTCAGCAGAAAAAGGTAACCTTCAAGGACGTCGCCGGCGTGGAGGAAGCCAAAGAGGAGTTGCAAGAGATTATCGAGTTCCTGCGCGAACCGCAAAAATTCCAGAAGCTGGGCGGACGCATCCCCAAGGGCGTCTTGTTGATCGGCTCGCCGGGCACGGGCAAAACGCTGCTGGCCCGGGCGATCGCGGGCGAGGCCAACGTTCCATTTTTCTCGATTTCCGGCTCGGATTTCGTGGAGATGTTTGTCGGCGTGGGCGCCAGCCGGGTGCGCGATCTGTTCGAGCAGGGCAAAAAGAACGCTCCCTGCATCATTTTTATCGATGAAATCGACGCGGTCGGGCGGCATCGCGGCGCAGGCTTGGGCGGCGGCCATGACGAGCGCGAGCAAACCCTCAATCAGTTGCTCGTGGAAATGGACGGATTCGAGTCAAACGAAGGCGTGATTTTGGTCGCGGCCACAAACCGGCCCGACGTTCTCGATCCCGCGCTTCTGCGTCCGGGAAGATTCGACCGGCGCGTGGTGGTCGGCCGGCCCGATGTAAAGGGCCGCGAGGCGATTCTGCGCGTGCACACGAAGAAAACTCCTCTGGCCGACGACGTCGATCTCTCCGTTCTCGCTCGCGGTACGCCGGGATTCGCGGGAGCCGATCTGGCGAATCTGGTCAATGAAGCGGCTTTGGTCGCAGCGCGCCAGAATCGCAAGGTGGTGACTCAGTTCGATTTCGAGCTGGCGAAAGATAAGGTGATGATGGGCGTGGAGCGCAAGAGCCTCATCATCAGCGAAGAAGAAAAGAAAAATACCGCCTATCACGAGGCGGGCCACGCTCTAGTGGCCGCGCTTACGCCGTTCGCCGATCCCGTGCACAAAGTCACCATCATTCCGCGTGGAATGGCGTTGGGCGTTACGATGCAGCTTCCCATGGACGATAAGCACAGCTACCACAAAGAGTATCTGGAAGCTCAGCTTGCCATTTTGATGGGCGGACGCATCGCCGAAGAGCTTTTCATGCATCACGTGACCACTGGCGCCGGTAACGATATTGAACGCGCCACGGACATGGCCCGCAAGATGGTCTGTGAGTGGGGCATGAGCGAATTGGGACCGTTGAGCTTCGGTAAGCGCGAAGAGCAGATTTTCCTTGGCCGTGAGATCGCGCAACACCGCGACTACAGCGAGGCTACGGCCATTCGCATCGACGAGCAGGTGAAAAAACTGGTCGAAACCGCCTACAACAAGGCTAAGGGGATCATTCAGGAAAGATCCGACGCTCTGGAACGGATCGCCCTCGCCCTGCTGGAGCGCGAAGTCCTGGATGGGAGCGAAGTTCGGCAGTTGATCGAGGGAGTCGAACCGCTTCCACCGTTCCACCGAACCCCTCCGCCCGCGCCTCCCGTGGAGGGCTCGCAGCACGTGATCAAACCAGAGCCTGGCCGCCGCATGCCGGGCATTCTGCCGGAAGGCGGTCCACAGCCGGCGTGAGCGGGCCGCAATGAGCGCTCAGCCCGCGCATTGTGCGCAATGAAGTCGAGGATCCCTGGCTTCGCGCTCTACATCTTTGACCTTGACGGCACGCTGATGGATTCCGCGCGCGATATCTGCGGCGCGATCCAGGAAGTCCTCGCCGCGCGCGGGCGCACCGATGTAACCGATGCGCGACTGCGGCGCTACATTGGCCGCCATCTGCTCGACATGTTCCACGATCTCGGGGTTCCGCACGAGCAGATCGAGCCGATGATCGCGCACTACCGGCGCATTTATCCCGAGCGCCAACACGCGCAGACCTCCGTGATTCCCGGAGTCGCGGAGATGCTGGAGCAGCTCGGCGGTTTGAAATCCACCGCCACGATCAAAAGCACGGCAAGTACCCGCATCGTGCTCGATCAATTCGGTCTGCTGCGCCACTTCAATCACGTCCAGGGAACCGATGGATTCCCCGCCAAGCCCGAGCCCGACGTAATCTTCCGGTCGCTGGAAGCCCTGGGAATACGCGCCAAAGATTGTCTTTTCGTCGGCGATTCGGCCGCCGACATGGAAGCCGGGCGCCGCGCGGGCGTGGCCACCTGCGGCGTCCGCTACGGATATGGGGATCCAGAAGAAATGGCGAAGTTTGAGCCGTCGTATTGGATCGACGACCCGCGGGAGTTGCTCGCATGAGCGCACAGCGAATGCGTTGTGCGCGATCCGGAAAGAGCGCACAGCGAATGCGTTGTGCGCGATGAAACTATGAAAGCGGCGATCCTCACTTATCGAAATGAAGCGAAGCTCGCGCCTTACCTTGAAGCATTGCGCCAAGCGGGGATTCAACCCACGCCTGTCTCCCCCGCCAAGCCCATCGCTTCGCTGCAAGGAATGGGCCTGCTTCTCACGGGCGGCTCCGATATCGATCCGTCTTTGTATGGCCAGCCGCTTGACCCGCGCGCCGACCCGCCCGACCGCGAGCGAGACGACCTGGAGCAGCGGCTGCTGAGAGAGGCTCTTTCGCGCGACTTTCCGGTGCTGGCCATCTGTCGCGGCATGCAGTTGTTCAACATTACTCACGCGGGAGGCTCCCTGCTCCAGCACATGGACGGGCATAAGCTTGCGAACAACGGGACGCACGCAGTAGAGATCCGCGCAGGCTCGCGCTTGGCGGAAATCCTTGGCGGCGGCGGACAGAGCGTGAATTCCCGGCATCATCAGGCAGTGGCCAACGTAGGCGCCCAGCTTGTGGTTTCCGCGACCTCGGCGGATGGCGTAATCGAGGCCGTGGAGCGTCCGGATCTTCGCTTCGCGATCGCCGTACAATGGCACCCCGAGGACTTGCTCGCGGCATTCCCGCAACAACTTCGATTGTTCGAAGCGTTCGGAGAATCGCTAAGGCCCTAGCCAGGCAAAGGAAAATCGCAATCTGATTCAGGCGCGCTACACGATCGCGGCGGGCGGAGGAGGGTCGTCGGGCTTGCCTGCTCTCGCAAGCGGCAGAAAGATCATCATTGCGCCCAGCGCCGCCAGCACCAAGGCGCCGGCAAGATAGGAAGGCTCCGAAAAAAATTGATAGATCGGCTTGTCGAAAAACCGGAAGGTTGCGACAATCAGGCCCGTGAGCGCCTCGCCGGCGATGAGTCCGCTCGCGATCAGGATGCCTACGCTTTCAACGCGCGTGCGCTGCGCTTCGTTGTGGCGGGCGCGGCGGCTGATGAGGTCCTGCGCGCCGCGCAGAACGCCGCCCGCGAAAATCGCGAAACTGGTGGAGAACGGAAGGTACATTCCCACCGCCACCAGCATGGGGCTGCGCACCTTCAGTAGGATCAGCGAAACTCCCAGCAGAGCGCCCGTCACCACCAGCGGCCACGGCATTTCCCCGCCGACGATGCCTTGCGCCAGCGCGGCCATGAGGCCGGCCTGCGGCGCAGGCAAAGCCTTGCCGCCGAAACCGCCAAGACCGCCTTGAAGGATGTAAAGCGGAATGTACATCACCAGGCTGGCCACAACAACGGCGATCAGTTCCGCGATCTGAATCGTACGGGGCGTGCCACCCAGGATGTAGCCCGCTTTGAAATCCTGCAAAAGTTCGCCCGCCACGGCGGAGGAGACGCAAACAACGGCAGCCACTCCTAATACCACGGCCACGCCGCCCGGCCCGGAAAACCCCAGAGCCACCATCAGCAACGCGGCGATGAGGAGGGTCGACAGCGTAAGGCCGGAAATCGGATTGTTGGACGAGCCGATCATGCCCACCAGATTCCCCGAAACCGTCGCGAAGAAGAAGCCCACCAGCAGCATCACGATTGCCGCCACCGCGCCGGCCTCCACGTTTCCCGAAATATACACGTAGAGCGCGATCATCAGCAGAAACGTGAGAAAGATCAGCGAGAGCACCGTCTTCGATCCCATGTAGCGCTCCGTGCGCGCCATCGATTCCAGAGGCGGAGCGCCGTGGCGCACTTCATGGAGCGCCCGGCCCAAACTCGAGGTCAAATTGCTTCCCATGCGGAATAAGGTGTATGCCGCGCCCACTAGCATGCCGCCCACTGCGATGGGCCGCACGATGTAACGCCAGACCGCGGCGGCCTGATCGGCCCATCCGGCGGCGCCGGTTCCCCCCGGAAGGAAGTCCTGCAATCTGGGCCCGAGAAAGAACATAAACAGCGGCACAAGAACTCCCCACGCCAGCAGGCCGCCGGAAAACTGCAATGCCGCCAAGGTTGGGCCGATCACATACCCCACGCCCATGTAGGCGGGACTGACCGTCGGCGCATCGAAGGTGGAAACCGCTCCCGCCCGGACGAGATTGCCGCTCCCCGCCGGGCCAAGGCGCACGAAGCTTTTCCCTGCATCGCCGATGCGCACAAAAAAGCTTTTGTCGACGGCGAACAACTGCATCGCGCCGAGGATCTGGACCAGCGCGCCCAGGCCGATATTCCAGAAAAGATAGCGAGCCGCCTCGGCGCCGCGCCGGCCCGCCTTGTGAATCTCCGAGGCGGCCACCGATTCGGGGAATGGCAACGTTGGATCTTCCACCAGCGCCCGGCGCACTAAAGAGACGAACAAGACGCCGAGCACGCTGCCCACCAGCATGAGCGCCGTCGATTTCCAATAGGCGTGGGCGGGATCGAAAGAGGTCCAGGAGCCCGCGATGACGAACGCCGGTATCGTGAAAATCGCCCCGGCGGCTACCGATTCGCCAATCGACCCGGCGGTGCGCGTAATATTCTCCTCCAGCACCGAGCCGTTAAAAAACCGCAACACCGCCATGCCGATCACGGCCGCCGGATAGGTCGCCGCGATGGTCATACCGGCGCGTAGTCCCAGGTAAGCGTTGGCGGCGCCCAGAATCACCGTCATGAACAGGCCCAGCAACAGGGCTCGCGGCGTGAACTCCTTCATGCTGACGCTGTCGGGCACAAAGGGGCGGTGTTTAGCAGGGGGATTCACAGAGGCGGGTTCGCTCATGGTGCTGCCTGAACGCACGATCATAGCACCCGCGGCCGATTTGGGCTCCAGAATGCGGGTAGTCCGCTTCACTTGCAGCCTTAGTGTCCCGCCGCTCCCGGCCGCGAAGCTCCGCCTTTCGGCTTCCGCATGATCAGCGTGAGCGGGATCATCAATAGAAACACGAGGGTGAGCAGCTGGAACAGATCCACGAAAGCGCGCATGGCGGCCTGACGCTGCACTACGCCGAAGATCGACGCGTAAGCTCGCTGGTCGGCCAACGGCTGCCCCGAACCCATTCCCAAAAACAGGGATCGCATCGCCGACAGGCGCTGCGCCGCCTCGGGATTGGTGGCGGTGACGTCCGATCCCAGGATGGCGGTGTACTTCTGCTGATAGCGAGTATTCAGCATCGCGATGATTGCGATTCCCACGCTGCCCCCCAGATTTCGCATCAGGTTATAAATGCTGGTTGCGTTGCCCATTTGCTCCCGCGGCACCGGATTCATGGCGATCGTGGTCAGTGGAACGAACACCATTCCCAGTCCGAAGCCTTGAATGGCCTGAGGCCAGAACAGATCCCAGAAGCCTGCGTCCAGGTTCAATTGAGCCAGCCGCCACGTCGATGCAGCTCCCAAAAGCAGTCCGCCCGCCAGGACTTTTCGAGGATCGAAACGCGAGACGAAAATGCCGACCAGCGGCATGCCGATCATCGATCCCAGCCCGCGCGGCGCCATGGTGAATCCCGTTGTGGTCGCAGGATATCCCAACAGGGTCTGCAACCAGATCGGCAACAGGACGATGCTGCCATACAGCACGAATCCGAGCGTGGTCATCAGAAACACGCCGGCCGAATAGCTTCGAAGCCGGAAGACGTTCAGGTTCATGACCGGATGCTCGGCCATCAGCTCGCGAACCAGAAACGCAATCAGAAATACGATAGCGATGGCAACCAGCGCCACAATGGTGCGGGAGCTGAACCAGTCCAGTTCCTGGCCTTTATCGAAAGCGATTTGCAAGGCGCCGATCCAAACCGCGAGCATCCCGATGCCCCACCAATCCACTGCCGCCCCGCTGCGGCGAATGTAAGGCGGGTCGAACACGAACATCTGCACCATGAATATCGACAGGATGCCCACGGGCAAGTTGATGTAAAAGACCCATCGCCAGCTATAGCTATCGGTGAGCCACCCGCCTAAAACCGGTCCCAGCACCGGGGCCACGACGATGCCCAAACCCCAGAAACCCATCGCCTTGCCGCGCGCTTCCGCCGGAAACGCTTCCAGCAGCACGGCCTGCGAAAGGGGAGCAAGCGAGCCGCCGCAAGCTCCCTGAAGCAGCCGGAACAGGATCAGCAAAGGTAGCGTCGGAGCCGCGCCGCATAAGAAAGACGATGCCGTGAAGCCGACGACCGAAAACATGAGCAGCCGCTTGCGGCCGAAATGATTCGACAACCAGCCGGTAATGGGAAGAATCACGGCGTTGGCGACCAGATAAGAAGTCAGCACCCAGGTGGCTTCGTCGATGGTGGCGGACAGGTTCCCGGCGATGTGCGGCAGCGATACATTGACCACAGTCGTGTCCAACACCTCCATGAAGGTGCAGCACATGACCGAGATCGCGACGATCCATGGATTTACATGCGGGTGATCCGCACGGGGGAAATTTTGTGGAGTCGCGGACATGCGGGCTTGCTTTCCAGCATAGCGTGCGCCTCCGGGGCCAGAGGCGCGGAAAGTGGAAAGGAAACGGAATCCTGCGAGGCGCAATGGCGCACTCCGGGGAGGGAAAAAAAGGCCTCCGTCGAAGCCCATCTTTGACGGAGGCCTTGCTCTGGTTGGTGCTCTGTCTAGGAGGGAAAACCCGTTATTGCGCGGCGGTGACGTGCGCGCGCCGGTTGCGCTGCCAACAATCCTCGGTCTCCTCGGTGCAAACCGGGCGTTCTTTGCCGTAGCTGATCATCGTCAACTGATTGCTGGGAATTCCCATTGAAATAAGGAATTCCTCGACCGCGTGCGCGCGCCGGTCGCCTAGCGCCATATTGTATTCCTGCGAGCCGCGCTCGTCGGCGTGCCCTTCAATTACCAACTTCTGGTTGGGGTAGTTGGAAAGAATATCCTTGATCACCTTCACATCGCCTTGCAGGGCGGTGCTGGCGTCGGGGCGAATGGTGCTTTTGTCGAAATCGAAGAGCGCGTCCACCAGCCGAGCCAAGCTTTCATTCAGAGTCGCGCGCTCTTGCGGAGTGATCGTCTTAGCGGGCGGCGGCGTCCGAGTGGCCACCTGCCTCGGGGCGGGCGCGGGGGTCTGCTTTACGGGCGCAGGCTTTGCGGGAGGCGTTGAAGCCACCGGGGCGGGCGCGGGGGCTGCCGGAGGGGGAGTGGTGGCGGCCACTTTCTTTGAGCAAGCTGCCGAGGCGAGAACAAAACCCATCGCGCTCAGCGGAAGAATTATCTTTCTCATAGGCTCCTTTTTAAGTAAAACCTACTCCGAGGCGCACGGAAAATCCTGCCGGGACAGTATTTCTTACCTGGTCCTAAGCGGTAGACTGGTACATAAGCTGGGCGAGGCAGTTCACATGCATGCATCCGCCCTTCGGCCGTCAATGCCCGTCCGTCCCCGTTTCGCAAGCCGCCACTTTTTATTGGCGGGATTCGGCGGTTTGCTGCTGCTGATGCTGGTGGCCGGCGTCAGCGCGTTGCTGGTTCTGCGGCAAGTGCGCTCCAGCGACACGCAGGAGAGAAGGCTTTATCTGCGCCGCTCCACCGCTCTCGACCTGGTCCGCACCGGCATTTACCAGTCGGCCATCGTCATGCGCGCTTATTTGCTCGCGCCGGACTCCGAACAAGCGGGGTTTCAGCTCAAGCTCTGGAGGCAGGCCAGATCCGCCACCGATCAGGGCATGAGCGAATGCGCCATGGTTCTCGATCCCGCCGACGGCCCGCAAATGCGGGATCTCCGCTCCCAGGTGGAGGACTACTGGCGGGTGCTCGATTTTCTTACCACCATCGCGGAAAAAGACCGGCGCGCATTAGGCGGCGAATATTTGAACCGCGAAGTGGTGCGGCGCAGAAGCCGGGCGCTGGATCTGGTGGACCGCATCGACCAGATGAACGCCCGTCAAATGGCGGCAGGCGACGCGCAGCTTAACCGGACCTACGATCGCCTACGCCTTTGGATGATGGGGTTAATCGGACTGACCATCGCCGCCGGAATCGGGCTGGCCGTGTTCACGATCCAGCGCGTGCTCGAGCTAGAAAACGAGCTGACCCGCCGCTACGAAGAGAATGAGCGCGCGCGCGGAGAACTGAAAGAACTTTCGGCCCGCCTGGTATCGGCTCAGGAAGAGGAGAGGCGGGCGATTTCGCGCGAGCTGCACGACGAGGTCGGCCAGTCCCTTTCGGCTCTTCTGATGGAAGCGGGCAATGCCGCGGCGCGCGTGCCCGCAGAATCGGCGGAAGTGCGCCGGCACGTGGACTCCATCCGCAAACTCGCCGAAGCCAGCGTTAACGTAATTCGAAACATGACGCTGCTGCTGCGTCCCTCCATGTTGGACGATTTCGGCTTAGCGCCGGCTCTGGAATGGCAAGCTCGGGAGGTCTCCAAGCGGACGGGCTTGCGGGTTCAAGTGGCCGCCGAGGAATCGGTGGGCGACCTTCCCGATACGCTCAAAACCTGCATTTACCGCGTGGTGCAGGAAGCGCTTCACAATTGCGCGCGGCATTCCCAGGCGCGCACAGTAAAAGTTGTGGTGGAGCAAGAACCGTCGAAGATCGTGTTGACGGTCGAAGACGATGGCCGCGGATTCGACGCGCGCCGGGTCCGGGGGCTGGGACTGGTGGGAATGGAGGAGCGCGTCAATCACCTGGGCGGAGTTTTCCAGATCCGTTCCCAGCCGGGCTCCGGCACCCGGATCGCGGTGGAGCTTCCTCTGGCCAGTTAACAAATGAGCCGTTCATGAATCCTCAGATCCGCATTCTTCTCGCCGACGACCACACCGTGATGCGCAGCGGCCTGCGGCTGCTGCTGGAACGACAGCCGAACCTTACGGTGGTGGCCGAGGCGGCCGACGGCAAGGAAGCCGTGGCTTTGGCGGCGCAGGAACGTCCCGACGTGGTGATCATGGATATCGCCATGCCTCACATGAACGGCGTGGAAGCCGCCCGCCAGATCGTAAGCCAGAGTCCGGAAACGGCGGTCGCCATTTTAAGCATGCATAGCGACGAAAGCTACGTCATTCGATCGCTGAAGGCGGGCGCGCGCGCTTATTTGCTGAAGGACTCCGCCGAGGCCGATCTGCTGGAAGCAATCCACGCCATCCGCGGGGGGAAGAGCTTTTTCAGCCCCGCCGTCCGCCGCATCTTGAAGGAAGATTATGTTCGCCAGCTCCAGGAACTGGGCGCCGAGGATAGCTACGAGCTGCTGACCAATCGGGAGCGGGAAGTTCTCCAACTTGTAGCCGAAGGCAAAAGCAACAAAGAAGTCGCCAATCTGCTGAATCTCAGCTTATATACGGTGGAGACGCACCGGACCCATATTTTACAGAAGCTGAATCTTCACAGCGTGCCGGAGCTGATTCTTTACGCCGTTCGCAAGGGGATTATCAGCTAGCCGGGTGGATTAAGCCGGCGGCGCGATACAATAAGTTCGATCTCGCATCTCGGGGATGGACGCGCGATTTTTCGAGATTCGGGAACGGGCCGGTAGCTCAGTTGGTAGAGCATCGCACTTTTAATGCGGTGGTCGCGGGTTCGATTCCCGCCCGGCTCACCACTCAGTTTATGCCGGATCCCTTTAAAGCTGTCACAGCTTTTTTAGGAAAGTCTGGTGAATGCGGGGGTCCGCGGTCAGCTCGGGATGGAAGGTGGTGGCCATATGCCGGCCCTGCTCGACCCAGACGGGATCGCCCCGATAGCTGGCCAGAACGCGGGCGGAGGCGCCGACGCGGCGGATGATGGGAGCGCGGATGAAGACAGCCTCCAGCTCGGCGCCGTCAGCGGTTTCCAGCCGAGCGACGCGGCTATCGATCTGGCGGCCGTAAGCATTGCGCTCCACGGCGATATCCATCAGGCTCAAGCAGGGCTGGGCGGGATGAGAGACCTCGCTGGCCAATAGGATGGCGCCGGCGCAGGTTCCGTAGATGGGCTTTTGGGCGCCGAAGGCGCGCAGCGGCTCCAAGAGGTTTTCCTCCTCCAGCAGCTTGAGCATGGTGGTGCTCTCGCCGCCTGGAAGCACCAAGCCGTCGCAGGCGGCCATTTGTTCGGCGGCGCGCACTTCGACGGCGTTGGCGCCGGCGCGCTGGATGGCTTTGCGATGGGCCTCGAAATCGCCTTGCAGAGCCAGTACGCCTACGGTTTTCATCACCAGCCTCGGGTTTGCAACAACTCGCCTTCGGGAAGCTTGGCGACGTCTAGGCCGCGCATGGCTTCGCCGAGCTCTTCGCTGGCCTCCAGAAGCTTGGCGGGGTCGTTGTAGAACGTGGCCGCCTTTACGATGGCGCGGGCGCGGCGCTCGGGGTCTTCGCTTTTGAAGATTCCGCTGCCGACGAAGACGGCTTCGGCGCCCAACTGCATGACGAGGGCGGCATCGGCGGGGGTGGCGATTCCGCCGGCGGAGAAGTTCGGAACGGGCAGCTTGCCGTGTTCGGCGACCCATTCCACCAGCTCGAGGGGCGCGCCAAGATTCTTGGCCTCATGGACGCGTTCTTCCTTGCCGAGGACGGTGAGCCGCTTCATCTCCTTGACGATGGTTCGGATATGACGGACGGCTTCGACGATGTTTCCCGAGCCGGCCTCGCCCTTGGTGCGGATCATGGCGGCGCCTTCGGCGATGCGCCGCAGGGCTTCGCCCAAATTCCGGGCGCCGCAAACGAAAGGAATTTTGAAAGCCTTCTTGTCGATGTGGTGCTCCTCATCGGCGGGCGTGAGCACTTCGCTTTCGTCGATGTAGTCAACGCCCAGGGCTTCGAGCACGCGCGCCTCCATGAAGTGGCCGATTCTGGCTTTGGCCATGACCGGGATGGAGACGGCCTGCATAATGTCGCGAATGACGCGGATGGATGCCATGCGAGCCACGCCGCCTTCTTTGCGGATATCGGCGGGAACGCGCTCGAGAGCCATGACGGAACAGGCGCCGGCGCGCTCGGCGATCCGCGCCTGCTCCACATTGGTGACGTCCATGATGACGCCGCCCTTGAGCATTTCCGCCAATCCCGTCTTCAATCGAAAATCTTCGGTTAGGAACATAATTTGTCTCCGTCATCGATTACACCAGCGCGGCGGCGGGTTCATCTCTGCGCTCGCCGGCGCGCTCCAACTCTTGCTTGAAAATTCGGCCGAGAACGGCGATTCCGGCGCGAATCTGATCCGGCTCGAGGCCGGCGAAGCTCAATCGCAGCGAACGAGGCTGGGGCCGGGAGACCGCGAAAAATCTACCCGGGAGAAAGCTGACGCCTTCGCGGAGGGCGCGCTCGGCCATTTCGGAGGCGAGGAGGGGCTCCGGGAGCGTGACCCAAACGTTCATTCCGCCTTCGGGCCGGGTGTAGCGGCTGCCGGGAGGCAGCTCGCCGGCGCAAGCTTCCAGGCAGGCGGACAGACGCTCGGCGCCGCGCTCCAGCATCCGCCTCTGGTGCGCGGCGAGGCGGCCGGATTCGGCGAAGCGCAACAACACGGCTTGGGAAAGCTGATCCGAGTGGCGGTCGCGCGCCTGCTTGGCTTCGGCCAGCCGCTCGATGAAATAGCGCGGGCCGATGACCCAGCCGACGCGCAGGCCGGGGAAGGCGATCTTGGAAAAACTGTTGAGAAGAATGACGCCGCCGGAGGAATCGAGGCTTTTGAGGGTGGGAAGCGGCGCGCCGCTGTAGCGCAACTCGCCATAAGTCTCGTTTTCGACCGTGACCACTCCGGCGCGGCGGGCGATCAAGAGCGCCTCGCGCCGGGCGGCTTCGGGCAGCGTGGTTCCGGTGGGATTTTGGAAATTGGGAGTCAGCAACATCAGACGCGGGCGTTCCTTTTCGACCAGCCGGGCCAGAGCTTCCAAATCGATCCCCGACTCGCCGACGGGAATGCCGAGCACGCGAGCGCCCTCGCGCAGGAAAACATTGCGGACGCTGAGGAGCACGGGGTCCTCGAGCAGCACCGTCTCGCCGCGGGGGGCCAGCACGCGCTGAATCAAATCGAAGGCCTGCTGGCAGCCGCTGGTGATCAGGATGTCATCGTCCGGGCCGGCGTCGCCCCGGCGGCGGGACTGATCGAGGAGATAGCGGCGCAGAGGGCCGTAGCCCAGGGAGGGGCCATATTGCAAAATCTGCGGGGCGGCGGCGGATTCGATCACTTCGCGGCAGCTAGCGCGGAACTCCTGGAGGGGGAATAGCGCTTCGGACGGGGTGGAGGCGGAAAAGCTGATGGGCGCGGAGCCGGGCGCAAGAAGGGGGGCGGCCTCGTCTTGCTCGCCTAGCAAAGAGCGCCAGTCGAGCGGCTTGGGCCTTTCGGGAGGGCCCTGGACAAAACTGCCTCG
Organism: Bryobacteraceae bacterium; assembly: GCA_035293905.1. Taxonomy (GTDB): domain Bacteria; phylum Acidobacteriota; class Terriglobia; order Bryobacterales; family Bryobacteraceae; genus Palsa-187. The sequence goes on from DATGLY010000076.1 coordinate 36,025, forward strand.
ACCGACTTGGCCGAGAATCAGGCCTTCCGATTCCAGAAGCTCATACGCCGCCGCGACGGTGGTCCGATTCAGTCCAAGCGAACCAGCCAATTCACGAGTTGGAGGCAGCCTTTCGCCTCGGGGCAGGTCCTGGCTCAGGATTGCGGCCTTAATCTGGGCGTAGAGCTGGCGATAGAGAGGCTCTTCGGATTGTGAATCCAACTTAAATTGCAGGACCACGGCAGTCCAAGCATACCATATTGGATGGTTCGCGTCGATCGAATCTCATTCGAAAAAACGAAGCCAAGCCGGGCATCAAGCGAGCGAAAAAACGAACCCAAGGCGGCGGCTGACCCAAGTCCGCACGGGGCAAGACCCGCTCCAGACTGCGGGCCTTGATTCATTTAAAGGCGCAGGGCGCAAAGGGAAGATGTTGAAATCAGGCTAAATGATTTTGCCGGATGGAGGTTATTTCCGGGGATAGGACGCCTGGTCTGATAGAATAGGCTGCTTTCGAGGTTAACCGAATGGCCAGCCAACCCACCCATGCCGGAGGAGCCGCGCGGAGCCGATCCGCGGAATCAGAGACAGAGATTCGCGAGGAGGTGCGCCGAAGGCTGTACCGTCTCCAAGTAGAGATCCGGGAGGCGGAGCAGCGCGCTTACGATTTGTTCTTGCAAAACCTGGTGAAGGGAACAAGCCATCTTTCGCTAGGGCAGGAAGCGGTGGCGGCGGGATTCGCCGCAGCGATGGAGCCGGGCGATTTGACGTTTTGCACCTATCGAGGCCACGCGCATACGCTGGCGCGCGGCACGCCAGTGGAGAAAGTGCTGGGCGAGCTGATGGGGCGCGACAACGGCCTGTTGCGCGGCAAGGGCGGCTCCATGCATTTGACTTCGGTGGAGCACGGAGTGATGGGTTCTTACGCGATCGTGGGAGCGCACATTCCCATTGCGTGCGGGGCGGCGTGGCGGGCGCAGTACAAGGGGGCCAAAGACGTTTCGGTTTGCTTTTTCGGCGACGGGACCACGAACATCGGGGCGTTTCACGAAGGGCTGAACCTAGCGGCGATCTGGAAGCTGCCGGTGGTGTTCGTGTGCGAGAACAACCTGTACATGGAATATACGCCGATTGGCGAGGTAACGGCTGTGGAGGCTCCGGCGGCGGGACGGGCGAGCGCGTACGGACTGGAATGTCCTGTGATCGACGGCCAGGATGCGGATGAAGTTTACCGAGCCGCCGTAGCCGCGATCGGGAAGGCGCGCGCGGGCGGCGGACCCTCGCTGATCGAATGCAGGACGTATCGCTATAGCGGGCATTCGCGCGCCGATCCGGCGAAGTACCGGCCGGCAGGGGAGCTGGACCGGTGGAAGGAGCGGGATCCGATCAAGGTATATCGGGCCCGGCTGCTGGAGTTGGGAATGAGCGAGGAAGATCTCGCCCAGATCGAGCGCGAGGCCAAACGCAAGGTGGACGAGGCGACCGAGAGATGCAAAGCGGCGCCTCCGCCGCCGGCCGATCTTCTTTTGACGGACGTGTACGCAGACGGAGGCTCGGCATGGCGGAACTAACGTACCGGGAGGCGGTGGCGCGCGGCATCGCGCAAGAGATGAGCCGCGATCCAGACGTGGTGTTTTTGGGCGAAGACGTGGCCGCGGCCGGCGGAGTATTTAAGACGACGGTCGGATTGCTGGAGCAGTTCGGGCCGCAGCGGGTGCGGGACACGCCGATTTCCGAACAGGCGATTTTGGGCGCGGCGATGGGCGCGGCGATGACCGGTTTAAAGCCCATCGCCGAGATCATGTTCTCGGACTTTTTCGCCGTATGCTTCGATTACCTGGCGAACCAGTTTCCGAAGAGCCGTTATATGACCGCGGGACAAGTAAAATGCCCGCTGGTAGTGCGAACGGCCAACGGAGCGAGCGTGCGCTTCGGGGCGCAACACAGCCAAAGCGTGGAGAACTGGGTCATGATGATTCCGGGGTTGAAAGTGGTTGCGCCTTCCACGCCGGCCGACGTGGTGGGGTTGCTGGCGGCTTCGGTCCGCGATCCCGATCCGGTGATTTTCCTGGAGCACAAAGGCTTGTACGCAAGCAAAGGCGAGGTTCCGGACGGCGAGATTGTAGATTCGCTGGGCACGGCCCGCATTGCGCGGCCGGGGAAGAACGCGACGATTCTCGCCCTGGCGCTGATGGTTCCGCGAGCGCTGGCGGCCGCGGAGAAATTGCAAGCCGAGCACGGCATCGACTGCGAAGTAATCGATGTGCGCTCGCTTGTGCCCTTGGACACCAAGACCATTCTCGATTCTGTGGGCCGCACCAGCCGGGTGTTCACGGTGGAAGAGAACCCGCGATTGTGCGGATGGGGCGCGGAACTGGCGTCGCTGATTGCAGAAGAGGCTTTTTTTAAGCTGGATGGCCCTCCGGTGCGGATCACGACTCCGCATATTCCTCTACCAGCGTCGGACCGGCTGGAAGATTTGGCGTTGCCGAGCGTGGAACGGATCGCGGAGACGGTGCGGCGGTCGCTAGAGGCGTAAGGCGGCGCCTAAAAGCGCGGACCCGGAGGGAAGCAAACGGCAAAGGGGCCGGATCGCTGCGGCCCGGTGCTTGTTGTGGCGCAGCGCGGCGCAATCAGGACTTGGGCGTCACATGGATGAGCGCGCCGGGATTGGCGTCTTCCAGCAGCCAGAGCGAGCCATCGGGAGCTTCCGCCACGTCGCGGATGCGCTTGCCCATGGCCCAGCGCTCCGCCATCTTCGCGCCGCCT
>DATGLY010000077.1:0-3909 GCA_035293905.1 Bryobacteraceae bacterium
AACGGGACGGGAACCTTCAGCGTGGTGTTCCAGACGCCGGGCGTGCAGACGCTCACGGTGAACGATCCCTTCGATACTTCCGTGACCGGCTCCAGCGGGAACATCACGGTCTCGTCGGCCCAAGGCTTGCGCTATATTCCGATTACTCCTTGCCGGGTGGCGGACACGCGCACGTTCGCGGGCTTTACGGGGGCGTTCGGGCCGCCCTACATCGGGCCGTCCAGCACGCGCGGGCAAACCTGGAGCTTTCCGATTCCGACGGGGGTCTGCGGGAGCTTTCCGGGAGCGCTGGCGTATTCCGTCAATGTGACGGTCAAGCCGCATTCGACGCTGAATTTTCTGACGGTGTGGCCCACGGGACAACCCCAGCCCAACGCCTCCACGCTGAATTCGCGGGACGGTCGGGTGAAGGCCAACGCGGCGATTGTGGCGGCGGGCGCAAGCGGCGCCATCAGCGTGTTCGCCACCGACGATACGGAGGTGATCCTGGACGTGAGCGGCTATTTTGTGCCGGCATCCACTTCGGGAGCGCTGGCGTTCTATCCGCTGACGCCGTGCCGCATCATGGACACGCGGGGCAACGGGTTTACGGGTGCGTTCGGGCCGCCGAGCTTGCAGCCGCCCGCGTCGAATCCGGCGCAGGGGACCAGCCGGACGGTGCCGGTTCAGTCGAGCAATTGCGGGGTGCCGTCGAACGCCCAGGCGTATTCGCTGAACTTCACGGTGCAGTCGCATGGCAGTCCGATGCAATGGCTGACGGCGTGGCCGACGGGCATCGCCGAGCCGAACGAATCGACGCTGAACGCCCCGACCGGGACGGTGGTGGCCAACGCGGCGATTGTGCCGGCGGGGACAAGCGGCAGTATCGATATCTACGTGCACGACGCCACCGACGTGATCGTGGACATCAACGGCTATTTCGCTCCGCCGGCCGCGGGAGGATTGTCGTTCTATCCTCTGACGCCCTGCCGGGTGCTGGACACGCGGTCGGCCCCGTACGGATCGGCGTTCAGCGGGCAGCTTTCCGGAGACGTGAATGTGCTGGGGAGCCTGTGCGGGGGCACGGCGTCGGCGCAGGCCTATGCGTTCAACGCGACGGTAAAGCCGGCGGCGACGCCCATGCGGTTCGTCACGTTGTGGCCGCAGGGGGCGGCGCAGCCCAATGCGTCCAATCTGAACGCCTTCGACGGGGCGGTGAGCAGCAACATGGCCATTGTGCCCACCACCAACGCCAATATCAGCGCCTACGCCAGCGACCCGACCTTTTTGATTCTGGATCTTTTAGGGTATTTCGCCCCGTGAGCCTCGTTCAAATGTTTGACGTTGGCGCTCTATTCAACTGTCGCGCACGGCCAAATGATCCTGGATCGTTTACATTTCTACTTTTTAGGAAGGTGCAGATGTATCGGAATCGAATAATACTATCACTTTGTGTATTCGCAACCGCCGCTCTCGGCGGAGCCGCGCCGGACGCCTTAACGGCCCTATCGCAGGGATTTGAACCAAATCGGGGACAAGGGGCTCCGCTGTACGACTACGTATCGCATGGGATGGGCTACAGTGTATCTCTCTCGGCCAATGGAGCCCTTCTGGAGCTAGCATCCCGCGCCGAGAACTCCTCTGCCACGAGCTTTGCTTCACTCCGCCTGACCATGCTAGGCGCAAACGCTCAGGCAAAAGGCCGCGCGCTTGAAATGCAACCAGGGAAAAGTAACTATTTTATAGGAAACAACTCCGCATCGTGGCCTACCGATATTCCGCGATATGGCCGTATTGAGTACCGCCAAGTTTATCCGGGTATCGACGTCGTGTACTACGGCGGGCGCGATCCGCTTGAATACGACTTCGTGTTGGGGCCGCAGGCTGACCCGGATAAAATCCGCCTGGAATTCCAAGGGGCCGACGGCATGCATATCGATGCGGCCGGTAATCTGGCGTTCCGCGCCGGCGGCATCGAAATCCTGGAGCGGAAGCCGGTGGTCTATCAGGCCACGGGTGAGTCGCGCCGTTTGGTGGAAGCGCGATATATTTCCCTCGGCGGCAATCGAGTCGGAATCGAAGTGAGCGGCTACGACCGCTCAAAGCCGCTCGTGATCGACCCCGCTCTGGTGTTTTCAACGTTTTTCGGCGGCTCGGGAAACGATTCGGCTTCCACTGTGGTGGTGGATGCCAACGGCAACTATTATGTGAGCGGATTCGCCCGTTCTAATCCGTTACCGGGTGGCGCAAACCTCGGCGCGCCGTTTTCCGGATCTCCCGGCGTCGCGGCGTTCATCGTCAAAATGAGCGCCTCGGGCACGCTGATTTTCTCTACCTTTATCGGCGGAAATAACGATCAGGCCGGAGGCAAAATCGCTGTCGATGCAAACGGGAATGTCTACATGGCGGGCAGCACCGCCTCGGCGACGTTCCCTGTCGTCAACGCAATTCAGTCCTCATACGGCGGAGGTTCTTTTGACGCGTTTGTGTTGGAGCTCAGCAACAGCGGCAACTCCTTAATCTATTCCACGTATTTGGGCGGAAACCAACTCGACAACGCGGCCGGAGTTGCAGTCGACTCTAGTGGCGGAGCCTACATCGTGGGTTATACCAACTCCACGAATTTCCCGGCGAACAACGCGGTTCAGACCGCTCTGGCCGGTTTTCAAAACGCCTTCGCCGCGAAACTGACGCCTGGCGGAACGGCGTTGGTTTACTCCACCTATTACGGTGGAAATGGCACGGATTACAGTAACGGAATGACGCTTGACCGCTTCGGCAACTCTTACATGTACGGAGATACCTCGTCAACCAATTTTCCGCTAGTGAACCCGCAAGGAGCCTGTAGCGGGGGCGGTTGGGTCGCTTCGCTCAGCCCGTCCGGAACCGTAGGGTACTCCACCTATATTTGCGGATCGAACGCTGTTCGCGGAGCCGCGGTAGACCCTACCTCGGGCAATCTCGTCATTACAGGTCAGACCTCTTCGACGACCTTCGTTACCACTACCAATGCGATTCAACAGAACCTGGGCGGCGGAAGCGGCGACGCGTTCGTCACGGAACTGAGCCCGGGCGGAAACATCCTCTATTCGAGTTATTTGGGGGGCAACGGAACGGATATTGGCAGGGGAACGGCGGTCGATTCCCTGGGGAACTGGTATATCACCGGTCAAACTTCGTCAACCGATTTTCCTACCGTAAGCCCCATTCAAGCAACCTTCGGAGGCGTCGTCGCCAACGCGTTCCTGACGAAAATTAATCCTAACACAACGCCTGTCTCCATCGTTTTCTCCACCTATTTGGGCGGAAACCAAAATGACGCGGCTCACTTCGTTGCAGTCGATTCGAACGCCCAGGCCTACCTGGCGGGAGTAACGAACTCCACCAACTTCCCGGTCTTTCACGCGGTGCAAGGAGTGCTGGGTGGCGGCAATGACGGATTCTGGTCCGTGATCGCCACCTGCGACCGGAATCTTTCTTCGCCGGGACCGTTTCCCGCTTCCGGCGGCGTCGGCAATATTTCTATAACCACCACTCCGGAGTGCGGCTGGAAAGCCGCCAGCCAGGTCCCCTGGATCGTTCTCACACCCTCAAACCCGTCTGGCGCAGGGAACGGCTCGGTGTCATACACCGTCCAGGCGAACAACGGGCCGGCGCGCAGTGGATCGGTCGTTATCAGCGGCCAAGCTGTCGTCTTCAATCAGGCTGGCGTAAGTCCCGCAACATTTACCTCCTCCCCCTCCGGCGCCGCGTTTACGGTGACCGGCGCGGGTTGCGCGCCGGGAAGCTACACCACTCCAGCGAATCTGGTCTGGACGCCGAATACGAATTGTACGGTCAGCTTCCCCAGCCCGCAAGCCATCGGCGGCACAAGCGGGTATGTCTTCTCTTCCGCGGCGGTCAACGGAGGCGCGAGCTCCAGCGCCAATC
>DATGLY010000078.1:0-34279 GCA_035293905.1 Bryobacteraceae bacterium
GCGAATCAATCCTTCCGCGGACTCTGGGGCATGGATCTAAGAGAACTCGCGCTCGCGGCTCTCGAGGAAACTACCCGAGTTTTGGAACGCGATTCGTCTCGCCTGAACAAATCGGCGGCTTAATGCGTCAGCGAGTACACCACATAGTTCACGCCAATGCGGATCCCCAGCTCGGAGTACTTATCCGGATAGTGGGGCTCGTCCGCCCATTCCCATGAGTCGCCCACGTCGCTGTTGAACGTCATCGCCACCATCAGGCGGTGGTGGTCGTCGTATATGCCAAACCAATGCGGAACCGAGCCATCGCTGCGGTAGGTGCCGCCCATTCGAAGCGCCCATTCGCCCGGGATCTGATAGCGGTCGTCGAGGTCGTAAACGGTGTGAAAAATGGCGTCCTTATCGTCGATTTCCACGATTTCACGGTCGGGGAAGACGTCTTTGATGCTCTCTTCAAAGCGATCCCACTCCCGCGTTCCCCAGAAGTCGTCGAGATAGAGGAATCCGCCGCGCAGAAGATAATCGCGGAGCTTGGCGGCCTGCGCCTCGGTCAGCTTCCAGTCGCCCAACTCGCCGGCCGCGAGCCATGGCCAATTAAAGGCGTCGTCGTCGTCATCGAGATTCACGGGCTGCTCGACGGAGCGCACATGAATTCGGGTCAACCGCCGCAGCGCTTGCGCGAAATGCCGGTCGGCGCGAGGATAATCCTGCGTCCAGCTTGTGCCTCCTTCGCGCCAGTCACCGCGCCGGAACCGGCCGCGCCCGCCGAATTGCGCGTAAGGATGCTGGGGATACATCAAGCGCGCGAAAATCCACTCGGTCTTCTCTTGATAATCGGCGGGCAAGGGAATATCGTCGTAGGCTTCCATGCTCCGGTATACACGGAAAGGCTTTTGGAAGGCCGCCAAGGTGGCGGTGAAAACCAAAGCGGCCGCCAGCGCGCATGCAAGCTGCCGGCTCTTTGGGCGGAGCGGCATACTTAGGAGGATAGCACCGATCGCACAAGGGAGCGCGCCCCGGCCGCCGGCGGACCGCTTCCGCTACTCAAAGATGTAAAGCGGCATCCCGCGCGCCGGAGGCGGAGCCTCTTCGAGAACGGCGGTGTCGCCTCCCGCGCCCACTGGCTGGGGTTGCTCCTGAAATTGGCGCCAATACAACCCGCCTTCCGCCAGGTAAACTTCCAAGTCGGCCGGCGTGGGAAGCGTCCCCTGAATCAAAGCCTCGCTGAGCGGGTCTTCGATGTATTTCTGGAGCGCCCGCCGCAAAGGCCGCGCGCCATAGCTGCGGTCTGTGCAGGTTTTCTCCAGAATATGCCTGGCGGCGTCGGTGGCCAGGCGGATCTTGATCTGCTTGGCGGCCAGGTTGTGGTTGATTTGGCCGGTGAGCAGGTCCACGATCTTCAAAAGGTCATCGTCGGTGAGGGAAGTGAACAGGATGATTTCATCTAGGCGGTTCAGAAACTCCGGATTGAACGCCTTCTTGACTTCGCCCATCACTTGGTCTTCCACCTTCGCCGGCAAGCCTTCGCTGGGCGCGGCGAAGCCCATGGGCGAACGCTTCTCCAGGAACCGGGCGCCGAGGTTCGAGGTCATGATGATGATGGTGTTCTTGAAATCGACGGTGTTTCCCAAGCCGTCGGTCAGTTGGCCGTCTTCAAACACCTGAAGCAGGATGTTGTATACATCCGGGTGCGCCTTCTCGATTTCGTCCAGGAGAATGATCGAATACGGCGCGCGCTTGACGCGCTCGGTCAATTGGCCGCCCTCTTCATAGCCGACATATCCCGGAGGGGAGCCAATGAGCTTCGATACCGAGTGCTTTTCCATAAACTCGGACATGTCGAAGCGGACCAGCGACTTTTCACTGCCGAACAAAAACTCCGCCAGCGCCCTCGCCACTTCCGTTTTGCCGACGCCCGTGGGGCCGAGGAACAGGAACGATCCGGAAGGCCGCTTGGGCGATTTCAGGCCCGCCCGCGAACGGCGGATGGCCCGAGCCAGCGCCGAAATGGCTTTCTCCTGGCTGATGATCCGGCGGTGCAGTTCTTCTTCAATGCGGAGGAGCTTGGAAACCTCTTCTTCCTTGATCGCCGTCATGGGCACGCCGGTCCAGCGCGCCACCACTTCCTCGATATCGTCCTTGGTGACGACGCCCGTGGAAGTGTCGTCGAGATTGTATTTGTCGCGCAAAGATCGCAGATTCTCCCGCTCCTTGCGTTCTTCATCGGAATAGAAACGCGCCTTTTCAAATTCGTGATTGGCGATGGCGTTCTCCATCCGGTGCACGATGAATTTGATGCGCTTCTGGATTTCGGCGACTTCGCTTGGAAGCGTGGTCTGGCGCAGCTTCACGCGCGCGCCCGCTTCGTCGATCAGGTCGATGGCTTTGTCGGGCAGGAAGCGGTCCGGAATGAAGCGGACGGAAGTGTGAACGGCGTTTTCCAGCGATTCGTCCGTGTAGGCGACCGCGTGGAATTTTTCGTAGCGCTCCTTGATTCCGAACAGAATCCGGATCGCGTCGGATTCGTTCGGCGGCGGCACCTTCACCGCCTGGAACCGGCGCTCCAACGACCGGTCCTTTTCGATCGATTTGCGGTACTCCGCCGGCGTGGTGGCGCCGATGCACTGGATTTCACCGCGGGAAAGCGCAGGTTTCAAAATATTGGCGGCGTCCAGCGAGCCTTCGGCCGAACCCGCTCCCACCAGCGTGTGCAACTCATCGATAAAGATGACCGCGTTCTGGTGCTCCATCAGCTCCTTCATGATGGTCTTCAGCCGCTCTTCAAACTGGCCGCGGTACTTGGTTCCGGCGACAATGAGGGAGAGATCCAGCGCCAAAATGCGCTTATCGGAAAGAAACGAGGGAACGTCGCCGTCGGCGATGCGCTGGGCCAGTCCTTCGACGATGGCCGTTTTCCCCACGCCGGGCTCGCCGATCAGAACCGGGTTGTTCTTGGTGCGCCGGCAAAGAATCTGCACGACTCGCTCCAGTTCATAATCCCGGCCCACCAAAGGATCGAGCAAGCCATCGATGGCGGCCTGAGTCAGGTCGCGGCTGAATTCGCTCAATAGCGAGCTTTCCTTGGGGCGGTTGGACATCTTTTCGGAGCTCTGGCGCGCCACGTCTTCCCGAACCTGCGAGAGCCGCAGACCCCGCTCATGGAGTATATCGGCGGCAAAACACTTCTCCTCGCGCAATAGGCCCAGAAGAAGATGTTCCGTGCCGATATGCTTGTGGTTGAGCCGCTCGGCTTCTTCCGCCCCGTAGGCGAGCACGCGCTTGCACTCGTGACTGAGCGGCAAATCCACGGACGTGGAAACCTTCTCGCGCATCGTGGTGTGAGCTTCGATCTGCTTGCGGATCGACTCCACGGAGGCATTGGAGCGCAAAAACCGGCTCGAGAGGGTCTTGTCTTCGCGGAGCAAGCCTAGCAGCAGATGCTCGGTCTCGATGCACGGGCTGCCGAACTGGCTGGCTTCATAACGGGCGAAAAAGATGACCCGGCGCGCCTTTTCCGTGTAACGTTCAAACATAATTCTCTCTCCCCGGCTCGCCCTCCGAGCCTGAAGACGCCGGACCACCAATTTTAACGATGGCCCGGCGCACATGATCCAAACTCAGCCCGTCGGCCCCTGGGATCTCCGCTTTTGGGCAGGTTTCCTCTTGGAGCCATCCGAGAGCCAGATGCCCGGCTCTCATCTTCTTGTGCCCCATCAGACCGGCTTGCTCCCTGGAATACCAGTACCCTCGCCGGATTTCCTCGGTGGGTTGTGAAACCATGGCGGAAACCTTTTCGCGCCGCGGCGGCTCCGGTGGGATCGGATATTGTAACGCGGCCGCGCTTGCGTCAAAAAAAGGCTCCCCGGCGCGTCTCCAGGGCTCAATTAATGGATGCTTCGCCTCGATGCAAGGATTCCCCAAGGTCCCCGCCGCTGCCGAGTCCAGCGCGCGCTCGCGCGCATGGCTGACAGGCAGATCCGCCGAGGGGGGGATCTTCGCCCTTTCGGTGTATCGCTCAAACATGGGGAGACTCCGCGGCCAAGGCGGGAGAAAAGGCGGACAACTGGCCTCGCTCCAACGCCAGGACGCGGTCGGCCCGGCGGGCGAAAGTCAGATTGTGCGTGACATGAATCGAAGTAAACTGCCGGGCGCGGTGCAGATCTTCCAGCAGGCCCATAATCATCTCGCCTGTGCGGAAGTCCAGGTTGCCGGTCGGTTCATCGGCGAGCAGCACGCTGGGATTGCCCACCAACGCCCGCGCGAGAACCACCCGCTGCTGCTCCCCCCCCGAAAGTTCCCCCGCGCGGTGTGACGCGCGGTCGCGTAATCCAACTTCATGCAACCTCGCCATCGCCTGGGGCTCCGCCTGCACGCGGGATTCACCCCGGATCAGCAGCGGCATCATCACGTTTTCTAGCGCGGAAAACTCGGCCAGAAGCGATTGAATCTGCCAAACAAACCCAATCTCCCGGTTGCGGAATTCGGCCAACTTGCTTCCGGAAAGGCTGGAAATGTCGTGCTGCCCGAAGTATATCGCACCCGACGTCGGCCTGTCCAGACCGCCTAGAAGGTGCAGCAACGTGCTCTTGCCGGCCCCGGACTCGCCCACCAGCGCGAGCTTTTCGCCGGCGGAAACCTCGAAGTTAAGCCCTGAGAACACGGTGAGATTCGCCCCGCCGGAGCGGTAGTTTTTGGTCAAATTCACCACCCGGATCGCGGCAACCTCATCTCCCATCGCTACTTTCATTCTAGCGGAGGGTCCGGGATCGCCGTGCGCCGCACGTGACGCTTCCTTGGGCGGATTCGCCGCGGGTTGAAGGCTGGCCCCGCCTCAGAGAACATTTCTAGTATGATTTGTTCTATCGTTGAATGGAGCGAAGCTTGCTTCAATAGTCGCGTCTTGGAGGGGGAGCTCTTCATGAACCGCTTGAAAAATCCAGCGATTGCGTTGCTTGCCGCGCTTGCGGCGCTGAGTTGTTCCGACACACTGCGCGCGCAAACTGTGCTCGCCGTCACCCCCGCTTCCCTCGCCTTCAACAACGTGCTCGATGGAACTACCAGTCCTGCGCAGACGCTGAACATTAGCTGGAACCAGAGCTTGACGGGCACGGCCGTTTTGCTAGCCAACCAAAGCTGGATTGTGCTGTCGACGAATACGGTTAACTTCAGCAGCACTCCCTCGGCTGTGAACGTCTCGGTAAACCCGCAAAGCCTGGCGGTGGGAAATTACTCCGGCGTGATCACCGTAACCACGGGCAACGGTCCGAGCGCGCTCTCGCAGACCGTGTCCGTGTCCATGACGGTGACCGGAACTTCAATCCTTTCCGCCCAGCCTGCCAGCCTTTCTTTTACCGCGGCTCAAGGCTCAAATTCGGGCGCGCCGGCCAGCATTCCCGTTACCATCGCCAGCAGCGGGCAGGCGCTGAGCTTTACTCTCTCCGCTCAAACCCAGACGGGAAACTGGCTCCTGCTCAGCAACTCCTGCCCCTTATCAGCCCCTTGCACCACCGGAAGCGCGTCCCAGTTTTCGGTGCAGGTGAATCCGTCGGATCTGACCACGGGGACTTATTCGGGCAACATTCTGGCCGCTAGCACGACGACCACCGACAGCGTGAACATTCCCGTGACGCTGATTGTGAACCCCAATGCGGTCCTCAGCGTCTCTCCCGCCAATCCACCTCCCTTCCTGTGGCAAAGCGGAACGCCGAATCCCAACCCGCAGCCGTTAAGCGTGACCGCAACTAACGGAGCAACGGTGAATTTCACCGCCTCGGTGAGCCCGGCCGTGCCCTGGCTTACGGTGACCGCGCTCAGCGGGAGCACGCCCGGCACGATTTCCATAGTCCCCAACCCGGCGGGGGCCGGACTCGCCCCGGCCACTTACACGACGAACGTGGTCATCGCCAGCGGAGCCAATACCGTTTCCGTGCCCGTAACCTTGATCGTGGCTGCGCACCCACTCATCCAGCTTTCCGCCACCTCGCTAACCTTCACGGGACAATTTGCCGTGACCACGCCTCCCGCTACGCAAGCTGTCCAGGTCATGGCTTCCGACAACAGCGCGCAGGGATTCCAGTTCTCCGTAGCGACCGTGGGCGCATCCTGGCTCACGGCAAGCACGACAGGGGCGAACTTCTCAAGTTCCGGTTCAGGGACCACCCCGGCCACGCTCACCCTCCAGGTGAATCCTATAGGCTTACAGGTGGGCACGCACATGGCCAACATCTCGGTGACCCCGACCAACGGCGACAGCTACGCCGAAACCATCGCCGTGACCTTTTCGGTGACGGCCGCTTCAGTATTGCAAGCCGGGCCGCAGAATCTGCTGTTCAGTTACCAATTGGGCCAGAGTCCACCCGGAGCGCAATTGATCTTCGTCGCCAGCACGGGCCAGCCCTTGTCATTCACGACGGCGGCAAGCGTGGCGGCGGCGTCGAACTGTCCCACCAACTGGCTGTCGGCGACTATTCCGGGAGGCGCGAGTTCCGCGACGACTCCCACCAACGTTTCGATCAACGCGTCGGTCTCCGGCATGACGCCAGGTTTGTGCTCGGGGGCTGTCACGCTCACGCCCTCCAACTCCGGCGCGCCCGTGATCATCGGCGTGACCGTCGCCATTACCGCGGCCAATCAACCGGCGCTGTCGGTTAGCATGCCCGTGACACCGACATTTGGATTCGGCGTGGAAACGGCGCCGGCGGGCGGCAGTTCCTATGTCCGCACGATTTCTCTGACGAGCACCAGCGCCACCGCCGCCGTGGACTTCACCGCCGCGGCGACTAGCGTTCCTGCGGGCTGGCTCAGCGTGGGCCCGAGCCTTGGGAACACGCCCACCAATCTCTCCGTCACAATCAATCCGGCGGCGCTGACCACTCCGGGAACCTATAACGGCAGCATCACCATCGCCTCTTCCACCATTCCGAATTTTCAGCTCGCCGTTCCGGTGGTCCTGAATTTGACGTCCAACGTCACCGTGACGGCGTCGCCTTCGTCGCTGAGCTTCGCCGAAGCGCAGGGCGGGCCAGTTCCGGCTTCGCAGAACCTCACCTTGACTAGCGCCGGCGGCGCGGCGAACTTCACTTCCTCGATTCAGTACGCCAATGGGAGCAACTGGCTCCAGGTTTCGCCCGGCAGCGGCGCGGCCAGCGGAACCCTCCAAGTCAGCGTCCAGCAGAACACCCTGTCGCAGGGAACCTACAACGCGACGATCCTTCTCAGCTTCGTGGGCGCCGCGACAAATTCGATTGCGATTCCCGTCACACTAACGGTAGGGCCGCCGCAGACGGTGGGCGTATCGCAAACCTCGCTCAGCTTCGCCTACACGATCGCCGGCGCGGCTCCGGCGCCGCAGAAGATCACCGTTAGCAGCACCGGCGGTCCTGTCGCATTCTCCGTGGGAACCACAACCACCGGCAGCGGCGCGGGCTGGCTAAGCACCGACATTACCAAAGGAACCACGCCGATGGATATCAACGTCAGCGTCAATCCACAAGGGCTTGCCGCCGGAACCTATCAAGGATCGGTATCGATCAGCGCGCCCACGGTGCTGGCGGCTCCCATCATCGTGCCGGTGCAGCTTGTGGTGTCCCCGGCGCCGGTTCCGCAGCCCACGCGAGTCTACAATGGGGCAAGCTTCGCGGCCACCTACATCGCTCCGGGGGAGCTGATCAGCATTTTCGGATTGAACCTGGGCCCGGCTACGCCCGCGAGCTTCAAAATTAACTCGAGCGGCGGCGTGGACAACACGCTTTCCGGAGTGCAAGTGTTGTTCAACGGGAATCCAGGCACGCCTCTGTATGTTTCGGCGACGCAGATCAATGTGGTCGTCCCGTGGGAGATTAATGGACAGATTACGGCGAGTGTGGTCGTATCCTTCAATAACATCCAGTCGGCTCCGCTGAATTTGGCGGTGACGGCCCAATCCCCCGGCTTGTTTACGGTGAACGCGCAAGGCACGGGACAACTCTCGGCAGTCAACCAAAACGGCTTCTACAACAGCCCCTCGACCAACGCGCTCAATTCGGGGCCTGCGGCGCCGGGAAGCATCATCTCGGTCTATGGCACGGGCGGCGGCCAAACCATCCCTCCCGGGACGACCGGCTCCGTTACGCCGATCCCCGCCGGCCCAGCGGGTTTGCTGAAGATCCCAGGGACCATAACCGCGACCATCGGAGGCCAACCGGCGGCCGTGACATTCGCGGGAGCGGCCCCGGGTCTTGTGACGGGAGTGTTCCAGATCAACATCCAGGTTCCGAACGGCGTGACCGGCCTCGCCCTGCCGGTGACCGTCACGATCAATGGGGCCACGACGAATAACGTATCGGCGACGGTGGCCGTGCAGTAGCTCAGAATTGATACAGCATCAAATACACCACCACGCCGGTTACGCTCACATAGAGCCAGATCGGGAACGTCCAGCGCGCGATGGCCCGGTGGCGCGGGAAATTGCCCTTTAGCCCGCGGCGCAACGTAAGGATCGCCAGCACTGGCACCGCGGCGGCAAGAATCGTATGCGTCGTAAGGATCGTGAGATAGACGCCGCGGATAAAGCCGGTCTTCGTATAGTAGACGACCCCGGCCAGCGAATGGTACACGAGATAGGAGATGAGAAACAGAACCGACACCGCGAATGCGGCCAGCATGACTCGCTTGTGAGCCTGTTTTTTTCCGCTGCGAATTAGCTGGAAAGCGATCGTCAGAAGCACGGCGGCCACACCGTTCAGCGCGGCGTTCAGTGCGGGAAGATCGTTCACGCCGATGACCCGGAGGTTCACGATCGCTCTCGAAGCAACCTCTTGGCGTCTGAAATTAAACGTGGGATAGCGTCCGGCTCCGACGTGAGGTAATAGCCCCGAACCCTGGACTTCCGATCCATCAAAACGAATCGCGTGGAATGCTGGAGCGTTCCGTCAATGTCGCCGAGATGAAACACGTCGCGATCCAAATGTCTTAGACTCTCCACCGGGCCGGTGAGGAAATACCAAACGCCCGGCCGCGCCGCATATCGCACGGCGTAATCTGAAAGCGCCTGCGGAGTATCGCGGGCGGGATCGATGGTGAAGGACACCAGCCGTACATCGGACACCGCCAGCGCGGTCTGCACCTGGCGCATCTGCGAACTCATGCGCGGGCAGGGGCCGGGACAGTTGGTGAAAATGAAATCCGCCACCCAGACGTGGTTCGCCAGTTTGGCGCTATCGAAGTCGGCGCCGGTCTGGTCGGTAAGCGTGAAGCGGGGCACGTCCGCAAGCTTGGGCAGGTCGGCGCGCCGGTCGCAGCCGGCCAGCCATGCGCCGCCGGCGAGCGCCAGCACGCCGATGAAGCTAGAGGCCCTTGCCGTCCAAAACGAGAAGTCCATACAGCAACGGAAGATAGACTACGCTGGCCAGCAACACTTGCCGGGCCCGCAGAATGGTGCGCTGCGAAGCCACCCGGAACCCGGCGTAGAGAATCAACGCTCCTAAGATCAGCGCGCCAAACAAATAAACGTTGCCGGCCATCGAGAAAAAGCTCGGAGCCAGGCTTATGGGAACAAGAGCCAGAGAGAACCAGAGGATGCGCCGGGCCGTGGAGTCGCCGTTCGGCTCGACCACCGGCAGCATGCGGATCCCGGCGCGGGCGTAATCCTCGCGGTACATCCACGCAATGGCGTAAAAGTGCGGAAATTGCCACAGAAAGAGGATGGCGTAGAGAATGCCGGCCTCAAAGTTCAAGTGGCCGCTGGAGGCGGCGTAGCCGATCAGCGGCGGCATGGCGCCTGGAATCGCGCCAATGGTCGTCGAGATTGGCGAGCGGCGCTTGAGCGGCGTGTATACGAAAAGGTAGCTTGCTAGAGTGAACAGCGCGAGCAGGCCGGTGAGGACGTTCACGCCGAGGCATAGCAGAGCGAACCCGGCGGCCGAGAGCTCGACCCCAAACCAGAACGCCCGCACCGGCGTCAAACGCCCGGAGGGGATCGGACGGGCCTTGGTGCGCCGCATCAGAGCGTCCGGTTCGCTCTCATACCACTGGTTCAGGGCCGCCGTGCCGCTGGCGATCAGGCCCGTGCCTAAAAGGGTGTAAAAGAGCCGAAGCCAACTCCAGCCCGGCGCCAGATGCGCGCCAAAAAGGAAACCGATCGCCGTGCTCATTAGGATGAAGCAAGTGATGCGAGGCTTGGTGAGCTCGATATAGCTCGCGGCTCGAACCGTCATGAAATCACCGCCACGGTTTCTTCCGCTTGCTTTTCGGGATGGGGCGCGGCCACATTGCGCCAGATCTGAATCGCCAGTACGACGCTCGAGGCGAGCGTGAGCGCGCCGATGGCCACGTGGGCGATCGTGAAAATCAACATCGGCGCCGGTTTCTCGGCCGCGCCAAGCCGCGCAAAATACGTCTCGATCCCCAGAAACACCTGCGCCAGAGTGACCCCCAGAAGCGTTTTCGCGGCGCGCCGCAAGGTAGCATGTTGGGGAAATTGGTGAAGCACAAACGCGGCTAAAATCAGAATGACGAAAGAGACGATCATCGCGCCGGCGACGTGAGGCAAAATTCCGAGAGCGCCATGCCGGAAGCCCGCGCCCAGCGCGATCTGCGCCAGTATCAGCCCCGCTGTAGCCGCGGAGAGGCTCCGAAGGCTCGGTTTTCCGTAGTCCTGCACTATCTGGGGGCCAAGGCGCCATCCGCGCGACGTGAAAATGGCAACGGCGACCGTAGTCGAGAAAAAGAGTTGCGCTAGGCAGGCGTGGGAGATGCTAACGGCCGGAGGCAGCAGCAGCAATACCGTCAGGCCGCCGAGGACGCCTTGAAGGATCACCGCCGCCAACGCCACCCAGCCTAGCCTTCTCATCCAGCGCCGCGGCTCCCCGACGGCCAGCCAGATGGCCAGACCCACCGTGAGCATGCCCACGAATGTGGCCACCATGCGATGGCCATGCTCCCAAAGAACTCCGCCAACCATCGGCGGCATCACTTGTCCATAAGATAAAGGCCAGTCGGGCACCGATAAGCCGGCTTGATGGCTTGTGACGGAGGCGCCGGCGACCACTAGCAAAAGGGTGCACACCGCAAGAAGGACGGCGTAGCGGTGCAACCAGGGAGACGGCATAAATTCTTTTTAGATTATAACTCTTCCAGTCTGAATAGAAAATTGACTGGCTTCGCACGTAGTTTAGGACACCCCGGAAAGGGGGTGGGTTCCCTCAGCCGTCATCCCGCTCAAGGGCGCCGATCAGCTTGGCGGCGAAGACCGATGTCGGCTCGGCGCGAGGCCCAGGCGAAGGCTCGGCGGGATGCGGGGCGTCCGCCATCGGTTGGCCGGCGGTTTCTGATTCGAGAAACTTGCACTTTTTCAGGACCGACCGCTCCAGGACGGGGCTGTACGCCGTCCAAACGCCTTCCACCAGTTTGTCTTTCTCGATCAAGCCACGCATGCACTCCATCTTGGAATCCAGGTTGTCGATGCAGTGCAGCAAGAGGGCCTCGGGAAACAAAGGCATCTTGGGCGAGCCAAATTCCAGCTCCCCATGGTGGCTCAAAATCATGTGGAGCAGGAGGTCATGGAGACGACGCGGGAACTGAGGCAACCCGCGCAGCTTCTCCTCGACAATTCCGATCCCGATCATGATGTGGCCCAGAAGTTGGCCCTCACTTGTATAAGCGATGCTGCGGGAATAGGAAAGCTCGCGAATCTTGCCAATGTCGTGCAGCAGCACGCCGGTCAGCAGCAAATCGAAATCGACGCCAGGGTAATGCGCGGCGGCAAACTTCGCCAAATGACACATCGATAGCACGTGCTCGATCAATCCGCCAATCCAGGCGTGATGAACGCTCTTGGCGGCGGGTGCGTCGCGGAACGGCCGGGCGATCGATTCGTCGCCGAAAATGGCTTCGGCCAGAGACTTCAGATGAGGATCGACCATGCCGGCGATCCAAGCTTGAAGCTCGCGGAACATCTCGCCGCGATCCCGCGCCGACGTGGCGAAAAAGTCGGATGCATCCACCTCCGAGTCGGCTACGGGCTGGATCTTATGCAAAAGGAGCTGCGGCCGGTTCTGGAAGATCTGGAAAAGGCCCTTTACCCGCACGAAATCGCCGCGATCGAAGGTATCCAGGGCTTCCGAGGCGTTGTCGAACATCTTTGCCTCCAGATCGCCCGTGCGGTCGGCGAGAGTCAGCGCCAGATAGGGCTCTCCGCTCCTTTTCTGGCGGATGTCCTTGTAGGAAACCAGAAAAGTTCCCTGAACGGTCTGGTTGGCCTGAAGCTCGCTGACGTAGGGCGACTTCACCGCGAGGACGACGTCCCGGTCTTGTCCACCGAAGTGCCGGGGACGGGAATGATCTTGAACAGCTTCTTGTGGTGGGTTTTCGCCAGCTCCTCCTTAGTCACCGTTTCCGGTTTCAACTCGGCCGGGTCCATCCACTTGGTATCCTTGCCGGCGACGGCGCCGGAGTCGGCGTAGCCTGGCTTGATTTCGAGGAACGCCGTTTCGCGCAGCTTATTCAAATACGCGCGCTCGGCCGCCGGCAGGCGGTCTTGCAGCATGCGGTTTTGAATCTCGTTTTCCACCTCGTCAAACGAAGCGAGTCCGGCTTTGTAATGCTCGTCTACGCGGAGAATAATGTAGCCGTTGGGAAGCTTGATGGGATCGGTGACGTAGCTGCGCGGCTGATCCCAGATGGCGGCTTCCAGCTCGGGCAGCATTTTTCCCTTCTCGTAAGGCGGCAACGCTCCGCCTTCCTGGGCGGTAGCGGCGTCGTCGGAATTGTTCTGAGCCAGGTCCGCAAACTTCTCGCCCTTTTTGGCGCGCGCGGCCAGATCCTTCGCTTTTTTCTCCGCCAGCGCCTGGGCGGCCTCGTCCTTGCCCGAAGTGGAAATAAATATTTGCCTTAGGAACACGCGCTCCTGCCGCTGGAAATCGCCCTTGTGCTGCTCATAATAGGCCTGGAGCTCTTCTTTCTTGAACTGAATTTTCCTGACGATCTCCTCTTGGATCACGCCATCCACCAAAAGCTGATTCTTCATCTCGCCGCGATAGTCTTCGTAAGCCTCGCCCGATTGTTCCTTTACCCAGTCCTGAAATTTCTGGGGATCCGCGATGCCGGAACGGCGCTGAAGCTCGGCCATGCGTTTGTTCAGGTCGGAATCGACCTTCAGGTCCATTTCCTTGCCTTTTTGAACCATGAGCAATTTGTCGATGCGGTCGCGAAGCAAGTCGGCCATTTTGGAATTCAGCGCGTCTTGCAGCCTTTGACCAGCCAGATTTTGCTGGCGAAGCTGCTGTTCAAGCTGCTTTCGATCGTGGTCCAAGTCGTTCCGCGTGATAATGTCGCCGTTTACCTTGCAGACAATCTCTTCGACCACGTCCACGCGCGCGGCGAACGCCGGCAAGCAAAGGATCAAAACAGCAAAAGACCGCATGGTCCAAGTATATCGTGTAGAATGGGTGGTCCTTAGCGGCACGCAATGACGAACCTCGCTACCTCGGAATCTCGCGCGCCGGCCGAAAAGCCGCGGACCGGCTATGCCTGGTACGTGGTAGGCGTGCTCACCGCGATTTACATGCTGTCGTTTGTAGACCGCCAGATTTTAGGGCTGCTGGTCCCACAAATCGAACGGGATTTGCATATAAAAGACACGGAGATGGGATTGCTTGGCGGCTTGGCATTCGCTCTCTTCTACACCCTCATGGGACTGCCTTTGGGCCGGATGGTGGATAGCGTGAACCGGCGCAAGCTGGTCTCGATTTGCATCGTGGTCTGGAGCATTTTCACGAGCAGTTGCAGCGCGGCGCTAACTTATCCGGCGCTGTTTCTGGCGAGGGTGGGCGTGGGCGTGGGAGAAGCGGGACTCGGTCCCGCGGCTTACTCGCTGATTGCCGATTACTTTCCACGCGAGCGAATGGGCGCGGCGATCAGCGTTTATTACATGGGCCTGTTCTTCGGAACCAGTCTGGCGCAGTTGGTGGGCGGCATTACGGTGCAGGCGCTGAGCCGGACGCCCGTCATCGGCGTGCCTTTGCTCGGGGCGATCGCAAGCTGGCGCGTGACGTTCTTGTATGTGGGTCTGCCCGGCCTGCTGTTCGCTCTTCTTGTCCTCACCATTCGCGAGCCCAGGCGCGGAGAGCTGCGCACCGACGCAAGCGGCCAGCCGGCCCGCGCGAGCTTCCGCGAGTCCTTCGGCCAGATGCGCTTGCGATGGCAGTCGGTGGTGGGCATCTCCCTGGGAATGGCGTTTCAATCCACCTGCACTTATGCGGTCAGCCAATGGGCGGCGACTTATTTCCTGCGCGTCTATCATTGGAGCCCGGCGCAGACCGGCAAGGCGCTCGCGTTCATTCTGGTCGTCTTTGCGTGCTCGGGCATGTACTTGGGCGGCCTGGTCAGCGACCGCTGGCAGAAGCAAGGAGTGCTGGACGCGCGGCTGAAGATTGCGCTGATCAGCGCCGTGGGCATTCTCGCATTCCTTGCGCCGTCGATGATGATGCCCAGCGTCGAGCTGACGCTGGCGCTGTTCGCGCCCGGGATATTCTTTCTGGCCTTGGCCATGGGCACCGCCGTCGCGGCGCTACAGGTGATCTTTCCGAATCAATCCAGAGGCCAGGTGGGCGCGCTGTTCCTGTTCGTCTTAAATCTGGTGGGGCTGACGCTGGGGCCGTGGCTGCCCGGATATTTGGACGATCACGTATTCCACGATCCAAAGATGATCGGCTATTCTTTGTCGATCACGGTCGCGCTGGGGGCCGTCATGATGCTGGCGCTGCTTGGATCTACGCGGCCGTTCTATCGGCGGCATTACAAGATGCTGCTGGATCAGGCGGCCGAGGCGGGCGCCTAGCGCGGTTCCAGCCCTTTCGCTTTGTAGACCGAAGCGTTCGCGGGGGACGCGAGGAACTTTACGAGCGTCGTGGCTTGGGATGGGTTGACAGCATTGGCTGACACGCCCGCCGCGAAAGACACATAGCCTTGATACTGTGCCGGCAGCGGGCCCACCAGCTCCAGGCCCTTGACGGGAAGAATCTCGCTCATGAGAGTGAGCACGAAATCGGCGTCGCCGCTGGCGACGCGGCCGGCTGAGCGAACCGAGCCTTGCTCCAAGAGGATCTTCGTCTTCATCTGGCCGGCGACGCCCAGTTGCGAGAACATTTTTTCAATGGCTGGCCGGCTGGCGCCGTCTTGGGCGTAGGAAACGGCCTTAGCCTTCAACAACGCTTGCTTGAGGGCGGCGGGCGTTTTGATATCGGGCTTGGGCGAGCCCGCGCGGATGCCCACTCCAATCGCGCCTCGCGCCAGATCGACGCGGGATTGGGGCGCGATTTTTCCGGACTTGACCAGCTCATCCATCATTTCCACCGTGACGATCGCAACATCATAGCCTTGTCCGGATTCGAGTTTCGGCTTCAGCCCGGCCGTGGAATTGTATTCGATCGCCAAGTCCTGGCCCGTGGCCTTTTCAGTTGCCGGTTTGAGCTGCTCAACTACCGTCCTCATGCCGTTCGACGCAAGCACGCGAATCGGGCTTTGCGCCAGCGCAAAATGCGCCAACAGGATCGGAATCGCCCACGCTACATGCCGCTTCATCATGAGATCTCCTCTTACGCACGCTGGAGCAGGGGCCGCAGTTCCCGGACGTGCTTTACATTCTCGATTTCAAACACCGTCTGGATCAGCTTCGCGCTCGTGGCCGCGCCCAATACCGGCGTAACCAAATCGCGCGCCTTCGCGATGACTTCCTCACGTGTCATGGGATTCTCGACGGTTCCGCGCACGCCCTTCACATGTTCGTCCAGCTTCGTGCCGTCCGCGAGCGTCACTTCGACAGTCGCTTCCCGAGCGGGCAAACGCCGCTGAAGCTCTTCATCCGGAATCAACTGGACTTTGGCCCGCTGCCGCAGCACCGCTGGATCTTGCATTCGCTTGACGTCGTGCGCGGATTTGAACGTGACTGTCTTGTCGATCAACATCACCGCGACCATATGCTGGAGGCAGATGTCGGGGATTTCGCGATTGTCGACGATGCTCGATTCGCTGGTGGCCACTCGCACCGCGATCTGCCGCACTTGCTCCGGATCGATGGGGCGGCGCTTGAGAATGTTTTGGAGCGCGTCCAGCGGCGCTTGAATCGGCGAGCCGACCGTCCACTTCTTGAAGTTCGACCGCATCACTTCATAGCGCTCGCCGAGCTTGTCGATCAGCATGTTCGGATCCGCTTTGGGCGCATTGGCCAACAGAAAATTGTCGGCGCCGGAAAGGACGTCGTCGACCCCGGTTCCGCCGATTTGAACCAACTCCACGGCCGTGATTCCATTGCGCGCTGGCATGCCCCCGAAAACGAACGCCTTCTCGATGTGGTCCGTGTCGCGCTGCCAGGAGGCGATGCCGGAAGATTGTTGGGCGGTGTAATCCAGCAGCCAGCGCATCTGCCGTGCGCCGAACCCAGCCACGCAGCCTCCCGCGGCAGCCGAGCCGAATGTGCCGGCAATGCTATGCGTGCTCTTGTGTCCTTCAACCATGGGGAGGTCGCGTCCCATCGTGATGGTCACTCGCGGACCGATGTCGTAGCCCAGGGCCACGGCGCGAAGAAATCGGGTCCCGTCGGCATCGAACTGCTCGGAAGCCGCCAGCGCGACCGGCACAACCGAACAGCCCGGGTGCGAGAGCGACGGGGAGTGGGAATCGTCGGTTTCATCCGAATGCGCCAGCATGCCATTGGAGAGCGCGGCTTCAATGGGTCCACAAATCACATTCGACCCGGCGACCGCGGCCACTTTCTCGCCGCTATGCACGCGCGCGAGCTGAATCGCAAGCTTACCCGGAGGCAATTCCGAACCGGAAATCATGGCCGCGAACGTGTCGAGAATGATTTGCTTGGTTTTCTCGACGGCTTCCGGCGGGAGCGCGTGATCCTTCGCCTCAGCCATGTAGGAACTGAGTCGCGCCATCACGGGGCCGACCGTTTCGGCCGCTCGCATTCTCGCGATGGGAAGCGCTCCGGCTGCAATCGCGCCTTGCAATAGTCTTCGCCGGGTGAGCGTGTTCATGGGGTTCATGATATTACATGAGCTTGTCGAAAACAGCCGCCGTCGTCGTAGGCGCTTACGCAGCGCTGCTCCTGTGGGCGCTTCCCCGGACGCCCCTGTGGCTCGACGAGATTCAGCAGTTCGGCAATACCCGCAACGGCAGCCTGGGCGAGCTGATGCGCTGGGCTCAGTTGAACGCGGGCGCTTCGCCGCTGCCATACCTTGTGCAGAGGCCCTGCGTGGACCTCCTTGGCTATTCCGCTTTTGCGGCGCGGTTTCCGGCGGCGCTGTTTAGCATCCTGTCGGGCGCGATTTTCGTCGTTGTTTCCTCGCGTTTTCTCAAAGAGAGCCGCTGGTTCGCGTTGGCGATGTTTCTCGTGCTGCCCATCCAGTTTCGCTATGGAATGGAAGCCAGGCCCTATTCTCAAGGGCTACTATTTTCGCTCGGAACGCTCTGGCTTTTCCTGAAGCTCGAAGAACGGTATTCCGCCGGTTTGGCGATTCTTTACGGGCTGAGCGTCGCGGCCGGGTTGTACTCTCAGCCGCTGACCATTTTTCCGGCGCTGGCGCAAGCCGCGTACGCGCTTCCGAAGCGCCGCGCGCCGCTGCTGGCGGTTGTAGCGGCCGTGCTGTCGTATCTCCCCTGGTACATTCCGCAAAGACTGGCGCAAACGAGCTACGCCGCGATCCATCCGCCCACGGCTTTCTTTTCCTGGCGGCAGATTCATCCGCTGGTTCTTCTGCACGACATGACCGGCGGCGGCTACGCCTGCGCAATCCCGCTGCTGGCTCTGGCCGCGTGGACGATTTACAAAACGACAGAGCCAGGCGCACAGCGGGTGCTTTACTACACCCTGCTAGCCACGCTCGCCGGCCCAATCTTAATGGACGCGGTCTTCAACTACTTCTTCGCGGAGCGCCAATGGCTGTTCGCCATGCCCGCTCTGCTCCTCCTTGCCGCGCAAGGATTGACCAGGCAGATTACCGGCGTGGCGCTGGCCGGCGTATTCCTGGTCGCGGCCATAGTAAAAGATTTCCACCAGGCGATCACGCCCAGGGACGATCTGGCCGCCACGGCTGACGCCATCGCCGCTCACCTTCCGGCAGGCGCATGCGTACAAGCCGAGCCTCCAGGCCAGATCGACTTTTATCTGTTCTTCCGGCCCGGGTTGCAAAGCCGCGTTTGTGAAGAGGACAGCGCCACGCCGGAGGTGATGCTTGTCGCCAGTTCGTACACGTTGCCTTCTGAGCGCAGAGTCCCCTCTGGTATGGCGGCCGTTCAGAGCATCAAAGTCGGACGGAGCGAGCTGATCCTATACCGCCCCAGTCCGTAGGCCGGAATCCATCGGCTGGTGGTGGAAATCCACCAGAAAAAACGAACCCAAAAAGCGATAACCCTCGTAAAGACTATGACTTCCGCGATGGCACGGACCTTGCTGGTTACCTGCCCAGGAGGAAGAAAACAAATATGAAAATCAAACTTTTGACGCTGTTGCTGCTCGCGGGAAGCTCCGCTTTCGCGGCCCATTTTTCGATCGGAATCGGAGTCGGCGTGCCGGTTTATGCGCCGCCGCCTCCACCGCCCGTTTATGCCGCCCCGGTTCCGGTTGCGCCGGGCGTGGGCTATGCCTGGGTTCCCGGCTACTACTACCCGGTGGGGCCGAGGTGGGTTTGGGCTCCCGGCTATTGGGCTCGCCGGCCGTTCGCGGGCGCGGTCTGGGTCGGCCCCCGGTACGTCGGCGGCCGGTTCTACGCGGGGCACTGGCGAAGATAGCTGTCAGTTATCAGTTGTCAGTTCCCGGTTGTCAGCGGGTGGCTGAGGACCGATGACTGACAACTGATAACTTAAGCAGTTTTTGTGCGTTCCGGAAGTAGATCTTTTCTCTATCTTCTGCGCTGATATCCAGGCTATCGATCACCTTCATGGTCTCGCGGATGAATAGGCCGGGTGCGGGCTCGAAAGGCGTATCGGATGCGAACAACACGTGGTCGACTCCGAAGAATTCGAGTCCGCAGACGGTTCCAGCGCGTGCGCCAAACAGGGCCGTATCGCCATAGAACATCCGCAGGTAATCAATCGGCCTCTTCTTCATGGACTTAAGGAGCGCGTGGTAATCGGCATCGGAAGTCCGCGAGCCGAGCTGATCCCATCCGTAGCCGACGCGGCCTTCGAAGTACGGGACCATGCCTCCCAGGTGATGGGTGACGATCTTGAGATTCGGCAGGCGCTCAAGGAGTCCGGAGAAAACGATGCGCGACATGGCGACGCTGGTTTCGTAGGGCCAGCCCAGAGTCCACCAGATTTCATAGAGCGATTTATCTTCCGTCTTGTAGTCGGCGACGTCCGCCCCGCGCGTGGGATGCATCAGGATGGCGAGGTCGCGGCGGGCCGCCTCTTCGAAGATGGGCGAGAACTCGGGCGAATCCAAGGGCTTGCCCAGCACGTTGGTGAAAATCTGGATGCCGCGGGCGCCAAGCTGCGATACGGCGCGATCCATTTCCGCCAGGCACGCATCGGGAGCGTTCATAGGCATTCCGGCGGCAAAGCCGATGAAGCGGAGGGGATATTTTTGGCAAAGCTCGGCTAATCCGTCATTGGCGATCTGAGCGGCTTCCACCGCCTGCGCAGGGTTTCCGAGAGCTTCGATGGGCGGGGCGGGGAGAGTGAGAAACTGCGTGTAGCCTTCGCCAAATTCATCGGCCACCTTGAACCGGAAATCCAAATCGTGAATGGCCTGGATATTACGAACGCGCTTGCCGATGTCGCGGATGCCTCCGGCGTCGATGAACCGTTTGAAATACCGAGGGGGGAAGAAATGATTGAAGAGATCGATCCTCATTGCAAAGGGGCAGCATATCATGCGGCGGATTAAGTTCGCGAAGCGATGGGGGCGAAAGAGGAGACGCGGGCGGGAAGCTCCAAGCCGTCAGCTTTCCGCGTTCAGCTTTTGGCCATGAGCTTCATCGCGGCGGCGGCCACGTTTTCCGCGGTGAAGCCGAAATGCCGCATAACTTCGGCGCCGGGCGCGGAGGCTCCGAAGCGATCGATTCCGATGACGATTCCTTCGGCTCCGGCCCACTCGCGCCATCCCAAGGACGCCGCGGCCTCCACGGCGACGCGCTTTTTCACGCTTGCGGGCAGAACGCTCTGGCGATATTCGGCGCTCTGAGCCTGGAACAGATTCCAGGCCGGCATGCTCACGACGCGGGCTCGCACTCCCTTGGTTTGTAGAATCTCGCGGGCGGCGACGCAGAGCGAAACCTCCGAGCCGGAAGCGATGAGAATGATATCGGGCGATCCGCCCTCGGCCTCCGCAAGGATGTAGGCGCCGCGGGCGACGTCTGCGTCCTGGGCGGCGGAGCGATCCAGGTGAGGAACGTTTTGCCGGGTGAGCGCGAGCAAAGTGGGGCCGTTGTGCTGGACGGCGAAAGCCCAGGCTTGCACGGTTTCATTGGCGTCGGCCGGGCGGATGACGGTGAGATTGGGGATGGCGCGGAGACCGGCCAGATGCTCGATGGGCTGATGGGTAGGGCCGTCTTCACCCAACGCGATGCTGTCGTGGGTGAAAACGTAGACGAGCTTGAGATCGCTCAGAGCGCCCAGGCGAATGGCCGGTTTCATGTAGTCGGAGAACTGCAAGAAGGTGGCGCTGAAGGGGAGAATTCCGCCATGGGCGGCCAGGCCGTTGACGATAGCGCCCATGGCGTGCTCCTTGACTCCGAAAGCGATGTTACGTCCGGCATAGCCCCACATGCCGCCCACGGCGCCTTGGGGGGGAGACTGGGGCGCGGGAGGAGGCTGAAAATCGCCCATTTTTTTTAGCGCCGTTTCGGTGGAAGGATTTAAATCGGCGGAGCCGCCAAGGATGTTGGGAATGCGCTGGGCAAGCGCATTCAGCGCCGCCCCTCCGGCGACGCGGGTGGAGACGGGCTTGTCGCGCGGCTCCCACCTGGGGAGATCGGCGGCCCAATCCGGCGGCAGCGCGCCCTGGCGGATCCTGTCAAATTCCGCGGCTTGCCGAGGGAAGTCGCGCTTATATGCGGCCATCTTGTCGAGCCAGGCCTGTTCGGCCCGCTTTCCCTTGGCCACGGCCTGGCGGAAGAAGGCAAGCGCTTGTTCGGGCACGTAGAACTTCTCCATGGTGGGCCAGCCGAGATTTCTTTTGGCAGCTTGCAGCTCTTCCTCGCCGAGGGGGCTGCCGTGGGCGGCAAAGGTGTCTTGCTTGTGGGGGCTGCCATAGCCGATATGGGTGCGGCACAGAATCAGAGAGGGACGGGGATCGGCCTGCGCCTCGCGGATGGCTCGATCGATTTCGCCCAAATCATTGCCGTCGGGAACGGCGCGCGTGTGCCAACCATAGGCGTCAAAACGCCGGGCTACGTCTTCGGTGAATTCCAGATCGACGCCGCCGGCAAGCGAGATATGATTTTGGTCATAAAGATAAATCAGCTTACCGAGGCGCAGATGTCCGGCCAATCCGGCCGCTTCGTGCGAGACGCCTTCCATCAAGTCGCCATCGCTACAGAGGGCATAGGTATAGTGGTTGACGATTTCGCAGCCAGGGCGATTGTAGCGCGCGGCAAGCCAAGCCTCGGCGATGGCCAGTCCGACCCCATTGGCGAAACCTTGGCCTAGAGGGCCGGTGGTTACCTCAACGCCCGGCGTGAGGCCGCGCTCCGGGTGGCCAGGAGTTTTGCTACCCCACTGCCGGAATCGCTTAATATCCTCCATCGATAGGTCGTAGCCGGTGAGGTGCAGGAGGCTGTAGAGCAGCATGGAGCCGTGCCCGGCGGAGAGGACAAAGCGGTCGCGGTCGAACCAGTTCGGATTCGAAGGATTGTATTTGAGGAAGCGAGTCCAGAGGACAAAAGCCAGGGCGGCGGCGCCCATAGGCAACCCTGGGTGTCCGGAATTGGCGTTCTGTACGGCATCGGCGGAGAGAATGCGGATGGTGTCGATGCAGAGCGCTTCAAGCGAAGGGCCGGGGGATTGGTTGGGAGCCATCGTCCCATTGTGGCGCAGCCGGTTGTGGGTTAGGATCGGATCGTTATGAAGGTTAGCGTGTGGAGATCAGCGCGCGGCGGCGCGGCGGCTGGGCTGCGCTCCGCCGGCAGGCATCAATAATTGCTCGAGCTGCTGCTCGGACAAGGTCAAATTGACGGTGGCCACCGAGCCGCTGGCCGAGAACACGGCTGTATCCGCGATGGAGGCGGCCTTGGCGGCGCCGGGATTCTGGCCGCGGTTGGAATCCACCAGGCTCACTAAGAATTTCCCGATATCCACCAGCGACTGGGCGTTTTGAGGAGAATCCGCGACAAGCGCAAGAGACACGACGGCGCCATTGGAGGAGAACTTTACGCCGCCGGAAGTTTGCTGAATCGACTGAAAAGCATTGGCCAGATTCCCGAATCCCTGGTTGGGCGCCTTTCCGGGAAAGAAAGCGGCGGGCAATTGGGAGGCGACAAACCAGATGTCATTGCCCGCGCTGACTTGCATGGCCTGCTGCGCCAACGGTCCGGAAAGCTTCGCGCCGGCGATGTAGCGGTCGATGGCGGCCTCGACCGACATCGTGTCGCCGAGCACCACCAGGGTGGAATCCAGAAATGCGAATGAAGAGTTCTGGGCGAGTGTGCCGTTGGGGAGGGGATGCTGGGCGGAGGCGGTTAGAACTTCCAGGCCGCGATAGGTCGAGGAGACCGCGCCCGCCATGACCGCCGCAGCGGCAATCCGGGAGGGTTGAAATACTCCCCTTCCGATGACAAGGCCGGTGTTTTTGGAGGCGGCCGCCGCCACAAGCTCATGGAGGTCCTTGCGCGGATCGAATCCGGTGGCGGCCATGATCCGAGCCAGATTCGAGTCGACTTGAATTTTGGAAAGCACGTACTGGCCGAAGGCGGACGATTGGACCTGACCGACCAGAACGCCGGTGAGCGCCTGGGGGTTAGGCATGGCGAGATTGAGCAAGGCGGGGTCCACGGCAGGCAATGCGGGAGCCGCGGCGAGGCATAGGGCCGCGGCGAGCAAACCTGGTTTCATAAAATTCCTCATGGTCCATGATACGAACTTCGCCGGCGAGAGTTCCCGGAATATCGAAGGAAAGGGCGTGCTATTTTGCGGAGATGGAGCGTCTGGGCGCGGTGGAGACGAGGGTTCTCGGCTCGCTTTTGGAAAAAGATATTGCCACGCCTGAATATTATCCCCTCACCCTGCACGCACTGGTGAACGCGTGCAATCAGAAGTCGAGCCGCGATCCCGTGGTGAACTATGACGAAGACACGGTTGTTCAAGCGCTGGAGCTTTTAAAGGCGAAGGGTCTGGCGTTGCGGATCTCGGGAGCGGGCCATCGCGTGGAGAAATGGTCGCACAGGCTGGGAGAAGCGCTGAACTTGGGGAGGCGCGAACTGGCATTGCTGTGCGTTTTGATGCTGCGCGGACCGCAGACGGTGGGAGAGTTGCGCGCCCGCACAGAGCGGATGCACGATTTCGCCGACACGGAGGAAGTGGAGAGCGTGCTGGAATCGCTGGCGGGGCGACAACCGGATCCGCTCACCGCGCGGGGCGGGCGCGGCCGCTGGATGCAGATGCTGAGCGAGACGCAGGGTGAGGAGCGGGAAATGGCGGGCGCCCGCGGGGCTCCGGGGCATCCGGCGATTGACGCGCGGATCGAAGCGTTAGAGCGGGAAGTGGCGGAACTGCGGCGGGAATGGGAGCGGTTCCGGAGCCAGTTTGAATAGCGGCGGCGACTGGGAGCGGGCAAGGGAACGCGGCGGGAGGGCTTGGTCCGCACGCCGCCGCGTTTTGTGGGCTTCAAAGCAGATTCGGCGTTAGCCGGCCCGCACGCGGAGGAGGTTATTCACCTTCTTTACGCCGTCGGTATCCATGGCGAGGCGGGAAGCCTCCGCTTTGGCCTCGGGAGAATCCACGAACCCGCGAAGGGTCACCACACCATTCACCACGTCGATGTTCATCTTTCGAGCGGGAGTGTTGGAATCGGCGATCAGCTTAGCCGAAATCTTGGTATGAATCCAGGCGTCATCAAGTGAGTTTCCGAGCCTATCGCCCTTGGCTTTAGCGTCTTGGCGGGTTTGCCTGGCCATGTCATCGGTATAGAGGTTGCGGGGGATTTCGGCCGGCTTAACCTCGATCTTGTCAATCACCTGCGCGCCGGGCCTCGCGGCCTTGGCGGCATCGACGGCGGCGGCGCGCATCGGCTCGGAGTAGACCGTGCCGGAGAGCGTGACTTCGTTGCGGTCCGGGTTTGCGCTGACAGCGATGTTTGTTGCGCCAACCGCCGGATCCGCGGCCAATTTGTCCTTTACGGACTGTTCCCAGGCCGCGCTGGTTTGCGCCGCGCCCTGCTGCGTTTCTGCGGCCGTGCCGGTTGGCCGCGTGCAACCGGACAAAGCGATGGCCGCAGCCAACGCAGCCGTGTAAAAGATTCGCATAATGAACCTCCTGGATGGTAGAGAGGGCGGCGAGCAAATTTGTTGCAGAGAAGAGGGGCGCGGAGACGATTTTGCGGCGGCGCTGCGTTAGCAATTCCGAGGCCGTTAACCCGAGACGGGAATGGATTGGCGGGATTTCGAGGTTTGTTTTCCCCGTGGCAAGCCGAAAACCGTCAAGCGCGACGCTCACGCCAAAACTGACCCAGGTCGATGGCGAAAATGGCCGCACAAACCGCGGGCCCGAACCATGTGAGGAGCCACGCCGGCAGATTGGGATAGAGGAAGGTTTCCAGGTAGTGAACGATGAAGCTGCCGCGATAGGAGACTTCGCCCGCTCTGGCCAACAGCCGCTGCTCAAGAATGGTCAGCGGGCAGGGCCAAGGCTCCAGCTCGACGAGGGCGGCCCAAAAGAGCGAAACCATATGCGCGCCGCGCAGCCACCGGCGGCGGCCGGTAAGAAGCCAGCCAAACAGAACCCAAGCGATCCATACAAGATGTACGACGAGGACCGCGGCCGCCAGGACCGCGAAAGGGTTCATGGGAGTCCGCCGCAACGAGTTTGGCTGCGCCGGCAGGGGGCGCTAGAGCAACTTAATGGCGGCGACTTTGATCAGGTTGTTTTGGGCGTCGATTTGGCCGCTCACCTCGACCCGCAGGTCGTCATCTTTCTTGGCCGACTTCAGCAGAGCGAGCGCTTTCTGATTGCCAGATTCATCAAAGGCAAGGAACTTTTGATCGTAGGTGAACACGCCGTAGCCGCTCTTCTGGCATTCGGGCATGAGGGCGCATTCCCGGGTGTGCGCGTAGGCCACCACAATGCCTCCTTCCAGCCGCGGACCGGGCACGATGCGGGTCTCCGCCTTATAGGAGCACTTTTTATCGATCAAGACGCCTTGAACCGAGGCGTCGGAGCCGGCTAGCGCGAATCCGGCCAACACGGCTCCGGCGCATAGATTACGCAGTAGACAGGTCATAGTCATGGCTTTCCGGAGCTTATCTTGCCATGAGGCGATTTTTTCTGTCAAGAACCGCCGGGACGGTAGCGGCTTCCGCGACGGGGCGCCCGATGGAGGAGCGGGGGCGCGCGCTTGGCGAGGCGAAGGAATATGATGTGTTCTGACGCCGTGACGAAGATGAAGCCGAAAGCCGACCGCAAACTTGAAAAGAGCGCATCCGCGCACGCCACTGGGCCCGCCGTAAAAAAGGACGACGGGGCGCAACTCCGCCGCCTCCGCCGGATATGCGGATCGATTCCGGGCGCCATCGAGAAGATTTCCCACGGCGAGCCTACGTTCTTCACGCCCAAGCGAGTGTTCGCCATGTTTGCGGATAATCATCACGGCGACGGCCACGTCGCGGTGTGGGTCCCGGCCGCGCCCGGCGTACAAGAAGATTTGATCAAAGAGGCGAGGGATACTTACTTCCGCCCGCCATATGTGGGCGGCTCGGGGTGGGTTGGAGTGGAGCTGGCGAAGGTGGATGACGAGCAACTGGGCGCGCTGATACGGGAGGCATTCCGTCTGACGACCGCGAAGACGGCCCGGCCAGCCCGCGCCAGAGCCGGCCGGCGGGCGGCTTGCAACCAGGCTGTGTGAGTGTTGGCGGCTTGCTTTGCAGAGCAGGCGCCAGGGGGCGGCGCCCGCGCAGAATATTCCTCGATGCGCCTTCCCATCTCTGACGCTTGGGGAGTATGATTTGCTTAAGGAGCTTGCATGCCCAAGAAAGCCGATCCAATCAACAAAAGAAGATACGGAGCCGTGACCGCGTTGATCACGGTCAGCGACATCAAGGCGGCGGTCAACTTCTACACCAAAGCGTTCGGCTTCGCTAAACGGGAGATTTCAAACGGTCCTGACAAAAAACCGATCCACGCCGAGCTTACGCTGCGCGGGACAACGTTGATGCTTGCGCCGGAGATGCCGCAAATGGGTCTTCGCAGCGCCAAGACGCTGGGTGGTTCGCCCATCACGCTGTATCTGCTCACGGAGGACGCGGACAAAATGGTAGCGAAAGCCGCGAAATTGGGAGCGACAGTGAAGGCGCCGGTGGCCGAGATGTTCTGGGGGGATCGAGTGGGAACGGTCGAGGATCCGGATGGGAATCGGTGGATGATCGCCACTCACGTCGCAGATCCGACGCCGCAAGAGAGGATGAAGAAGATGAAAGAAATGAGCGCCGCTCCGGCGGGGACCAGCGCGGGCGCCTAGCTTCAGGGTGTCAAAGAAGCCGCATAGGCGGCCAACTCGATCATGTCTTCGGTGGTCAATTTGGCGACGGCTTCCCGCATCAGCGGGCTCCATTCGCCGCGGCGGTTGCCTGTCTTGATGTCATAAAGCTGGCGAACGAGGTAGCTGGGCGAGCGCCCCGCGAGGAACGGGACATTTCCCAGCCCCTTTAATCCCTGGCCGTGGCAGATGGAGCAGCGCAAGGTTTTACCGGAACCGCCCGTGTTGGCAAGCGCCTCGCCCTTCTTGACGCTGCCCAGGGGGACATAGGCAATAAAGCCGGACATGGAATCGCGCAGTTCGAATCGCTCATGATCTTCGGGCGTTTCGACGATGCGCATGCCGATCGGCTCCTGGCCGGCGTCTTTTTCGGCCACGAGGATCCAGCCTTCCACGCGGGTCTTGGGGACCATTTTGGTTTCGACGACGCGCACCCAAGGCTTGTAGTTGAGCTTGGAGAAATACTGGGCGGCGCTTCGCGCTTCCTCTTCGGTGGCGGCCTTTGCGAGGGCCAGCATATTGGCGGGCGGGCCCATTTTCGGCTCGGAACTCTGGCGGAGGCCATTGCGATAATCCGCCATCTGCTGCACGATATAGGCGGCGGGCAACCCGGCGAGGCTGGCATTCTCGGTGCGGCCCTGCCCATTGGGAAGATGGCAGTAGCCGCAAGCGCGGACCTCGGGCGAGCGGCCGTGCGCGACGATCTGAGGCATGGCGGGGTGGTCATCGGGATACCAGTCGGGCGGATTGAAGAAGTCGGTGACCTGTTTTCGGGTAAATGCTCTGGCGCTGCCGGGGAGGCGATGTTCGGCGGTGTCGGGCGCGGCAGGTTGGGCTTCGGGTTGCGGCGGCGGATTCACGGGATAGGCCCAGGGGAGCGGCGTTGCGGGCGCGGAGCTGGAAGGATTCTGGGCCGTGAGGGGAACAAGGAAGGGCGCTAGCGCCGCGCCGGCGGCGAGCACGCAGGCCGGGACCCAAGCTCGAACCATTGTCATGGATTCCTCCTCGATGTGTGCATTTTATAACGAAACGGGCGGATTAGAGATAAGGAATGCCTTTTCCGGCGGCGCCGACGGCGGTCCAAATGGCGATGGAGAGGGCGGTATCGCGCGCGGCGGCGCCCAACCAAGTGCTGCCGCACCAGGAGGAAAAAACGAGGCGAAGCGAAGGCGCGTTTTGACCGCCGAGGATTTCAGAATCGGAGGGCCGGCGACTCAATCGACGGGATTCGTGGCGAACACGGACAGCTCGGGAATGAACCCGCGGTCTTGCATCTCCAGAACGGTCTTCACCGCGTGGGCGATGTCGGCGGGCCGGAGCTTGGTTTCATTGGCCTTCTGCTCAAAGCCGGCGGCGGCGCCGAAGTTGGTGAGCACTTCGCTGGGATTCACCAAGCAGACGCGGATGTTGTGTTTGCGGAGTTCGGCGCGCCAGCATTCGGTCATGCCGCGCAGGGCGAATTTGCTGGCGTAATAGGCGGTACCGTTAGGAGCGCCGCGAAGGCCGGCCGTGGAGCCGATGTTGACGATGTTGCCGCGCTTTTGAGCTATGAAATGCTTGGCGGCTTCGCGGGCCATCAGGAACGCGCCGGTTACGTTGGTGGCGAAGGTGCGCTCAAAGGCGTCCAGATCCATTTCGACCAGCGGCTTGAATACGCCCAGCCCGGCGTTGTTGATGAGCACGTCCAGACCGCCGAACTGGCGCAGAACCTCCTGCATGGTTCGCTGAACGTCGGCTTGCTGGCTCACATCGGCGTGAATGGGATGCGCGCCGATTTGCCTGGCGGCGGCATCCAGACGGGCCGGATTGCGTCCGGTGATGGCGACGCGAGCGCCGCTGGCGATCAGCATCTCCGCGATGCCCTTCCCAATTCCGCTGCTACCGCCTGTGACGAGCGCAGTCGCGTTCCGCAGATTCATTTTTCCTCCAATGCTTCAAGATTTGGCCGCGCGGCGCGGGGGTTCGATGTTCGGCAAGAATGCGGTCAAAAGGCCGATGGCGGGAAGCAGGGCGCAGATCCGATATACGGCGGAAATGCCGGCCGAGTCGGCGAGCCGGCCGAGCATCGCCGCGCCCACTCCGGCAATGCCGAAGGCCAGACCGAAGAACAAGCCCGAGACGGCGCCCACGCGGCCGGGCACCAGTTCCTGGGCGTAAACCACAATCGCGGGGAAGGCCGAGGCAAGCATCAAGCCGATGAGGACGGAAAGGAGGGTAGTCCAGAAGAGATTGGCGTAGGGCAAGCACAACGAGAAGGGGAGCACGCCCAGGATGGACCACCAGATCACGAGCTTACGCCCGATGCGATCGCCCACCGGCCCCCCGACGATGGTGCCGGCGGCGACGGCGCCGAGGAAGAGGAACAGATGCACCTGGGCGCTCTGCACAGAGACGTGGAATTTATCGATCAAGTAGAAGGTGTAGTAGCTGCTAAGGCTGGCCATGTAGACGAATTTCGAAAACACCAGCGTGACCAGAACGGCGATGGCGAAGCCTACGCGGCGCGAGGCGATAGGACCGGCCTTGGCGCCGGCGGAAGACTTTTTGCCGGCCGAGCGCCGCTGTTTGTACCAGGCTCCGACACGCGCCAGAACCACCATGGAGACGAGCGCGGCGACGGAAAATCCGGCGATGCTGCGCTGGCCGGCGGGCACCACGATATAGGCCGCCAGGAGCGGCCCGAGCGAAGTGCCGAAGTTGCCGCCCACTTGAAAGATCGACTGGGCCAGTCCATGACGGCCGCCCGAAGCCATGCGGGCCACGCGAGAGGATTCTGGATGGAAGACGGACGATCCCATGCCCACAAGCGCTACGGCCGCCAGTATGGCCGGGTAGCTGGGGGCGGAAGAGAGCAGCAACAGGCCGATCAAGGTGAAGCCCATCCCTACGGCGAGCGAATAAGGAGTGGGGCGGGAATCGGTATAAAGTCCGACCAGGGGCTGGAGCAGGGAGGCGGTGAGCTGCAAGGCGAAAGTAATAAATCCGATTTGAGCGAAATTCAGGTGATAGGAAGCTTTCAGAATCGGATAGACGGCGGGGATCACGGACTGCATCATGTCGTTCAACAGATGGCAGAAGCTGATCGCCGCAAGGATCCGGAACGCCGTGCTTTCGGCGACTCTCGCCGGCGTGGGAGTGGTCAGGGTGGCCATGGGCGCTCTTCCTTTGTAGTGTAGCGGTTTGCGTCCGAGGTTAAGCTGAAGACAATGACCTCGCTTGTTCTGGTTCCCGGGCTGATGTGCGATGAAACCGTGTGGGAGGCCCAGATTGAGGCTCTTTCGGACGTGGCGGCGTGCCGGGTGGCCGATGCCGGCTCTCTGGATTCGCTGGGGGCGATGGCGGCGGCGATTCTGGAAGAGGCGCCGCCGCGATTCGCCCTGGCCGGCCATTCCATGGGCGGGCGCGTGGCGCTGGAAGTAATGCGAAAAGCGCCGGAGCGCGTGGAAAAGCTGGCGATCTTGGACTCCAACTTTAAACCGCTGGCGGCAGGCGCGGCGGGCGAACAGGAGGCCGCGGGGCGCTACCGGCTGCTGGCCAAGGCGCGCAAGGAAGGGGTTCGCGCGATGGCGGCGGAGTGGGTCCAGGGCATGATCCATCCGGACCGCAAAAGCGATACGGCTTTGGTCACGGCGATAATGGACATGTTCGAGCGAAAGACGGCGGATATTTTCGAGGCGCAGATCCGAGCTCTATTGAATCGTCCCGATGCGGGGCCGCTTCTGGCCGACATCCGCGTTCCGACGCTAATTCTATGCGGCTGCGAAGACGCCTGGTCGCCAGTGGCGGTTCACGAGGAAATGGCGGCGCGCATCGCTTCCAGCAAGCTGGTGGCCGTTGCGCAATCGGGACACATGACGACCATGGAACAGCCGGGCGAGGTAGGCAAAGCGATGCGGGAATGGCTGCTGAGCGGCTGATCTGGATTATTCGGCTTTCAGAAGCTTTTCCGCTTCTTCGACCTGCGCCGCGAGATTGCGGAGGACCACCGCCAAGCGGCGGGCCTGATCATTGGCGGCGTCCCAATGTTTCGCTTCCAGAGCCTCCCGGAGGCCGGGGAGCGTTTTGGCGTCGTATCCGGTATAGATGCCGGGGGCGTAGATGGCGTGGCGATACCACTCGCGATCGGGCAACCCATCGGGCAGGAGCAGGGATTGCTCGGCGCGCTGAAGCAATTCGTTGAGCTTGCCAAGCCGCTCCTCGCGCTGGTCGGAGGCGATTTCGGAGGCGCGCTTGAGAGCTTCGTTGTAGGAGCGCGCGGCTAATTCCAGGCGCGCAAGCTGGGTTTGGACAGGACGAAGGTCGGGATTGGCGGAGCGTCTTTTCGCCAGCTTTTGAGCATCTTCGAGATACGCGTGGATGGAGGTTGAGAGGGCCTCGAAATCGTAGGGGAGCACGGAAGCGCCGGCGAGGCGAAGAATGGAGGCGAGCATCACTTGCGCCAGCGTTTTCGCGTAGCTCAAGTCGCCATCGGAGAACTTATCGAACCAAGCGAGAGTGTCGTAGTTGGAATGGTAGACGCCGGCCGAATCGGCGCCGCCAAATCCCAGGTGCAGAGTGGCGATGCCGGCATGATCGAGAAAGGGCACATAGTCAGAACCGGATCCGAGCGGAGTCAGATGGAATTCGGGAAGGGCGTCGGCATTGGCTTTGCGGCGAACGCTGGAGGCTTCCAGGAGATTGCGGGCGGATTTTGGCTCGGGCGTATCGCGGAGCACTTCGGCCAAGAAGGTCTCCAGGCTGTTAGATCCGAATGCGCCGAGCGGACCCACTCCGGTGAGGTCGGAATTGATGTAAACGGCGGCCTTACGCTGAAGCTCATCGAGATGTTTTTCGACCCATTCGGTGGAACCCATCAGTCCGAATTCCTCGCCGTCCCAAAGGGCGAAGACGACGGTGCGCTTGGGCTGCCAGCCCTGCTGATGCAGCAGGGAGAGCGTTCGCGCCGTCTCCAAGAGCACGCTGGCGGCGCTGGCTGGATCGGCGGCGCCGTTCACCCAGGCGTCGTGATGGTTGCCATAAACAATCCACTGGTCTTTATAAACCGAGCCGGGAATGGAAGCGAGGACGTCGAACAGGGGGCGGCTGGACCAGTCGAAGCCGGTTTTTAGGTGGACGGTGGCGGGTCCCGGTCCGGCGTGATAGGTGATGGGCAAAGCTCCGCGCCAGGATTCGGGGACCAAGGGGCCGGTCATCTGCTCCAGCAGCGGCTTGGCGTCTCCATAGGAAAGGGGCAAGGCGGGAATTCGGGGCAGCGATTTCGCCTGCGCCAGCGGCAGGCGCTTGGAGGCGAGTTCAGAAGGCCAACCTGGCGAGAGCGGATCGCCGGGATACTGGGCCATGTCGAGCACGCTGCCCCGCTGAACGCCCAGCTCTGGCCGCATGGGGCCCTTAGGATAAACGTCGTTGAGGAAATAGCCATCGTCGCGGGGATCGGAGTAGATCAGACACCCGAGCGCTCCGTTTTCCTGGGCCAGCTTCACTTTTACTCCGCGCCAATTGCGGCCGTAGCGGACGATGGCGATTTTGCCCTTCACATCGACGCCGAGCTTCTTTAAGGCCTCGTAGTCTTCCGGCATGCCGTAATTGACATAGACCAAGGGCGCGGTGACATCGCCGGAAGCAGCGTAGGCGTTGAATGGCGGGAGTTGTCCGGCGCCGGCGGTATCGGGATCGGCGGCGATGGCGGGCTCTTGCAATAGGGCGCGATAGCGAACGGGGGCGACCATTTCGAGCGTTCGCACGGTGGGATAGGGCATAAGAGCCTCAAACTGCTCGGTGCGGGCGTCCAACCCCCATTCCTTCAGTTGGGCGGCGAGATAGTCGGCGACGGCCTTGGAGGCCGGCGATCCGGCTGGATGCGGATGGGAAGCCATGCGCTCCATGTAGATGCGGAGGCGGGCGGCTTGTGGGATCGCGCTCGCCTTTTCTTCCAGATCGCGCTCGGCTCTCCATTCATCGGGAAAGAAACCGCGGATGGCGTCCTGGCAGAAGACAGGAAGGGCGACAGCAAGCAGGATGCAGGCTGTTATCCGCATTGCGATCAGGCGCCCGGACGGGTTTTTAGGAACATCAAGAACTTGGCGGGGTCCCGAGTGGCTCCCGCGAACTGCGCCACGATTCTTTCATCGGCGTCGATTAGAGCGTAGTAGGGCATGGACGCAGTTTTGAACTTGTCGTCTTCGAGCTTTTGATTCTGCTCCGAGGCCGCATCCACGCCATCGACGTAGAGCTCGACGGGAATGAGATCGCGCACGGCGCTGGCAATCTCGGGCCGGGGAAACATATTGGCGTCCATCCATTTGCAGTTGGTGCAGGAGTAGCCGGTGAAATTCACAAGGATCAGTTTGTTTTCCTGGCGGGCGCGGTCCAGAGCTTCGCGATATTGATTTTTCATCCAAACGGGGCGGGCCTGCGCGGCTCCGCCCAAGGGGGCTTGCGCCGAGGGGGCTGGGACATAGGCATCCAACTCGCCCAAAGGCACGCCAAACATGCCGGGCAACAGCATCAACGAGAAAATCAGAAACGCGCTGGCGGCGAGGAGCCGGCCGATGCCGAGGCGGTCTTCCAACTCCACTCCCTCCAACCGCAGCAGGCCGAGCAGATATAAACCCGGAAGGGAAAACAGGACAAACCACGCAGCCAGGAAACGCTCGCGCGTGAGGACCCCGGCCTGCAAGACCTGGTCGATGTTGCTGAAATATTTGAGCATGAGCGCGAGCAACACGAAGCCCATCACGATTTTGACGCGCGCCAACCAGCCTCCGCTTTTGGGGAGCTTCTTTAGATAGCCGGGGGACGCGGCTAGAAAGAAGAAAGGCGAGGCGAGACCCATCGCGAAGCTCAGCATGCCGACGACGGGCTGCGCGCCCTTGGCCTGCACCGAGGAGGCCAAGAGCGATCCGACGAAAGGTCCGATGCAAGCGAAAGAAGCGAGGGAGAAGGTCAAGCCCATCAGGAGCGAGCCGAGATAGCCGCCGCGGCGCGAAGCGCGGTCGAGCGCAGTCAACAAGCGGGAAGGCAAGCTCATTTCGAAGGCGCCCAAGAGGCTAAGCGCAAAAACTCCAAACACCAGGGCGATGAATGCGTTCACCCACGGATTGGATCCCAGTTGGGCGATTCCGAAGGGGCCCACGGCGGCGGTGACTCCCAGACCGAGCGAGCAAAATAAAACGACAATGCCGAGAGAGAAGACCGATGCTTGGAGAACTCCGCCGCGCTGATTCAGGAAAAAGGAAACGGTGACGGGGATCATGGGGAAGACGCAGGGCGTGAAAATGGCAAGCAGGCCGAAGCCGAAGGCGGCCAGGGCGAAGGCGCCGAGGCCGCCCGATTCCGTCTGCGCCGGGGATGGCGCTGGGGATGCGTGGGCCTGCCCGGGAGGAGCATAGCCGGGGGGCGCCGCGAAGGCGGGGGGCGAAGGGGCGGCGGGGTCAATAACGAGCGCAAACGTCGCCGCTCCCTTTTTGGGCCGGCGGCATTCGGTATCGTTGCAGGTCTGATAGCGAGTCTGCGCGGTTAGCTGCAGAGGGCCCGGGGGCGCATCGGGCCTGAGTCTTGCGGCGATCAGGAAAACGGCCTGGTTCGAAAATGTCTCGGTTTCGAACTTGAAATTGG
>DATGLY010000079.1:0-10967 GCA_035293905.1 Bryobacteraceae bacterium
GAGGGCCTGCCGTCCTTGGATGCAACCGCCGCGGTGGAAGTGCTGGCGGCGGCGAAGTAAGGCCGCCTTAGCGAAACCCGACTCCCTGAATGACGATGCCCAATTTGCGCGCATCTGGAGAAACTGAGAAGGTTTTGTCCACCGCGAGCGTGACTGTAACGCTCGGCGAGGTCACCAGGCCAGGAGCGGAGGCTGCATAGACGCCCGGACCTGGAATTTTTCTTTCGATTACGGGCTGGTTATTGGTCCCGTTACTGACAAACACGCGGAGAACGCGGGCCGGCGCATTATCCGGCACATAGAAGGAGACCTCCAACGGCTCGGGATGGGGCGGGCTGTGGAGTAAAACCTTGGCTTCGCCCTCCATCCAGCCGTCCGGCCAGAGTCCCGAGACAATCTGGCCGGCGGCGGCGGCAGATTTGGGATCAATGTAGGAAAGCTGCGGCTGAATGGCGATGGCGTAGCGAATGCGGTCGATCGGGGCGGTCGAGATTTCGAAGGGCAGAAGACCGGAGCCCGAGGAGTAAGCGGATCGTCCATCGAGCGAAATGAGACGCAGAGGAAGACGAGGGGCGATTTCGGCTTGGGCGAGAGGGGACAAGGGAACGCCAAGCCGCAGAGGGTTTCCGAGTTCGCTCGTCACTACCACTTCGCCGGCTTGAATCTCTTGATTCTTCGGAAGAGGCAAAGCTCCGCCGGACTCTAGGTACCAGCGGAAGCCCCAATCGCCATTGATCCAGATTCTTCGCGAAGCGGCGTTTTGGAGCCATTGGGAAGCAAGGCCGCGATAGACTCCCCAGTGCTGGTAGTTGACGATGGCCAGCGCAAGCGAAAGGGAGAGTTGGAGGACAGCTCCGGCGGCGGCGATCGGCATGGGTACGGCACTGGCCAGGAGAATCGCCAGCGGCGCGGCCAGCGGAAGCAGATACCGGGCGGAGCCGGTGAAGAATACGGCTACCGCGCAAGTGAAAAAAATGATGATCCATAATCCCAGAAATCCACGGCTCAAAGACCAGGCCAGGAGCCAGACACCCGAAGCGAAGCAGACCCAGAAAAGGGGGTTTGCATTGTAGATGGCGGCGCCAAGAGCGGCCGCGGCGGCAATAAGCCATTGCCAGCGCGCGGAGCGAGCGATCGCGGCGATTACGATCAGGGGCGAGACCATCCATCCCAAGTGAACCATCAGCGCCGCCGCCGCGTGCGCCTTTCTGTTTAGCGATTCGAAATCGTAGGCGCGGAGATAGCCGGCAAGCATAGAGGCTGGCAACGCTCCGCCGGTGTAGCGCTCCCAGATTTGCCAGGCGGCCAGAACGGCAGGGGCGGCGAAAATCGCGACCCACCCGGCGATCCAGTGGCGGCGCTTCTGCCAAAGAAATACGCTCAGGATGGGGGTGAGAAAGACGGCTTGATAGGCAGCCAGCGCGGCCAAGCCGGCCGCGGCGGTTGATGCGGCCAGGGCGCCGTGCGATTCGCGTTCCACCCCATGAACGAAAAGGGCGACGGCGCTCATCCAAAAGGCCAGAAACGGCAGGTCGGATTCGAGCGAATTGCCATTGACGATGAACGCGGGCGTCGCGCAGAAAAGCAACGTAGCGAGCATGGGACGGGCGGTGAAGCGTCGGGCTAACGACCACATGCTAAACGCTGCTGCAATAGAAAAAATCGCGTAGGCAAGATGAAACGGCGCTTCCCGCACGTCTCCTATCAGGGCCAGCAGGGCGCCGAGGATCCAGGAGTTGAGAGGAGGATGGGACTGGCCGCGCATATCCACCCAGTCGCCTAGGAACAAATAGCGCGTGTGAGTGGGATGAAGCGGATCGATTTGGGCGTGCTCGGCGCCATAGAGGTAATAGAGATCGTCTCCTTGAATGGCTTGATGAAGGAACGGCGCACGTAGCGCCAGGCCCAAGGCTGCGATTAGAAGGAACCGCTTCACCACTTCACGGGGACGCCGGGCTGGAGCGTCCAAACCTCGGTCTGCGGCAGGTCGCGGATCAGCTCTGCCAAATGCTCGGGACGGCCGGCGAGCACGGGAAACGTTCCGAAGTGGACCGGAACCACGCGGCGAACGTTCAGCATGCGGCAGGCAAGCGCGGCTTCGCGAGGGCTCATGGTATAGAAATCGCCGATGGGGAGAAACGCCAATTCAGGATGATAAAGCTGGGCAATGAGCTGCATGTCGGAAAACACGTTGGTGTCGCCCGCGCAATAAACCGAGCGATGGTCGGGCAGGCGCACCACGTACCCGGCGGCCTCGCCTCCGTAGACGATTCGATCGCCATCGAGAATTCCACAGCTATGGACGGCGTGAGTCATAGTGACGGAGATCGGGCCCACGGCGGCGCCGCCGCCCTTATTCATACCGATCGTATTTTTCACGCCCTTCGATTCCAGCCAGTAGGCGGTTTCGTAGATGGCCACGATGGGCGGGTTGAATTTTTGGGCGAGCGGTAGTACGTCGTGAATGTGATCGAAGTGGCCGTGCGAGACGAGAATGGCGTCGATGCGGTCGAAGGCGTGTCCTTTGGGAAACGAAGGGTTGCCCTCCAGCCAGGGATCAACGAGCACAACCTCTCCGGATGCGAGGCGAATTTGATAAGTTCCGTGCCCAAGCCAGGTGATCTCGACCATTTTTCGATTTTAAGCTAAGAGCTTTAGGTTTTAAGCTGTAAGCTAGAGTGCAAACGCTCAAAGTCGCCGTCGATGCTACCTGCTGGCATAACCGGAGGGGTTATGGGAGGCATGCCCGCGCGTTATTGCGCGCATTGGTCCGGCTGGATAAGGACGCGCAATATACGCTGTTTGTCGATTCCGCCGAAGCCGCGGAACCGCTGCCAGAGGAGTGCGAAACTCGCCTGCTGCGCGCATCGGTCCCGACCGTGGAAGCCGCATCCGCCGACGGTCACCGCACGCTCCGGGACATGTGGAGGATGTCGCGGGCCCTGTCGGGGTCTGAGTTCAGCGTGGTGCTGTTTCCGACCGTCTACAGTTACGTTCCGGTGATGGGACGGGCGCGCAAACTAGTGATGATGCACGACGTGATCGCTGAGACGTTTCCGAAGCTGACCTTGCCGCGGCGATCGGCCCGCATGTTTTGGAATGCCAAAGTCGCCCTGGGGAGACTACAGGCGGACGCGCTAATTACGGTTTCGGACTACTCGCGCGACTGCATTTTGGCGCGCTTCGGTGGCGATCCCAGCCGCATTCGCGTCGTGGGCGAGGCGGCGGATCCGATTTTCCGCAAACTCGAATTCCCCGCCCCAACGCAGGCGCTCACAAGATTGGGGCTGGATGGAACCAGGCGGCTAGCGGTGTACCTGGGCGGCTTCAGTCCGCACAAAAATCTCATCGCGCTGGTGAATGCATTTGCAAACGTGGCGGCGCGGCCCGAATTTTCCGATTTGCTTCTGGCGATGGTGGGCGATACTTCAAGCGATGCCTTCCATACCTATTTCGGCGAGGTAGCCGC
The DNA here is from genome assembly GCA_035293905.1 of Bryobacteraceae bacterium. Lineage (GTDB taxonomy): Bacteria > Acidobacteriota > Terriglobia > Bryobacterales > Bryobacteraceae > Palsa-187. Next base: position 3,470 of record DATGLY010000079.1, read on the forward strand.
GCATGTGAAGGCTCTGAACTTGCCTCATCGCGTGATCTTCACGGGTTTTCTGAGCGATGAAGACGTGGTGGCGCTGCTGAATCTTTCGAAAGTCCTGTTGCTTCCTTCCTTGATGGAGGGATTCGGGTTGCCGGCCCTAGAGGCGGCGGCTTGTGGATGCCCGGTGATCGCCACCAAGGCGAGTCCGCTGGAAGGCTTGCTCGGCGGCGGCGGCATTTACATCGAACCGGTGGAAGGCGAGATTGTCCGCGCCTTGGAACGGGTGCTGTCCTCCGAGGAGATCCGGCTAAAGATGAGCCAAGAGGCTTTGCGCGCCGCGCGGCGCCTCACCTGGGAGAGCGCTGCACAGCAGTTGAGAGAGGTGATTCATGCCTGAACGGCGCCTGAATTTTCTACACCTGACAACGTTCTATCCGCCATTCGGATTCGGCGGGGACGCAATGCAGTTGTACCGTCTAGCGCACGCCCTGGGAGATGCGGGGCATCATGTAGACGTGGTTCACTGCATCGACTCCTACCATTTGCTGCATCCGGGCCCGCCGCCCGTAGCGTTTGCCGAGCACCCCAACGTCACGCGGCACGAGCTTCGCAGCCGCTTCGGAGCGCTTTCTCCCTTCCTCACCCAGCAGACCGGGCAGCCAACTTTGAAACGCAAAACCATAGAGGAGGTCCTGCGCTCTCGACCCTACGACGTGATTCATTTTCACAACACCTCTCTGTTGGGGCCAGGCATTTTGCGGGCGGAATCCCCCGGCCGCAAAGCCGTGAAAATCTATACGACGCATGAGCATTGGCTCATCTGTCCGACGCACGTGCTGTGGAAGTTCAACCGGGAGCCTTGCCGTGAGCCGGAATGCCTGCGCTGCACGCTGATCCACAAGCGGCCGCCGCAACTATGGCGGTATACCGGGTGGTTAAACCGCATGTCGGCGCATGTGGATCAATTTGTCGCTCCCAGCCGGTTCACCGCTCGAATGCATGCCGAGAGAGGCTTTGCCAGACCGGTGGCGCATCTGCCGAATTTTATCGATCTGGTGGATCAGGATTGGCGAAATCCCGGGCCGCGCCCGCAGCAGGGTCCTTATTTTTTATTCGTGGGGCGGCTGGAGCTCATTAAGGGGCTCCAAACGCTGATCGGCATTTGGGACCGGGTGGGCCCCTATGACTTACTCGTTGCTGGAACAGGAAGCTATGAGCCACAATTGCGGGCGATGGCGGAGCGCAATCCTCGCATCAAATTTCTCGGGCCGCTGGCGCAGGAGAAGCTGGGCGCCTTGTATTTTCACGCCATCGCGTGCATCGTCCCCTCCGTCACCTATGAGACGTTCGGGCTGACGAGCGTGGAGGCGTTCGCCAGAAAGACTCCGGTGGTGGTGCGTGATTTGGGCGCCCTGCCGGAAATTGTGGAAGACAGCGGCGGCGGATTTGTCTATCGAACAGATGAAGAGCTCCTGGCGGCTCTGAATAAAATCGCGGGTTCTCCCAGCCTCCGCGCCGAACTTGGCGAAAAGGGCTATCGCGCCTTTGTGCATTTGTGGAGTCGGGAGGCGCACATAAAAATGTATTTTGAATTTCTGGAGAAAGCCGCTGAGCGGAAGCTCGGCCAAAGATTGGCGGCGGCGTCGTCAGGAAACTCAGGTGATTGAGAGAGTCGCTTGGGGCGTGTGGACTCGAATCGCCGGCGCCCGGTACGTTCCGGCAGATAGCGGGCCGGTGCACAAAGAAGCACTCAAATTAATCCTCGCAGCATATAGTTGCGAATAGACCTCCCATTGTCCTGTTCAGTCGGCTGGCGTAAAAGCTCCGTGGCGGCGCTGGCGGTCGTGGGCGTGCGCCATTTCTTCCTCGGCGTGATCGGACGCTGACGGCTTTTCGATCGGCTTCTTCCCCGAACAACACAGGATCCCGCTGCATAGAGCACTAGTTTGCAATTCAGTTGCAGTTTTAGATTGACTTCTAGATCTCCTTTCCTTAAGATAAATCTAAGATATTTCCACTCGATGGATTTATATTTGCAACTAAGTCGCATCTGTATAAGGTCGGAGGCGTGGCAGTGCGAGATCAGAAGCGAAAACAATCTAAGGAGAACAATGGATGAAGTTCAAAACCAGAACACCCGGAAAGAAAAGGAGAAAGAGGTATAGCCAAAATGGTTGGCCGATCACCTATAGATGGACGGCGATCGGAACTGTCGTTGCGTGTTCCACGATCGGCGGGAAGACGATTAATGTAGCTTATGCACAAAGCGCACCTCAGTCAGGCGGTGTGATATCTCCGACGCAGGGTCAGCGCTTTGACATCGCTTCTGGAGCGCTTTCGGAGGTGCTTCCGCAGTTCGCTCTCGCGGCGGGCATCACATTTACGCTGTCCACCGATTCGATCGGCGCTATCACATCGCCCGGTGTTTCTGGGACGTTTACGATTCAAGAGGCGCTCCGGCATCTGCTTGAAGGGACCAGTGTGACGTTCCGCTTCACAACGCCGACCGCGGTGACCTTCGAACTTCGCGGCCAAACCGAGTCTGTCGTTGTGCGGGAGCGTGCTCCTGGTGCAGACCCTTACGCCGACCCGGATGCGCCCTATAAGGCCGATCGCCTGGCGTCGGCCAAATTCACCGAGCCGGTCCTCAATACGGCGAAGACCGAGACCGTTCTTACTCAGGAGGCGATCGAAGATAAGAACGCGACTACCCTCCGCGAAGTCTTGCGCTCAACGGCCGGCATCACGTTGGGATCGGGCGAAGGCGGCAACGCCTTCGGCGATCGCTTCTTCATCCGCGGCTTTGATGCGCGCAACGATGTTTTTGTTGATGGCGTTCGAGACGCCGGCGTCAGCATCCGCGAGACCTTCGACGACGAGCAGATCGAGATCCTGCGCGGGCCGGCCTCCGCCTTCGCCGGCCGGGGCACGACGGGCGGCGCGCTGAACATCGTCACTAAGGAAGCCCAGAATACCGACTTCTATCACCTCGGCGTGCAAGGGGGCTTGGGCGAATCCGACAAACGCGGCGTCGCCGACATCAACAAGGCGATCAGCCCGGCGCTGGACGTGCGGCTCAACGGCATGATCCAATATGCCGACGTCGCCGGGCGCGATTTCACTACTGATAATCGTTGGGGCGCCGCCGCCGCGTTGGCCTATCATCCAATCGGCAACTTGAACATAACCGCGAACTATTCGCACACGTATCTGTGGGGGCTGCCGGACTTTGGCGTGCCGACCGACCAAGTCACCCGCGAACCGGTCACCTCGAGTAATTTAGGGATACCACGCAGCACCTACTACGGCGCGGTGAATCGAGACTTCACCAAGTCGACGCAGGATATCGGAACCATCGACGGCGAATGGAGGGTCAACGAGCACGCAACGCTCGACAACAAGCTCCGGGCGAGCCATTCCCTCCTGAACTACATCGGCACGATTCCCGAGAACCCAAGCGCCAGCGGCGCGACGGCGCCCTACTCTTCCACGCTGACGTTTTTTTCGGGCTACGTCCAGTTGAACGCGCAAAGCCGGTACGAGCCAGTGGACGTCATTAACGATCAGCCGGAGGCCAGGTTCAAATTCAACACCGGGGCATTCCGTCACACGGCGGTTGTTGGAGGCGAGTTTTCTAACGAACAAATTAGCATCCAGGGGTACAGCGGCCTAACTTCCGAGCTGACGACGGGGCCCGTGGCCTTCACTTCGAGCGGGGCGCCGATTGTCAGCGTTTACGACCCGCCACACTATTTCTACGGCTCCAAGACGATCCAACTGGCCGGCAACCCCTTACGGTACAAGGTGGACACCCAGGCCGGCTACCTCATAGAAAACGCCAACTACAAGGATTTCATTCTTCTCAATGCTGGCATCCGTTATGACGACTACCAGATCAGTTCAGCCAACAACACCAGTTCAAGCTCGGCACACAACGGCATTACCAGTTACAACGCGAGCCTGCTGGTGAAGCCAGTGAAGATCGGCAGCATCTACTTTGCCTATGCGACCGCAGCCGACCCGGTCGGCGCCGAACTTGACGCCACCTCCAGCGCCTACGGGGGCCTTGCGGCGGCGCAGCCCGCTACACAGATCTTTGGTCCTCAAAGGAGCCAGTCCTACGAACTCGGCACGAAGTGGGAACTTATCGGCCGGCGCCTGCTTCTCACCATCGCCCCTTTCCAGACCGATGTGACCAATGCCCGTGAGACGGCGCCCAACGGCTTGCCCGGTTACACCAGCGGCCAAATTGTTCCGGGCGCAGCCTACCGCGTGCGAGGTCTCGATTTTGAAGCCGCCGGCAAGCTGACCTCGAAATGGAGCGTTATGGCCGGCGTTGTGACAATGGACCCCAAGGTGACCAAGTCGATCGTGCCAACCAACGTTGGCCTGCAATTGGCCAACATCGCCCCCCAATCCTTCAACCTCCTCACCAGCTACCAGGTTACGAGACGGCTGGATCTCGGCGGGCAGGCCGTCTACGCCTCGAAGATCGAGGGTGGTTCGCTGCTCGCCGCCAATGGCGGCATCGCCTACCCCGGCGCCCCGAACCCGACCTTCCTACCCTCATATTGGCGCTTCGACGCCTTCGCTCAGTTCAGGATCAAGGCTTACGCGAGCCTGAAGGTCTATGGTCAGAACCTTACGAACAAGCTCTACTACGACTCGCTGTACCAGAGCGCGCAGCCCTTCGTCAAAGTCGCCCCTGGCCGGGAGGTCTATCTGAGCTTGGCCCTTAACTTTACTAAGTTCAGGTGATTCAAGCATGCTGATCGGCATCCCCGACGTTTTGGACAAAAGGGATGTGGCGGATTTCCGCCGCATCCTGGACGCGGAACGCTGGGAAGACGGCCGCTCAACGGCGGGGGCGCAATCTGCGGAGGTGAAGAAGAACGAACAACTGCCGCCCGACGGCAGGACCTCTCGGCAGCTCGGCGAGCGCATCCTTCGTGCCCTCGCCGCCAACGCGCTGTTCATTTCGGCTGCCGTTCCGCGTCACATTTTTCCGCCGTTGTTCAACCGGTACGTCCCCGGTCAGTTCTTCGGCGAGCACGTCGATAACTGCATTCGGGGAGACCACCTTACCGGACTGCGCATCCGCACCGACATTTCGGTCACACTTTTTCTCTCGGAGCCTGAGGAATATGATGGCGGAGAACTGGTGATCGACGACTACTATGGCTCCCAGCGGGTCAAGCTACCGGCGGGCCATTGCGTCCTCTACCCATCGACGAGCCTGCACACGGTGACTCCGGTTACGCGGGGCGTGCGCATCTGCTCCTTTTTCTGGCTGCAAAGTATGATCAAGGACCCGCTTGCGCGGCGCATGACCTTCGACATGGATAGCGCGATTCAGGGACTGGTCCACCGCCTCGGCCATAACGACGCCGAGGTACGAAAACTCACGAACATCTACCACAACATCGTTCGGTACTGGGCGGAGCTGTGAAATGAACAGGCAACCCACGCCATGACCCCATCCGCCAGAATTCTAGATCCCCAACAGATCAAAGCCGCCGACGCACAGGCGTCTTTGTTCATGCAGGAAGGCATCCGTTTGGCGCAGTCCGGCAACGACGCGGACGCGCTTCGCTATTTCGATCGCGCGCTCGAACTGCGGCGGCGGCTGCCCTCGGAGGAACCCATGCACGCCTACGGTTTAGCCGCCTGTTGGCTCAACCGCGCCGAGGCTTTCACGCGCCTTGGCGTCGCCCATCATGGGCTGGCGCTGCGTGCCTACGACGAAGCATTGGCGCTTCTGCGGCCGCTACCGCTCGCCGCCGACGCGCGTTTTTCGAAGCGTCTAGCGATCGCTTATCAGAACCGGGCGCTCGTGCTTGCCGCGCAGAATCCTCCCGCGTGGGAGGACGCGATTGCCGCCCTGGTGGAAGCCATTGCAGTGCTGGATCGCGCGGATGCGATGGAGGCGTCTGAGCGCGCCTATCTTCTCGCGGTTGTGTGGATGAACCTTGCGAATCTTCGAGCGTCGGAGGACACGCCGGCGTCGGACGCCGCGGCGCTGGAGGCGGCGCGGCAAGCGCTTGCGTTGGCGAAGACGCCCGAACATGAGAATGCGGCTGCAGCCGAGGTTGGCCTCAAAGCGCGCCACGTGCTCTGTCGGATCGCGGCGCGGCGATTGTCAGAGGAAAGCAAAACAGTCAGCGAAAACGTCCACGACGCGACGGATCTTGCGGACGAGGGATTGAGCCTCGTTCGTGAATGGGAACGACGCGGCGTCGACCGCTTTAGGAATCTGGCCTCCGATCTGCTTCGGTTCGGCGCGCGAGTCTACGCCTGCTATCAGCCGCATTTTCTTCAGGAATTTCTCAGCGAACAGTTGGATCCTCGGGAGTCCACGCATTTCTACGTCCAAAGCCGCGAGGTGCAGGACGCCGCACGAGACATTCTTTTGCTGCTGGCGTCACCCTCTGGCGCCACCAGTAAGGGCCGGCGCCCTTTGACTGGCGCCGCCCTTCGTAGCGGATAAAAAGGGGCTTTTGCCGTCCAGCACGAATGGAACCACGCGCGCATTCACGCCCCGGACCATGTCCGTTTGCCCGAGCTTGTCTTTCGCCGAAAATGACGCATATGCTACTTAGCCGCTTCCTTTTTGGGAGGGATGGGTTCCTTTCCATCGAGGACAAACGTGAAAAGGCGATTGTCCGGGTAGGCGCGGGCCAACAATGTGACGTATTGTCTGCCGTCGAGCATGTACGTGATGGGCGTGGCGTTGGCGCCGCCCAAGTCCGTTTCCCACAGCTTCTCGCCCGTTTCGGCGTTATAGGCGATGGGACCGTGAAAGACCAGGTTCCCTGCCGTGGCGAGTGTGCCGCCACCCCCGTTTGTTCCGCCCGCGCCGGGTATCCGCCAGCGCTCCTTCTGGGTTTTCGGATCCCAGGCCAGCAGAAAGCCCCCCATGGCTTGGGGCTGGTTCTCCGCTCCCTCCGGCTCGCGCGCGGGCGCTAAATTTGCCGGCTCGGACGCCGGCGGCGCCGTCTGTCCATTGGGTAGACGAGGTCCCAGACCGCCCGCCATTCCCAGATTGCGGGCCCCCGGCGTATAGATAAAGTGAGGATCGATCCGGTAAGTGTAACTGCTTTCCTGACCCGGAATGTAAACTAGGCCGGTGAGGGGACTGTAGGACATCGGCTGCCAGTTATGGGCGCCGCCTGGGCCGGGCGAAATGATCACCGCCTGATCCAAGCTCGCGCGATTGCCCTTTGCTTCGATGGGGCGCCCCTTGCTGTCAAGCCCCAGCGCCCAAGTCACCCGCTTCGCGTATTTGTCTCCCGAGATAAACTCTCCTGTGAGGCGGTCGAGCATGTAGAAAAACCCGTTCTTGGGGGCGTGCATCAATACTTTGCGAAGCCGGCCGTCAATGGTCAGGTCGGCGAGGATCATGGGTTGCACGGAGGTGAAGTCCCAATCGTCGCCCGGAGTCTCTTGGAAATACCAGACCAATTTTCCAGTGTCTGGCTTCACCGCCAGCACGGAACCAAGAAAGAGATTGTCGCCTCCG
>DATGLY010000080.1:0-12728 GCA_035293905.1 Bryobacteraceae bacterium
TTGGGCGCGCCTTTGGGCTTGTATCTTTCGGCCGCGGGCGTGGGCCGCATCGGCCTGGTGGACTTCGACGTCGTCGATTTCACCAATCTCCAGCGCCAGGTGATCCACGGCACCAAGGACGTGGGGCGAAAGAAGCTGGATTCGGCGGCCGACCACATGCGGGACATCAACCCAAACGTCCAGATCGACCGTTACGAAGTCGCGCTCGATAGTTCCAACGCCCTGGAGATTTTGAAGCCTTACGACATCGTCATCGACGGCACGGACAACTTTCCCACTCGCTATCTGGTGAACGACGCCTGCGTGATTCTGAAGAAGCCCAACGTTTACGGCTCGATTTTCCGGTTCGAGGGTCAAGCCAGCGTGTTCGCGTATCCGGGCGGCCCCTGCTACCGCTGCCTCTATCCAGAGCCGCCCCCTCCCGGCCTGGTGCCGAGTTGCGCCGAGGGCGGGGTGCTAGGAATTCTTCCCGGCATCATCGGGTTGATTCAGGCAACCGAGGCGGTGAAGCTGATTTTAGGCGCGGGCGAGCCTCTGGTGGGGCGGCTGCTGCTTTACGACGCTTTGGGGATGAAGTTCCGCGAGCTGAAGCTACGCCGCAATCCCGACTGCCCGGTGTGCGGCGACCATCCGACGATCACCGAGCCGATCGACTACCAGCAATTCTGCGGAGTCGCGGTGCAAGAGCCCGCGCCGCTGCCGGGGACGAAAGAAGGCGAAATCGACCCAGTGGAAGTGAAAGAGAAGATGGAGCGGGGAGACAATTTCGTACTGCTGGACGTTCGCGAGCCGCACGAATATTTGATCTGCAACATTCCCTTCGCGAAGTTAATTCCTTTGGGCGATCTGCCGAAGCGCGTGAACGAACTGGACACGGCAGTGGAGATCGTGGCGCACTGCAAGAGCGGCGCCCGCAGCGCCAAGGCCTGCGATTTTCTCCGCCAAGCCGGGTTTCGCAAGGTGCGCAACATGAAGGGCGGCATCACGGCTTGGAGCGATAAGGTCGACCCGAGCGTCCCGAAATACTGATTCGATTTTAATACCCCTTTTTTTGGCGCGGCGAAGCACCGACCCTCAAAAACTAAATCGCGCCGGGGGCGGCTGAATCGTGGCTCATGGGAGGAGTCCCATGCGGCAAAAAATGATCAGCGCGGCCGCTGGCGCAATGGCGGTTGTTTGGCTCTACGGCGTGCTTTCAATGCCGGCGGCGAGCGCGCAAACCACCACGGATCAGACCGATCAAACCGCCAAAACCAAGAAGAAGAAAAAATCGGCCAAGTCCACCGAGGCGCCATCGGCTCAATCCAGCGAGACGCCATCAGCGGCAACCACCCCAGCCGAGACGGGCAAGAAGGCGAAGAAGTCCAAAAAATCCGCCGAAGTTCCACCGCAGTCCTTTGTTCCGCCCGCAACCGGCAATAAAGCCGAGGAGTCCGCGGCGCCCGTGAAGAACGCAACTTCGGAGCAGATCCAGTCGGCCAAATCCGGCGGGATGGTATGGGTGAATACCGATTCCGGCATTTATCACAAAGGCGGCAGGTGGTACGGAAAGACCAAACAAGGCAAATTCATGACGGAGGACGAAGCCGTGAGAGCCGGATATAAAGCAGCAAAAAACGAAAAATAGGTCAAATGCCGCTGCTTTAGGCTACTTTAGGAGATGGAATCCATGAAACCCAGATTTGAGATTAAAAGAACCCACGATGGAAAATTTATGTTCAATCTGAGGGCGGCCAATAACGAGATCATCTTCACCAGCCAGACTTATACGACCAAGGAAGCCGCCGAGCATGGCGCCGCGTCCGTCAAGCAGAACGCCGGCCTCGACGACCGCTACGAAGAAAAGGTTGGAACAGACGGCAAGCCTTATTTTGTGTTGCACGGCGCTAACAAACTGGTGATTGGAAAGAGTGAAATGTACTCTTCCCGCGAGGCTATGCACAAGGGAATGGCGTCGGTGAAGAAAAATGGGCCTGTAGCCGGGATCGTCGACTTGTCAAGCAAGCTAGCCGCTTGAGTGCGCTCCGCGAGAACCTGAGTCACGCCGGGGACGGGCGAACAAAAAGAGAATAAATCCGAATTTTTTCATCTTGACATCCCCGCCGGTTTTCGCTATTCTGACAATTCCTTAATTTTTACTCTTTCGTTACACTGCGTAACACTCTCCGGCCGACAGCCTCGTTCGCGGAGAAACATGAGGCCGCGCCGAATCGAAATAGGAGAAGGTAATGAAGCAGAATTATTTCGTGGTCGTCCTGGCGCATTCGGTGCACGGACGGCTCCGCCGCATTCACGTGCCTCATCACGCGCTGTACGTCGTGGTGGCGCTGGCGCTGTTTGGGTCGGTTTCGCTGTTCGGAATGGTATCCAGTTACCTGCGGATGGTGGGGAAGGTGGCTAATTATAATTCCCTCCGGAATCAGGTCGATACCCTCCGCAGCCAGTACCGGGCTCTGCAGAGGGAGGACGACCAGAACCGGGAACACTTGGCGTCGCTGGAGATGATGGCCAGCGAGGTCACGGTGGCCTTGGGCTTGAAAAACCGGCTGGCGGGGAATAACAGCATTGCCGACGAAGGCCCGCTAGTTCCCACCTACACTGAATCGGTGGCGGATTACGATTTCTTGAAATCCGCCTATTTCTCGCGGCTGCACCATGAATATGCGCACGCGTGGCAGAAGAATACGGCGCCGAGCCTGTGGCCGGTAAACGGCCGGCTGTTGAGCCGGTTTGGCGAGCGCGAAGATCCTTTCTCGGGCGAAGGCGAGCTTCACGCGGGAGTCGACATCTCGGCATCGATGGGCACTCCCGTACATGCCGCGGCCGACGGAGTGGTTTTGCAAGCCGGCATCATGAGTGGGTACGGCAAGATGGTGGTGATCGATCACGGCCGCGGCGTAACGACGCGCTACGCTCACCTGTCGCGATTCGACGTGATTCCGGGACAGGAGATCCGGCGCGGCGACGTACTGGGGCATTCCGGCGCCACGGGTAAAGTCACTTCGCCGCATCTTCATTTTGAAGTGCGCCAGGGGGGCATTCCCGTCAATCCGATGAACTATCTGGCGCGATCGAGCTCGATGGCGCCGCAGCGCTCGCAGCCGGATCTTCCCTTCTGACCGCTAGCGCGCCCGGAAAAGCGGGTGAGCAATGCTAAGATCAGAGTCATGGCGCTTTCGCGCCGAGCGTTTCTGTTCGCGGCTCCCGCCGCCTGCCTCGCTTCCAAGACCGTTCCATCCGCCTTCTACCGCTATAGCGATCCCTCTACGGAGTTCCGGGTTTTGCGCCTCACCAATCCGGGATTCACCTCGGTGATGCCCGCGCACTACCAGCGCGCGGTAGCGAGGCGCGGCAACTGGCTTCTGTACGCTTCGGACGTAAGCGGAAGGATGGAAGCCTATCGCATGGATCTGAAAACGGGCGCGGGGCAGCAGGCCAGCGAAGAGGAAGGTCTTCAGCCTGCTTCGCTCACTTTCACTCCCGACGAGCGCAGCATTTGCTGCCTGGCTAAGGACCGGCTTGTTCTGATCCATGCCGCCAGCGGCCGGGCGCGGGAAGTCTATCGCTCCGAAGGGGGATTTCGAGGACAGGAAATGGGACTCTCAGCCGACGGTCTTTTTGCGGCCGTGATCGAGAAAAACGATGTGATCTATCGGCTGCGGCTGATTCGTATGGCGGACGGATCGGCGAGCACGATCGCTCAGTCGGGCGAGCAGATTCGCAATCCGCAGCCGAGGCCCGGCCGGGCTTCGGTGCTTTACGCCCGAGGACGAGCGCTATGGATTGCGAATTACGACGGCCAGCAGAACTACGCTCTTCGCCTGGCGGAGGGCGAAGCCGGTCCGGCGGCCTGGAGTCCGGACGCGCGCGCCGTCCTGTATCTGAATTTTCCCGCCGATCCGCGGCGGCTGCATAACATCCGCGAGTTCACACCCGACACGAACGAGGACAAGGCTGTCGCCGATACCACGCAGTTCGTGGCGTTTGAGCGCAACGCCGACGCCACCGTTTTCGCCGGGGCCAGCGGCAGCAAGGCTTCGCCGCACGTGCTGCTGCTGGTGCGAGCGGTGAAGCGGGAACTGACGCTGTGCGAGCACGGCGCAAGCGATCCAGCCATGGTCTCGCCGGTATTTTCGCCCAATAGCCAGCAGGTTTATTTCGTGAGCGACCGCGACGGCAAGCCCGCCATTTATTCCGTGGCGGTGGAGAAGCTGGTAGAAGAGACGGGCGGACAGTAGCGGCGCCGCGCCGGGCGCCGAAGGTTTCCACTTCTATGGGACCAGCGTCTTCTATGGGACCAGCGTCTTCTATGGGACCAGCATCACTGGGGCTTGCCAGAAGGCGGCCTTTTGATCTTGCGGATCGAGCACCGTCACCTGGCAGTTATACTCGCCCGGGGGAAGCTTGGCCAAAGTAAGGTCGAACTTGATCGGCATGGTCTTCAGCCGGTTGTTCAGGGCCTCCGTCACTTGCAGAGGGGGAGTTTCGAAGGCTTTGGTTTGGCCTTGATAGAAGGAGATAAAGGCCACCAAGGGCTTAGCAATTTCCGCGTTCGGCTGGTATGCCTGAAGATAAACATACATGTCGCGACTTTTGCTGAAGACGCGCGTGACGCTGGGAATGAGCTTCTGGCCTTCCTGCACGAGCGGATTTACCGATTCGGCGACTCCCTTGTCTTTCGCCGCATTGTACAGCGCGTCTTTCATATCCACGCGCTGGCTGCTCAGCACCACGCTGCTGATAGGCACGCGCTTTTCTTCCTTCATCAGATTGGGAACGACGAAGGCGCTTTGGAAAGTTCCGATCCGCCCGGTCTCGGCGTCGCGGGCCAGAAACTTGATACTGTATTTGCCGGGAAGAAGAGTGAAGCCGGTGGGATATTCGATGGGCTTCCGGGCCAGCTCGGCGGCGGTAGCATCGCTGAGTTTGATGTCGATTTTATCGCGGACGTTGGAAACGGTGGTTCCGTACGAATCCTTGACTTCGCCGATAAAATCCAGCAGGGTGTGCTCCGCTCCCCCCCGTTTCGCCAGCGCGAGCTCGCGGCCTGGAATTTTCACCATGATCGGCACGAAATATTCGGCGCGATTCAATTCGAAATAATCTACCTCCAGGGCGATGGTAAGTTCGGTGATGGGATCCGGCAACATGAGCGCGTCTTCGAGCTGGCGCTCCTTATCGGCGGCAGTGAAGTTGCTGAATTTCTTGCCAGCGAAATAGCCCTGACGATAGTCCAGCCTGGCGGAGGCGTCACCGTTAAGAGCAACTTTGATGCGGCGGAATTTTCCATCCAAACTGGCGTTGGTGGCGTAGTATCCGAGAATGTAATAACTGGAAATGGCTTTTTGAGCGTTGACGATCCCGCGCCCGAGATCATTGTTATCCAACAGCGCCTTTCCGCCCGTGTCCTCGGCCAGCGCCCAAAGCGTGTCCTGAGTCCGCTGGAAGTTCGTCATGGCGGCCAAAGCGGATTGACCGTTATACATGGCCGTTCCGCCGGATGAGCCGCGAGTGGCGTCGCCCATGGGCGCGGAGGCGACCAGACCGCGCGCGTCGATGGTCCAGATGGAGACGCCAGCGCGGATGGCGGCGTTTTCTGTCGCACGAAGCTGCGCCTGGTTATCGACGCCATTCAGACGCATGCCGCTGGCGAAATAGATCAAGGCTTTTTTTTCGTTAAGGCGGCCCAGCATATTCGCGGCCGTTTGGAGCGCGGAAAGCTGCCGGTCGGTATTGAAGATGTTGAATTCGCTATCGTCCTGGCCGAACGCGGAGCCGGTATCGGCGCTGGAGGCGTCGTTGGGGTTCTCGTCGTTGCCCTGGCCTTCGCCGACGGCGATCGTCTCCAGCATGCTGAGCAAGCGGTCCTTGTCATCGGTGAAGTCCTGAAGGACTTCGACGGCGGCTCCGGAATATTTCATGATGGCCACGAGATCCGACGCCGTCATCTGCGTGCGAATAAACTTTTCGCCCGCGGCGAGGGCACGCAACTGGTCCGCCTGGGGCATGGAAGTCATGTCGAAATAAAAGGCCAGCAAGCGCTTCTCGCGATACTTCAAGTCGCCGGGAGGTTCCGGCGCGATCTGCGTAGGGGTGAGCTTGTCATAGATTTTTATGTCTTCGACACGCGGAGCTGGCGGGGGCGCATTGGTGGGAATTTCCTCCAGCTTCTGGTACTCGAAGAACTTGATCGTTTGAGGAACGTTGTCTTCGGTAATGGTGAAGTCCTTGGCCGTCAGACCTTCGATGGGCTTGCCGTCTTTGCCATTCACGGTGACGGTTTCGATCACCAGCGCGGCGCCGGTCGTGAAAATAGGCGTAGCCGCGGCCGGCTGGACATTGGTTCCGACCTGCTGCGGATAAGCAGCAAAGGCGAAGGAGAGAAATACTGAAAGGGTCCGCCGCATAAATTTTAAAACCTCATTCTCAAGGTGGTTTGCATGCTTCTCATCGCGTTGGCGGCAGTCGGCAGGCCGAACTGATCGTTTCCGACCTGCGTATTCCAACGAGTGAAGACGACGTGGTTAAGCACGTTGGTGGAATCGACGCGCAGATCGAGGTTGATGCGATCGTTCACGCGGAAGGTGCGCGCCAGCGACGCATTCAGGCTGAACTGGGAGGGTCCGGCGATCGAATTTCTTCCGGCGTCGCCCCATTCGCCCGGAGCAGGCGCGGCAAACGCCAAGGGATTCAGGAACAGGCCGGACGGCGCGGCGTAGAGCGGGACGCCGGTGTAGTTCGGGCGGACGGAACCCGTGAAGCCGGTGCCGGCCACGGCGGCGGCGGGGTAGATGGGCGTGAGCGGCAGGCCGCTGCCGACGTTCATCTGGCTGTAGATTGTCCAATCTTTCATCAGAGCGCCTCTCCAACCGTTGAGCAACGTTCCGCCACCCAGCCCCACGCCGGAAGTATACTGCGCCTGAAGGTTTAGCAGATGACGCTGATCGAAGTTCGAAAGGCCGCGCTCCGCGCTCAAATCCAGCCAGTTTTGAGCCACGACGGAGGCGGCCTGCCCTTGTCCGCCCAGGGCGGAGTCATCGATGGATTTGGAAAACGTGTATTGAGCTTGGGCGGTGAATCCATTGCGAAGGCGGCGGCGAAGCTGAAAGGACCCGGATTCGCGCGTCGAGTTTCCGTTCGAAGTCAAGTACACGAATCCCGACGGACAACTGGGGCAGGGACTGGCGACGCCATTAGGATAGGTGTTGGGATAGAATTCCTGCATGCCGCGCGTGCCTTTAATGCCCAGATAGATGGCGTTCATTTGCAGTCCGGCGGGCAGATCCCGTTGAATTTGCAACTGCCAGGTTTGCGCATAGCCGATGCGGAAATTCGGATCGACGGCGAAGGTGTTCGTGATGACGTTAGGCGGAGCGTTGAAGCCGTTGGCGAGGGTCAGAGGATTTTGCGCCGAGTTCTGCACGCTCAAGCTCGTGGATAAGGGCGACTGCTGGGCCATTTGCTGGGCGATGGTCTGGTAAGGAGAAGTATTGTAACTGACGCCGTATCCGGCGCGGATGATGACGGAAGACCCTGAAATCGGACGCCATGAGATTCCGATGCGCGGCTGAAAGGCGTGCTTGTCCGGCTTGATCAGCGATGCGGGATAGCTTTGGCCGGTGAGCGGGCCACTGGGATGGTTGCCGACTACGGGGAGCACGGCGGAATAGCCCGGAGCGATGTCCAGGTTCACCAGGCGGCCATAAAGCTCGGAAATCGGCGACCAATACTCCCAACGAACGCCGGCGTTGAAAGTGAAGCCAGGGCCGACGCGCCAATCGTCGTTAACGAAGGCGTCGTATTGGTTGGCGCGGAAATATTTGTCTGCGTTTCCGAAGGCGATGGCGCTGGTATCGGGAATGCCGAGCAGAAAATCGGCGAAGGGATCGCCCGTGCCAGGGGCGGCGACGCCGTTCACCACGTTCGCGGTGGCCGCCCCGGTGAAAGTGAACGTGCCGCGCGGATCCTGCTGGGAGTTGTAGTTGAACTCTTGGCGGCGGAAATCGGCTCCGAATTGAACGTTGTGCCGGCCTCGGTTCCACAGGCTGTCGTAAGAGAGCGCGCTCGTCTGATTCCGATTGAAAGCGGGATAGGAGTCGGAGAGGCCTTGAACGCCATTCGAGAAATTCAGCGTTGGCGGACCCCAGTTCACCGGCTGTTGATTATTCCCGGTAATGCCGGCGTTGCCGGACACGTTCACGAGATTTTCGAAATAAGGAACGATATGCGTGGAAGAACGGCTGTACTGATATCCAAAATTGCCGAAGAAACGGGGCGTGAATTGATGGCGCCAGTTGAGCTGGGCATTGACGCCCAAGGTGTTTGTGGCATCGAGAAAAGCGAAGGCGTTGGGGTTGGCGGTGTGATTGTTTTGAAACGCGAACTGGCCGGAAATTCCGTTCTTGCGTCCGATTTGCTTGTTCACGCGCGCTTGCAGGGCGTTCTGGCGGGTGTCGCTCACCTGGGGAATCTGATAGTTATAGCGGCCCGTGAAGTTCGGAAGCGGATAGTACTGAAGCAGAGAAGCGGCTTGTGGACTGATGCGGTCCTTAGGGATGACACCGTTCGGGAATGGGCGTCCGTTGAGAGGATCGAAGATCTGCACAGGCGAGCCGAACACATTGGGCTGAGAAAAATCGCCGTTACGCTGCGCCTGAGTGGGCATTGTGTAGGCGTTGGCGCTGTCGTTGCGGTTGCGCGTGAACTGATAATTCACCGTGAATTGAGGCCCGTTGCGGGAGACCCAATGCGGAATCTTGATAGGACCACCGAAGGCCCCGACAAAGGTCATGTGGTTATACGCCGGCCGTAGCGTATCCTGCCCCGTGAGGGAGAAGGGGCGGGCGTCGAGCGCGGAGTTATCGACGATGAATCCCAAATTGCCGTTGTAGAGCGAGCGCGGTCCGCGCCGGTTGTTCCCAAACGCCTGATTCAACGCAAACGGCGAGCTCGCGCCGTTGTTGGCGGCGCCATTTACGAGAAAACCGTCGGCGGAGCGCTGCTGCAACTCTTGGGTGCTTTGATTGGCGAACGCATCGCTGGCGGGCGGAGCAGGCTCGTTCGCCGCTCCGTTTGACAAAGCCGGCGCTTGTGCCGTGGCGTTCACGTCGGTTCGCTGGAACGCCGTCTGCGTATTGGTGGGCTGCAACGGCTGCTTTCCCTTCGCCTTTGTTTTCGCGCCGGCGCTTTGATTGGCGGACATTGGAGGGCGGGCTACGGTGAGGCTCGGAGCCGGGGCGGCGCTGACCTGAGCGTGCATTTCATCAAGCGCCAGCATCTTCAGTTCGGAATCGGGAATAGAAGAGTTGGCGGAAATCTTTAAGTCCTGCTTCAGCGGCGCGAAACCTTGCATCTGCACCTCAATGGTCCAATCGCCGTCGGGAAGATCAGGGAAGGAATAGCTGCCGTCCGCGTCGGTGACGGCTGTCAGTTTTTTGTCCTGCTGGGATGCGATAACGGTGGCGCCGGGAACAGGGAGGCCCCCGAACTTGACTTGCCCATGATGCTCGGCTGCGGCAAGCGTAGAAATGGCGAAACCGATGACTGCGAACGCGCCACACATGGATCGCCCGCCCCACAATTTATATCGCATAAAGCACCACCAGGTTAAAACCAAAGGAATCGCGAAGACTAAGAGCGCAAAGGTTAAACGAGCCTTCGCCTGATGAGAGACGTTCCGACCAAGGGAACGGTAGCATATCCGGAGCCGCTATTGAGACGCTGCAAGCCCATGAATCGTTGAGGTATTCGTGTTAAGAAGCGCGCGATTTCGGAAACAGGCGGCCGTTTTGGCGCCGACCTTTCCGCTGCCGCCGATAGTTGTTCGTACGGGAAAGAATGCATTTGGTTCCAATTATCGCTTCAACGCGGGTTCGCGGGGCTGGCTAGAGGGGCTGAGCTCGCAGTTAGACACACGGCGGAGCGCACCGGACCGGCTCCGCCGCCCGTCCAATAAATGGGAGACAGAATCCCGCCCCTTGCCGGCTCCGGCGAACCGGCAGAGGAGGTGAAGTATGACAGACGATCGTGTTTCAGCAATAAGAACAGCGTCTACAATAAATTTCCTCGCCGGTCTTTGGCTATTCGTGTCACCGTGGGTTTACCGAGCATCTTCGATCCCCAACGCCTGGAATAGCTGGATCGTCGGGATTGTGATCGCGATTCTTGCCGCCGTCGGGATGGAGAATCCTTTTGCGGCGCGCGGCGCGAGCGTTTTTAACATGCTGCTCGGCATTTGGACGTTCGCATCGCCGTGGATCTTTCGGTATACGGGCGATACAGGCCGTTTCATCAACAGTCTGTGCGTCGGCGCTATAGTCTTCATCCTCGGCGCTTATGGATCGTCCGCGGGGCGGACGACGACTTTCGAACACACGCCTCCGCTTCGATCCTGAGTCGCTCTATCAAGCCGTGGGAGGAGGCCGCGAAGGTCCCGCTCCCGCGGCTTTTTTTTCGACAAAAGCGATTCTGTTTTCCTCTTTCTCGCGCTTCCTCGGCAAGGTTAGTCCGGCGGGGATCAAGTATGCCGCCGGGATGGTGGATAATTGAGAGATTCAGCATCACGGATCATCCGAGGCGGGCTTGGAGTATTCATGAAGGAGGGGGAGCGGACTGTCCGGAAACTCGAATCCCTGGAAGCCGAAGGTTTCGATCCGCGCAGCTTGGTGGAGATCGCGCATCACCTCACTACCCGGCTGGATCAACTCGAGGACCGCAGCGCCCGCTCGGAACGCAATCTGGCGGCGCAGCAAGCGCTTCTCGACGACCGCCTGTTGAAGGTCGAGCGGAGCCGCATTTTTTCCGCGTTCAAAAAAGTTGCCGCGATTGGATCGAGCGTTCGCGCACGGCTGGAGAGGTCGTTTCCAGCCTGGCTCGAAACGGGCTTTAAGCAAGAACGGGCCGCGATGGATGCTTACCCGAAGTGGCTGGCGCAGACGGAAGCGGAGTGGCCTTCCGCTGAGCAGGCCGTTTCGGCATGGAAGAAATGGCCGCTAAGACCGAGAATTAGCGTCTTGCTTTCCGTGCGCGACGGCGCCGGGTTAGGCCGAGTTTTGGGATCGCTGGGCAGGCAAATCTATCAAGATTGGGAGCTATGCGTCGCCATCGATCCCCATTGCGAAGAGCGAGTTTCGGCCGCAATTGGCGAATTTGCAAAGACAGGCGCTTCCGTTTCGGTTATCGCCCGAGAATGTTCCGGCGAGGCCGCAACGCTGAAACAACTGTTGGGCATGGCGACTGGCGACTATGTCTCGATGGTTGAAGAAACCGGATGTCTCTCTCCTTGGGCGCTTCATTATATGGCGGAGGCGGTTCAAAGCGGCCGCTTCGATTTGATTTATTGCGATGAAGACGCTTTGGACGCCGCGGGGCGGCGCACACGGCCTTTGTTCAAGCCGGGATGGTCTCCCGCGCTGCTGGAATCGGTCTTTTATATCGGATCGTTCGTGACGCTACGACGGGAGTTTCTGATGGACGGGCTTTCCAGGGGCCTGTCCAGCGTGCGGGATCTGGTGTGGAGCTTAGGAAAGCGGCAGGAAAGCGTCTACCATATTCCGCAGGTCCTGTATCACCAGTCCGTGGACGAGCCGGCCGCTTCGGGGCAAGCGTTTGCTCGCGAGGCATTTCGATCCGCGAGTCAGGAGTTGAAGGTGGCCGCCGTCGTTTGCTCCCGGCGCGCGCGCCAGCTAGAAACTTGCCTTAAATCTCTGAGGCAGACGGCCGGGCACATGTTGGGGCAAATCATCGTAATCGCTCACGAGGAAACTGGAATGAACGCCGATTTGCGCGACGCGGCGCGGCGCAATGGCGCTTTGTGCGAGTCTTTTTCTGGCCGCTTCAATTTCGCGACTATGAACAATCTGGGCGCGGCGATCGCCCAAGCTCCCTTGCTGCTGTTCCTGAACGACGATGTTCGAGCGACTCAGGCCGGCTGGTTGGAGATGCTCGCCGCGCAATTGGCGCGGGAAGACGTGGGAGCGGCCGGCGCTGTTCTGTGGTATCCCTCGGGGACTCTTCAACACGCCGGCGTTGCCGTGGGAATCCACGATGGCGCCGGCCATGTTGGGCGGCACATGCGCTCCAGCGCACTTTGGCCATGGTTATTGAGCACTCGGGACGTAACCGCGGTGACCGGCGCCTGCCTGGCGATCCGGAAGGATTTGTTCCAGGAGCTCGGCGGTTTCGACGCGGAGTTTCCCATCAACTATAACGATGTCGATCTCTGTCTCAGAGCCCGCGAACGGGGATATCGAATTGTCAATGTCGGCGCTCCGGGACTTATTCACGCCGAATGCCAGACTCGCGAGGGCGTCATTCGATTTCAGGAAAGGTTCAGGTTCTTCCAACGGTGGGCCAAAGTTCTTTGCCTGCCCGATCCGTATTATTCTCCCTCGCTGGCGCCGACTGAGACGATTACGCTGAATTTCGACGGATACTGGGCAGGCAATGTCTCGGTCTTTGATCCTCCCCAGCCGCGGTTTCCATTGCCTGCACAGAAACCGCAGCCGGAGGGAACCGGCGCGCCGCCGAGGGGCCCGCTCACGGGCTCCAAGGCGGCTCGCTAAGAAGCTACGGGGCGAAATACCCTAAGAGATCCAGAATCAAAAAGGTCGGGTCGCTGGCGTAGGCGCTGATATTGGCGTTGGTGGTGGGCACAATGGCCATGTTGCTGCTCACCGCCCCGTCGAAGGCGTTCAGATTGGACGCATTGGGCTGCGCCGCCCCCTGCG
>DATGLY010000081.1:0-3558 GCA_035293905.1 Bryobacteraceae bacterium
CGCAGGGGGCGGCGCAGCCCAATGCGTCCAATCTGAACGCCTTCGACGGGGCGGTGAGCAGCAACATGGCCATTGTGCCCACCACCAACGCCAATATCAGCGCCTACGCCAGCGACCCGACCTTTTTGATTCTGGATCTCTCGGGGTATTTCGCCCCGTAGCCCCGCCAACCCGCAACGTGCGCCCATCTGCTTCAGGCGCTCGTTGCGGGCGCTCTTTTGTACCGGTACGGTAATGGATCCACGGTTCTGCTGCCCTTTGTTCTGGGCGGAGCTTTGAATCCGGCCATTGCTTGCGAAGGTGAAGTGTTGGTGATCCGACCCGCAAATTGAGACACCGCAAAATCCCGGCCCTAACCCCCCAAAAGGCGCTCAAGGACGAATTCCTCGCTTCCCGCTAGGTTAATGCGATTAATCCATTCGCTTAGTCGAGTGGTACGCGATTTGCTCTAGCGGAGCTACCGCTAACAGGGATCGAGCCTGGGGAAAAAATCACCCGGAGTGGACAGCGCCCGTTTGCGGCGGACGGCTTAACGGCCGTCTTTTATTGAATATTATGAATCGGATAACGAACGTCCTATCTCTCAAGGTGTGCTCAAAAGTTGCATGGGTGATATTACTCGCCGTGCAGTTCTCCCTCTTTTCGGCTGTGGCGGCCCCCGTGGGAGCGGGCGGCCGGCAAGTGATTTCGAATTTACCCGCGAGCTTTGAACCAAACCGGGGTCAAACCGATCGCCGCTATAATTATGTGTCGCGCGGCATGGGCTACAGTCTTTCTGTGGGTCCGGCCGAGGCGTTATTGCAGTTAGCTTCCCAAGGCAAGGACGGGTCTGCAAAGCGTTCCGCTACAGTCGGCTTCAAAATGCTGGGCGCGAACAGCCGGGCGCGCGGCCGGGCTCTCGCGGATCAACCTGGAAAGACCAACTATTTCATTGGCGACGACCCGGCGCGCTGGCTGAAAGATGTCCCACGCTATGGCCGCATCGAGTATCGCGAGGTCTATCCGGGCATCGATTTGGCGTATTACGGAGCCGCCGGACAACTGGAGTACGATTTCGTGCTCGGGCCCCATGCAAATCCTCGCCGGATTCGCATGCAAATCGAAGGCGCGGAACAAATTGAAATCGACGGCCAGGGCGATCTGGTGATCCACGTCGCCGGTTCTGAAATCCGGGAAAAAAGGCCTGTCGTCTATCAGCAGACGCCCGGCGGGCGGCGGCTGGTTGAGGCTCGCTATGTCGCCTTGGGCGGAAACCGAGTAGGATTTGAGACCGAAAGCTATGATCCGGCCAAACCGCTGGTCATCGATCCCAGCATCGTGTTCTCCACCTTCTTTGGCGGCGCGGGCAACGACGGCGCGCTCGGCGTGGTTTTGGACGCAAACGGCAACTTTTATGTGACTGGCTTCACGCGGTCGGCGCCCATTTCCGGCGCGCAGTTCGGACAGCCGTTCACGGGCACGCCCCCGGACGGCAAGGGCGGGCCTGGAATTGCCGAGTACGTTGCGAAAATAAGCCCCACTGGCGCGCTGCTTTTCATCACCTATTTCGGAGGGACCAGCGATCAAATCGGCGGGCACATCGCGCTGGATTCCAGTAACAACATATATGTGGCCGGAAACACCGCATCTTCGAACTTCCCTACGCTTAACCCCTTTCAAAAGAACTTCGGAGGCGGCACTTACGACGCCTACCTATTGAAACTGAATAGCGCCGGAAATTCCCTGATTTACTCGACGTATTTAGGAGGAAGCGGCGACGATTTCGCGTACGGAATCCAGGTAGATAGCTTCGGCGAGCCTTATATCGTCGGCCAAACCTCGTCCACCAACTTCCCCACCGCCAACGCGACGCAGCCGCACTATGCGGGGGGGCTACAGGACGCCTTCGCCGCGAAGTTTTCGGCGAACGGGACCTCGCTTTTGTATTCCACGTATTTCGGCGGCAGCGTGTACGAGACCGCCAAGGGTTTAGTCTTGGATAGCCTCGGCAATTCGTACATGTTCGGCTTTACGGGCTCGAGCGATTTTCCCCAGCAGAACCCACTTGCTTTGGCGTCCACCTGCAACTGGCCTACCCGCCACGCCTTTGCGGCGAAGTTAACTCCGACGGGCGGCACAGCGTGGTCTACTCTGATCTGCGGGACGGATGGCGACGACGCCGTTAACGCCGGCGTTCTCACCCCGTCCGGAAACCTTCTCCTTGGGGGCGAGACAAGTTCCACGACCTTTCCCGCCACGATGAATGCAGTCCAGGCGTCTTTTGCGGGAGGGCCCGTCGACGCGTTCATTACGGAATTAGATCCCACCGGCGTTCTCCTCTATTCGACTTATTTGGGCGGCAGCGACGATGACGCCGTCGACGGGATGGCTGTCGACTCTATGGGCAACTGGTACATCGCCGGCGATACGGCTTCCGTCGATTTCCCTACGGTACATCCGATTCAGGGCAGCAATCCCGCGAGCACCGCCGCGTTTTTGGTCAAATTCGCATCCCCGTCCTCCGTGGTTTTCTCGACATATTTCGCCGGAAGTCAGGATAATTTTCCGCGTGACATAAAAGCCGACGCGAACGGAAGGGCCTATATCGTCGGCGGCACAAGCTCGACGGATTTTCCCTTAAAAAATCCCATACAATCGAGCCGCGGCGCCTGCGGCGCGCCAAGCAATAACGGTTGCCATGACTCCTTTTGGTCTGTGATCGCCACCTGCGATTTCACGTTGTCGGCTCCGGCCGGGATCGCAGCCGCCGGCGGAGTTGGGAGCATTTCGGTCGCCACGACTCCAGAATGCGGCTGGACGGCCGCGAGCCAGGTTCCATGGATCGTTTTGGCTCCCTCTTCCGGCGCTGGCAACGGCTCCGTGTCTTACACCGTCGCCCCGAATAATGGTCCGGCGCGCAATGGATCGATCCTCGTCGGGGGGCAAACGGTCGCCTTCGCCCAGGCCGCGGGAAGCGCGGTCGCGTTTACTTCGTCGCCCGCGGGCGCGTCGCTCACGGTTGCCGGCGCCGGTTGCGCGCCCGGGAGCTACATGACTCCTGTGAATCTCACATGGAATCAGAATACGAATTGCACCGTCGGCTTCCCCAGCCCTCAAACGATTGGCGGCTTTACCTATACGTTCTCTTCCGCGGCGGTAAACGGAGGCCCGAGTTCGGTTGCCAATCCGTTCAACATCAACTCCGGCACAAGCGCGTTGAGCATCAATGCAACGCTGGCTGTTCCGCCTGGCGGGCTGACCGCCGCCTCCCATTTTTCCGTGACGCCGTCCTCGTCCAGCGCAGTCGTCGGCGCGCCGCTGAGCTTTACCGTCACGGCCTTGGATAACATGGGCGCTACCGTCGCCAATTACTCCGATCCCCTCAGCTTCACGAGCAGCGATGGCGCGGCGGTGCTGCCCACGGGCGCTTCTCTGACTAACGGGACGGGAACCTTCAGCGTGGTGTTCCAGACGCCGGGCGTGCAGACGCTCACGGTGAACGATCCCTTCGATACTTCCGTGACCGGCTCCAGCGGGAACATCACGGTCTCGTCGGCCCAAGGCTTGCGCTATATTCCG
>DATGLY010000082.1:0-72096 GCA_035293905.1 Bryobacteraceae bacterium
TGGCTCCAGGCGCTGCGGAACGATAAAAACGAGATCTTCCGCGCCGCGAAGGATGCGCACCGGGCTACGGATTTTCTCCTGACTTTGGAGCTGGAGCGATCCGTCGAGAAAGCGCTCGAAGCGGCGGGAGCACCGCATCTCCGCCGCGAAACGGCCGAATACGTCGCCGCCTACGACCCGGGCGTGTAGCCGATGCAACGCAGGTAGCAGGCCAGGTAGAAGTCGGGGGTCTCGAACGCTCCGCCGTCCGCCGCCCCCGAGTCGGGATGATGGTTTGTATCGTCAAGTGTGCCCTTCACGCTAAACCTCTGGGCGCAAAAAGGCCTATCCGGCCGCCTCCAGATCCAGGAGCTGCAGCCCCTGCACCTTCTTGAGCAATCCCAAGTTCTCCAGCCGAATCCGCATGGCCTCGGTCGAGACTCCAAACTGAGGGGCGAAATCGGAGGCGATGTGGTTCATCATGTCCTTGGCGACCCCATCGAAAGAATCCGTGAATCCGTTCGCCACGGCGGCGCGGTACTTCGGCAGGTCGAACACCCAGGGCGCTGGTCCGCGCTTTTCGCGCCAAGCCTTCAGCACCAGATCTCTTGGCATCAGCAAATAGGATGAGAAGCGGTCCGCCTGCCACTCGGCCGGCTCGCGCTTGTTCGCCTCCCGGCACAGGATCGAGGGCTCGGGCGGCCGGCCCTCGAAGAGCGCCATCTGCGACGCCCGGTCGGGAACGAAGCGCCGATGCAGAACCCAATGGCCGATCTCGTGGCCCACGGTGAAGCGGTAAAGACCTTGCTTTCGGGGGTGATCCTTGGGTCCAGGCTCTGGTCGATGTAGATCTCGCGAGTCTCGAACCACGTTGCGCCGATCGCGTCGCCGCGCCCCACTAGCTTCCGCAGATCGTCGAATTCCAGCCGGACCTGAAGAACCATCTCAGGCAACTCATCCACCGGGACCGGCGGCTTGAGAATCGGCTCGTGCTCTCGAGAGTAGCGATCCAGCAGGGCGGCCGCTTCCGCCTCAATGGTCCGCTCGGAGATCCGGGGAACTTTCACTTCCATTCGGGTTCATCCTCATCTTCATCATTGTTTGCCGGCCGGCGCGGAAGGCCACGTCAGCCCGAGCGCTCCATCTTCTCCACGTACCTGGTCAGCTTGGCCAGATCTTCGGGGCTCAACTCGCCGGCGGTGCGCAGGAAGCTGGCCATCTCCCGCGGCCGCTGCTGAATGATCGCCGGCAGGTCGGAAGAGACCTTCCCGGCCAGCGCGAGCAATTCATCCGGATCCTGGCCGAGCGCCGCGGCGATCTGCTTGATCGTCTCCTCTCCCGGAGGCGGGAACTCATCCCGCTCGACCTTGGAGAGGTACGTGGGGCTGATGCCGACCTTGTCGGCGAACTTGCGCAGACTGATCTGCTGCTGCTCGCGAAGCGCGCGAATGGTGGCGCCGAATTTCTTGGGGTTCATGACCCGGCCCTCGATCCAAATTGCTGCATGTGTACTAAGCACTGTACACTGGGCGATTATCCTCTGTCAAGAGCCGCCGCAAACCGCTGCAAGAGGGCGGGACGGTCGAGCGGCGCGTCATCCCGCATCATCCTCGGACGAGCCGCAGCGGACGCTCGGTGTAAAGCTCTCGGAACTCTTCCTCCTCCAGGTTAAGGATCTTGCTCATTTCAGCTGCTGAATAGCCAAGCTCATTTGCATGAGCGTCAATCATCATCTTCAGGAGGGTAGGCTTTTCGATGGGGATATCGAGTTCAGCAGGCTCCCGCATGCGGTACCCGGCTTGGCCGAACTGGATGAACAGGTATCGCATCTGGGCTTCAGTAATCGTCTTGAGGCGGTAGGCTCGCATCACCAGTGCTTGCATCGAAACTTTCCAATACTGCTTGAGCGACGCCAGTTTGGGAAGATTCAGTCGGTGCAGGGACGACCGGATCTCGTCCGCAGGCATGAGAAACTCGCTGGCGAAGCGATCCGCCTCGTCCTCGATGTTCGGTCCGCCGCCGCCCTGATGAAGGATGATGTGTCCCAACTCATGCGCGAGGTTAAAACGCAATCGATCACCGGTAATGGCCGTGTTCGAGTTTACAAAGAAGATAGGAGGGCACGTCGAAACCCACTCGCTGATCGCGTCGATCTTGCGCGTGCCAAAGTCGCACCGGACTACCACGCCGCCGGCGGATTCGATCGCTTCGGTCACGTTCCGCACAGGTCCCCGCGGCAGCTTCCAGTCGGCGCGTACCAGTTGCGCCACATCCTCGACACTTCCGCCGAACTCGGTGAGGTCGTAAGCGCGAAAGGTGAAATCCGATTCAATCGCTGCGGAACGAAGCAGGCGCATAATATGGAAGCGCCGTATATTCATATCCGCATGCAGCTTGCGCAGAACACTTTGAGGTAGACTCTGCCGCTT
Source organism: Bryobacteraceae bacterium (assembly GCA_035293905.1). Lineage (GTDB taxonomy): Bacteria > Acidobacteriota > Terriglobia > Bryobacterales > Bryobacteraceae > Palsa-187. The sequence continues at coordinate 2,409 of DATGLY010000082.1, forward strand.
GCGATGATAGAACACGCTGGACCCGAATCCATGGACGCGGTCGACTTGGTAGAAGAACTCTTTGGGATACCGGAGGGCCCGCCCCAGCCGGTCGATCATCTCCTCTGATGGGTTCACCAAGCCGGCTTCGATCTTGGAGATGGTGCCCTGCTGCACATTCATGGCACGCGCAAGCGCAGCCTGCGTCATCCCTCGCGACTCACGTGCGAGGGTCACCATTTCTGGGTTGAGCTCCCTCATAGGGCCAAGTCACTTTGAATCTCAGTGCGACGGATACGAACGCGAGGCCGCCGCGCCACGGCATCCCTGCCAGCATCGGGTTCGGGTAAACGGATCACGCCCTGTTCCGCTGGCTCGATGTCGATGTACCATGCGATGCCCGCACCGTTGGTGCAGGTGATAGAGACATCACGGATCTCGGTTTCGAACTTGTTGAGCCGGTATCCACAGAACACCCGTGTCGCAGTCGGGATTTCAGGAAGTGACATCTGCTGGTTGTACTCCCTCGCGTGGCGGGTAGGGTAGTTGCGCGGCATACGCGATTCGTCAAGCTTCTTGAATCGGACGAGCAACTGCCCGTCGAGCCGAAGCATCGTCAGTCCCTTGCTTTCGACCTCGACGAACTCCGCGCCCGGCACACCGGCGAACTCCCGGCGGGCCGTGTCCAGCATCCAGTCGTAGATCAGGTTGGCCCTGGTCCGCGGGTGGAGGAGCGTCCGGTCGGGATGCTGCATCCATCGTTCCCATGGTTCTTCACAGATCCTCCAAAATCGCTCCTTGGGCGGCTCGATGAGGGCGAGGGCCCGGTCTCTTGAAAGTCTGCGCATATTCGTCCTTGATCGCAAGATGCGATCTTCCTTTAGGATATCGCTGATATTCACAGATTATAACATAAAATATTCCTATAACTATTCCTGGCATGACTCCCCCTTCCGATATCTGAGATAAGCCTCTTGAGATCAACAGATTACCGTGCTTACCAGTGGTTACGAATTCTTGCAGAGATGCGGAACGTCCCAATCCGCATTTGGCCCAGCCGTTCCCCGCCTCCACCTACCGCGTGGCCGAAAGCGGGAGGCCGACGATTCAATCGACTCCTTCGGCCAGGATGGAGATGCCCTTGCGCCCGCCGTCTCACAGCCTACATTCCAAACGAAGCGCGCCACGTCTCGGGGCTGAGATTCAGCGCCTTTTCGAGCGGCGGCGCAATTGTGAAGATGCGCGGTTCGGTCGCAAATAGATGGACGCGGTAGATGCGCCAGTCCGCCGGGCGCTCGGCGGCCACCTCGCACTCATTTCGGGTCAAGAAGAAGGGCGTGCGGGCTGCTCCATTCGTGGTCTTGACTTCCAGCAACCGCTGCTGGCCGCTAAAGTCGAAGGAGAGAACGTCAAAGCCTGCCCCGTCACCGTCTTCTGCGGCGACCCACCGGACTTTCCGGGCCAGGTCCGACCGATCAGCTTCGGCGAGGCGGCGCCGCTCAAGGTTTACGACGAACTCCTCCCCAGCCTTCCCCAGCGATCGGTTCCGATGATCCCGTTCCACAGGGTCAAACTTCCGAACCAAACGCCGGAGCCGCTCAGGCAGGGGCGCGCTGTCCGCCTGGAGAACAGGCGCGGGAACGAAGATCTCATCCGGCGCCGCTGCCTGCGGCCGTGCTGGAACCCTCTGAAGAACACTGGGGTGCTCGCTGAGATAGCGGTCTACGGCGTCGAAAATCGCGTTCTGGTAGTTCCTCTTTGGTATGTAACCCGGAATCCAGGGCATGCCCAGCTCATCCAACACCGCTGAGATGTTCTGGTGTTTGAACTCGACCGACCGGTGAGTCCGTCCTATCCGCACCATCAGCGCTCTGCTATGCCTGGACTTTACATACGGCCGGCCGGAGAGTTCCGCCTCCAGCATCTCGAAATAGTCGGCGACGATGGCGTCGAGCTCGTCATCCCTCCAGGGTGTGCCGATTTTCTTCTCGTCGGCCAAGATTGTCCCTCAAACTGTTGTGCCGGCTCTAGGAAAAGCCGCGTCCAGCCTAGAAATCAACGTCTCCCCGAATTCGCTACCCTTGGCCGCCAGCGCGGTGCTGCCGAGTTGCTGGTAAACGGGCTTCACGTCGGCAATCGCTTGATCGATCGCGGCCTTCTCTATCGTGGCCCCCGCCAACTTGGCAATCTGATCAGGTTTGGGCCTTGCGACGCCACAGGCCAAAGCCGCGACGTACATGGCGACGTAGAATTTGAGATTGACCCGGTCTTCGGGAGACAGCGCCGCATCAGCGCGCAAGTGGGCCTCCGCAAGCCGTGACAACTTGATGGCCGCGCGGAAAACCTCTATTGGGAAATCGGCGCTGAAGACTTTTTCGTAGTCTTCGTCCTTCTTCAGAAGGGACGACGGCCGCGCCCGCGCCGTCCCCGGCTTCTGCAACACCACCGCCATCAGCGCCTGAGCCATGGCCGGGATGCTGATGATCTTGTCGATCGGCTTCCCTTCGTTCTTGTAGGAGTTCTTCCGGCGGTCGTAATACAGCCCAAAGGACCGCAGATACTGCTCGATGTCGCGCTGAATCTTGTCTGTAGCACGCAGGGATGCGGGCGAGATGGGATTCTGGCTGTTCGTGGCTTTGATGACTCGATCCCGGCTTTCCGGGGTTTCCGGGCTAATCACACGGACCAGGATTTCTCTGTCTTCCCCGTCGGTGTTCGCTGTCTTGAAGTATCGAAAAATCTCCCTTGAGATTTGTAGCCCGTTCACGATTTGTGGGTCCTCAATGGTCAGCGTCTTTCCGGTTTGCATCGGCTTCCTGCCGGCCACAATCGTTATGCCGTTATTCAGCCACCAGAAGTCCTCGGGCCACTTATCCGCAAGCGTCCGTCGGATTTCGTCATTGACCTGTGTCGCTCCCTGGTAGTCCCTGACGTTCGCCTCGAAAAGGCCGCAACGCAGGTCACCCTTCTCGTCACGGATGAACTTTGCAAACTCCCGGAGCTTCACGAGAGCGATAACGCCGCCCTTTGTGTTGATCGACGCATCCGTTACTTCGAGCTGATAGCTCAGACGCGGGGTTTCGCGCGCGAGCGCCAGTAGGTCCGTGGCGGTCAAGAAGCGCATCGCGCAAGCGCTTCCCTGGAACAAGCTCTTCACCTGTCCTTCGATCAGGTCCGCCTTTCTCTTAACGTTCGGATGAATCTCGATGCCTTTGCTTGCATACGCGACGGAAAAGACGTAGTTTGGGAACCTCGTAGCCAGCTTCCCAACGGCGTCTCGGAAAAGGTCCGCCGCAGCGAGTAGCTCCTTGTTGTACGCGCCTGTGAACTTCTCCAGCGGCTGCGACAAGTCGAACAGATCGCGCAGTGTCGCCGCAAGCGTGTCGAGCGCTCTTTCGCGAAACGCCCCCTCCGTCTTCGCCTGGAAAATGACCGTTTCGATCACCACATCCCGTTTCAGGGCGCTCAAATCAGAATCCTCTCTGACCAACTCCCCGTTGGCGAACACGAAAAAACCATCGACGCCCCCGTCGCCCCCTCCATCCACGAGGCCGGATTCAATCTCGTCGTACGAAAGATCGTGGTGCTTCAGCAGTTGTTCTGCGACGAACAGCTCGAAGTACTTGCTCGGCGCCAAGCCAGGCGCACGTTCCGCCCGTTGTTGCTCAAGGATCTTCTCCAGAATGATTTGATCGTTATTGCTCAAGCCGCCCTGCCCAGGAACCGCCGCAGTTCGCGCCGCAAGCGGTCCAAGTCCTTGATCTCACATTCCCACACCACCAGGCTCCTCCACCCCAAGCCTTGCAGCGCAGACCGCACACTCCTGTCCCGCTCCATGTTCCGCGCCACCTTCCGCATCCAGTAGTCGCGATTCTGAACGGGAACGCGGGCGCCTCGTGCGCAATCATGCCCGTGCCAAAAGCAGCCATGCACGAAGATCACCTTACGCAGCCCCGGAAACGTCAGATCGGGCTTCCCCGGCAGGTCCTTCCGATGAAGCCGGAAGCGGTAACCCATGCCGTGCGCGAGGCGCCGCACCGCCAGTTCGGGCGTCGTGTCGGCCCCCTTCACCGCCCGCATGATGCGGCTCCGCTGTTCCGGAGTTTCCTTCATCGCCGCAATTCGATCCTCAAGCTGGGATCGGTCTCGAATTCGTCGACGATTTCGTTGTATCGCTCCACCAAGTCCGCAACGGCGGTCTTGCGTCCGTCGGCGCCGAACTTCCCCCACTCGTAGAGATTGAGCGCGACGAACTGCTCGACTTCAAAAATGTCGATCCTATCGGCGAGTCCTGCGTTGCCCGCGAGGCCCTCGGCCACCGTGAGGCCGCGCTGCAAGGTCACCAGCATGGGCCGATAGCCGTCGTTCAGGTTCTCGCGGCACTTCTCGATCACCGCTTCGCCCGGAGATGTGGTGACGTGAATGGCGACGTCCCCGATCAGGAAATCGCCCGCACGAGAGCCGGGGGCGTCCGCCGTCGAGAAGCTGTTGTGCCCGACGCTACCTTTTCCCAGGGCGCAATCGAGCTTCGCGCCGACCAGATGCTGAAGCACTGCGTCCGCATAGTACATGCCGGGGGCAATCTTCTGGCGGTCCACCGCCTGGGCGACCACGTCGCGCACGACCATGCGCAAGCTCCGCGCTGCGTCCAATTTGATCTTGAACGGCTTGCCTGCGAAGAATTCGTGGACCCGCTCAATCCAGAACGCCTCCACGGCCTTCAGATCGACCTCGCCTCTTCTGTGTAGCTTGTTCAAAAACGCGACGTACTCACGCATGTTTTTCAAACTGCCGCGTGACGTGCGGCCGCCTTCGTCAGCCAGGACCCGCGTGATGCCATGCCGCTTCAGGACGGCCTGAACAGCGCCTTTGCCAAGGCCAAGAACCTGGCCGCCGCCTTCCGTGAGAAGCTTATCCGGGTCCAATGGGAGTCCCATCGCTTTTGCATGTTGTGTCACCACCAAAGCGACGCAGAGCGGTCCTTTTCCCCGAAAGCGTTTTTCGGCAGCAAATAGCCAACTCTTGCTGATGCGCGCCTGCCATCTCAGGCCGCTTCCTTCTGGGCGCTCTCTGTTCCTCCGGCAAGTAGCGGCTCAAGCAAATGCGCCGCAAGGAACCGGACTACTGGGACGACGACGCCGTCGCCGGCGAGGTGGTAGGCGTCGTTGTAGTTCGCCGGCAGTTTGTAAGCGTCGGGCAGTCCCATGAGCCGGGCTGCTTCGCGCGGCGCCAGCAACCGGGTCCGAACCTTCTTTCCTTCGACGATCATGATGATTTGCCGGCTAGACCCGCCGACAGGCGTTCGCAGGCACCCCGCCACGTCGTCGAAGCGGATCTCTGCTCGCTGCACCCGGCCTCCGTTTTCATCCTGGCGAGTGCGTTTGTAGATTCCGCCGACCATCCGCTTCCCCATTCTCGTGGCCTGCTCAAGTTTCTTGCGGTTGATCGGGCTCATCAAACTGATGAGGCGTTCGGTCTCCTCCCTCGTGTGCCAGGACACTCCTTGCGGTTCGTCCTCGATCACGTCCGCGAATCTCAACTTGCGCGCAGGCGGCGCCGGCAAACTCCACCACACCCATGCGTCCTTAGATCGCTCGGACAGCTTCTCGAAGGCTCTCACCAGATTCTCGGGATGCCAAAGCGGTCCGGCCTCGGGCAACACTAGATTCTCTGGAAGCCCCCTCTCCTTGCGCATCGCCACGATGAACAATCGGGGCCGGGATTGCGGCACAAATCGCACCGCGTCTATCACCATCGCGCCGAAACGGTAGCCCCCGTACGCGAGCGCGTCCCCGATGGCCGCGAAGTCCTTTCCCCCATGAGAGGTGAGCGCGCCGCAAACGTTCTCGAGGACGACCATCGCCGGCGCCCGGCCCTCTTCTGCCAGCGCCTCCATGAGCCGCCAGAAGGGCCAGAATGTCCCGGATCGCTCGCTTTTCAGCCCGGCGTAATCACCGGCGAGGGACAGATCCTGGCAGGGAAATGACGCCCAAGCCAAGTCAGCACGCCCCGGAAGGTCCGCCGTGGTGAGTTTGCCCACGTCCTCGACCTTGAGGCGTTCGCGGCCCCAGTTCGCCTCGTAGCTCGCCCCCTTCTTCGTGTCAATGTCGTTGGCGAACAAGCACTCCCATCTATCGCCAAGCCCGGCTCTCGCCAAGCCGCCGCCCGCGAAGAACTCGTAGAACGTCGGCATTCGCTCTACTCCTGACCCTTGAATAGTGGCCACTTCTGGGCGAGATATTGTTCCGCCGCCTCCCGCACAACCCAGGCCAAGGAGACTTTCTTCTCCTTGGCGATGCCCTCGAGCACCTTGTAAACGTCGGGCGGGAAGCTGATCGAGGCGCGCACGGCGGCGCTGCTCTGAACCTTCTCTTTCCGTCGCGCTCCCTCTTTCGTCTTCATGTCAGGACCTGGCCACTCTTATTCTTCACCACATTACACCATATCGGTGAATCCGGGAAGAGGCTGTAGACCTTTTGTCAAGACCGCAGTCCCGGGGGCGGTCCGGGCCGATGGAGTAGCGATCGCGACGAGGTCGCCACGACACCACGCCCCTACTCTATCGCAGCGTTGTGGAAATGTTTCCTCGTCGAGCGCCAGCATTTTGGCTCCGTGTACTAAACACTGTACAATGGGGCCATGGCCAGCAGGTGCAATGTCGTTCATAAGGATCAGAGCGGCGCTCAACGCCGGACGAGTGTGAGCGCCGTCCTCTACGCCCGCGTCTCCTCGAAGGACCAGGAACGCGAAGGCTTCTCCATTCCCGCACAACTCCAACTCCTGCGCGGCTACGCCGCCAGCCGCGGCCTGACGGTCCTGAAGGAGTTCGTCGACGTCGAGACAGCCAAGCAGGCCGGCCGCACGGGCTTCGGCGAGATGCTGGCGTTCCTGCGCAAAGACAAGACGTGCCGCATTCTGCTGGTCGAGAAGACTGACCGTCTCTACCGCAATCTCAAGGACTGGGTCACGCTCGACGAACTGGACCTCGAAATCCACCTCGTCAAGGAGAACATCGTCATCTCCCAGGACTCGCGGTCGTCGGAAAAGTTCATGCACGGCATCAAGGTCCTGATGGCCAAGAACTACATCGACAACTTGTCCGAGGAGACCAAGAAGGGGATGTTCGAAAAGGCGCGCCAGGGCATCTGGCCCTCCTACGCGCCGCTCGGCTATCTGAACGTCATGGGCGCGGACGGCAAGCGGACCATCGCGCCGAACCCCGAACTGGCGCCGATCATCCGGCGCATGTTTGAACGGTATGCGACCGGCCACCACTCGTTGAAGGTGCTCGCCAAACTGGCGCGGCAGGACGGCCTGCAATACCCGAAGAGCAAACTCCCCGTTCCGACCTCCACCGTCCATAAGATCCTGCGCAACCGCATCTACTCGGGCGATTTCGACTTCGACGGCAAGACCCACGCCGGCAAGTACGAGGCGATCGTCACGCGCGAGCTGTGGCAGGAAGTCCAGGACCGTCTCGACGGGCGCAGCCGCCAGAAGCCGCGCAAGGCCCGGCACGAGTTCGCCTTCAGCAACCTCATCCGGTGCGGCCACTGCGGATGCGCGATGGTCGGCGAGTTGAAGAAACAGCAGTACGTCTACTACCACTGCTCGCGGTACAAGGGCCGTTGCCCGGAACCGTACACGCGCGAAGAGGTGCTCGAAAAGCGGTTCTCGGAGCTGCTCCGGAGACTGACGTTCCCGAAGGACGTCTGGAATGGATCGTCACCGCACTGCGCGAAAGCCACCACGACGAGAAGGCTTTCCACGACGAGGCCATCGGACGGCTCCAGGCCGAATACCGCCGCCTCCAGGACCGCATCGACGCGATGTACGTGGACAAGCTGGACGGCCGGATCGACAACGCCTTTTTCGACCGCAAGTCAGCCGAGTGGCGCGCGGAGCAGGACCGCATCCTGCGCGACATCGAGACGCACCAGTCCGCCAACCGCGTCTATATTGAGGAAGGTGTCCAACTCCTGCGCCTGGCCGGCCGCGCCCATGCCCTGTTCGAGAGGCAGGAACCGGCGGAAAAACGGCGCCTCCTGAATTTCTTGCTATCGAACTGCGTTTGGAAGGACGGCGTGTTGACCGCGGAATACCGCCAACCGTTTGACATGTTGGCACTTGCGCGAGAGGCGGCAGGCGATGCGGTTGGGGGCAGTGCAGCGAAAACTGCCAATTTTGAGAAGTGGCTCCCCGGCATGGATTCGAACCACGAACTTGACAAGATTTTGAAGTCTCGCAACTTATTGATTCTACAAAGTCGCTGAAGTCGTCAAACGCCTCAAAAGCAGGCATCTGGTACAAAAAGCGTACAAAGACTTTTTCGACTACGTTCGTTTTTCACCACCGGATTATCTCGTATCTACCGATTGCCATCGCGGGGCATGACCCTGACGGTCGCATTTCGCGCATCTGCGCTGATCATCGGTTTCAGGTAAGGGCTTGAGGCATACTTCGAACGATATACCTCGTCTATGCGATCGTTGATGGAACCGCTGACTGGTTCGAAACTCACTTCCTTTGTCATGCCGGCCGCAGTGATACGACCCGACTTCTGTTTCATTGCGGCCTGATACCAACGTCCTGCCTGCCCGTTATATGACCGCACGTAAAGTGCGCCATCGACCACCACGGACCATATCCATGTCGGCGTGCCGTAGGTTTTCCCGTCCTCGCGGAAAGGGGATATGTGAAGGTCATCCGTTTCCGCAATTCTTCGCAGGTCATCTTTCGACCATGTGAGGCTCATCGGGTTACGTCCTCAGGAGAGTTTTGATCGCGCGGCGCTCATCCATCGCGCGATAGCCCTCGGCAACCTGATCCAGCGGCAGCACCAAGTCGAAAACCTTGGCGGGATTGATCGTTCCTTTCAGGACGAGGTCGATCAGCTTGGGCAGATAGCGCCGAACCGGTGCCGGACCGCCGTGCAGATGGATGTGGCGGTAGAACAGATCCTCCCCCTTGAATACAACGCCGTGCGGCACACCAACATAGCCGACGTAGCCGCCGGGACGCGTCGCACCGATCGCTTGCGTCATCGATTCCTGCGTGCCGACGCATTCGAGTACGGAGTCGGCGCCGATCCCTTTGGTCATGTCCTTGATGCGGGCAATCGCCTCGTCACCGCGTTCCGCGACAATATCTGTCGCGCCAAACTCGCGGGCGAGCTTCTGCCGGGATTCGTGACGGCTCATGGCGATAATTCTTCCCGCGCCCATTTGTTTCGCGGAAAGGATGCCGAGCAGGCCGACCGCGCCGTCGCCGACGACGACCGCAGTCACGCCGGGTTCGACGTTCGCTGCGTCTGCAGCGAACCAGCCGGTGCCGAGGACATCCGAGCATGCGAGGAGACTCGGCACAAAATTCGCATCCGGCACACCGCCTGGCGTAGGCACGAGCGTTCCGTCAGCTTGCGGCACCCGGAGAAACGGAGCCTGCGCCCTCAGCATGAATTCGCGGTGGACGCATGAAGACTGATATCCGTACTGGCAATGCGGACAGCTATTGTCAGACGTTGCGAACGAGCCGACCACAAATTGTCCGGGCTTGATAGATTTGACCGCACTGCCGACTTCTTCGACGATTCCGCAGTACTCGTGCCCCATCGGCGTCGGGCCGTCAATTTTCTGGATGCCCCGATAGGGCCATAGGTCCGAGCCGCAAACGCACGTCGCCGAGAGGCGGAGGATCGCGTCCGTCGGTTCGGTTATCTTCGGGTCGTCACGGTGTTCGAACCGGATGTCGCGCGGCCCGTATAGAACTGTGCCCTTCATGTTCCTATCCTGCCTTTCACTAGTTCTCTTGAAACTTCACATCTCGTATCCGGGCTTTTTGTACAGCCTGTCCCACTTGTCCTTGATGTCGGGTTTGTAGACTTTGTCCTTCCAGTTCTTCGAGCTGATTTCCTCAAAACCAACCGAAACCGACTCTTCTCCGTAATCGAAAACATCCATCACGTCTTTGGTGATCTTCTCCGCGAGCCGTTCCTTTTGTTGCTCTGATTTTCCTGGCCAGAGCTTGACGATTACATGGGGCATGACTTCTTTCTCCTTGTCGGTCAGTTCGGCCGTTTTTCAAAGACGGCTTTGACGACTGGCAACGCCGTAAACACATTTGGCCAGCCCGCATAGAACGCGAGATGCGCCAGCACTTCGGAGGCCTGCGCTCTGGTTAATCCGTTGTCCATCGCGCGATTGAGATGATAGGTGACCTGTGCGGCCTGGCCGGAAGCGACAAGCGCGCTCACCGTGACAAGGCTCCGATCGCGGGGCGCGAGAGCAGGACGCAGCCACAGATCACGAAAGAGCAGGTCCGTCGTGTACTGCACGACGCCTGGAGCCACCTGTCCGATCTCCTGCTGAACCCGCGAGGCGCGGTCAGCCTCGGCGGCTTCATCGAGCGGCAGAAGCTTCGGAGAGACGGGCGGAAGCTGATCCTGTCCGATGCCGCGCTGCTCGAAAATATCCTTGGCGATCGCCACAGCCGCGAAGGCATTCGACCAGCCCGAGTAAAAGGCGAGATGGGTTATGAGCTCGGAGAGCTCTGCCGGCGTGACGCCATTGTCGAGCGCGATGTTGAAGTAATGGAGCATCCCGATGGTCTGATTGCGCGCAATCAGGGCCGAGGCCGTGACGATGCTGCGATCTCTCGCAGAGAGGTCCGGCCGCTTCCACAGCCCCCCTTCGATGCTGTCGTGCGTGTAGTGTGCAAGTGCGGGAGACACCTTACGGACATCTTCCGGCGTCAGTGCGGACCGAGGTACAGGTGAAGACATTTTGTTTTCCTTATCTCTATTGGTTGCGATCAGTAATGCTCCCAGGTGACCGACCAGCGCTCGTCCGGCCGCGCAGACTTGATCACCAGTTGTCCATGTCCGTTCACCTGATATACGCGGGGCAAATCTTTGCCGACAAGCCGGTCTCCGGTGTTCGAGCCCTGGACATGATGGGTCACCGTGTGAGTTGCGGCGTTGACATCGTAGCTTCCGAAGGAAGCCTCGTACCCGTTTTCCACATACTCGTTCGAGAGTGATTTTTCGGAGGCGGGATACATGAGCTGGACCGACATGTGGCCGTCCGACGTGTAAATCAGCATCCCGACAGGCACACCGTTCGTCACCGGTTTCCCATCGGGTCCCATGATCGAGGCCAGATGCCACGCGCCGACCAACTTCCCCCGGTCGGCGGCTGAACCGTGTGACGCAGCTGCGGAGCGAGTTTGGGAAATACCCCAGACGGCCAGAAAGAGCAGCAAAATTCCAATGTGGATCTTTTTCATCGTTTTCTCCCGGCAACGCCTATCGGCCGACCAGCTTTTCGTGGGCTTCCGGATAACGCGCGCCCTGAATCTTGACCTGTGAAGAGGCGCTCTCGATGGCTGCGAGGTCTTCCGATGTCAACTGGACATTCAGAGCGCCAAGGTTTTCGTCAAGACGATTGAGCTTCGTCGTGCCCGGAATGGGAGCGATCCAGGGTTTTTTCGCGAGCAGCCAGGCAAGCGCGATCTGGGCTGGCGTTGCCTTCTTTTTCGCCGCGAAACTCTTGGCCACCTCGACGAGCGCTTGATTTGCTTTCCGGTTTTCGTCCTGAAACCGGGGTATCGTGCTGCGAAAATCCGTGCCGTCGAACTTCGTGTCGCTCGTGATCTTGCCCGTCAGGAAACCTTTTCCAAGCGGACTGAACGGAACGAAACCAATGCCGAGCTCCTCCAGAAGGGGAACGATCTCCTGCTCTGGCTGACGCCAGAACAGCGAGTACTCGCTTTGCAGGGCCGTGACCGGCTGGACTGCGTGGGCGCGGCGGATCGAATTTGCTCCCGCCTCCGACAGTCCGAAATGCCTCACCTTGCCTTCCCGGATCAGGTCCTTGACGGCACCCGCGACCTCTTCAATCGGGACAGCCGGATCAACCCTGTGCTGGTAATACAGGTCAAGCGTTTCTACGCGGAGCCGTTTCAGCGAGCCTTCAGCAACCTGCTTGATATGTTCGGGCCGGCTGTTCAGCGTGCTCCATCTGTTGCTATCGCCCGGAGCCGGCGCCCATCCGAATTTCGTCGCGATGACGACCTTGCCGCGGAAGGGAGCCAGCGCTTCTCCCACAAGTTCCTCGTTCGCGAGCGGCCCATATACTTCCGCCGTGTCGAAGAAGGTAATGCCGCGATCGACGGCCGCATGAATGAGTGCGATCATCTCCTGTTTGTCTTTGGGCGGTCCATAGGACCAGCTCATTCCCATGCAGCCAAGGCCGATGGCGGAAACTTCCAAGTCTTTTCCTAACGTGCGTTTTTGCATAATGATTCCTTTGTGACTTGTTCCTTACACCCGCACTATAGAAGCCACCCTACGGCTGAAACGTATGGGGCATGTTGATGCTTTGCGTCCGGTGTCAGGCATAGTTCTTAGCTCTTCGCTTCTGTGTGCGGCCCGGCGAGGTATTGCTCGTCGGTGACCTTCTCCATCCATTCCACGTTCTTGCCGTTGAGCTGCTCTGTAATGGCGATATGCGACATGGCAGTGGTGGGCGTCGCACCGTGCCAGTGCCGGTGGTTCGGCGGGCACCAGATGACGTCACCGGCGCGGAATTCGACGATCGGTTCGCCCTCGCATTGGGTCCAGCCGACGCCCTGGGTGATGATTAAGGTTTGACCCAATGGATGTGTGTGCCAGGCCGAGCGCGCGCCTGGCTCGAAGGTAACGAGGCCGGCGGTCACGCGGGACGGGTCCGGTGCCTGGACAATCGGGTCGATCCGCACGACCCCGGTGAAATACTGTTCAGGTCCTTTTTGAGAGGGTCTTGATCCGTTACGCATCATTTCCATAGGTGAACTCTCTTTCTTGCCGCCATTCCAATGCTTCCCGCTGTCCCTAATTCCAAGATATGCCCAGAGAGGGTTTTTGAGTAGTATGTATTAAAGACAAAGGCTTGTGAGTTACATTCATCAATGGAACGAAATGATTTCAGTACGTTAGCGGCATTTCTCGCCGTCGCGGAGGAACGCAGCTTCACCCGCGCCGCGAAACGGTATGGTGTCTCGCCTTCGGCGATGAGCCATTCCATCCGCGGCCTTGAAGAGGACATCGGCGTGCGCTTGCTGTCGCGCACCACGCGCAGCGTCGCGCCCACCGAAGCGGGGGAGCAGCTCCTTGCACGTTTGCGTCCGGCTTTCACCGATGTTCAGGATGCTATTGGCCAACTCTCCGGGCTTCGCGACAAACCGGCAGGTCGGGTGCGACTCTTGCTACCACGGCTTGCCGGGACCACCGTGCTTGGGCCAAAACTGGCGAAGTTTACGCGCGACTATCCCGACGTCGTTCTCGATATCACCGCTGACGACAGTCGCATGGATATCGTCGCGGGAGGCTTCGACGCCGGTATCCACTTCGGCGAATACATCCAGAAGGACATGATCGCGGTTCGTGTGTCAAAGGACCACCGGGCCGCCATCGTCGGCGCGCCCGAATACTTCAAAGCACACCCGAAGCCGAAAACGCCGCATGATCTTCTCAAGCACCGCTGCATTAACTTTCGGCACGGAAGTTCCGGCCTGTATCGCTGGGAGTTCGAGAAGGGGAAGAAGTCCCTGTCCGTTGCGGTGAACGGACCTCTTATCGTTGATGACGTGGAGACCCTGATCCGCGCGGCTATCGATGGTGTCGGCCTTGCCTTCGTGTCAGACGAACGCGTGATGCCACAACTTGAAAGCGGCGAACTCATCCGCGTACTGGATGATTGGTGCCAGCCATTCCCCGGCTTCTTCCTTTATTATCCCAGTCGACGCCAGCAGCCAGCGGCGCTTTCGGCTTTGATCGATATTCTAAGATTGTAGGAATGGGCAGCAGTGATAGCAACGAATTGAACTGAGCCAAAACCAGGTGAGGCAGGCATGGATTCACATGTATCGAATCCATGCGCACCGATTTCTCGTCTTATTTTCAGCAAGTTATGGATATCAGGATTTTGCGTGCGTACAAAATCTGTACAAAAAAGCCTCTCCTCGTCGCTAAGCTATTGAAACAAAAGATTGGCTCCCCGGCATGGATTCGAACCACGATTCACGGCTCCAAAGGCCGCTGTCCTACCATTAGACGACCGGGGATCTCTAGTGCGTACCGGCGAACTCCCCTAGTGTAGCAACGCTTCCGAGTCATTTCACCCCGAGGCGCTCCTCCAGGCTTCGCAGCATCGCTTCCAGTTGCTTGATGCGTTCTGCTTGCGCGGCATTTTCGCCTCGAAGCCGCTTAAGTTCAACCTCCAGACCGTCCCTCTGCTGCGTGAGCGCGTCGATCTCGGCGGCCTCGGCGTTTTGTCCCGGAGGATTCCCTAAGAACCGCGAGGCCTCTTCCACCGCCCCTCCTCCGGCTTCTTCAACCCTCATCCGAACTTCCACATCCCCTGATTTGCGCTCATATGTCAGCACGCCGGCCGCGAGATCCTGCGGTGCAAGAGCGATCCGTCGAGTTCCCTGTCCGTCCAAGATCTCAAGCGATCCGCGAACCGCCGTGGCGACTGGACGAGCCCCTCGATCCCATTCAATTTGCAGTTGGCCGTCGCGCTCAATTAGCGCCAGAGAAATCGGCTGAGGAGCGCGATCCGCCCGAATCCATCGCATTGTCAGCACAGCCAGTCCCACGATTAAGACCCCCGATGCCACAAGCCAACTCCACCGAACCCGGCGCGTCCGCGCCACTGTTGTCGCATCCGCAACGGAATACGACCTTGATTTGGCGGAAGCTTGGGTAGTGGAATCTTGAGTGGCCGAGGACAAAGCCGGAGAAAATTGAACGGGCGGAGGCTGGGGGGGCGACAGCTGTGTTAAGGACGTCGGAGAAGGGTCCGGTTGCGGCGCGGGGGCTAGAGGCGGCTCTATTCTTGGCTCTGTGCTTTTGTCCTGCCTCCATCCCTCCCTTCTCCGGGGACTAGCGGCAAGGCGCGCCGGAAAACGGAACTCGCGGCCGCTGCCGCTGGCCGGCGCCGAGCCGTCTGCTTCACGAACGAAAAAAGCAGCGCGCGTCTCTCCATCTGTCTCGGGTTGGACCAATAACGTCATCTGCCATCGTTCAGGAAAGAACTCGGAATAGACTTCCAGTTCCCCGGGCGAAAGCTTGAGGCCGCTGCGGGTATGCGACAGAAACCATCCCAAACAAACCATGTCTTGAAAACGGGGATCCTGCGAATTGCGCCGCAGTTGCTCCTGAAGAGCCGAACGGTCGCTCTGCGAAAGAACAAAGCCCGGTCCGAAGGCGTGCTCGCACGCAATCGGCTGAACATCCTGAATCGTCAGAATCCGCTCTTGCCGGGACCCGTACAGAATGCCGCCTACTTCCAGCCCTCCCCGCGAAAACCGCCGGAACCCATCCCATACTTGCTCCCGGATTCTTTCAAGTGCGGCGTCGGAATAATGGATGTCCGGCAACGCGGTGGGGTTAGGCCCATCCGGCAAACGATCCGCTCCCGGCCCCTTCTGCGGGTGGTCGGCGAACGATTCGGCGTCGCTCATGACCAGCCTGGATGCGCGCCAATGACTCGCGCCACGCCATCGTCGCCGCCGGCTTCTTCTCCGTCGTTCTCGTGCACGTGATAGTAATACGTAATTGCGGCCATAGCCCCCGCCAGCAATAGCGCGGCGATCACACTTCGCAGCGTCTTGGCGTTCCAGGCATTCTGCTCGGACGCGGCGGACATCGTTGCCGTAACGATAGCCAGGGCGAGCCCGGCGCTTAACACGAACTTAGCGTACCAGGGCATAAGGTCCAGGTGATTCTCGCCCCCTACTTCGCCCCAAAACCTCAGAATTGCCAGCAGCGCCAGCAGGAACTCGGCTACGTAAGCCGCGCGCCAGAAGTAAGGAGGCATCTCGGGCACTTTCTTTTCATTTTAGGCGGGCTCGCAAAAGCTCCAGCCGGCGCTTCATGATCTCGCCCACGGCCGGCGCCGCCAGCTCGCTTCTGACGAACTGCTGACCGCGGCGCGCCCGCTCTACGCGCGCCGCGGCAGATTGCGCCACCAACCTCATTTGCTCAGCTGCATGGGACACGTCGGGATCGGCCCACCGGGCGCCTTGCCGATAAGGCTCGCAACCAGGCGGGACGGTGGTCATTTGGAAGCGCACCAGGAAGGAATTATCTTCCCGGGTGAAATCCAGATTGCCCGAGTAGGCGGTTGCGATCACGGGTTTGCCGAAAAACATCGCTTCGGCCAGCGTCAGCCCGAATCCCTCGGACCGATGCAGCGATATCAAACAGTCGCAGCAATTCATCAAGCCGGCCACATCGGCGCGGTCCATCGTGCGCGCCAGAATCGTGACCGGCAAGCCTTGGGCGGCGTTACGGATCTGCTCCAGGCGATCGCTGTGACGCTCGGCATGATTAATTTTCAACGCCAGATGATAACGGTCAGAGCCCTGAAAGGCGGCGCGCAAAGCCGCGATCGCGCCCAGAGGATTCTTCCGCTCAAACCCGCTCATGAGGTCGAAGACGCAAAGGAACACGAAGGCGTTTTGCGGTAGTCCAAAAGCCGCCCGGTCCAGCGCCGCGACAGCGCCTGGATGGATGGCATGCGGCACGCGCAGCACCGGCGCCGGCGAAACGCGAGCGATCGCCTCGGCGCAAAAGAAACTAGGCGTCCATATCTCCTGAAAATAGCGGAAGGAGGCTTCCCATTGCGTCGGAAATTCCTCCAGCTCCCAAGCCCAATAGCCGATGTTGAATTTTCCACGCGTGAATTTTTCCCCCAATTGGGCGAGCACCTCGGGCGACTGATCCGCGTTCACATGAAAAATGTTGAATGCATAGGGAAACTCGCGGTCTTCGGCCACGCTCCTATCCTGAAGGCGGAAAGGCCCGTCGGTCCAATCCACGCTTTTTACGCGGACGGGCGTCCCGGCCGCCTTGGCCGCGCGCACAGCGCACCGCACCGATTCTCCAACGCCCATCTCCGATCGCACGTATCCCACGAAGTTGATTCCGAACGCCGCACGGGTTCGAATCTTTTGCGGGCGCCGCGAGGCCGCGCCTTTGACCCGGCGCTTCGCCAGCGCCAGCATGCTCCGGCGCTTGAGCCTGGCAAGCGGGTTTGAAATTCCTAAGACCGCCTCTTCCCAGTCTTCGCGAAACGGTCGGAGAAACGCCTCGCCAAGGCCGTATTCGGCCGCCCCATACGTCAGCAGCCAGCGCAGAAATCGCTCGCGATCCTCACCCTCCGGATTCGGAAATGCGTTCCGCACATCGGAACGCGAGCGGTAAATGCCGGCGGCCAGCCGGCCCAGACCTCCATCGGCGCGACAGCACGCCATCGAGTGAATAAAGTCCAACTGGCCTTTTTCCGAAAAAGGGTCCGCCGTGGGCTCGATGGCTTCGTAGCGCTGCCGCACAACATCCGGAATCGGCGATCCGTCCGCGAAGACGCCGTATGCATAAGGCCAGTCCTTGCACTCCGCATATCCGCGCTGGAGGAGGGCAGCGGCGTATTCCTGGTAAAGGAAGCGCGCCGCAGGTTCCAGAGATGCGAGCTCAAACCGGTTCTGATGGCGCGATATGGCTTCCGGCCTCTCCGCATCGAAACCGCTGAAATGGAAAAACACCAACGGCTCGCCGTTCACCAGCCACTTCCCGCCGCCGCGCGCGCAGGTGCGCTCCTCGTCCGGAACCACAACATTTTCGGCGGCCTTGCGTTGCGGCGCAGTTCTCTGAGGAGTGAGGCATTCAACTCTGCGATGGCTCAAATTCCAATACGCTACGTTGCAACCCGGGTCGCGAACAATCCCCATGCCGGGAAACAGGCCGGGCGCGAGATCCAGCCATTTCTGATCCACGAAAAGACCGTTCGCAAGGTCCACTCGACAGTGGTCTTGGAGACGGCATTTCCACCACGAAAGCAGGCCACGGCTCTCGGCGCAATCGCGCAGAGCCATAAAGCCTAGATTGAACGCGCCGGAGCGCAGAATGTCCAGTTCGGTGGGCCGGCGATCGTCTCCTAGCGGACTCGTGATGTGAGGAGTGAGAAGAAAGGAATGAGTTTTTAATCGCCCGAGGATGGAATCAAGCGAGGAGTAGAGAAGAATGTCGGGATCGAAGTAGACGATATTTTCAGGGCCGTAACGGTCCAACAGATACTGCGTGGCATACGGTTTCACTGCTGTACTCAGTTCCAGCAACGAGTACTTGAAGTGAAACCGCCGCGATTCTTCAATGGGCAGGTCCTCGGATGGAACAATCTCGAATCGCTCGGCCAAAGGGTCGAAGTACCCATCGGGGCGGTCCACTAGAATCGCGGCGCGGCCCAGGTCGGGATGGCGCTGCATCACCGAATCCATCAAGGCGCGGGCATGCGGCAGGTAGTTTTTGGCAAAGATTGTGAATACAAGGGTTTGCATCGAATGTCGATCCGGCGGTCCAGTACTCAGCCTGGCGGCAAGCTCGGCCAAAAGGGGGTGTAAAACAGGGTCGCCTCCGTGATACTATAACTTTAATCCAAACCAAACGGCCACTCATAACGCGCCGCTCGTGAGGGGTGGTTTCGGAGGAAGGTATGGCGCGATTTTCCAGGCTGACTGGATTGTTGTTATCGTTGTTTGTTTCGCATCGCGTCGCGCTAGCCGATACCGTTTACGGAACCGGTTCGTTTGTTTCTTTCCCCATGCTCGGCAGCGGCACAGCCTTTTGGGACAATGCCTCCAGGGATGGCCCAGCGAGTTGCGGAACCAATTCGGCTTGTTCCGGTATGAACATCGGCTATTTCCTGACCGACTCCGGCAACTTTCCGGCCCTATGCACGTATTACGGGCCTCCGTCGACCCCGAATTCCGCCTGCGGGACGGATTACCTCGGCTCGCAAGGCCAGTACTACGCCCAATCTTCAAACTCCCCGAACGCACCCTCGAACTTCGGCTTTCTCTCTAGTTCTCTTTCGATCCAGATCTCGCTTCTTGGCGCCTACGGCGCTAAAGACTTCGCTAACAACAATCCCTATTCCGGCAACGATCCCACCACATTCGGTTACTATGACGCCAGCCAGAACACCCTGGCCGGAGCCACGGCCAGCGAAGTGAACATTTACGGCTCCGGATCCCTCCCCGCGGCCCTTGGAACGACTCAAAGCATTCTGCCAGCCTACGCCAATTACGGATTTTATGTCACCGTCTGCCAGTCTACGGTTCTGATTGGCGCTACCTGGGTCTGCACCGCTACGGACACTTACTTCACAAATTCCAGCCTCAATCCGGCAGGCGCGCATCAGCAGTTTGCGCTGTTTACGCTCGCCTCGAACCCCACGACTTATTTCATCGGAGTCGAGGACAACCTGAGCTACGATGCAGTGGAAGGTTGGGGAGACTATCAGGACATTGTGCTTAAGATCGGTTCAAGCGGCTTGGCGCCCCCCTTGCCAACGCCTGAGCCCGTGACTTTCCCGCTGGTGGGCGTGGGACTGCTCGCCCTTCTTACAACACTGCGGCAAGTCCGGCAGTCTGGGCGCACATTCAACTCTTGTGGTTTGCCGCTGTCGTCTGAATCACAGACTGAGTCTTTTGCGCCGGCTCGTAATACCCAATCAAACGTCCGAAAGTAACCATCCCCATCCAAAGCAACAGGGAAAGCGCGGCCGCAAGCTTGGCCCTGACAGGAATGACGCCGGTACGATCGAATTCCGAAGCTTTGCTGTAAACGCTTCGACGGAACGCGAGGCCGTGGATGCCAATCAGCGCAAGCGTGACCATTTTGCACCAAAAGAACGGATTGATCGAGTACTTCTCTGCCTCCGAGCCGGCCAGCAATGCCCCCATCGTGACCATGATGCAAAACCCAAGCCGCTTCCAATTGCGCAGACCATCTACCATGTCGGCCACGGCGCGATCCTTGAACGCCAAGCCCAGCAGGCGCAAATTCGTAACCAAGATCATTCCGCCAAACACCGCGATACACGCCAGATGGGTCGTCAAGATTACGGGAAACACCAACGCCGACTCCCGAATCGCTGTTCCTAACTCCGTACTTTGGATGGCGTGAGCAATCTGCATGGATTCCTCCGGAAAGTTCTAGACGAAAGCGATGAACAGGCCGCCCGCAACCACCGAAACCCACAGCGCCATCGAGATGGCGCCCGTCAACACGGCTGCGGTTCCCGAAGCGTTCGCTGCGGCTACTTTGCGGCGGATCGTGTAGTTATAGAGGATTGCTAAAAGCAACGCTCCCATCTTGAACCGGAATGACTGGTTGTTGAGGTACATGTAAGGGTCGGACGAAAAAATGCCTGGTCCGGTGGTCAGCATCACAACCAGTCCCGCCAAAGTCCAAGGCGCCGTATCCTTCAATAGCTGCGAGGGCGTGGAACGCTTCATCCCCCATCCGAGCAGACGCAGATCCACCACCACAATCGTGCCGATGGACAAGGCGAAACCGAGAATATGAAGGATTTCCAGCAGCGGAAACGACCACTCGTTGTTGTTCAGAGGATTGGTGGAGGGGTCGTATCTAAGAAAAGCCAACAGCGGTGAGAGGGACATTCTCGTGGGATAACAGAACCGCCAGCGCAATCCCGGAGACAGGTCCGCCCAAGCCGCATCCTGTCCCACGGGAAGAGCGCTTCAGCTGTGAGGAGAAAGCTACTGTTTATTTTCGTTCTCTGACGACGCTGCAAACACCCGCTTGCCGTCGGCGAGCGTTACCGTGCGCGCGTTGGCCAGGTGCGAGCCGTCTTTGGCCAGCGAACCGCTCACGGTCACCATGTCGCCCTGTTTCAGCGAATTCCGCGTCCAGCCGGCCCGCATCAAGCCGTTCGGACTGCCGAGCTCGAATTCCCAATTCGTGACCGCTCCGGAATCATCCTTCACGTCGATATAGAAGCGGGCGTGCGGATTCATCCACTCAACCTTCGTGACGGTGCCCTTCAGGGTTACCGGTTTGGCCGCGTCGTATTCCGCCGCGAACGAGTGATGCGCCAAGACAGGCAGTGCAGCCGCTACAAGCCCAACCGCCATCACACCGAGCAACTTCAGCTTCATCGCCATTTTCTCCTTTTGAACGCGCACGGCGGAATGGCAGCGCTCTACTTCAGCCGATGCCGCCGCTCCTGGCGCGCAAGATCGCTTTTATGTACGGAGCATCGCCGGCGGCGAACCCCGCCACATGAGAGCGTAGCACAGATCGAAGCAGAGCGTGGTAGGTCGAGGTCAAAACAAGGTCACTGACCGGTCGCTGACTCTCGGCCGGCTGCTTGGCCCCAACTCGCCCGATAGCGAGATGTTTTAACCGAATCGTAATTCATTTGAAACAATCAGTCGGTTACTCTGTCCTTAGATGAAGAAGATCGCAGTCATCGAAGACGATTCTGACCTCTATTCCTTGCTCCAATACAATTTGGAAAAGGAAAGTTTCACAGTGGTGGGTTCCAAGACAGGCAAAGGCGCCCTGGAGCTCTGCCGGCGCGAACGCCCCGACCTGATCATTCTCGATATCATGCTTCCGGATTCCGACGGCTTGGACATTTGTAAAGGCATCCGTGGCAATACGGAACTGGCAAGCACCCCGGTGATTTTCCTCACCGCCCGGGCCTCCGAAACAGACCGCATTGTGGGACTGGAACTCGGCGCCAATGACTACATCGTCAAGCCCTTCTTCGTGCGGGAGTTGATCGCGCGCATCAAGATCCACTTCCGCGGACAGCAAACGGCGGCCAAGCTGCTTAAAGCAGGCAACTTGGAACTAGACCGCTCACGATGCCAAGTTCGGCTGTCCGGAGGCGATCTTTCCCTAACTGCCACCGAATTCCGCCTGCTGGAATTCCTGATGAGCCGGCCAGGCGTGGTCTTTAGCCGGGAGCAGTTGCTCGATGCTGTCTGGGGCCATGACCGCGCCGTAACCGACCGGACCGTGGACGTTTACATCCTCCGCCTCCGCCAGAAGATCGAAACCGAAGGTGGGCCATCTTTTATCCGCAGCGTGCGCGGCTTCGGCTACAGCTTCAATATGGAGCCGGCGGCGCAGCAGGCCTAGCCCATCTCATCCCCAAACCAGCAATAATAATACTTGCTTCACCCGGCAGCTCGAACCGGGCCAGTAGCGATTGATCCGCGCCGATCGTTCTTCTTTAGCCTACTGGCCGATCCTCGTCGACGATGCAGTTAGGGGCGCGTGGAGGGTGAAAGCTGCGGAATTCATCGCAGCGTTGGGAGGCGTCACAACCATGAGCTATTTGTCGATTCAGGACTTGGACTTACAAGGCAAGCGCGTCTTCATGCGCGTGGATTTCAATGTGCCCCTAACTCCAGGGGGGCGAGAGATCGCCAGCGACAAGCGGATTCGCGCTTCGCTGCCGAGCATTCAATACGCCCTGGATCGGGGCGCGGCGCTCATCCTCGCCAGTCACTTGGGGCGGCCCAAGGGCAAGCCGAACCCCGAGATGAGCCTCAAGCCCGTCGCCGATCGCCTTTCGCAACTTCTCGGGAAACCGGTGGCGATGGCGCCGGACTGCGTGGGCCCGGAGGTCGAGGCCATGCTTCCCGCGCCGGGAGAGGTTTTGCTGCTCGAAAATCTGCGGTTTCATGCAGAGGAAGAAAACAACGACCCGGAGTTTTCCCAACAGCTTGCGCGGCTTTGCGACATATATGTGAACGATGCCTTCGGCTCGGCCCACCGCGCCCATGCCTCGACGGTCGGAATGCTCTCCTGCGTGAAGCAGGCGGCGGCCGGGCTGCTGATGCTGAAAGAGCTTGAATACCTAAGCAAGGCTGTGAAGAACCCGGCCCGGCCGTGCGTGGCGCTGTTGGGCGGCGCCAAGGTCTCGGACAAAATCGAGGTCATTCAAAACCTCATGAAGGTGGTCGACCGGCTGATGATCGGCGGCGCAATGGCTTACACTTTCTTGCGCGCGCGAGGCGAGTCAACCGGCAAGTCGCTTGTGGAGGAACACAAGATCGGCTTGGCCGGCGAACTGATGAAGGAAGCCGGCCAAAAATTGATGCTGCCCCTCGATCATGTCGTCGCTGCGGAGTTGAAACCAGGCGCGCCGACTCAAATCGTCGACCGGGTGCCGGATGGAATGATGGGTCTCGATATCGGACCGAAAACGGAGGGAGCATATTCGAAGGTTGTCGCCGGTGCGAAAACCATCATCTGGAATGGGCCGATGGGCGTGTTTGAAACGCCCCCCTTCGATCGGGGAACCGTGGCCTTAGCCAAAGCAATCGCGGCTTCTGACGCGATCAGCGTGGTGGGCGGAGGAGATTCCGAAAAGGCGATCAAATCCGCGGGAGTCGCCGGCAAGATCAGCCATATTTCCACCGGCGGCGGCGCTTCGCTAGAGTTTCTGGCGGGAATCGAGCTGCCGGGGGTGAAAGCGCTGGAGCGTTAAAGCTACTTTTTCACAAACTTCTGCACGGCTCGATTCACGGAATCGGAGACGTAAATGTCCCCCTTGGCGCTAACCGCCACGAAATGCGCCTCGCCGAACTCGCCTGGGCCATTGCCGGGTTTTCCTATGGCGGCTAACACATTGCCCTCCAAGTCCAGCCGCAAAAGCTGCCCCGCGAAACCGTTCACCATATAGATGTATTTCGGGCCGATATCCAGAGCGCAGGGCAAGCCCGCATATTTGATTTCGCGTATGAACTTTCCATCCTGATCGAAGATCTGAACCCTCTGATTTTCACGATCGGTCACCCAGAGCAAACCCTCCGCATCGATGGCTAAGCCGTGCGCCACGTCGAATTTCCCCGGCTCGGTTCCTTTTCCGCCCCACGATTTGATGAAGTTCCCGTTCTTGTCGAACTTGAGCACGCGCGGATCCCCTCTGCCCGGTCCTGGCGAATGCCCCTGTGTGACGAAGATGTCTCCGTTTTGCGCGATGGCGATGTCGTTGGGCTCGTTAAATAAGTGCGTGGATGCGTTCCATTCCCCCGCTTTGCCTTTGGTCCCCAGGGTCAGCAGCACCTCGCCCTGCGGGCTCAGCTTCATCACTGTGTGCGCGCCCACATCCGTCACCCACAGATTGCCATCCTTCGCGATCCGCAAGCCGTGGCTGCGCGTAAACAGACCTTCGCCAAAGGAGCGGACGAATCTTCCGTTTTCGTCGAATTCGGTGATAGGATTGGCGCCCCGGCTCAGAACGTAAAGGTGATCCTTGGAATCGAACGCGACGCTCGAGGAGGCTCCCATATTCACCCCGGGCGGCACGGGAAGCGGATCCGCCACCGCGCCGTAATCCATCGGCGGCGCTTGTTGCGGCGTCAATAGCGCCGGATTGGATGGCCGCTGGCCGAATGCCGCGGCTCCTGCGAGCGCAAGCAGAACCGCGCGTCTCATGCCACCTTCGCCTTCCGCATCACCACTTCGCATTTTTCGCGAATTTTCATGGCGACTTCGTATGGATCTCCCCTCACAAGCTCGGGCAAGAACAGCTCCACGGAGAGCGATCCGGAATAGCCCTTTTCCGCGAGCTTGCGCAAAATGGGCACGATGGGAGCCACGCCGTCGCCGGGTATTAGGCGGCTCTGTTGGTCTAGCAGCTCCCGGGGCATATCCGGAGTGTCCTGAAAATGCACGTGGGCTAATTCGCCCGGCCGCAGCAGGTCGAGATCTTCGAACTTACTCATGCCCGACCAGAAGTGATAGAAATCCAAGTGCGGGCGGACATTGGGATGCGCCGCCTCGCGGATCAGCTTGAGCGAAGTGGTGAGCGTGGCGATGTGGGTGGAAGAACGAGCGAACTCGATCAGCGCCGTCAGGTTGTGCTGCTTGGCGATCTCTCCGGCTTCCCGGATGCAATCGGGCGAAGTCTTGTAATCCTCCGCCGTCACTTTGCGATTCGTCGTGGAGGGGCAATAGATCTTGGTCAAGCCGAGGGAAGAAAACTGATCGCAGCGCTTTTTCCAGCTTTCGAGCGAAGCGGTGTGCGCCGGGCCGGTAATCCACAAATCCGGCAGAACCGCCGCCGATGAGACCGCCGTCAAGCCAAGGTCCGATAGAAGCCTTTTGGCGTCGGCCAGCGAACCTGTCTTCAGCCAGTCGTCGAGCAGGTTGTCTGTTAGCTCGACATTCTTGATGCCCGCTTTTGCCCATCCCTCGAGCGATTTTCGGAAGCCCGCGGCGCGCGAAGTGTTCTGATGAAGGCACAAGGACATCTTGCCGGACGCCGCCGGGGCCGCCGAGACCATCTCGCACAAGGGCGCGGCCAGTGGAGCAAGCAGTAACGTTCGTCGGGAAGGCATGAGCTTTACTATATCGCTCTCCTCGGGCCATGCGCTGCCGCGTCTGATGGCCTTTATCCGCCTACTTCTGCTCGGCCTGAGTCGTCGTCATCGGCCCCGTGCCCACGATGTATAGCACGCAATCGCCCTGTCCCTCTTTGGCTCCGTCATAGTGAATGCCCCCGGCGTGGTGGATTACATAACTTCCCGCTGGGATCGGCTGCATGCTCGCAGGATCGTACTTTGGGCCGCTGCCCATATACCAGGTCCCTGACAGAACGTAGATGAACCGGTCCGTCGAATGGAAATGAGGACGGCTATTATTTCCCGCATGCCAGCGAAGAAGCTGGATATAGACCCCAGGCTTGCTGGGGTCGCCTTGGATCAGCGCGGAATCCTGGCCCGGGCCTTTCCGCCATGGAATGTTGTCGGGCAAAGTGACGGTAATGGCCTTTGGGTCTAGCTCAGCCGAGCGCCCTGGCGCCACGGTCAACGCGGCGGCCGCCAATAGAGTCGCCCGGGCCATGCATCGGATGGCGAACATAAACTCTCCTTCGATTTTTATCGTATCGTAGTGAGTTGGCTCGCAAATTACGTCTTGCTCATCTTCTGGTCGCCTTCGCCCTGGCGGCCATCGCCGCCTGGGGACAAATGAATACGGGCGAGATCTCGGGCGTCGTTAAAGACCAACTGGGAGGGTCCTTGCCCGGCGCCACGGTTGTCGCGCTGCAGGTGGCGACCGGTTTGAAGTTCACCGCCATCTCCAACGCGGCCGGAGAATATTTCATAGCCCAGCTTCCCGCCGGCGCCTATTCGCTCACCGTTGGCGCGCCGAATTTCAAACCGGCGGAAGTGCCCAAAATCGACGTTCATGCTTTGGATCAATTGCGCTACGATTTCGCGCTCCAAGTGGGAGGAGCCAATGAAACCGTGACCATCGAGGCCAATGCCGATGTGCAGCCGGAAACCGCCGAGATCAAGGATGTGATCGACAACGCGCAGGTGAACCAACTGCCTCTGAAAACCCGCCAATTTTTGGATCTGGCGATGCTCAGCGAGGGCGTCGTGCGCCCGCCGGGCGGCACCCGGGGCGATGCCTTGCAGCAAGCCGGCAGCCTAGTCAATGTCCTGGGCCAGCGCAGCGGCCACAATTTGTATCTGGTGGACGGCGTTAGCGTCACCGACGAGCACTTTAACAATATGGTCGTTGCCCCATCAGTCGACTCCGTCGAGGAGTTCAACATTCAAAAGACCTCCTATGCGGCCGAATTCGGCGGAAAGTCCGGGGCTGTGGTGAATGTCATTACCCGCTCGGGCTCGAACCAATTTCACGGCAGTCTATTCGAGTTTGTTAGAAACGACGCCTTCGACGCGAAAAATTTCTTCGATTCGCCCGCCGCGCCGATCCCTCCTTTCCGGCAGAACGATTTTGGAGGCGCGCTGGGCGGTCCGATCCTGAAAAACCAGACTTTCTTTTTCCTGAGTTATGAGGGGCAGCGCGTGCGCAAAGCGCTGACGCAGACTTTTTCCGTGCCCACAGCCGGTTTGAAGCAGGGAAACTTCGCCGGCTTGGCGCCTATCTACGATCCAGAAAGCGCCTCGGCAACCGCGCGCCAGCCGTTCCCAGCAAATCAGATCCCCCCGGCATTGCTCGATCCTGTCGCCCTTGCCTTGCTTTCCAAAATACCGCTCCCGAACCGGCCCGGGCTTGCGCAAAACTTGCTCGACTCCGCAACTCAGAGCATCAACACCAACCAATACAGCGCCCGTCTGGATCATCAAATCTCCAGCGCGGATAGCTCGTACTTTCGCGCCTCCGTCTTCGACGCGCGCGAATTCGACCCGTTCGGCTCCGGAGTCCTGCAAGAAAGTCTCTTGCCTGGCTTCGGGAGAAATCTAAGCACTCATTCGGTGAACGGCGCGGCGGGATGGACCCACACGGTAAGCGCCGACCTGTTAAACGAAACTCGCTTTGGCTTCCTTACCGTGCCTGGCGGCCAGACCAGCCCTAACGCGGGAATTCCGTTTGCGGCGCTGACGGGACTGCAAGGCGTCACGGCGAACCCCTCCGATATGGGATATCCTCAAATCTCGCTGGGCGGCCAGTTCACCACCATGGGGGATCCCGCCCTATTCACGTTTCGAAAGAATCGCGATTTTGAGCTTTACGATAACTTGATCTGGCGCCACGGCAGGCACATCGCGAAATTTGGCGCCTATTTCATGCATTACGATCTCGATACCACGAATCCCAACGGGGCCCGCGGCGTTTTTTCGTTCACTCCCAAGTGGACCTCGTCGGCCCCAGGCTTGTCGGACGGCAATTCTTTCGCCGATTTTCTGCTCGGCTTTCCCACCACTGCGCAAGTTGGACTCGGGCGCGCCGCCATGGATGGAACCACCAATTGGGCGCACTTTTACGCCCAAGACACGTGGCAGATCGCGCCCGACTTTAAGGTGGACGCCGGACTCCGCTATGAGTACAACCAGAACATGACGGACGCCCAGAATCGGATCGCCGCCGTGGATCCCTCCGTCGCGGGAGGCCGGTTTGTGATCGCCAGCGATTCCTCCGGCGTGATTTCGCCTGCGGCGGCGCCGCTCTTGCCCTTTATCCCCCTTCCTTACCTGACCTCGGTCGAGGCCGGATGGAACAACAGCCTGGTCGTCACCCGCCCTCTACGCTTTGCCCCCCGCTTGGGTTTTGCGTGGACCCTTCCGCGAAATTCGAAGATCGTGCTTCGGGGCGGCTTCGGCATCTATCCCAACCAGGCGGCCTACAACATCATCACAAATTTGGCCCAAAACCTTCCGTTTTTCGTCAACAAGACTGTCAGTTCCAGCGCGACGGCCCTTTCGCCGTCGTTCACCACCGAGAACGCGCTTCTTGCCAATTCCGTAGGAACCGTCGGCGCAAATGACGTAAATCACAACTTTCAGATCGAATACAACGAAGTCTGGAACTTGAACCTGGAGCGGGAACTCTTTGCGAGCACGCTGCTGTCGATTGCGTACATCGGCTCGCGAACGGTTCATGCCGATAGCTCGACCGTGCTCAATGTCCCCCTGCCGGGTCCGGGAGCCATCGCGCCGCGCCGTCCCATCCCTCAAATGAGCCAATTCAACACCATCCGCTGGGATGGATGGGCATCCTATGATGCGCTAAGCGTTGCCGCAAAACGCCGCTTGGCTAGGGGCTTGATGTTTGACGCCAACTGGACATGGTCGCATTCCATCGACGACGCCTCCGACCCGGGCACGACGTTAAACGAAACGAACCTTCCTCAGAACGTCTATGATCGCGCATCTGAAAAGGCCAGTTCCAGCTTCGATCATCGCCAACGGGTTGTGATAAGCGCAATCTATCAAGTTCCGTTTCCTCTCGCGGCCAGCCGCTGGATGCGGGCGACCTTTGGCGGTTGGCAAGCCGGCGGCTACTTCACGGCGCAATCCGGCGCGCCGTTCACCGTGAACATTTCGAGCGATCAAGCCAATGTCGGCTCCGGCCCGGCTCAGCGTCCCAACCTCGTAGGAAACCCTAACGACGGACCCAAAACGCCAAGCCAATGGTTCCAGACCTCTGCCTTCTCGCTCCCGGCGCTCTATACCTTCGGCGACTCACCCAGGAATGCGGTGATCGGGCCGGGCTTGGAAGAGTTCGACGTCTCCCTCCAAAAGGAGATCGGAATCCGGGACAGCCGTCGCCTTCAGTTTCGCGCCGAAGCATACAACCTGCTCAATCGTCCCAATTTCAACATTCCGAACCGAACCGCATTTACCCCGAATTTTGGCCAGATTTCAAGCGCTCAGGACTCCCGCCAGCTCCAATTCGCGTTGAAGCTGCTGTTTTGAACCGTGGCCCATTTGCGGAGGCAAGCATCAAGTTTTCCTGACGTACAATGTAAATGTACCCTCCCTGTGCGGATGTGGCGGAACTGGCAGACGCGCTAGATTCAGGTTCTAGTTCTCGCAAGGGAGTGGAGGTTCAAGTCCTCTCATCCGCACCAAGTTTTCAGTACAAGCCGCTGAAAGTTCCGGGCGGCTTTTGTGTGGCTGCCCTGCAACGGCGCGGGTGGCCGCGCCGATCCCCCCTTTTCGTCGCCCCAAGCAGCTGTAATTGATGCTGTCCAGGTGCTGTTGAAAGACCATCCTGGAAGTTCTCACTGGCTAAGAGGATTGGATTCCGGGAACTTGCTGCCGGAGGTAGCGGCCGCGGTCCAAACACTGGCTCTTGCGCAACTGCAGGCGCAACACGCAACGAACCCCCCAGTCATCGTGCCGGGCCGACGTCTGGCGCCAGCCTTTGCTTCTCAGCCGCGAACCTAGGATTGCGGGCACCGATGGGCGCAGAAAACCATCGCAGGTTGAGCGCTGGGTGCTGGCGCCCGTTGTCGGGCTCGAGGATTTGGAATGAAGGGGCGCGATCAAACGGCCACGCCCTTTCCCATCGTCCGCGATGAGTCGCACCGGTTATCCTTTGGCGAGTTGCTCTCCAGCATTGCTCGCCTCCGTTTCACCGGGTGCTTTCAGGCTATGTGACTCCGCTGGCGCAGGAGCGGGCCTAGGGGGCGGCCGGAAAGGATTGTCGACGGGTTGCAACGTTTTTTCTTTCAAATCGATGTAGCCGAGGTCATACCTCACTAAGCGGACCAGCCAGATGCCCTCTTTGACTTTGCGGATGCCGAACGGCCTGTCCGGCGAGGGATTGAGAAAGGTTGATTTTCTTCCTGTGCAGGCAGAGGGATTACAACTGGTGACCACCACCGAGCGCGTCCGATCGTAAGGCCTTCGAGGCCGTACTGCTCTGGTAACGCTCCCAGATCTTGTATCCTGTCTTTCGCGAGATGCCGAACTCGCCGCAGAGAGAGGCCATGCTCTCCCCATTCTTCAGCCAAATTACAAAACGCATTCATTCGTCCATAACAGAACTCTCCTCCATGGCATGGGCTTCGTCCCTTTTTGCGGGGCAAAGTATAATTGACCCATGTCTCCGGAACGTTCTGTTACCTAGGGGAAGCTGCGGCTTCATCCTTCCAATAGGCAGGCAGGTCGGGCTTGGTATCGCTGAGGATAGCGAGCACATTGCGGCGATCGTCCGGGGAGAGCTTGGCGAATTTCGAACTCCGATCGGCGCCGCTCAGCACATCGAACAGGCGGCGGTAGACGCGCGCTCTTGCGTCATCCGGCATGGCGTTGAAGGCCTCGCTGTAAACCATATAGCTGAGTGGGTACTTGAAGAGCCTCTTTTGCAAATCAAAATCCCGTAGGGAACGGCCTTGGCGATCGCGCGGACCGCGTTCTGGGAAGCTTTTGGCGAACGTGGAGGCGCCCTGCACCGTATCATAAAGGCCGGCTTCGTCAGCGAAGAGCATATAAATCACCATGGACTCGATGTCAGCGTCGATGCGCGCGCGCGTGGAAGGGTCGTTGAGCCTGCCATCCTGCTGCGCGATGCGCGTCTCCCAGGCCACGCGGTTTATAAGATTGGTCATGCGCGTCTGATGCTCTAAGGTCATCAGAGCTACGATGTCGCTCAGACGGCTGAGATAGAGGCCACCGTCGAACTTTTGGCTCACGGTAGTGAGATTCTGGGAGCCCTGAGTATCCAGCAGGTCCGGCTTGGAGCGGTCGCGGGCGACCGCATTGCCGCGGTGGCGCATGCCGCCGTGCGTGCCGGTGACGTACCAGCCGCCCCAGCGATCCTGAAAAGGAGTGCGATGGTCGGTGACGGGCATTCCCAGGTTGAAAGCCGGCATGCCGCCGGCGTCTGGATATACCGAGGCGATCATGATTCCGGGCACGCCGAGAGTGGCTGGACCTTGATGGCATTGCAGGCAGACGTCACGGCGGTCGAAACGCGGCTGCTTGGATTGATGAACGTCCAACGTATAAAAGATGAAGCCTTGTTTGGGATCGAGGGAGGCAAGTTCCAAAACGTCGCCGTCTTGCACAGAACCCACCATCACCCGGTCGTTGAAGAAGAGCGCCCGCGGAGCGCGCGGCCCGATTTTTGAGGCTTGAAAGCTGGTTTTGGAGAAAACCAACATCTGCGAGTCCACGTTGAGGTCGAGCTGCTTAAGGATGCTGGGAAGCCATCCGTATTGCGGGCTCCATTCGAGCTTGGTTTTACCGCCTGCCAGGTCACGATCCAGTTTTGTGACCGGGTCATTCAAAGGCCCGTTGGCGTATTGGATGGCTTTATGATCGAGCGGAAGAATAGAGCTTTCTTCCGTGTCGTGATCCGCGGCCGCCAGCACCACCGCGATGGCGATGGCGCACAAAGACGCGATCGCGAGTCGCTTCAACCAAGAAATCATGCTCCGCTGCGCCATGGCATTCTAATCGTACGGGTAGAGAGGAAGGCGCCGCCATGACTTAAGTCACGATGCGGCGCCAGATTAGAAGCAGGATACTGCGAATAAACCATGGATAAAGCGGCGGCGCTAAAGCGTACAGCGCTATTTAGTCGACTCCACCCCGAGCAACTGGCCGCTCTGGCTGCCCTGGCCCACAGCCGGCACCTGGCGCCGGGCGAGGTGTTGTTTTTGGCCGGAGAGAAGGCCTCGGGGCTCTTCATCATTGTTTCAGGCCGGATTCGCGCCTATCGAGTGAACACTCGCGGGCGGGAGCAGACGATCCACACCGAGGGTCCGGGAGCGACATTGGCGGAAGTGCCGATGTTTGACGAAGGCCCCTACCCGGCTACGGCCGTGGCCGAGGAGCAGACCCTCGTGCTGTTCCTCGAAAAGGCGGATATATGCAACTTCATGCTTCGGAACCCAGCAGTGGCCCTCACGGCGCTTAAGTTGATGGCGCAGCGGTTGCGAGCGCACGTGGATTTGGTGGATACGCTGGCGCTCCAGCAGGTTGGCCAGCGCCTGGCCCGCATTCTTCTAGAGCAATGCCGGGATCATGGCTTGCGCACAAGAGCTGGTTTAGAGGTGGATCTTGCGTTTTCCAATGAGGAATTGGCGACTCGTATTGGGTCGGTGCGGGAAGTAGTGTCCCGGGCTATGGCGCGAATGGAGCGCGACGGCTTGATCGCACGGGTTCGAGGCGCCCAACGAGGAAAACGAAGACGCCTACGCATCACGGACGAACTGAGCCTCGCTCGGTACGCCGGGGAAGGGCGAGCCAGGCGCATCGAGCGGCCGGGAGGGTGACCGCCGGCGCTTGCGGCAGTCCGGCGGGCGAATGCCTGTCGCGGCGTCCGACCCATCTCGGTAATGCCAGCGGCATATCAGACCCAACGCTGGAGCATTGACAGTAGCGTGCCACGGCATGTTATATGTTGTACTGTTCCCGCGGAAGGGCGAGGAGGTTTAGAGGATGGGGTTTGCGAGCAAGGGCGCAATTGCCCTAGGGACCGTTGCGGCAGCCGCGGCTGCACTCTGGCTGTCTTCGCCTGGCCCGGCGCCTCTTTCGGCGGCAAGCCCCGAAGTTTTGCCTCGCATCGCGGGTAAGCCCGATTTTAACGGCATTTGGGAAGCGAATAATACGGCGAATTGGGATCTTCAGAATCACCAGGCGCGGCCGATGGTGGCTCAGCCGGGGCTGACTCCCGGATCACAAGTGCTGGCGGCGCCCGTAGTGGCCCTAGGCTCGCTGGGTTGGGTTCCGGGCGGGCAGGGCGTAGTGGAAGGCGATGAGATTCCGTACCAACCGTGGGCCGCGGCAAGAAAGAAAGAGAATCTGGAGCATTGGATCGATCGCGACCCGGAAATCAAATGCTTTCAGCCAGGGATTCCGCGTGCAATGTACATGCCGCACCCTTTCCAGATCATCCAAAGCGCCACCCAGGTCCAGATGATCTACGAATACGAAAACGTTCAGCGAACCATCCACCTGACGAAGATGGATCCGTATCCGAACGTCGCCTGGATGGGATATTCAGTGGGGCGATGGGAAGGCGATACGTTGGTGACGGATGTCTCGGCTTTCAACGATGCAACGTGGTTTGACAGGGCCGGCAATTTCCATAGCGATGCGCTGCACGTCACCGAGCGCATGACGCTGATGGGGCATGATGCGTTCCGGTACGAGGCGACAATCGAGGACCCGCAAGTGTTCACGCGGCCCTGGAAGATCCGCATGCCGATCTATCGGCGATTGGAGCCCGACGCGCAGCTCACAGATTTCCGGTGCGTGGAGATGGTGGAAGAAACCCTCTACGGACACTTGCGCAAGCAGCAACTGGTGAAGCACTGGGAAGGCAAAACCATGAACGTAGACATTACGCGCAAGATTCCTCCGGGCGAAGAGGTCTATGAACGGTATGTGTCGGGGAACCCGCCGGAGAAATGAGGACTTTGGAGGTTAGTATGCGAGTAGCGCTCACCTTAGCAGCGGCGCTTTTGCCGGCATTGCCGACTCAGGCGCACCACGCGTTCGCTGCGGAGTTTGACGACAAAAGGCCGCTCCACTTTACCGACGCGACTGTGACCAAGGTGGAATTGATCAACCCACACAGTTGGATTCATGTGGATGTGAAGCAGCCCGATGGCACAGTCGAGAACTGGGCGATCGAAGCGGGCAGTCCGAACATTCTCCTGCGGCGCGGCATCACTCGCGATACGCTCAAGCGGGGCGACAAAATCGTAATCGACGGCTATCAGGCAAAAGACGGAACGCATCGCGCCAACGGCCGGGATCTAACGCTGCCGAACGGGCAGAAGCTGTTTTTGGGATCGTCTGCCGGGAACGAAGGCGCGCCGTACGAAGTGCAACGGCCGGGCATAGACACGCAGAAATAGGCGTCAGTCGACCGTCGCGCGCGGGCGCGACTCTGGAGCCGGCGGTCGCGAGTCTTTCGCGGCGGACTGGGCAGACCGGCTTGCGCGCTGGGATTCCTTTTCCTCAGTGGGAAAATCAGAGGGAAGCTTCTGCGTGACTTTTCCAGTGGCGGCCCACTCGGCGCCACGCTGAAGAATGGTTTGCAAGCCAGCGCAATCTAGGGATTTAGGCGTTCGGCCCATAATGACCCGAAAGACTCTTCCTTTTCCATAAGCTACGGCGACGACCTGCGGCTCATCCAGTCCGGTCCCTCCATTTTTGGGGTCCGAAAAAGCGGTGGCCAACAGCGTCATATTCTTTCCAGGACCGCGCAGCCGACCGGCAATCTCGTCGGGAAGATGCATCCAGACGAGAGGGAGGCCTTTCGTGACGGGATGCTCTGTGTCACGGATGGTGATCGGAAAGGGCTGATCGACACGAATGATCTTGCCTGCGGCGCCTTCGGTGGTGTTATCGTACGCAACATTGCCATCCTTGTAAAACCAGAAGGGGCCGGCTTGGCGGTTGCGGTTGTGCGCGGCGGTGAGGCCGAGCATGACGTTGAACGCGGGAGAATCGGGGAAGGCGCTGCCCGAGCCAGGCAGGGCGAGCATTCCTCCTCCGCTCTGAAGATATTTGTCCAGCGCCGTGAGGGTGGCGAGCGGCCATCCATCGCCGCCGAAATTCAACACGATGAGCTTGTATCTTTCAAAGCGCGTCTGAAACGCACCGGAAGCATTGACGGACTCGATCTGAAACAGGCCCGTCGACTCCAGAATCGACTTGACAGGGCCAGACTCCCGGCTTAAGTCTTCTTCTCCTGCCGGGAAAGCTCCGTCGATCAGGAGCCCATGGGAAGCCGCCAGGAGCGGGCTCAGAATGGAACAAAACACCACCGGAAGAACGAGCGTCGGTCTCAAGGTCATACCGTCATCTCCTGGCAGTCCAGCTCGGAGGCTTTGCCGTAAGTCGAGGCTGACAAACTACGCCATAACGGGCGAAATGAGACTAATAATATAGCGCAGCCAGACGATGAAGAGCTCCGGCTGCGAGCTCTCCAAAGGCTCAGTCCGCTCCAAAGAGCTTGAGTTGATTATCAACGCTCGTTACGCCCTTGACCTTCTTCGCGATCTTTTCGGCCTTTTCCTTAGCCTTGTTGGTGTGGACGCGGCCGCGGAGAATCACGGCGCCGTTTTTCACGACCACTTCGAGGCCCCCGCCATTGATATCGACGTCCAAGGCCAGTCGCCGCCGGACTTCGTCGTAGATGCGATCGTCGGATGGGGTGCCCTGGGCGGCCAGGGGGGGAAGTAGCAAAACGAGCAACAGCAACGCGGTGCGCATATTTTCATTGTCGAGGGATGGAACCCTTCCCGGCAACTGGCTAGAAGGCTAAGTAGGCTATATGCGCAGACAGCAGTCAAAGCCCGCGCGGGCGCTTCACTACACCTTAAATGCACAAAGCGCACCGTTGCACTGGGCTAAAGGGACCTGCGAGCAACAAGCGTCCGGTGCCCGTCGCCGCGGACTGAAGCCGGGCCCCCCCGATGCGCGCTCGCGTTCGGTGTAAGGATCGCCGCAAAGGACTTGATACAGTCGCTTTCATCACGATAAAAGGCGCGTTCGGTCCAAACCCGCCATCCACGGGCGTGGGCGTGGTAGGTCCGGAACATGTCGATAGTGTTACGCGCCATGCGGAGGCAGTGAGGCCGGCGATAGCGGTTGAGGAACAAAAGACGGCTACAGCCGTCGCGGATTTCTTGCACGAACTCGCTGAAATCGCCTGCATTGGTGAGATTTAAAACAGCGTTTGGCTCAAGGCCATGGCGGTCGCCTCCAGAAATAAGGGCCGCGTCGAGCGATGCCGCAAAGTGGCGCGCTCGCTCGTTTTCGCCCGGCGGACGCAGGCCGTTCAGTTCAATCGCGTGAATGAAGGGACGGTACATACGCGCGAAAATACGGACGGCTTCTTCATGCCGCTCATTTCCGATGCCTGTTTCATCCCAAAAGGGGTGATTCAAAACCAGGAGGGTGGCTGGATGGCGCGTGAGTTCGGCCAGGAGGTCGCTGAGCTCGCCAAGGGTGGGTAGTCGGCGGTAGTCCTGCATCGCTTGAAACAAAACCTCCGCGCGAGCGGGAGGGAGATTGTATACGCCTAGGTGAAACAACGCTGGACCAAAAGGCACGCTCCACTCCAAGGCGATGGGAACGGTTTGACCGCCGGAGCGTAACTCCATCGAAGCCTGAATATCATCGTGGTCAGTAATCGCCACCAAGCTATTGAGACCGAACTGCTCAATTTGAAAAGTTTCCTGTGCTTTCACTTCGCATGGGCTCAGCGGCGGCGTCCACCAGGCGCGCGCGAATTCCACATGCTTCCCGTGGCGGCGATGATAGCGGTTCTCGGCGGCGCGGATGAGCATCGCGATGAGGGGAGTGCGCAACCCAGCCCGCCGAATGAATTCGAAGCTTTCCTGAGAATGGAGCGTATGGCTGTGCAGCGACACTCCCGTGCGGAATCGCTCCCTTGACGGGGATGGCGCCCATTCGAACCGAATGTGAGAACGCATAGCAGCCCCTCTTCATGAACTCCGATGAAACTGACGCACACGCGGCGGTAGAACAATTTCAACCGCTTTGCCTTTCTGCCTGCACTATGGCAGAAATTCGTTAATGCGCCATGTGGGGAAAATGAATTGTTCGTGAAACAGGACGTTATTGAAATGTTTTAATGCGGAAGAGGCGGAACGGCGTCTTGTGAGGCTGCGCGCCCGTGGCCGGCTTGTGTTAGAAGCTCGAATCGGCCATCGGGGCGGAGGCGATAGCGACGCCCGCGCCAAGTGATGGTGCTCCCAAAAAAACCGGCGATCCAGAAACAAAAGCCCGCGAGGTCCTCTGCCAAAAGAAGGACCCAATTTGCTTTGACGCCGAGTACGCCCCAGCAGACGGCTTGCGCGGCTGCTGCCCGAGCCAGGAGGGCGACGAGCACAAGCGGCCACCACGTGGGCTTAGCGGCCGTAGCCAGACCGGCCAGCGGCAGGGGCATGGTGAGGATTTGGCCGAGATAGCCGAAGGGGCGGGAGCGGCGAGTGCTGCGAGCCCAGCGCAATCGGTGAGCGGCATTATGGCGGAAATCCGAGCTGCCGATGTGGTGTTCGATGATATACGACGAAAGAACCACGCCGTGGCCGGCTTCGGCCGCGAATCTTCCCATGGCGAAGTCCTCGGCCAGGAAATCCTTCAAACGATCGAAACCGCCAATGGCGTCCAGAACACGCCGGCGTGCGACGATCGTGGGGCCGACTGCGAAACGCATGCCTTCGAGGATGCGCGCTACTAGAATTCCCGCGAGGAAATCCGTATTCATGCCGGCTGCCTCCAGCCGGGACCAAAAACTTGGACCCGGAACCGCGCGATATGGACAAGTGGCGATGCCAATGGCTGGGTCTTGAAATTCCGCGGCGACGACTTTGAGCAAGTCCGGTCCCGCGCGCACGTCGCTGTCGCTCATGACCACCAGATCATACGAGGCTTCGGCCAGCATGCAGGCTAAGCTGTAGACCTTGGCGTTGGCGTAAGGGGGCTCGCCGGTAATTAATAAGCGCGCAGAGACCCGCGGATATTCGCGTTTCAGTTTTTCTACGACGCCGGCGGCGGGATCGGCCGAAGAACGCACGGCGAACAGAATCTCAAAACGGGCGTAATCCTGCTGAAAGAAGCTGCGAAGGTTAGCTTCGAGATCCAGATCGAGGCCAGCCAGCGGCTTCAAGATGCTGATGGGTTCTTGGAGCGAAGCCGGCGCGGCCGGCCGCGCGGCGCGGTAGCGGGCTGCGGCGACGATGGTCAGAACCGAATAGGCCAGCGCGCCCGCAAGCAGAACCAGCAGAACCGCGAAGACGAGCATTGTTTTAATGTAACCGGTCGGTTAGGCAAGCGAACCGTCTTGTTTGCCTTTCCATACCATCGCTGAAAGGAAACAAAAGGTTTACGTTTCTAAAACCGCGGCCCAGCGGTTGCTTTCTTAAATTGCGCCTGGGTCGCAGACCCGGGATCATCGGAGGTAATAGAAGTGAGCAAATTTAACCTTAGTGTTATTATCTCGGCGGCTGCTTTTGTTGCGGCCTCCGCAACCGCCTCGGCACAGAGCAGCCTAGTCGCCAGCATTCCGTTTGACTTTAGAGTCAATTCGCGGGGCATCCTGCCGGCTGGAAATTACATGGTTGTCCACAGGAATCCAGGCATATGGCTGTTTGAAGATCGTGAATCGGGCCGGAAGGTTTTCGTCACGCTGGGGGCAGCGAGTCAGAGCCGCAATACGGATCCGCCCCAGTTGGTCTTTCGGCGCCGCGAACGCGAGTTCCTTTTGAGCAAAATCCAAATCGGACGCGGGGAGATGGGCTACGAAGTTCCGCTGCCGAAATCTAAACCGGGAGAGCAAATAGCCACTGTTGTCGTGACGCTATCACAGGGTGGCGCGGAATAGCAGTCGTACGGCGCGCGCGGGCGCTTAGCGGCGCCTGCGCGCTCAGCGCGCCAGTTGCGTGTATACGAACCGCTGGTGGCGGTTATCGCGATGCTGGAGTATCGGCGGTGCTAACGCGACAGCGCGCCGTTGCCAGGGTGACGGTCCAGAGCCCCATTTTAGGCGAAGGCCTGCCCCGCAAGGCAAGAGCTACTGCTCCAGATAGGTATACCCGTTCAAGCCATCCTCGTAAAATCGCAGCAACGCGCCGGACTCTTCATATCCGATGCGGCCGTCGCGCACGGCGGCTTCCACGTCGCGGCGGAATTGATCGATCAGCGTTCGGGAGTGAAATTGGACGTAATCCAGCACCTCGCGAACGGTGTCTCCCCGGATCACGGCCTCCAGCACCACTGCTCCTTTCTCGTCCAGACGCACGTGAACCGCGTTGGTGTCGCCAAAGAGGTTGTGAAGATCGCCGAGGATTTCCTGGTAAGCGCCCACCAGAAAAGCTCCGAGCACATAGGGCTCGCCGCTGAAGGAATGCAGAGGCAGGGTTTTTTTTACGTCCCGGCGGTCGATGAACTGATCTACCTTGCCATCGGAGTCGCAGGAGATATCGCCTAGAATTCCATGCCGGAAAGGCTCCTCCTCCAGCCTGTGGATGGGCATGATGGGAAAGAGCTGTTTAACGGCCCAACTGTCGGGCATGCTTTGGAAGAGTGAAAAGTTGCAGAAATACGTATCTGAGAGTAGGCCGTCGAGTCCCTCAAGCTCCTCCGGAAAGTAGTCCAAATCCAGCGCCATTTTCTGAATACGGCGGCAGATCTGCCAATAGATGCTTTCGGCCCAACTTCTCTGCTGGAGCGGAAGGTATCCGAGGCTGAACAAATTCAGCGCGGAATCCAGGGCCTGCTGCGCGTCGTGAAAGCTTTCCAGAAGATTCTTGTTCGACAAGCCGCGGAGGGTTTCTTTGAGATCGATCAGAGGCTGTTCGACGTCGTCTCCGAAGTCCGGCGGCGCATCGACGTCCCCGAAGCCGGTAACGCCAAGTACGTTAAACAGTAGCGCGCTGTGATACGCGGCGATGGCCCGGCCGCTCTCGGTGACTATCACCGGGTGGGGAACGTCGGCTTCATCGCAGACGCTTTGAATGTGATAGACGACGTCGTTGGCGTACTCTTGCAGCGTATAATTGACGCTGGATTCAAAATCGGTCTGGGAACCATCGTAATCAATGCCTAGCCCGCCGCCGACATCCATGTAAGCGAGTCCCGCGCCGGCGCGCCGGAGCTCCACAAATACGCGAGCCGCCTCCATCACCGCGCCCTTGATCTGCCGGATATTGGTGATTTGGCTGCCAAGGTGGAAATGCAGAAGCTGAAGGCAATCCTCCATTTGACGGCTCTTGAGCTGATCCAGCGCGCGGAGGGCTTCTGTAACGGTTAGGCCGAATTTCGAGCGATAGCCGCCGGAGGATTTCCAGCGCCCCGATCCCCGGCTGGCGAGCTTAATGCGCATGCCGATTACCGGCCGAACCCCGACGCGGTCGGAGTGCTTCAAGATCAAATCCAGCTCGGTGTATTTTTCGACGACGGGGATGATCTGCCGGCCGATTTTTTTCGCCAGCATGACCATTTCGATATATTCGTCATCCTTGAAGCCATTGCAAATAATGGGAGTCTGATTATCGGCGATGGCGAGCACGGCGAGCAGTTCCGGCTTGGAGCCGGCTTCGAGGCCGAATTTGTAGGGGCGGCCGTATTCCAATACTTCTTCGACCACCTGCCGCTGCTGATTGACTTTGATCGGATACACGCAGCAATAGCTGCCGCGGTAGCCATGTTCGGCTATGGACGTCTGGAAGGCTTGGTGTAGTTCGCCCAGCCGGTGTTTCAGAATCTCGCCGAAGCGGATCAGCAAAGGCAAGGAAATGCCCCGAAGCTGAAGGTTATCGACAAGCTCCTTCAAATCGAGGCCGCGATTTGGATCTTTGTCGGGATGCACCCATAGATGCCCATTCTTGCCGACGGAAAAATAGCCTTTACCCCAGCTTGCGACGTCGTACAGCTCGGCTGCGTCGGCTGTGGTCCAGCGGTCGGCGGGTTCCCGCACGGGAGCGCCGTCTAGAAACTTAGGAAACGCCATGACTATAAACTTTCGCCCCCGCGAGCGCGGGTTATGCGGCAGATGGCCGCGCGCGATCTAAATCTCAGTGTCCTGCGATTTCGCGCGGAGAGCAAGAGGAAAATGGGGGTCCGATCGGCACTGACGCGCTAGAGGTTACAGTTTGGTAAATCTTCAGCGGCCGCAGCGCGCTCAGCTTTCCACCAGCCGCCGGCCTCGTTCGAACAATTCGGCGGCGTCATCGGCGACTTGACGGCCTTTTTCGTACAGGTCCCGGCCTTTCCCCCACAAGTCGCGGCCCATATCCGCCACAGCCTCGCGGCTATTTCGCGCCTTCCTTCCAATTAGCCGGCGTGTGTCGCGGCCGGATTTCGGAGCGTAGAGAAGAGCAATGCTTGCGCCAATAGCGGCGCCCGCTACAAACCAGACGAACTTGCTGGTGCTATCCATGCTTTGATCTTACCGCGCGTGAACGCTCTTGGCGGCCAGGAAGCGCCGGCGGCAGGCCCGGTAGGGCGTAAAAGACCGTAGCCTCGAGCGGCGCGGATCTGAACGGCAAATCGGCGGCGGCAACCGCTGGCCGATCGTTGTCGGAATCGTTCTGGCTCTTAGCTATTATGGCGCGCGTTTATCATGTAATTTAACCATGTCCGCCGTGTTAGTGATCGAAGACGAGGAGAAGTACCGCCGCGTCATCGGGCTTCATCTTTCTTCCTGCGGCTACGAAGTGAAGGCCGCCGGAGCCGCGGAAGAGGGCTTGAAGCACGCAGCCGACGTGGATTTGGTCCTTACCGATCTGAAACTGCCGGGGATGGATGGCCTTGCGTTTTTGGACCGTCTGCGCGCGCAAAACACGAACACTCCGGTGATTGTGATGAGCGCCTTCGGCACGGTGGAGAACGCAGTGGAGGCGATGAAGAAAGGCGCGGTGGATTTTCTGCCCAAGCCCTTTTCGCTGGATCACCTAACCGTAGTCGTGGATAAAGCGCTGGAGGTGCGAAAGCTGCGCGATGA
Source organism: Bryobacteraceae bacterium (assembly GCA_035293905.1). Lineage (GTDB taxonomy): Bacteria > Acidobacteriota > Terriglobia > Bryobacterales > Bryobacteraceae > Palsa-187. The sequence continues at coordinate 43,945 of DATGLY010000082.1, forward strand.
GAATCGCGAGCTGAGAGAAGCGCTGAACCAGCGGTACCAATTCGAGAATATTGTCGGGCGTAGCGCGCCGATGCAGGAGATCTTCGGCACGGTGACCCGGGTGGCTCCAACGCGCGCCACCGTGCTGCTATGCGGTGAAAGCGGGGTGGGCAAGGATATGATCGCTCGCGCCATTCATCACCACTCGCCTCGGAAGGACCGTCCCTTCGTCAAGATAAATTGCACGGCAATTCCCGAGAATTTGATGGAAAGCGAGCTGTTCGGGTATGAAAAAGGCGCGTTCACGGGAGCGAATGTGTCCAAGCCTGGAAAATTCGAAATCGCGAATACGGGCACGGTGTTCTTGGATGAGATTGGGGACGTTCCAGGATCGATTCAGGTGAAGCTGCTGCGGGTATTGCAAGAACGGGAATTTGAACGGCTGGGCTCGAATCGAACCCAGCACACCGACGTGCGCGTGATCGCCGCCACCAACGTGGATCTTCGCGAGGCTTTGGAGCAGGGAGCGTTTCGCGAGGATCTGTATTACCGGCTGAATGTGGTGCCCATCAATGTTCCGCCCCTGCGCGAGCGTAAGGAAGACATTCCTTATTTGGCGGAGCATTTCGCCCGGAAATTCGGCGGGCGCATCAGCGAGGGAGCGATGCAGCGGCTGGCATCGTATCACTGGCCCGGTAACGTGCGCGAGCTCGAAAACGTCGTGGAGCGCAGCATCCTGCTGGCGCCGGGGCCTTGCGTCGAGGCGGAGGATGTCAAAATCGACGTGGCGCAGCGAGCCCGGGCGGCAGCAGGGGCCAACTCCGGCGCCAATCATTTTTTGCCCGAGGGGATGACGCTGGATCAATATGAACAATCGCTGATCCGCGAAGCTCTAAAGCGCGCCAACGGCAACAAGAGCCAGGCCGCGCGGCTTCTGGGATTGACGCGGAACGCGCTCCGATACCGGCTGGCGCAAATGGGAATCGATTAATCCGCCTGAGGCGTGCACTTTTTCATGAAAAATTACAAGGGATTATGGCGCCGCTGCGACAGAACAACCGGAGTCTGGGCTGCGGAATCAGATGAAGTAAGGAGGATACATAATGAAAAGCCCCATATTGGCGTCGTTTCTGGCGGCGGGTCTAATGAGCGATGTTCTGACTCCCATGATTGCAGCGCAGAACGCCTATTCCCCTCAGTTGAAACAGCTTTCGCACGTGCAATACGTTTCAGACCACCGCAAGAGGAACAAACGAATTAAACATGGAGTAATCGGCGGGGCGATCGGAGCAGGCGCAGGCGCTTTGATTGGCGGCGGGCCGGGCGCAGCGATCGGAGCGGTGGCGGGAGGCGCAGCGGGAGCTTTGTGGCCTGCGCACCACCACAATCGTCATTATGAATAACTCGTGATGATCGAGCCCTGATTTTTGCCGGTTTTGAGAGGCGGCGATGGCGTTTAGACGCCTTATGCTTTGCCTCTATTTAGAACTTAAATCTTGCTACTAGCACTCCTTGGCGCGGTTGTAAGTTGTAGGCGCTATTGAAAGCGGACGGCGTGGTGGTGTTGACTCGGCCGAAGCCCGTGGAGGTATTGCCGTTGGGCAAATAGACCTGTTGGAGCTTGGCATTGGTCAGCGCCGTTCCCGAAGGGTCGCCCCAGAATGAGCGATTGAAGATGTTAGTGAACTCCATACGGAGATTGAAGCTGTACCGCTCTTTGATGCGCCACGTGCGGCCGAAATTCATATTTTCGCGCGGGCGGCGCTGCGCACGGTAGTCGCTAAAGTAGGCCGGAGAAGCGCCCCACTGGCCAGGAGCGGGGTCCTGCCAGGCTGCAGGATTTAGGACAAAGGTTTTGTTGGGATCGTAACAGTGGCAGTTCAGGTCCACCGTGTACAGTGGAACCCCCGGCACGCGGTTGGCGAAGCTCTGGCCCTGGAAGAGATAATTGTTGAGGTTACTCTGCGCAAACGGCGCTTGCAGAGGCGTGCCGCTTGCATATTCCAGCGCCGCGCCGTAAGTCCAGTCCCGCGCGATCCAGGAGAGCATTCGATTGCCGGAAATGCGTGGCGTAGTGTAATCCACGGAAACGACGAAATCGAACGGCCGGTCGTAGATCGAAAGATATTTGTTCTGATTCCGGTTGAAAACGTCGTTCACGACCGCGCCGCCGGTCGTGCCAGGATTGGGCTCGCCGATTTCCGATCCCAGGTCAAGGGATTTGGCCCAAGCAAATGTTGCGAGGAAGAACAGACCGTGGGACAGACGCTTGGTGGCCTTCGCCTGAAGCGAGTCGTACCAGCTCTTGCCGAGTGGATCCCAATAAACGGGAATGGTCCCGTTGAACTGGGGGAAAGGCCGTAGAGCTTGCGCCAAAAGCTGCGTGGAGGGGAAGCCTGGATAGGGGGCCTTGAAGCTGTGCGCGATCACAGCGGGGTTGCTCATCTGGTCCGTTAAAAGGGCGAGGTCGGTAGAATTATTAATGTTCAACCCAAAAGACTGGAGCCGCGCTGGGGTGATGGCGTTCAAGTTGAGCAACGCCGGCGCTTGCCACCAGACTCCGCGATTGGCCACATAAGAGGCTTCGACGACCAGATCCCGCGCGATTTCGCGCTGGAACCCGATGCTCCATTGATACTGTCTGGGTGGGCGGCCGGCGTTCCGATCCATGTACGCTCCCAAAAATCCTCCGGGATTGGGCGCGGAGGTAGGGTAGAGGCCAGGATTGAAGTTCGGCCAAACCGGCGGCAAATCACCAGCCGGATATCCTTGAGCCAACGTCGTGACGGGAAGGCCGAATCCGGGAGCGCTGTTGCTCGCGCTGGATGACGCCAACCCTCCCGCCGCGTTGTTATTGGATTCGGTGCTGTCATACACGATGGCGAAACCGGCCCGGAATACGGTTTTGGGAGTGATTTGATAAGCCAGGCCGAGGCGCGGAGCGAAGGCCCACGGGTAATTGTGAGCGATGTAACATTGACAGCCGCCGACGCCGTGGCCATCGAAAATGGCCGCGCCTAAGATTCCACCCACCGACGGGTTCGGCGTTACCGGAGAAAATTCCGGTGCGCGCCCATGCTCCTCTTGCAAATAAGTGGAATAGTCGTAGCGCAGGCCATAGTCGAAGGTGATCGTGCGCGTGATTTTCCAGGAATCCTGGATAAAAAGGCCGAGCTGCGTCTTTCCCATGCGCGGGCGGGTGGGACGGCTGATGCTGATGTTGTCCACCAGGCCGAGAAGAAAGCTGGCGTAGCCCAATCCGACGTTGGACCCTCCCACCGCAGTGGTCTGAAAGGGCTGGCCCGTTTCGGCCTGAGCAAAATTGTAAACGCCCAAAGTGTTGCCATCGACGATGGGAGGATAACCTTCAGCGCGAAACTCGCCGCCGAACTTGTAAGTGTGATTTCCTTTCACCCAAGTAGCGCTAGTGTTGAAGGATGGACTTTGGGTGATGGAGTCGGTGCCGGCTTCCGAGCCGATGCCCACCATGCCGCCGGCGCCGCTTGAAGCGAGCAATCCTGTTATTGTCGGGAACCATTTGTATTCCAGTCCGCCATTTAGTCCCAGTTGCTGTTGGGCGTTGTAGTTCGTGATTTGACCGCCGGTTGTCACCGAAGGAACCAGGAAATAGTTGCTGCGGTAGCCCGCCCCGAAATGTAAAAGGACGGTCGGGCTTAGCGTGTAATCGAGATTCAGGCGATACAGAGGCGCGGTTTGGAAAGTGCCCAGCGCCTTGGTGAGCGGATCGGGCAAGCCGTCGGAGGCGCCAAAAATGGTGTTGCCGTTCGGATTCGCCGTTTTGGTGCGCTGCCAGAAAAACGAAAGATGGCCCTTGGATCCGATCACCTGGTCAGCTTTTACCGAAGGGATTTCCGTGATGCGCGAGGTGTCGTAGACATTCAGGTAATTGTTGGTGAGAGCGTTGGGCGTCGGGCCGCTGGGGGCGGGGAAAAGGTTCTGGATCGTCGCCGCCACGCGATCGAAACGCGAAACGGGGATTTTGTTTCCGGGGAACTGCATCCGATAGACCCGGCCATCCTGCGCGGTGGCTGTCGTCATGGGGTCGTAGATCATGCCTTCGAGCATGGTCGCGCCGGTGGGATCCGTGCCGATCACCCGGGCGTTGGGAAGAATCGCCTGGCTGAAGTCGCCCAGGCGATAGGCCGCGATCGGTACGGTCTGAAACTGATTATTGACTTTGGTCTGTTCGCGGAACTGCTCCCAGTTGAAAAAGAAGAAGGTCTTGTTATGGCCGTCGTAGACTTTCGGAATCCACACGGGTCCGCCCACAGTGAAGCCGTAATCGTTTCTCCGCGCGCGCGGCCGTGGGTTGCCTTGCGGGCTTCCGGTGACGAAAGGATTGCCTGCGTTGAAGATTTCGTTTACGAAGTAGTCGTAGGCGCTGACGTGGAACTGATTGGTGCCTGAGCGCATGGTGACGTTGAACATGCCGCCCCCCACTTGCCCGAATTCCGCAGCGAAGTTGCTGGTTTGAATCGCGGTTTCCTGGATGGCGTCCACGCTGGGCTGCGTCTGCTGCGGAACGCCGGGAGTGCCCGTATTGGAAGCGTCCTGTCCCTCGATGCGGAAGGACTGCGAGTTGGCCGGAGTGCCGTTGATGCGCATCAGGGAATTCGGAATGTAGTTTACGCCGGGAATCATCAGCACCATGTTGTACGGATTGCGAATTCCCGCGCTGCCGGAGAGCGTGCCGCCTATGCCCAAAAGCGGCAGATCGTCCATCTTGTTTACGTCGATGTTATGGCCAAGCCCGCCGCTTTCGGTGTTCAGCAAGGGAGCTGCTTCGGTGACAGTAACGGATTCGCTGGCCGCGCCGACTTCCAGCGCGATATCGACGCGTAGCGTGTCGGCAACTTGAACCTGGAGCCCCGCGCGGACGTACTTCTTGAATCCGGCCACGGCCATTGTCACTTCATAGGTACCAGCGGGCAATTGGGCGATGGTGTAGTTGCCGGTGTTAGACGTCTGTGCGGGATAGATGACGCCTGTTTCTACGTTGCGCGCCTGAATCGCGGCTCCGGCAACGATGGCGCCCGCCGGGTCGGACACAGTTCCCGTGATGGCGCCGCGGTCACTCTGCGCCCAGGCCGCGCAGAAGGAAGAAATCACGAATAAAAACAACCACCTCATCATTCACCCCCCTCTCGAATCGAAAAGTTCGAAAAGCCTGGGGCGCAGTATATCCGTTTGAGGAGCACGGGTCAAGGTAGGGTAGCGCTAACATAGAAAACCGGCTGTTCAAGAAGAGAGCGAAGGGGCGCGGAAAGTCCCACCGGCATTTCTGTTTCACATTAGGCCTATATCATGTAACGTTTTGGCTTGATGGCGCATCGAGCCGACAGTCATGTATGCTGTAAAGCAATGGCCCCGTGCTGGCGGTCTTCGCGGGGTTGCCTATTGAAGTTGTCGTAACGCGCGCGGCTGGAAGTAAGTTTCCCGGAGGGGGCTCGCGCGGTGGGACAGGTTGCGCCTCCGGGTTTAAGAAATCAACGAGCGGTAAGGGCGGGCGAAAGTCCCGCGGGAGATCGAGCTAATGTTGCGTAAGTGCGCGGCTTTGTTGATGTTTCTCACGCTGGCAACCGGCGTGTGGGCCCAGGGATTGAACGTTCCCCCGGGCGTAACCAAAGATGATTGGGAAGAAATTAATTTTGAGTTCAATTCTTCCGTCCTCGTCGACGGCTTTCCTAGTCTGTTGCGGTTGGCCGAGTTGCTTCAAAAGAATCCAGGCTACAAGGTAAAGGTCGAGGGTCACACAGACATCATTGGCGGAACTCAATTCAACGACCGGTTGGGCCTTGCTCGCGCCAATGCCGTACGGGATTTTTTGGTGAAATACGGGGCCAATCCAAGTCAAATCACCACCACTTCCGAAGGTAAGCAGAGTCCCAGGTATCCGGGTCAGCGATCAACCTTCAGCAAGACCGACGAGCCACGCTGGATGAACCGCCGCGTCGCTCTCACGGTCACCGACGCCCAAGGCAACACGGTCAGCGCAGGTGGACCGGCTGAAGCCATTCGGGCCATCGAGCAGCCTAAGCCGCAATTGGCGGATTGCTGTAGCGAAGTGCTAAAGCGGCTCGATAAACTCGACGATATCGCTAAGATGTTAAAGGACTTAGCGGACGCTAACGCTGATCTGCGAAAGCAGGTAGCCGACCTGAAAGCCGCGCAGCAGACGCTCGAATCCAAGGTCAACCAGCCTCCGCCTCCGCCTCCGCCCACAGCGGCGGAAATAGCCAAGACCGTCACCGACCAGATGAACGCCCAAAAGCTCCCCAAATTTGAGCTGCTGGGACTGAACGCCGGCGTTGACGACACCGGCAATACCAGCTTTACCGGCAAAGGCCGCTTCTTTGCTCCATTCAACGAGATCGCAAACCAGAAATTCGCCTTTGAGGCGCAAGCCGAATACTTGTACTTTAAGGACCGTCGCGAAGGTCAGATCGACCTCGGATTGGTCGATCGCATGGGAGCGTTTCAGGCGGCTTTGTTCGCCAGCTTCAAGCACGCCACGCTCGTCGGCTTCCAGAACGGCGGAACGCTGGGCCAGGGCGCGGTCGAACTCGATTATGTCTTTAATCGCGGGAAGGTTGGATTCATAGGCACTTACGGATTCATGAACAGCGGTGTTGTGAATACCACCCACGCCGATCCGGTCACCGGAGCGTTTTTAAATAACGTGTTGCTTCAAAGCTATCTGAAAGTTGTGAACCAAGCCGGAGTCAGCGGTACGGTAGGCCTGTGGGGCAGAAGCTATTTCGAGGGCAATGTCGCTTATCTGAATAGCACCGTCTGGGGCAACCGCTTCGGCGGCACGGGCCGCTTCATTATCCCGTTGACCGACAAAGTCGCCTTCACCGCCGAGGGCGACATCAACCCTACTTTGATCGGTCCCCAAAACAACGGAGTCGCTTTGTTCGGTCTACAATTCGGAAACATGCTTCGGCCCAAGGAATTCAAGGCAGCGAACTTCGCGACGCCAGTGGATGTGCCGCGCATCCGATACGACGTTCTGACCAGGCGGGTTCGGGTCGGAAACTCGCCGCCGGTGGCCGATGCCGGCCCTCCGCAGGTGAACGTTCCGGCCGGAACGATTACCCTGAACGGATCGGCTTCCTACGATCCGGACGGCGATCCCATTACGTTCCAATGGATTCAGGAATCCGGCCCTTCGGTTTCGCTCTCCAATCCGACGGCGGCCATCACCACGTTCACGGCTGCATCGGGGGCGCGGTACGATTTCCGCTTGGTGGTTCGCGATAACCTGGGCGGGCAGGCAATCGCCCGGACCTATGTGACCACCGCCTCGGCCAACCCGGGAGGCGCGGTGCAATTGACAAGTTGCTTTGCCACTCCCACCAACATTTCACCGGGCGAATCTGCCACTTTGAACTGGACCAGCCAGAATGCCTCCGGCGTCAGCATCTCGGGAGTCGGCTCGGTGGCCCTGAGCGGCAGCGTCCCGGTGACGCCGGCCGCCACCACTACCTACACTGTCACCGCCACGGGCGCGGGTGGCGCCACAACCACGTGCAGCATAGCGGTGACGGTGGGCTCCGCCGCGCTTCCACGCATCATTCAATTCTCCGCCACTCCCTCGATCATCAACAGCGGCCAGAACTCCACTTTGATCTGGGTGGTGGAAAACGCCACGGCCGTCAACATCGGCGGCCTCGGCAACGTCGCCGTCAGCGGCTCGCAGCAGGTTTCGCCCTCCTCGACCACCACCTACTCCATCACGGCGACGAATGCTCAGGGATCGGTTACGGCTACCGCTACGGTCAGCGTGAACTCGATCCCGGCGCCAAGCATTACGGGATTCACCGCCAGTCCCAATCCCTCGCCCACTCCCGGAGGCAAGGTGAACCTAACCTGTAGCGCAACCAACGCCACAAGCCTCAACATCAGCGGGGCGCTATTCAACGGCGGGAACGCCACGTTTGTCGTCACTCCGGTGACCACGACAACCTATACCTGCACTGCCACGGGCCAGAACGGCCAGACCGTTTCGCAGTCGCTAACAGTGACTGTGAACGGAAGCGCGCCGCCCTACAACTAGGCGCAACTTCGCGCGGCGGTCGCGGCTCCCATTCCGGTCCGCGACCGCTCGCTCTGGAACGGAGACTGCGAGCCGGCGGACCGCTTATAACGAGCGCAAGAAATTCAACAGATCCTGCTGCTGTTGCACGGTTAGCGCGTTAAAATTGTCGATCGTTTTGTTGGCTTCCGATCCCGAGCTGTGATGGGCCTGGATCGCCTGCAGCAGATCCGCCGTGCGGCCGTCGTGTAGGAAATAGATCCGCTGGCCCAGGCCCCAAAGCGGCGCGGTGCGGAACTCGTCGGGACCGGCGCTCCCCTGTTGAATGCCGTCGGCCAGACCCGCGCCCATATGATGCACTAACAGATCTGAATAGAGATTGGCCGTCTGAAGCGACAAGCCAGGAATTACCGAGCCCGACGTTTCGAGACTTGGCGTGTGGCATAGCGCGCAGCCAACCGGCGTAAACAAGGCACGGCCGTTGGCGATGGACGGATTGTCCGGCGCGGGCGCCGGAGGCGCCAGGAGCCGCATGAACGTCGTGAAATTCTGAAAGTCGCTGGTTTCCCCGCCATTGGAGGAATTGGCGTCGAAATTCAAGCGGTCCTCCGGCTGAGGATTGAAGTTGCAGCCTGGCGCCATGTTTCGCTCATTGGGGAACAGCTCGTTTGTGACGCCGATTTCGACGTTATAGGCTTCGCCCGAGAACATCAGCAGGGACTTGTTCTGGGCTTTCCAGCCGAATTTGGTGATAGTCCCGTCGTTCGGATTCCGGTTTTCGTGCCCGGCGATGCCCAGGAAGCGTTTCCAGAGTACGTTCGCGTACTTGTTCGCCAAAATGGTTTCATCGGAGATATTTTCGATTAGCCCCGCGCCGAAAACCGGCGTTGGGATTCGAAAAACGACGTTGTTTTGCGCCATAGCGGCGGCGAAGTCCGGCTGCGTCAGTTGACAGCCGGGAGCGTCCACTCGGCCTTGGATGGTGAACAGATCGTAAACGCCTCCGTCGGGAGTCCCGTCGGCGTTTTGGATGAAACGCGCCACCCGAACCGGCCCGTTCGGGCTCAAAAATGAAGGGATCGAATTCTGGGCGCCGTCCACGGTTGCCATAGCGATCTGAGGATTGACGGCCGGGCTGGATCCGCCGGGAGCGGGAAAGGCATGGCAAGCGGCGCATCCATTGCCGTTGTAACCCGGCCCCAATCCCGCTGCTTCTTCACCCTCAATTTGCCCGGAAACGGAGTGAATCCTGGAAAACCTTGCGGCCACGAAAGCAAACAGCGCGGATTGCGCGCTCGTGAAGCCTCGGAGCGGCCCGCCCGCCCCGGGGGATCCACCGCGAACTCCTGGGTCTACGGCGACGGATTGCGCGTCCAAGGTAATTCCAGTGAAGGCGAGCACGCCGGCCGCCATTGAAAGCAGCGGCAGCGCTCGCCATCTCCCAAGTGAGTGCATCCTAACCTCCTCCTTGTACTAATAGTTTCGAATTTCAAGTTCTCAGTTACAGCCTTTTGCGGGCTATCCTAGAGATGTGACCTGGACTGGGACAGGGGCCATGGCGCTCTTTTTCGCGGTAGCGATTGGCGCCTTTGGCGCGCACGTGCTTCAGGGCCGCCTCGATGCCTATTCCATGAACGTCTACGAGCGCGCCGTTTTCTATCATTTCGTTCATGCGCTCGGAATTCTCGCAGTTTCCCTGATGCCGCTCGGCGCGGGGCGCCTGTGGGTGTGCTGGTTGCTGCTCGCCGGAATCGTGCTTTTTTCTGGAAGTTTGTACGCACTGGCGCTGACAGGAAACCGGATGCTGGGCGCGATCACGCCCTTTGGGGGGCTATCTTTTTTGGCCGGTTGGTTAATGCTGGCGATCACGGCATGGCGGGCACGGCCGCCAGCGCCTTGAAGTATTGCACCGTCTCCCGCAATCCGTCTTCCAGCGCGACTTTCGGCTCCCAGCCCAGAATGCGCTTCGCCTTGGAGATGTCCGGACGGCGCTTGCGCGGGTCGTCGGAGGGCAGGGGCTGGAATACGAATTCGAGATTGGAGCCCATCAACCGGCGGATCTGTTCTGCGAATTCCAAGATCGTGAGCTCCACGGGATTACCCAGGTTAACTGGGTACCTTTCCTCCGAGGCAGCTAGTAGCACCAATCCTTCGACCATATCCGAGACGTAGCAAAAACTGCGAGTCTGCCGTCCGTCGCCAAACACGGTCAGGGGCTCGCCCCGCAACGCCTGATCCAGAAAAGCCGGAACCACCCGACCATCGTCCAGCGCCATCCTTGGACCATATGTATTGAAAATACGGGCGATGTTGCTGCGAACTCCGTGCGCCCGATGATAAGCCATGGTGAGAGCTTCCGCATAGCGCTTGCTCTCGTCATAGCAGGATCGCAGGCCCACGGGGTTCACATTGCCCCAGTAAGACTCCGGCTGCGGATGTTCGAGCGGATCGCCGTAGCACTCCGACGTGGATGTAAGCAGAAAGCGAGCTCCATCGCGCTTGGCGATTTCCAGCAGGTTTCGCGTGGCCGAAGACCCCGATTCCAGCGTCTCAATGGGATGCGCAAGGTAGTGTTTCGGGCTCGCCAGCGACGCTAGATGCCAGACACAGTCGAAGGGCCCATCGAACTCGAACCTGCCCGCTACGTCGCATCGCTCAAAGCGAAACCGCGGATGTCCGGTCAAATGGGCCAGATTCCTTGCGGAGCCCGTGATGAGATTGTCGAGGCCCAGCACTTCGTGGCCGTCCGCCAGCAACCGGTCGCACAGATGGGAGCCGATGAATCCAGCCGCTCCCGATACCAGATGTCGCAATCAGGTTCTCCTCGAATTATTCTATCGTTCGCCCTGCATGCGATCCTCTATCATCGAGAGATGGTTCTGTCCGACGTCGATATCCACCGTTATATCGAAGCGGGAAAGATTAAGATCGCCCCGCCGCTTGCGCCCGAACAGTTTGGGAGTTGTTCCGTGGATTTCCGGCTGGGATGCGAATTTAGCGTATTTGAACACAGCCGCCATCCTTACATCGACCTTAAGGAGCGAACTGCGATCCAGGACATCATGCGCACCATTCGCGTTCCTTCCGGAGAGCCATTCATACTCCAGCCTCATGAATTCGCGCTGGCGATCACCGAAGAGTCTCTGGAGTTGGACGACGACGTGTTGGGACGTCTGGAAGGCCGCTCCAGCCTCGGACGCATCGGCATCATCGTGCACGGCACGGCCGGGCTGTTCGATCCGGGCTGGTCAGGAAAAGCCACCCTCGAACTGAGCAATCTCGGACGCATGCCGGTGGCTCTTTATCCTGGAATGCGCATTTGCTCCTTCACGTTCGAGCAACTCTCTTCGCGCGTAGCGGTTCCCTATCGGAAGAAGATGGGCAACAAGTATGCCGGACAGGACCGTCCGCTTGCAAGCAAACTGGCGGGCGAAACCGCATCGCGATAGTTCCCCTCGGGTTGCTCACTCCTCCCCAAGCGGAACGCATTCGATAGCCATTTGCGAATTCTTTACCGCGGCCAGAAACTCACGGTCGCGGCCCCTTGCGACGTCATACTCCCAGGTTTCGGATCCGATGCTGAGGAAGTTGTCGTTTTCTTCGAGAGTGTCTGCGGAATGCAGGGCGTCCGGAGGAGTCCGTTCGATGAACGCCCGGTCCAGCACTACTCCATCGGCTAGATCGATCTCGAGATAGCCGGGTGGGCGCTCGCTCGGCTCGCCGCCTGCGTTTGTGCGCTCCATGAAAGTGACGCGGTATCTCACGATGGATAGATACTGCCTGGTTTCGTTCGTTTCCATCGGGATTCGGTTCGGTGGTGGACTTGCCTCGAAAAGAGGCCCGATGGCGGCTTAAGCCCTTACGCGGTTTGGAAGGCTTGACCGACGTGCTGTACGGCCGACATGACCCTTCCATAGTTCATGCGGATCGGCCCCAGCACGGCAATAACCGCGGAGATCCCGTTCGGCAGCGCCACCGGAACGCCGATCAGGGAAAGCTGGCCCATGGACGGATGAACTTCGCCCAGGCCCACTTGCACGCCGACAGCGCCCGCGGGTTGCTCGAGAAAACGGTCCAAAAGATCCAAAATCCGCTTTTTCTCCTCCAGGGTGCGGAACAGCTCTCGCATTTTTTCCTTGGTGAGATGCAGGTCCACTGCAATCAGATTGCTGGCGCCATCCATGTGAACTTCCGGAGCCTGGGACGCGAGGTCAAGCAGGCCCTTGGAATACAGAATCGTGAGCTTCTTGAGCAGCGCATCATAGGCGGCGGTGGCGTGGTCGAGCCGCGCCGCCAGTTCCTTGCGGATGTCCTCCAGCATCTTGCCCGAGAAATTGCGGTTGATATAGTTCCGGATCGATATCAATTCGTCGGAGTTCAGAGGCTCGTCCAAAGTGACGATTCGGTTGCGCACCTGCTGATCCCTGGTTACCACGACCATCAGCACGCGGCCTCCAGGCAAGCCGACAAGCTCCACTTGGTCGAGCGCGAGGCCACCCTTCGGAATGGCGGCGGCGATTCCGACGCCGTGGGTCATTTGCACCAGCATCCGCGACGTGTGCTCCACGCGTGCTTCAACCGTATCGCGGCTGCCGATCTCCGCCCTTAGCCGTTCGATTTCGGCGGCGGCCATTTTTCGCAACGTTAGCGATTCAACATAGCTCCGGAACGCCTTTTCGGTTGGAATGCGCCCGGCGGACGTATGAGGCTGGGCGAGGAAGCCTTCATCGGCTAAGTCCGCCATGGTGTTGCGGATCGAGGCCGCGCTCAGACTGTCGTGCCAGCGCCGCGCGATCGAGCGTGAAGCCACCGGTTCGCCTTTGGCGATATACGCTTCGACGATCTCGTGCAAAATCTCCCTGCTGCGCGGCGTCATGGGACCTTTAACCAAGATTTTACGGAGTCAGAGCGCCGCTGGTCAAGATTGCCGTTGTTAACAAGGCTATAGAAATGCTTCGGGAGGGGATCTGAGCCATGGTTGCTTAGGGTTGGGGAGGGTACTTCTCGAATACTTCGTTGACCGCTCTGGCCAATCTTCTGGCGTTCCGTCCCGGTCTGGAGCTGATCTGGTGGGTTGAGGCACCCTGGAAAACAAGCTGCTTCCGATTCTGGTCCACCATATCGACAATGAGCGTTCCTTCGTAAAAATATTGAACGGTGGTAGTGGAAATTCCGCTTCCCCACCCGCCATTCCAGCAACAACCCCAACCGTCGCCGAACGTCGTAAACACTGGCTGTTCGGTGACATAGATGCGGTAATTTACGAGGAGATCGCCGCCTGATTTGACGCGCTTGAGACCTCTGGCGGTGAGGGCCTCATCGATAAAGCCGATGATCCGTTCCTGCATAAGCTGGTTCGGGAATAGGGCTTCGGGAGGCGTAACGCTATCGACCCAACGATATGTCTTATAACTCGAAAAGCGAGTGGCGTGATCGAAATCCACACGGGTCCGAGCGTAGGATGCTTGCATCGCGAGCGTCAGAAACCACAGGGCCAGGACTCGGTTCATACTGGATTTAACTCCATTACTTGTGACGGCCTGGTTCCAGCGGGGATGCATTACTAGGGGTGAAACCTTCCAGGCAACTTTACCCGGCCCGCAAAATCTCCCGCGCCGCGTTATGGCCAGCGGCGCCCATGACTCCGCCGCCGGGATGCGCTCCCGAGCCGCATAGGTACAAGCCTTTGATCGGCGTCCGGTAGCGGGCCCATCCGGCCACCGGGCGCATGACGAACATCTGATCGAGGCTCATTTCGCCGTGAAAAATGTTGCCGCCCGTAAGGTGAAAATGGCGCTCCAAATCGAGCGGCGTCAACGTCTGCCGCTCCACGATGACCGAGCGGATATTCGGGCAGTATTGTTCGATCACGTCCAGAACGCGCTCAGTGTAACGCGTACGTTCGCGATCCCAGTTGGAATCGCGCAGGGTATACGGAGCGTATTGCAGAAAGATTCCCATGATGTGATGGCCTTCCGGCGCGAGCGTGGGATCGTACATGGTTGGGATGGTCATCTCCAGAAGAGGGGATTGAGACGGCTGCCCGTATTTGGCGTCGTCCCAGGCGCGCTCGAGGTAATCCATCGATGGGCAAATGTGCATGGTGGCGCGATGCTGTGGGCCAGGCGCACCCGGGAATGCCCGAAACTCCGGCAAGCCGTTCAGAGCGAGGTTCATCTTCAGCGATGTGCCTTCGATGCGGAACTTGCGGATGCCGTCGACGAAGTCCGGCGGCAGGTCGGACGGGTCTAGCAAGTCTAGAAACGTCTTCTTGGGATCCAGGTTGCTGGCGACGATCTTGGCGCGGATTTCTTCGCCCGTAGCTAGCACGACCCCTTCCGCCCGCCCGCGGCGGATCAGAATTTTCGAAACCGTGGCGTTGGTGCGGATTTCTGCGCCCTTACTGTGGGCCGAATCGGCGATGGCGTTGGAAATGGCCCCCATGCCGCCCCGCACGAATCCCCAAAGCCCCCGCTGGCCGCCCACTCCACCCATGCAGTGATGGAGCAAGATGTACGCTGTGCCCGGTGAGCGAGGCCCGCCATTTGCGCCGATCACGCCGTCCGTGGCTAGCGTGACCTTGAGTTGCTCGGACTCGAACCATTCGTCCAGAAACTCGGCGACGCTTTGCGTGGCGATCTTCACCAACCCAACAATTTCCCTCTTCGCCAGCCCCCGCAGCCGTCCTGCAAGCTTCAGATAATCGGCGAAATCCCCCATGCCGGAGGGTGGAAAATTGGGTGGAGTGGTCAGAAGCAGCCATTCCGCGACTTGAGCCAGCCGTTCCAGGTGATCTTCGTATTTCGGGTACATCTCCGCGTCGCGAGCCGAAAACTTGGCGATTTCCGCCAAGGTGCGGGCCCGGTTCTGCCACATGAAAAAGTGCCGGCCGTCCGGGAACGGGGAGAAAAAGGCGGGGTCCTTGGCGTCGACGATGTAGCCAAAACGATGCAGTTCCAGCTCGCGAACGACTTTTTCTTGCAGCAGGCTGGCCAGATAAGAAGCCGTGGAAACACGGTAGCCGGGCCATACCTCCTCGGTGACGGCGCAACCACCCACCAACTCGCGGGCTTCCAGAACCACGACCCTGCGTCCAGCGCGGGCGAGGTAAGCCGCGGCGACCAAGCCGTTGTGGCCGCCGCCTACGATAATTGCGTCGAAGCCGGGCAAAACCCTACTTCAAGTATTGACTGAAAAAATCGATCGTGCGCGACCAAGCCAATTCAGCAGCCTCTTTGTCGTAACGTGGAGTGGTGTCGTTGTGGAAGCCGTGCTGTGCGCCTTGATACACATAACCGGTGTGCACGACGCCCGCATTTTTCAGCGCCTCATCGTATGCCGGCCAGCCGCTGGTGATGCGGGTGTCCTGGGAAGCGTAATGAGCGAGAATGGGCGCCTTGATTTTGGCGATATCGGCTGGCGCGGTCGGCTGCGCTCCATAGAACGGAACCGCCGCCGCCAAATCGGAGCCGAGCCGCACCGCAAGCTGATTCGCGATCCCTCCGCCGTAGCAGAAACCGACTACCCCAATCTTGCCCGTACAGTCGGAGCGGTTCTTCAGCCACATAGCGGAGGCGACGAAATCCTCGGTCATCTTCTGTCCGTTGACGGTCCGGAAAGCTGCCGCTGCCTTCTCCTCATCGCCGGGATATCCGCCGACGCTGGTCAATCCATCCGGCGCGACGGCCATGAAGCCGGCCACGGCCAGCCGGCGCGCCACGTCTTCGATGTAGGGATTGCGCCCGCGGTTTTCGTGCACCACCAACACTCCGGCAAGCTTCCCTGTTGCATTGGCGGGCCTCACCAAGTAGCCGTTAATCGTCCCATTACCCTGCGGAGAAGCGATGGAGACCGATTCGATTTTCAGGCGCTTGTCGTCTTTTGGAATTTGCTCCGCCCAAGCGTAATTCGGTCGAAGGCTTTCCCAAATGGCTGTGGCGGTCAGGCCACCGATTGCAAATCTTTGAGCGCCGTCCAGAAATGCGCGGCGGTCGATGTCGCCGTGAACGTAGAGGTGAAACAGGTCGAGAAGTTCCTGCGGGTAATCGCTGGCTTTTTTGCGTTCCATTTCCATATAAGGCAGGCTCCTTAGCCGCGCCGCGCCTTGCGGCGGCTTGCGAAAGGATATCATACTGCGCGGTAGTCATTAAAGGCAGAACGGAACCCGGGCTCTGCGAAGCTGGCAAGAGGGGCACATGCATCGGGTCGTAATTGTGGGCGGAGGATTCGGCGGGCTCTATGCGGCCAAGTCTTTCCGGGGCCAGCCCGTAGACGTGACGCTGGTGGACCGGCGCAATTTCCATCTCTTTCAGCCCCTGCTGTACCAGGTGGCCACCGGGTCGCTTTCGCCGGGCGAAATTGCCGCGCCCTTGCGCGACCTCTTGAAGCGGCAGAAGAATACGCGGGTGATCTTGGATGAGGCCGTTTTTCTCGACGCGAGGAGCCGCCGCCTGGTTCTCTCGGGAGAAACGATCCCGTACGACACTCTGATCGTAGCCGCGGGCGAGCGTAATTCCTATTTCGGCCGCGATTCCTGGGAGCCGATTTCGCCGGGCCTGAAATCGATTGAGGACGCCACGCGCATCCGGCGCAAAATACTGCTGGCGTTCGAGCGGGCCGAGCGCGAACCTGATCCGGCCCGCCGCCCTGCCTGGCTTACCTTCGTGATCGTGGGCGCGGGGCCAACCGGCGTGGAATTGGCCGGCGCCCTTGCGGAAATCGCTCGCGACACCCTGCGCGACGATTTTCGCACCATTCATCCCGCAGATTCGCAGATTCTTCTGGTGGAGGGCGCTTCCAGGGTCCTGCCCGGATTTCCCCAAGATCTTTCAGAAGCGGCCGAGCGCTCATTGGTGCGGCTGGGGGTGCGTCCGCGAACCGGAGCTCGCGTCACCCAGATAGATGCCGAGGGCTTGGTGTTGTCGACCTCGAAAGGGGAGCAGCGAATTGAGACCCGGACCGTAATTTGGGCGGCGGGAGTCGCACCAGTGGAGTTTATCGCGACCGTGGCCCGTGAGACGGGCGCTGAGCGGGATAAGGCGGGGCGGATCTTGGTAGAGCCGGACCTGTCGATACCGGGCCACCCGGAAATTCTGGTTATCGGCGATGCCGCGCATTTCGAGTGGAAAGGATCGCCGTTGCCTGGGCTGGCTCCTGTCGCAATGCAGATGGGCCGCCACGCAGCGCATGTCGTGCTGGAACGCCTTCGGGGGCGGCCTGGGCCCGAGTTTCGGTTCTTTAACAAAGGAACATTAGCGGTAATTGGCCGAGCGGCCGGCGTGGCGGATTTCGGGCGGTTGCGTTTTGCGGGCTGGCCGGCTTGGCTGCTGTGGCTATTGGTCCACCTCACGTACCTGGCTCAATTCCGAAATCGGCTGCTGGTGTTTATCCGCTGGGGATTCGCATTTCTGACGTTTGACCGCGGCGCCCGGCTGATTACCGGCAGCGACGCAGACTCCTCCTCAGGGCTCTACGACTAGCTCGTGTACCTCAAAGGCCTGTTTTCTTCCGGTGGTGACGACTTCGCCTCGATATTTGAGCTTTCCGTTCACCATCAAGTCTATGGGTTTGGCGATAGGATATTCAAAGGCCAAAATGTCGCCTTCCGCTAAATCGAGCAACTTTCCCAAGCTCAGCGTCGGGCCATGCAAGCGGGCCTCCAGATCGATGAGAGCGGAACGAATCAGCCGCAGGACTCGCGCGCGCTCGTCCTCCGTGGCCTGAGTCTTGCGTACGCTCCATTGCTGGTCGAATTTCTGGCGCAGCATCTTCACCACGATGGATGGGATGCCTATATTCATCATTCCAGCGCGGTCGCCGATGCGCACTTCCAAACTGATGGCAACCACAGCTTCGTTCGGCGCCAAAATCTGAAGCAATTGAGGCTCGGTCTCATGGCCTTCGATGGAGAATTCCAGCGCCGTCACGGGATGCCAGGCCCCGCGGAGATCGTTGAGAACGATGCGGAGCAAGCCTTCGAGGATGCTTTGCTCGATCTCCGTAATTTCGCGCGTCACGCTCGCGCCGGACTTGCCCGACCCGCCCAACAGCATCTCCAGAATTGGAAAGACCAGAGATGGATTGATCTCCAGCAAGGCGCTGCCGTCTATCGGTTTCATTCCCAGCGTGACGATGCTGGTGGGGGAAGGGAGGCAGCCCGCAAATTCGACAAACGAAAGCTGCTCTACGCCAACCAGATTTACAGCTACATAGGCGCGCAGATAGGCCGAGAGACTCGAAGCAAGACTTCGCGCGAAGTTTTCATGAAGCAAATGGATCGCCCGGAGCTGGTCCTTAGCGATGCGGTCCGGACGGCGGAAGTCATAGCTCTGCACCTTTTTTGAAGACTCATCCTCGATCGCGCCATATTTCAGGGAACTGTCGAGATCGGGGGAAGGCAGCCGGTCCGCTCCCATGCTTGTTTAATCGGCGGTCGCCGTCCGGCGCTTTAGCCTTGCTCGCCGATTACTTCCGACCGAGCAGCTTTGCCCCAATGGCCCCTCCGAAGGCTGGCAGAGAGGTAAGAATCAGAAATGCGCCCAAAAGTCCAAACAACACGCCCGAAGGACTCCGCACTTGATCCATGATCCGATTCACATCCATTCCAGGGCGCGTGGAGGCGTTAAGCTGATCTCGCATTGCGTCTAGCGCCGACGAAAGCGCTCCAGGATCGGACAACACCGTCACCGAAACCAGCACAGCCATGATCACGAAGACGAACAGTCCACAGATCCAGCCCAGATGTGCTCCGTGCAGCACCGACAGTTTCTGGCCGGTCCGGCGGCGGTAAAGAAACACGCAGAAAAAGCCAGCCACCACAAGCCAGAGCAACGAAATGGCCGGCGCTACCTGGCCAAACAGCATCGACATCGCCAAGGAAGACGCCCCCCCCAACAGAGCGATTCGTACGGCCAGCCCATTGTTGAGGCCAATCGGCGGGAACCGCGGCAGTTGGGGCAGGGGCGGCGGAGACGGCTCCGCTTCTTCCCTCGGCACAGGCTCATCGCGCTGCGGCTTGCCGCATTTGTGGCAGAAGCGGGCGTCTTCCGGCAATTTCGCGCCGCATGTGCAATACTCGGGCACGATTTCAGTTTGCCACGGACGGTTGCCGGTTGTCAGTCGTCCGCGCCGGCGTCCCTACTATTTCCAGCGGCCCGCCACGGATCGTTGACGACCCAGATCGTCGTTGACTCCTAATAGCGAGTGAGCGGGCGGCAAGAAGCATTATCCTAATGGTTTGTCCCCATCCAGTCCTACTGTCCTCGTCATCGCCGATCCGAAAGCGCCTTTCCTCAAAGCGCTCTCGCGGCTACCCAAGCAGCCAAGAGTGATCGTAAGCGCCAACGAGGCGGAGCTTCTGAAGCACGCGCCGGAGGCAGACGCGATCCTGTACGCCCATCATCAGGGGAGCCTGCTTCGATCGATGCTTCCGCGGGCGCGGCGGCTGTGCTGGGTTCATTCCCTTTGGACGGGCGTGGAGGGTATTATCGGCCCCGAACTCCTGGAGCATCCGGCGATCCTGACCAATGGGCGCGGCGTTTTCAGCGGTCCTCTCGCGGACTGGACTATGGCGGCGATATTACATTTTGCTTTCGATCTGCGTCGCGTCATTTCTCAGCAGGAACAGGGAATTTGGCGTCTGGTTCATGGCGTTTCCCTGAACGGCCGCTCTCTCGGAATCGTAGGTTTTGGAGCGATTGGCGCCGCCGCAGCGCTGCGCGCCAAGGCTTTTGGAATGAGAATCGCGGGCCTGCGGCGAAGGCCCGAGTTTCCCACTCCCGGTGACCTGGTCGACGCCGTTTATGGCCCGGATCGGCTTCTCGATCTGATGGCTGCTAGCGACTACGTTTTAGCCTCTGCCCCCCTGACGCCGGCGACTCGCGGCCTGATCGGCGAAAACGCGATCGCTGCGATGAAGCCAACCGCGGTGATCGTCAACGTGGGCCGGGGAGGCGTGATCGTCGAGCAAGCGCTGGTTCGAGCCTTGCAATCGGGCCGTATTCGAGGCGCGGCGCTGGATGTCTTCGAGATCGAGCCGCTGCCGGTTAGGCATCCGTTTTGGAGCATGTCCAACGTTCTGCTTTCGCCGCACACGGCCGATCGCGTAGAGGGATTTCTCGATCCCGCTTTCGATTGCTTCTTTGAAAATTTGGAACGGTTCCGAAAAGGGGAAACTCTGGTGAATATGGTAGACAAACATGCCGGGTATTGAACAAGAGACCAGCAGCCAGGAATTAGCGTTTAAGATCGGAATTGAGGAAATCCGCGCGGCCTCCGGACGAATCCGGCCAATTGCAAAGCGCACGCCGGTGATCGCCTCGCGCGGGTTCGATGCCGCCGCTGGCATTGAGGCGTTCTTTAAGTGCGAGAATTTCCAGACCGGAGGAGCGTTCAAAATTCGCGGCGCCGCCAATTTTCTGGCGCGGCTCTCGCAGGACCAACTTGCGCACGGCGTAGTAGCGTTTTCTTCCGGCAATCACGCGCAAGCGGTGGCCATTGCGGCCCGAGCGGCCGGCGTTTCCGCGACCCTGGTTATGCCGCTCGACGCCCCGCGATCCAAGATCGAGGCAACGCGCGCCCAGGGCGGCAATCTCGTGACCTATGACCGGCTCAAGGAGGACCGCGCCGTGATCGGCAAGCGCATCGCCGCGGAAACCGGCGCTACGCTCGTGCCGCCCTTCGACCACCCCTGGATCATCGAAGGGCAGGGTACAGTAGGCCTTGAGCTTGTCGAAGACATTCCCGATCTCGATGCCATCGTAGTGCCCATCGGGGGCGGCGGATTAATTTCCGGTTGCTCCATCGCGGCCAAGGCCTTGAAGCCGGGCGTACGCGTGATAGGCGTCGAACCGGCTAGAGCGAACGACACGTTTCTTTCGCTCGCCGCGGGAGAACGGATCGAGATTCCGCCCCCCGAAACCATCGCCGATGGCCTCCGCGTTCCTTGTCCAGGGGAAATCACGTTTCCGATCATTCAGCGTCACGTGGAGCGCGTGGTGCTGGTTTCCGAAGAGGAAATTCGCTCCGCGGTAAGGTTTCTGCTAATGCGGCTCAAGATTCTGGTCGAGCCCAGCGGCGCCGCTCCGGCCGCCGCCGTTCTGTTTCACAAATTACCCCCGGGAATCGGACGAGCCGGTTTGGTGCTGTCGGGCGGCAACATGGATTTTGAGCTTAAGTTTTAAAGCGTCACGCCTCCCGGTAGTTCATCAGTATCGCTCCGATCAAAATAAAGCATACCGGCCAGATCCATGGCGCTGCCTGTCGGACGGAAAAACGGTTTGGATCCGGACTAACGCGAATCTCCAGCCATCGGGACCATCCGGCCATGACCGCAAGAATCGCCAGCGGAAGATGGCTCAATTCCACAAGGAATGCTTCCTTTATGTTTCCCAGCGAATGCGAGTGGGTCAGTAAGAGCGCGCCGCCAACCGCGCATACCGCCGGGAAAACTAGACTAGCTCGATCCATGGGGACGCGCGAGGTTTGTACGCGCCATTCGAACGCGGCAAAAGCCACGATCAGTAAAACGAACAGGCGATGCTGAGCGACTTCCGCTACCTGAAAGCTCTCCCAGAAGCCGCGCGGTCCCAAGGGCCAGTTCTCCGAATCGGCGCGTACCAACAGGAAAACGGCAAGTCCCAGGAAGGCGAGAGGCCAGTGCCGCGCCCAGGCCGCACGCCGCGCGGCCAGCGACAACAAACCAATCGCTCCCACGATAAGACCCGCCCAATGGTGATTGTACTCGGACCAGGCAATATCCGCCTGCGTTTGCGGCTGGACCTGCTCCCCGGGCACAAACGATCCGGGCATGCTCGAGCTCAAATCGGCGGGCAGCGGTGTCGCGGGCGAAAGCTCGCTGGCTCTGGGCGTCTCCATGCGGGGCCAGCGGGGCGCCATCCGATCGGCCATCTCGTTGGCCGTTACGCGATCTGCTTGCACGTCGATGGCGGGCGGGCTGGAGGTGAGCGACGCGGCCGCCAAAAGGATCGTGATGCCGATGCCAGCCTCAACCTCGGCGAACTTGCGCACGCGCAGAAGCGACGCCGCCAGGTTCGCGCGAAGAGGTCCCGAGGCAATCGCCCCCAGCCGGTGCGCGCTGTCCCGCGCCAGTCTCTGGAGAGCCCGCCGGTTGAGCGCGCCCAATAAAACTACGACGCTCGTAAGGAAGGCCTTCGCCAGTACCATGATGCCGTAAGCGGTGCCTGTCAGCGAACCGGCGCTACTGATATAAAACGCCGACATCGCCGCGCCCGCTCCGGCGAGGGCCACAACGGAGATCAGCGCCATGCGCGAAAACCGCCCGGCGAGCGCGGGGTCCGGTTCGCGCCGCAGCGACAGAACCAGATAAGGCATGCCGCCGATCCACGCATCGCCCGCTAAGTGATGGGTGAGCGTCAAAGCCGCCAGCGCCCAGCGATGCTCAAGGCGCGCCACGGCATGACTCGTCATCACCGCGCCGCATAAGATCAGGGCGCAACCTATAGAACATGCCGCCGTTCCCAGAGGCGGCTTGCCCAGCGCAAAGACCGCCACCATGGCTGCGCCGGCGATTGTGAGAGCGCCTGAAATGCAAAACTCGGCCCCTTTCACATCGTCCCATGCCAAACCGGTCGATGCCATTAGGATGGAGGAGTTGGCCCCTACATAGGCGGCTTGCACAGTTGCCAGCAGCCCCGCGGAAAAAATCAGGCATCGCGCGAGCCCGCGCGCCCCGCTTACGTTGTCTCTCGCGATTGCACAGCGGAAAATTACCCCTCCCACAGTGAGCGCTTCGAAAACGAGCGTCGCCGCCCGCAGCAGCACCGACAGGAACCCGAAGATGTCAAGTAACGAGGCCACTCGCTATTGAGCTTTAAACGGCACTTCCCCGCGAGTGATGTGGCCGTCCGCGGCGAGGACTTGCCACCGCAGCACGTAGGAGCCGGGAGTCAGGCCCTCGGCCTTGGCGGCGAGCGTGTCGGAGGCCGGCTGGCTTTCCACGATAAGCGGCCGTTCTTTTCCATCTGGACCGAGCAGAGTAAGCTTCGATCGTTTGCCGTCAATTCGAGAATTGAAGCGAAGCTTGATGGGAACGGTCTTGCCGCTTACGATCTGATGGGCGGCGGGGCTCGCGCCCATTAAAATGGCATGAGCCCAGGCGGGACACGCGCACAGCATCATCGCCGCGGCGAAGGTTGGGTAGTTCCGAGTTTTCAGATGTATTTGCATTGCTTTCCGATGCACTTCTTTTCATAATGGGCGCTCGATACCGAAAGAAAGGCAGCCAAGGGTTCGTTTTCGGCATCTTACGCTCACAGCATGACATAGCCCTTACTGGCCGTCGGGGCATTCGAGACCAATGAACAGCGTCCAAAAATACAATGAATTCGTCCGGGCGATGGTTGAGGTCGCGCCATTCGCGATGATTGTGGTCAATCCTGATGGAAGAATCCTTCTGGCGAATACCCGGGCTGAAAACCTCTTTGGTTACTCGCGCGAGGAACTCGTGGACCAAGCTTTCGGCATCCTGGCCGAAGGCTTCAGCGAGATCGCCTCAACCCTACCAAAAAATTCTATCAAAAATCCCCCGGAAGAGGGGCGCGAGGTGTCGGCGCGACGCAAGGACGGCTCGCACTTTCCCATCGAAGTCCGGATGAATCCGATTCAAATCGAAGGGCAAACCTCGATTCTGATTTCCATGGCCGACCTTTCGGAGCGCCAGCGCGTCGCCGCCGCGCTGCGCGAAAGCGAAGAACGCTTTCGAAACATGGCCGACACGGCCCCGGTCATGATTTGGATGTCTGGGAAAGATAAGCTTTGCACCTTCTTCAACCGGGGATGGCTGGAGTTTACCGGCCGCGCGCTCGAACAGGAACTGGGCGAAGGTTGGGCCAAAGGCGTTCACCCCGAAGATCTTAGCGGGTGTCTTGAAATCTACGGAACGGCTTTCGCCGAGCGCCGCTCCTTCCAAATGGAATACAGGCTCCGCCGCCACGACGGCGAATATCGCTGGGTCCTCGATACAGGCGTTCCGCGATTTGAGCCGAGCGGGGTTTTCGCCGGCTATGTGGGGTCCGCCATGGACATTACAGATTTTAAGCGCGCCCAGGAAGTCACCTTCGGCCGGCAGAAGTTGGAGAGCCTAGGTCTTCTTGCAAGCGGGCTGGCTCACGACTTCAACAATATGCAAAGTGGCATTATCGCGCTTTCGGAGATCCTTCTGGATTCGCCGAACCTGGACGCCGGCATTGCTGACGAGGTTCGCAAAATCAAAAAAATGGCGTTGCATGGCTCCCAGATCGTGCACGAATTGATGGTTTACGCCGGTCAAGATGACGCCGATCTCGCGCTTGTTGATGTATCGGCGCTTATTGAAGAAATTCGCGAGCTCCTGCGGATCTCCATCTCCAAGGGAATTCAGTTGAAGATCCATTTGAGTAAGGGCTTGCCTCCCATTCTGGCAAGCGCCACCCATATCCGGCAGATTGTGATAAACCTGATTGTCAACGCTTCGGAGGCGATCGGAGAAAAAGAGGGCGTCATCGAGGTTTCTAGTTCGCATGTCAAAACGAGCGGGCGTCATATCTTGAGCAATGGCGCAACTTTGCCGGACGGCGATTATCTAAGGCTGTCGGTCTCCGATACCGGATGCGGCATGAGCAGAGAAGTCCGGCGCAAAATCTTCGATCCTTTTTTTACCACCAAGGTGGCCGGCCGAGGGTTGGGCCTGGCGGTGGTGCAGGGAATCGTCAATCGCTACGGCGGAGCTGTGGAGATTAGAAGCGCTCCCGGTAAAGGCACGCGTTTTGACATCTTCATTCCCTATGCGCGCAAACAGGCTTCTCAGATGGCTGAGGCGTAGCTGGTGGAGACGCCGCGGAAACCCTTCCAGCCCGCTTCGCCCGTGGAACGGTGAAATAGAAAGTTGAACCTGCCCCTAGCGTCGATTCCACCCAAATTCGGCCGTTGTAAGATTCGACGATGCGCCGGCAGACAGCGAGCCCGAGACCTG
Source organism: Bryobacteraceae bacterium (assembly GCA_035293905.1). GTDB lineage: Bacteria > Acidobacteriota > Terriglobia > Bryobacterales > Bryobacteraceae > Palsa-187. Next base: position 68,973 of record DATGLY010000082.1, read on the forward strand.
TTCCGGGACGCTCGGCCTGGCCATGCAGGCGCGCAAGAGGAAGAAAAATCCGCTCGCGGTATTCCGGCTGAATCCCGATTCCGTTGTCCGAGACCGAGATGAGCCAGTGCGAGCCGCTCCGGGCGCAGTCCACTTGAATGAAGGGTTGCCGCTCGGAGCGATACTGGATCGCGTTGGCGATCAGGGTCTCAAATACTCGCGACAAGCCTTCGGAATTGGCGGTGGCTGTGGGCAACTTGCGGCTCCGCACCGTCGCGCCGGTCTCCTCAATCGCCGGCTTCAGGCGGACCAGGGCATACTGTAGCGAGCGGCCCATCTCAACCCGAGACGTTTTGGGAGCGGAGGTAATTGTCAGCGCCAAAGCCAGCCCCTCTTCAATCAAATTCTGAATCCGGACAGCCGCGTCGCGAATACATTGCAATAGCTCTTTTGCTTCGTAGTTGTGGATTTCCCACTTTTCCTCGGCCAATTCGGCGCAACAGCGAATCGTTCGCGCCGCTTCTTTCAATTCCCGCGAAATCCCGAAGACGAGCCGTTGTATTTCGTCGCCAAGAGCGTCATCCAAAAAAGATCTGGTAGAGGGGAGGGGCATTGCTGGTCTCCTATCGGGCTTTGGCAAGATGACATGCCGCGGCTCCCGGCTGTGAATATTTTTTCGGAGCGCGCAAAAATTTAATCCCTTGCATACGGCGCATTTTTTCTACAACGCCTTTTTCCTGGAATACTTTCGAGGTCTCCACAAAGGCGCCCTTTGTTCCGTCTGGGACGGTTGAGCGAATGGTGTTGTCCCTAGAGGCTCAACCCCGAGCGTTAATTTTGAAATACATTTGCGGAATTTGCAGAAACGCAAGGAGATTGTTATGGCCCGCGAACTGGCCAATAAATTGCCGATTACTCCAGCCTAAATTCGAGAAGTACGAAAAGTTCTAGCGAGGTGGCGCCTTGAGCGAAACGGCCGATGTACTCAGCGATCCACAACTCATTGAAGCAGCCCGCGACGGCGATCAAGAAGCCTTCGGAGAACTGCTTCGCCGCCATCACCGGCGGTGTCTGAATCTGGCGACTTCGATTCTTCGCGACCGCGGGGAAGCCGAGGAAGAAACTCAGAATGCCTGTTGGAAGGCCTTCGAGCAGATCGATCGCTTCCGGGGACGATCCGAATTTTCGAGCTGGCTATTTCGGATCGTTAAAAACCAATGTCTTATGCGAATCCGCCGCAGGCAAGGGGTGCGGTTTGTCCGGCTGGACGACCGGCGCGGCGATGGCGGAAACGAGCCGATGCAGTTGCCTGCCGCCGGCTCCGACCCGGAAGGCGAATTGGGAACCTGGGAGATCCACCAGGTGCTGCGGGCCGAGATCGGGCGAATTCCGCCGTTGCTCCGCAATGCGATCGTTCTTCGCGACGTGCAGCAGATGTCTATGAACGAGCTCGCCGAACAGTTGGGCATCAGCGTGGCGGCCGCGAAGTCGCGCCTGCTCCGGGCCAGGATCAAGCTCCGGCAGCGCATGATGCGCCACTGCGGCAAGAGTGGAGCCCACAGCTTGTTGAGGGATTCTTCATCCCGGTCCGATAAGGCGCTCTAAGGTCGATCCTCAAATCATAAACCTGGCCGACCGCTGCCGCATCACCAAACGAGGGGAGAGCTATCACGGCCGGCAAACTTGTTGCGGGCAAAATAGTCGATAAAATCGAGCGAGCCGTGGTGATGGCGCTCCGGACCCTCATCTTGTTGCTCGTCGCCGGCGCGACTGTAATGATGTACATCCTGTTCGTCCGGAGCCTTCCCCGCCATTTCGCGGAGATTTCCACTCACGGCGGAGTTTTGACGGTGATGCAGACGGTTTTCGCCGACGTGCTGGCGATTGTGCTGGGCCTGGAACTTTCCGAGACCCTGAAGGCCTATTTCGCCCACCGTCATGTGCGGCTGGAGGTGATTTTGGTGCTTGCCACCATCGCCGCCGGCCGGAACCTGATTCAGGTGGACTACGAACACACCTCCGCGGTCGTGCTTTTGGGGTGGGGCTTTTTAATTCTGTGCCTCACAACAGGCTATCTGGTGGTCAAGAAGGCTAATGTCCCGCCGCCGCTGCCGCCGGAGCGTCCAGGCGCGAGGAATGATTTTCAGCGTTCTCTTTGATACCATGTGGCAGCGATGCCGATTTTCGATTACCAGTGCCGTGCCTGTGGCCATGAATTCGAGTTGCTAGTGCTAAAGGGAAGCGTGGCGGCATGTCCCTCCTGTCGAAGCCGAGATCTCGAGCAGTTGCTTTCGGGTTTCGCCGTGAGCACTGAGGAGATGACGCGAGCGCGCGTTAAGGCCGCGCGGCGTCAATATACTTCGAGCTCCAATTACAAAGATCAGAAAATTGCCGAAGCGGAAGAAGTGCGGGAGCATTCGCCGCAGTATTTTAGCGAGAAAAAGAAGTGAGAGATTTGTGACGCGTTTTACCATGTGGCTGGCGTTCGGCGCTTTCCTTGCGCTCGCTCAGCAACCGCCGCCGGATCTCATCCTCGCCAACGGGAAAATCGTTACTGTCGATGAAAAATTCTCGATCGTGCAAGCGGTGGCGATACGCGGCAATCGCTTTGTGGCTGCCGGCGCGAATCAGGATATCGCGCGTCTGGCCGGGCCGAACACGCGAACGGTCGACCTCAACGGCCGAACCGTCATCCCCGGTCTGATCGATAATCACATTCACCTCCTCCGCGCCGCTTCCACGTGGCTGCGCGAACTGCGCTTCGACGGCGTCGAATCGCGAAGGCAAGCCGTGGAAATGCTTCGCGCCCGCGTGAAATCAGCGCCGCCAGGCGAATGGATCTACAACATCGGCGGCTGGACGCATCAGCAATTCGCAGACGATCCGCGCGTGTTTACTCGCGAGGAACTCGACCGAATTGCGCCACAGCATCCCATCGCGTTACAGGAGTCCTACTATCAGGTTTTCTTGAACAGCCGCGCGCTCCAGATCCTGGGAATCGAGGCGAACAAGCCTGACCCGCCGGAGTTCTTGAAAGGTTCCATTCAGCGGGACGCCGCCGGGAGGCCGACAGGCGTCGTTCGGGCTGATATCGCGGCCACGCGTGTGGTGGCAAACAAGCTGCCCCGCGTCGCGCCCGATCAAC
>DATGLY010000083.1:0-2584 GCA_035293905.1 Bryobacteraceae bacterium
ACGATAACTGAGTTGCGGGCGGGTGAGCCCAAGAAGACGCGCGGCAGCAGAGAGATTGCCGCGCGAGCGCCGCACGGCCTCCTCGAGAAGTTTGCGCTCGAGGGCTTCGAGCGTCAGACCGCTGGCCAGCAATTCATCCACCAACGAGGATGGCGGCGCGGAGGATTCCTCTGAAGAGAGCAGGCCGTGGCTGGTGACAACGGCGCCGTTCTCGGAAAGCACAAGATCCGGGAAAAGATCGCCGGCATCAATCGCCATGCCGTCCGGCGTGGTAATCACCAACCGTTCGATCAGGTTTTCGAGCTCACGCACATTACCGGGCCAGTCATATTGCAGAAGGGCTTGATAGGCGCGGTCGGTCAGGCTCGGGACCGGGCGGTTATAGAGGTTTGCAAAACGTTGGAGAAGGCTGAGTGCCAGCGCATGGATGTCTTCCCCGCGTTCACGCAACGGGGGGATGCGAATGGGCACCACGTTCAGGCGGTAAAAAAGATCGGCGCGGAAACGGCTTTCGCGAACAGCACTCTCAAGGTCGCGGTTGGTGGCGGCGACGATGCGGACATCAATCTTGCGGCAGCGTCCGCCGCCGAGCCGCTCGATTTCGCTTTCTTGGAGAACGCGGAGCAGCTTGGCTTGCGCGGGCAGCGGCAGCTCGCCGATTTCATCAAGAAAAAGCGTGCCGCCATGAGCGAGCTCGAAACGCCCGGCCCGAGAGGCGTGTGCACCGGTATAGGCGCCGCGTTCGACGCCGAAAAGCTCCGCCTCGATCAGTTCAAACGGAAGGCCTGCGCAGTTTACGGCGATAAAGGGGTTGTCCGCGCGCGGGCTGAGTTTGTGCAAAAGCCGCGCAAAGCGTTCCTTGCCGACGCCGGTCTCCCCGGTCAACAGCACGGTGGCGCGGGTCGGCGCAACACTCCGGAGCAGCTCAAGGGCAGCTCGGAAGGCAGGTGAGCGGCCGACGAGCTCGGACGGCGGGCTTGGCGCGGCCGCCGGCAAAGCGGGCGGGATATTGATGTGGGAAGGTATGTTCGCGCTCTCAAAGAGGATCGCGCCGTCTTCCTCCTCCTCGCCCCATTCTTCCAGCGGTTTGCCGACAATATGGCAAAAATCGTGGCCGCAGCCGACGCAGGCGGTTTCGCGGTAGAGAATGCGCCGCCCCATGAAAGCGCTGGTGTAGCCGCTGGCATAGCCGAGCAGCATCCAACACACGGGGTCCGAGGAAAGACCGAAATCGCGCCGATGCATTTCGGCTTCCCAGGAATGGTCCCAGCGCACCTCGGTATAGAAACGCCCGGAGATTTCATCGGCGGCGAAACTGAGGATGCGGACCCGGACGGCGCCTTCGAGCATATGCAGCTGCGGGCCGACCATGAATTTTTCGAAAAAACTTGCGTCATGGCGGACCGTTTTGGCCAGCGCCGCATCGGAGCGGCCGGCGGTGAAGCCAACCCGCAGGAAATATTGGCGTGCGTAGCGGGCTCCCAAGCTAGCGATCAATTCCCGGCGTAGGGCGGCGAGCGCAGCGGCGTGGACGAGGAGCATACGTTGGCCGGCAAGCCAAATTCGGCCATCATCAACCGAGAAGCGGATCAGGCGTCGGAGATCTTCATCCGAGGGGGGTGTATAAGGGGCAAGATCGGACATCGGCGTTTCCTCGCATTCTCGCTCAATCCTGACAGCGTTTCATCAAATGGTCAAGAAAAAAATCGATATTCCATTATATGGTGAAAAATCATACCCATAATCGGGCCAGACGTATATGATCTCGATAATCAAAGCTCATGGTGATGGCGATATAACTAGAGATTCATAGAAAAAACAGATATATAAAAAATTCTCGAAATTTTCTTGGCAGGTTGGCACGGTTCTTGTAAGAAAGGCGGTCAAGCCGGTGCGCTCGTGCCCCGGCCATCTCATGAACGAGGCAACGGATAACGGGGGAGATGTCTTCATGGCCTCAGAAGCGAGAGACACGACATTCGATCCGAGCCGGCGGTTCGTCCGCTTCCATCGGATCAACCCTCAGGGTTTTGTGGAATTCGCGTTCGCGATCGGCGCTCCGGAACTCTCGGTCGAACTCATGTTGCGCCCTGAGGATTTCGAAGCCTTCTGTCAGATCCAGCGCGCCGAGCGCCTCGATCTCGTTTCCCCTTGTTCCCCTGACGCCTGACCCCATCCCGAGGAGGATAACGTGAGCATTGACCTTAAAACGAGAGAAATCAAACCGCTCAGACACACCTACACGCATGTCGCGAGGCTGATCGGCGGCGATAAACCGGCAACGCGCTACCAGGAAACGCTCGGAGCGCAGCCGTCTGCCAATTTCCATTATCGGCCGACCTGGGATCTCGAGCATGATCTTTTTGATCCGTCGCGTTCGAAAATTCGCATGGATCAATGGGACGATCTTCGCGACCCGCGGCAATTCTACTACGCGACCTGGACGATGGCACGCGCCCGCCAGTTTGAGGCGGTGGAAACAAACTTTGCCTTCGTCGAAAGCCATGGCATGCTCGCCGCCCTCCCCGAAAAGATCCGCGAGGAAGCGCTCGCGGTGCTCACCCCGCTGCGCCATGTGGCCTGG
>DATGLY010000084.1:0-105859 GCA_035293905.1 Bryobacteraceae bacterium
GACCGGGAAAGCTGATTGGAAAGATTCTGCTGTTCTTCCTGAAGGATCTTTTGCTTCATATCCAGCTCATCCTCGAGCTTGGAGTATTCTTCGACGACTTTCTTGGGCGCCAGTGGATACTCCTCGTAGATGGTGTTGAAGAAAACGCCCGCCAGCGCGTAATAATCGGTTTGCGGGATGGGATCGTATTTATGGTTGTGGCACCGCGCGCAAGCCACCGTGAGGCCGAGGAAGCCGCGCGTGACGGCATCGACTCGGTCATGGCGCTCGTCGGCGCGCGTTACTTCATTCGAGCCATTGTCGTAATACCACGGTCCCAGGCCCAAAAATCCGGTAGCCGGCAACATTTTGGCGCGAACATCTTCCGGCATCAGGTCGCCCGCAAGTTGCGCCTTGACGAACATGTCGTAGGGCAGATCGTCGTTGAAGGCTTGAATCACCCAGTCGCGATAAGCATAGGCGTTGGGATAAGGGCGATAGCCTTTCGGATTCGGGTTGAGGCTGCGGTAATCGTCCTCGCCATAGCGGGCGACATCCAGCCAGATACGGCCCCACCGCTCGCCATAATGCGGCGAGGCGAGCAGCCGGTCCACCACCTTCGCGAAAGCGTCGGGCGACCGGTCTTGTTCGAACGCCGCCACTTCTTCCGGGGTGGGCGGCAGGCCGGTCAAATCGAGCGTGGCCCGCCGGATCAGATCGCGCTTACTAGCCGCGGGAACGGGCTTCAAGCCTTGTTTTTCAAGATTCGCCAGGACGAACCGGTCGATGTCCGTCTTCGCCCATTTCTGGTCCTTCACTTGCGGAACCGCGGGCGCGGAAAGCGGAAGCAGCGACCAGAACTTCTTGCGCTCCGGCGAAATCACATACTTTTCTCCCGCGGCAGCCGCTGCGGGAGCCGCCGCGGCCCCTTTGGGCCACACCGCGCCGGCCTTCACCCAGGCGGCCAAATCGGCAACTTCGGCGTCTTTTAATTTCCCTCCCAGCGGCATTTTCAAATCGGGAAGAGTCTGCCGTACAGCGACCACCAACAGACTCTTATCGGGATCGCCGGGCGCGATCGCGGGTCCGCGCGAGCCGCCTTTCAGCATGGCCTCCGCGCTATCGAGCCTCAGGCCCCCAAGCTGCGAATCGGTGTGGCACGAGTAACAGTTATTGGCCAGAATGGGCCGGATCTTGCTTTCGAAGAAATCGGCAGAGGCGGCGTCGGGCGCTTGAGCCCGCGCTACGCTTATCGCCGCCGTTATCAGGAAAACCGGACATGCGCGCATTAAGAAAATCCTCACTTCCGATCGGCTGTAAAAGTTATGAAGTCCCGAAAGACGCAGGGGGTATGAAAGGCGCGACGGAGGAGCCGACGGGCTGCGTGGCCGTGGAAGAGCGGAACGAGGCGGCCGGGCGAGACGAGATGTGATGGCCGCTTATTTTTTATACCGTTTCAGGCGCTCTGGTGTCAAGGTCTGCCCGCGTTAGTGTATCCTGTGATTGGACCGCCGCCCTCAGGCGGGGATGGAGTTGACGACTGTCGGGCGCCCACCGGCGCTGTGCGCATAAGAAAGGAGTGCGGGATGGAGGAAGACAACAAGCTTTCCTATTTTTTCCTGGGTTTGGGGCTCGGCGTAGCGGTGGGGGTGCTATTCGCGCCCAAATCCGGCGAAGAAACGCGTGAATACATCAAGGCCAAAACGGGCGAAGGCGCCGATTTCGTAAAACGGCGCGGCGCCGAGCTGCGCGAAGCCGCCACCGACGCGTTGGAACGCGGCAAAGAGAGCCTGCGCAAGCAAAAGGACAATTTGTCGGCTGCCATCGATGCCGGCAAGCAGGCTTACCGCGATGCGATGAATAACCCCGTGGCGGATTAAGGCCGCGGGCGCCAAAACCGGAGGGAATGCCGCACGGGGCCTGGTTTCGCTCTGAGCTTGCGGCCGCAACCTTATGGATATGCAAGTCCTGCTGATCATCCTGGCGGCGTTCACGGCAGTCGCCGCGATCGCGCTGGCGGTTCAGGCCGCCGTCATGGTCGGCGTGTACAAATCGTTCCGCGCCTTGCAGGAGAAAATCGAGGCCTTGACCCCGAAAATTCATTCGGTGGCCGATCATTCACTCGCCGCGATTCAGGAGAGCAGGGTGAAAATCGCGGAGATTACGGCGAAAACCAGCCAAATTCTCGATTCCGCCTCGCGCCAACTGACGCTGGCCGAGAGCCTGTTCACGGATTTCAGCGGCCGAGCGCGCAGTCAGTTGGATCGGGCCGAAATGGTGCTGGACGACGCCATGGGCCGGGTTCAGCAGACCGTCGGGTTGGTGCACAGGGGCATTATGCGGCCGATTCGCGAGATCAACGGCGTAGCCGCGGGCATCCGGGCCGCCATGCAGTATTTCGCGCGCCGAGGCCGGCCCGACCCGGACCGGGCGACAGCGGACGAAGAGATGTTCATCTGAAGGGCTAGACGGTCGGCAATGAAGGCGCGCGGCTACCTCCTTCTGATCCCCGCCTTGTGTTTGCTCCCGGCTCTCCTTCGCGCGGGCGATGGCGCCGATCTGATCCAGATGCTGCATTCTGGCGGCCTGGATGCGGCGGAATGCTACCGGGTCCGCGACCTCAGCCTGGTGAAAGAGGATCTCCGCCTTTATTTCAACGATGGATTTCTCATTTTTGCGAAGCCCATTGGCGGCGAGCGCTGGGCCGCTGTTTTTTCCGGGGATGTTGAGGGCGGCGATGGCGAGGTGCTTCTTCTTCCGCCCTATCGCGGCGAGCGTCAGAGCCTGGCGAAATTCACTCAGACGCCAAATCTGGATGAGCATTTTGCAAGCGGCCTGTTGCTGTTCACCGATGGATCAGGAGACGCCCTAAGGGATCAGGTCGCTGAGGGTGGCCGCGGCCGAAAGTCGCAGCAAGAGGGCGCCCTCCTCGCCGGGCAATTCAATCCGGCGCTGCTCAACATAGCGGCGGCCTTTCAGTTCCGGCTCGCCGGAGACCTGTTGACTCCGCCTGCGTTCCGGCGCGGGTTGGTTTTCGCCACGGTCGCCGGCAAGAGTCTCGGGAATTTCGATCTGTTCTATGATTCCCAGGCGGGCGAGCAGATCCTGGCCGGGCGGCTGGCGGAGCACAGCGGCCGCCTTTCCTACGATGTCTGGACTAGCTTCCCGGCGCGCAGCTTTCGCAACGGGGCGCCGCGGCCGCCCGCGCCGTTCGCTTGCCAGCGATTTCAAATCGAAGCCCAGCTCGACGCAAACCTGAAGCTGAAGGCGGCCACCCGAGTTTCCGTAAAGGTGGGCTCCCATCCGGTACGCGTGTTGCCGTTCGAGATCTCGCGCGCCATTGAGATTACCGCGGCGCGAATCGACGGCGCTCCGGCGGAGCTTATCGTCAGCGATTCGCCGCGGGAGCGCGCGCTACGCACCGACGAAAACGATCCGTTCCTGTTGGTTTCGCCCCAGTTGCTTGCGCCCGAAACCACGCATCAGGTTGAGTTCGAGCAAGCCGGTTCGGTGATCGCCTCCGCCGGCAGAGACGTTTACTTTGTCGCGGCCCGCTCCAACTGGTATCCGCGGGCGGGAATGGAGGTTTCGACCTACGATTTGTCCTTCCGGTACCCCAAGCGGCTGACGCTGGTCACGCCAGGCCTGGTGACGGAGGACCGAATGGACGGCGAATGGCGCTACTCCCGCACCGTCACCTCGGCTCCGATCCGCGTGGCCGGATTCAATCTGGGCGATTACGAAAAGGTCACGGGCGCCGTTCCAAATTTCCGCGTGGAAGTGTATGGAAACCGCGCATTGGAAGCCTCCCTTCAACGAAGGGTGGCCGAGAGCGAAACGGCCGTCGGCGACCCGGAGCTGGGGAGATTAAGCGCCGGCCGCGGCGGGCGCCGTCCGCCCATCCAGCCGCCGGCGCCGCCTCCCGCCCCGCCGGATCCGCTGGCTCGTCTGCATTCCGTGGCCGCGGATGTGTCCAGCGCGCTTGAAATGTTCTCCGGATGGTTCGGGCCTCCCGGTCTTCAGAGCCTCACAGTTTCGCCCATACCTGGCGCCTTTGGCCAGGGTTTTCCCGGACTGGTGTACCTCTCGACGCTAGCCTATCTTGATCCCAGCGCCCGGCCGCCTTTCGCCCGCGGGCCCCGCGAGCAGATCTTTTTCTCCGACCTGATGCAGGCGCACGAAGTCGCTCATCAGTGGTGGGGAGACTTGGTGCTGCCCGCCACCTACCAGGACGAATGGATTCCGGAGGCCCTTGCCAATTATTCGGCGCTCCTGTATTTGGAGAAGAAGCGGGGCGCCAAAGCGATGCAGGACGTGCTCGAAGATTTTCGCGACCTATTGATGCGAAAGACGCAAAATGGAAACACGCTGGAATCCGCAGGGCCGATCACTTTGGGATACCGGCTCGAATCAGCGGACTCGCCGGAGGCTTGGCATGCGATCGCCTACGACAAGGGCGCCTGGATTTTCCACATGCTGCGCCGCCGGCTGGGAGACGGCCGCTTTTTCAAAATGCTTGCGGAATTGCGGCGGCGCTTCGAATTTCGCGAGGTGTCCACGGCGGATTTGCGGGCCTTGGTGAAGGAATTTTTGCCGCCTCAGGTGAAAGCCGCCAGCGCGGACGAATTCTTCGACAATTGGGTTTATTCCACCGGCGTTCCCGCTCTGAAGCTAACCTATTCCGTAAAAGCGGCGGCGCAGGCCGTCAAGCTTGCGGGAAGAATAGAGCAAGGCGGGGTGGAGGATGGCTTTTCGGTGGACGTCCCGGTGCAGGTGCAGTTCGCGAAGGCTTCGCCGCAAACCATCTGGGTCGAATCTTCCAACGCGGGCGCGGCCTTTTCGGCGACGCTGAAACAGGCGCCCGTGCGCGTCTTTATTCCGGTGGGCACGGACATACTGGCGAGCCGGTGACAAGCCGCCTGCGGGCGCCATCGCCCGGCCCACCGCGATGCGACAATGAATACAAATGGTGAAGTACGGATATTACTACGCGGGCGCGCTCTTGGCCGGCGCGTTGGCCACGGCCTATCTCGCGGGCTGGCCGTACTCGATACCGTTCTACATTTTCGCCGCGTTTTGTTTGAACTTCTTCCGTGATCCGGAGCGTCGCGCGCCCGAAGGTCCAGTCGCGGTTTCGCCCGCGGATGGAAAGGTTGTGTCGGTGAAGGCGGGCTCCCAGGGGCCGGCTCAAATCAGCATTTTCATGAACGTCTTCGACGTCCACGTGAACCGCGCGCCGATTTCCGGAAAAATCGCCTGCGTCCAATACAAGAAAGGCGATTTTCTAGCGGCCGATAAAGAGGAAGCGAGCGATGCGAACGAGCAAAATATTATCGCCATCGACGGAGTGGCCGGCGGGCGGCCCGCTACGGTCGTGGTGAAACAGATCGCGGGTCTGATCGCGCGCCGGATTATTTGTTACAAGCGCGCGGGCGACGCAGTGGGCCGTGGCGAGCGCATTGGGTTGATCAAATTCGGCTCGCGGGTGGACGTGCTGTTCGGGCCGGAATGGGAAATTACCGTGCGCGCGGGCCAGAGGGTATCGGCGGGCGAGAGCGTGGTCGCGCGGGTGGTCGAGTTTCGGGGCCAGACGCGGGAGGATGCGGCATGAGAACGCTGAGCTTGCGCGACCGCTTGATCGGTCCTCGCTCGCCAGATCAAAGGCCGCGGCGCGCCGCCTACGCCCTGCCCACCCTGTTCACCGCGGGCAACGTCTTTTTGGGCTTTTACTCGCTCATCGAGGTGTTTCAGGGAGCGATGCAGGCGGTCCAGAACGCCGCGGGCGCGCAAGCGCACTTTGAATGGGCCGCGATCGCCATCGGCGTGGCCGTTGTTCTCGACGGTTTGGACGGCCGCATCGCCCGCATGACCAACACGGTGAGCGATTTTGGCCGCGAGATGGATTCCCTGGCGGACGTAATCACGTTCGGCATTGCGCCGGCGGTGCTGGCCTTCACCTGGGGCATCGAATTCGTCGAGCCTCCCACGGACGTAATCACGCTGGAGCAACTGCGCAACGCCGGCTATTTCGTTTCCTTCGTGTTCCTTCTGTGCGGCGCGCTGCGGCTGGCGCGCTTCAATATTCAGAAAAATCCCGTGCTGCGAAATCCCGGCCGCCCGGACCGCAAATACTTCGCGGGCCTGCCCATTCCCGCGGCGGCGGCGATGGTTGCGGGTGTGGTCTATGGTTTTGGGGCCACCCCTTTGCGATGGTGGGTGTTTTCCGCGGCGTGGGTGGCCTTGTTGGGAGTGCTCTCCTTTCTGATGGTTAGCACCTGGCGCTACCCGAGTTTTAAAGACATCGATCTGCTGCGTCCCCGCTCGCCGCTTACGTTCATTCTGCTGGCCAGCGCGATCGCCCTGATCGTGAATTTCCTGCGGCCGGCATTACTGCTGCTGCCGGCTTGTTATGTGGCTGCCGGAATCGTAATTCGGATCGCCGGGATTTTACGAAAGCGGTTCCGGCCCTCGGCGCCGCGGTCCGCGGACGATCGGCGATCGGCCATTTCCCCCCCGGAGCGCAAGGTTGGCTGAGCGTCCGCTAGTGGCGATGGTCGGCGGTGAGACGCTGTTGGCCAAGGAAATCCGAGAGGTGCTCGGCGAAAACAAGCCCGCTCCCCGCGTTCAGTTGATTTCCGCCGCGGGCGACGGATCCATGCTGCTTGCGCTGGAGGAAGACGAAGCCGCCGTGTTGACGCCCTTGAGCGCGGAGAGCTTGGAAGGAGCCAGCGTGGCGTTTTTGGCGGGATCGCAAGCGTCCAGCCGGCGCGCTCTAAAGCTAAATCCGGCGGGCGGCCCGGTCTTGATCGATTTGGCGGGAGCCCTGGAAGAACAGCCGAACGCACGGCTGCGGGCGCCTTCCGCCGAACCGGAAACCGGCGGTTCAGCAGCGGCGTCGATCTATGTTGTGGCGCATCCGGCGGCCATTGCGCTGGCGATTTTTCTGGTTCGTCTGGCGCGGGCCGGAAGCATCCGGCGCGCTCTTGTCCATATCTTCGAGCCCGCCAGCGAGCGCGGGCAACGCGGTCTGGACGAATTGCAGCAGCAAACCGTCGCCGTGCTCAATTTTCAAAAACTGAAGCAGGACGTTTTCGACGCGCAAGCGGGTTTTAATATGCTTGCGCGATACGGCGCGGAGGCGCTGGAGCCCTTGCAAGGAATCGAGCAGCGCATCGAAAGACATCTCGCATCGCTGCTAGCGGCGTGGCCCGGCGTTCCCATGCCATCGCTCCGGCTGATTCAGGCTCCCGTCTTCCACGGCCACAGCTTTTCCTTGTGGGTGGAGTTCGACCAGCAGCCCGGCGTGGAGGCGATTTCGTCCGTCCTCGAACAAGGCGGCATCGATGTCCGCTTCGAAGATCCGCCGACCAACGCAGGCATCGCCGGACAGAGCGGCCTGAGCGCTGGCGCGATCGCCGTGGATAACAACAACCCGCGCGCTTGCTGGTTTTGGGTTGTCTCGGACAATCTTCGCCTGGCGGCGGAGAACGCGGTGGCGGTCGCTCGCGAAGTGCTATGAGTAAAGTCCACCTTTTGGCTCCCGTCGCCTGTCTTGCGTCTGCTTGCGGCTATCACGTGGCGGGGCGCGGCGATCTGCTGCCGAAAACGGCCCACACCGTCGCCATTCCGGCTTTTGGCAACGCCACCATCCGCTACAAGCTCACCGATAAACTGCCGGAAGCCATCACGCGCGAATTTCTGACTCGCACGCGATACCGCATCGTTTCCGACGTTAATCAGGCCGATATGGTCCTCAACGGCCTAGTGAACAATTACTCGTCTTTCCCAATTACGTTCGATCCGGCCACCGGCCGAGCGTCCACCGTGGAAGTGCATGTCACGATGCAGATCAAGCTCACCGAGCGCGCGACGGGCAAGATTCTGTTCAGCCGTCCCAGCCTGGAAGTGACCGACCGCTATGAGATCAGCCAGGATCCCCGGCAGTACTTCGAAGAGAGCGACGACGCTCTGAATCGCGCCAGCGTGGCCGTGGCGCGACAAGTGGTTTCGGCGATTTTGAACAATTTCTGATGACGCCCGAGCAATTTTTGGAGAGCCTCCAGCGCAAGGGGCCCGAGCCGGCCTATCTTTTCCTAGGGACCGAATCCTATAATCGCGACCGCTGCCGGAGGGCGTTGATCGAGGCGGCGCTGCCGGAGGGCGAGCGGGAGAGTGGATTCACGCGCCACGATCTCGACCAAATCCCATTGGCCGCGGCGCTCGACGACGCCCGTTCCCTATCTCTCTTCGCCGCGCGGCGCGTCCTTTGGCTGGCGAGGGCGGAAGCGGCGTTGCCGAAGGGAAGGGCTGCCGACGCGGAAGAAGACGCCTCGACATCGCAGGGAGGGGCGAAAGCGCTGGAGGAATACATGCGCCAGCCGGCGCCCGGAACGATCCTGGCGATCGATTGCGCCCGCTACGATTTCGAGGGCGAGGACAAGGCGCGCCTGGAGAGGGTGCGCAAGTACTTCTCCGCCGTCCCGGCGCAAGTGGAATTTCGCCCTTTCTCGCCGGAAATGGCGCGGGCGCTCGCTCAGAATCTCGCGCGGAGCATGGGTGTGCGGCTTGGCCTGCCGGAGCTGGCGCTGTTGCTTGAAGCCACAGGCGGCGAGGCTTCGCGCATCGCCGCGGAAATGGAGAAGCTGAAGCTGTTTGCGGGAGACCGGAAGGTTACCGCGGAAGATATCGTGGCGCTGGCGCCCGAGGCGCACTCCACGACCATCTTCGCGATGGTGGCGGCGCTGGGGCGCGGCGACCGGGCGCGGGCCTTGGAAACCCTGGACACGCTGAGTCGCGCCGGCGAATATATGCCCATGGCGCTGACGTTTCTTTCGACTCAATTTCGAATGGCGCTGGCGGCGCGCGACGCCGGGCTGCGCAGTCCAAGCGAGATTCAGGCTCACTTCAACCGGCTGGGCGTACGGATTTGGGCGGAACGCGCCCGCCAGATTTCTGAAACCATCCACGCGTTTCCCAAGGGTCGGCTGGAACAAGCCATCGGGAAGCTTTTCGAGGCTGACCGAGCCCTGCGCGACGCGCGCCCGGACGACCGGATCGTGATGGAGGAAATGGTCTTCGATCTGACCGCAGCCCGTTCCGGCGCCTGATAACATAGGTGGTTCTTATGAGCACTACCCCTGTCGCCGCTCCTCAAACCGTGGCCGCAGCTAAGCCGAAACTCAAGTGGGGATGGCTGGCCGTGGCGATCGCCGTGGGCTTGCTGGTCGCGTTCATCCCCACCCCGCAGGGGCTTTCACGGACGGCGCAGCTTGTGCTGGCCATCATCTGCGGAACTGTGGTGCTATGGGCCGCCGAAGTGATGAACAACGGGGTTGCCTCGCTGCTTATGATGGCGA
The DNA here is from genome assembly GCA_035293905.1 of Bryobacteraceae bacterium. GTDB lineage: Bacteria > Acidobacteriota > Terriglobia > Bryobacterales > Bryobacteraceae > Palsa-187. The sequence continues at coordinate 9,336 of DATGLY010000084.1, forward strand.
TGCTGATGGCGGTGGGCGTTCCGCCGCTGCTCGTCGATCTGGAGCTGGCGCGCCCGTCGGTCAGCGGAGCGCTCAGCGGCTATTCCGACGGTGCGTGGTGGACTCTGCTGGTGGTGGTCTACTACGGCTTCATCATGAAGAAAACAGGGCTGGCGGAGAGAATCTCCTACTACATCCTTTCGTTATTTCCCGGCACTTACGCCGGCATCGTCAGCGCCTTCTTTTTGATCGGACTAGTGCTGTCGTTGGGGATTCCGTCCATGACCGTCCGCACGGCCATCATGGCCCCGATCGCTTGGAGCCTGGTGCAAACCTTGGAGCTCCCGCCGCGGAGCCGGGGCTCGGCGCTGATCATGATTACGGTGATTGAAATGGCCGTGGTTCCAGGCCTCGCCTGGGAGCTGGGGTCGCTCAACGGACCTGTCGTGCTCAGCATGTTCGCCGCCAAGAAGATCCCCATCTCCTGGGGCTCCTACGCCGAGTATTTGACCGTCCCTACGCTGATCCTTTGCGGGCTGATTCTGTTGTTAAACCTTACGTTATTTAAGCCCGAAAAGCCGATCCGCGCCTCGCGCGATTTCGCCTTGGGCAAGCTGCGCGCGCTCGGCTCCTTCAAGCGAGCCGAACTCGTTACCGCCCTGGTGGTGCTGGTTTCCATCGGGTTCTGGGTGCTCACCAAAGTTCCCACCTTCGTCGTCGGGATGTTCGGGCTGGCGGTTCTGAATCTGGCCGGCATTTTTCAAGACGCCGACGTCGGCACGGGGATCTCCTGGACCTTGATGCTCTTCCTTGGCGGCATTTTCAGTTTGACCCACATCATTCCGCAATATCACATTACGAATTGGATCGCGGGAATTCTCGTGCCCAAGGTCCAACCGCTTCTTGGCGCGCCGGTTATTTTGCTGACGGTGGTGGGACTGATGATGCTGGCGATGCGATTCCTAGATCCCACGGCGTTCATCGCCATGCCGCTGATTTGGACGCCGCTAGTGGATACCGTCTCGGCCGCCCACATTCCTCCGCTGGCTCTGGCGGCGCCCACTCTGTTGATGTCGGCGCCGTTCTGGCTGCTTTACATGAATTTCTGGATGGCCATGGGCGATGGAATGACCGGCAAACAAGGGTTCAACAAAGGACAGCTTTTCTACCTGGGCTCGCTGTACGCGATCGCTTCGATCGTCGCCACCATCGCGGCGGTCTTCTATTGGAGGCTGATCGGAGCGCTCTAATGCTGGATCGAGTAGGGTTCGTCGGCTTCGGAGAGGCGGCCTATCATATAGCGAAAGGGTTGAAGGGGGCGGGCCTGGAGCGTGTTTATGCCTTCGACGTAAACACGCATACGCCGGGTTTGGGCGAGAAGATTCGGGGGCGCGCCGGCGAGACGCAAACCCAGCTTTTCGAATCGAGCGCCGCGCTCGCCCGGGCTTGCGACGTGATCCTTTCCGCCGTCACCGCCGACCAAGCGCTGCAAGCCGCGAGGCAAACGGCTCCCCATCTCGCGCAGCGGCATTACTATGTCGATCTGAACTCGGTTTCTCCGCGGATGAAACACGAGATCTCCCAGACGGTGGAGACGCGGGGGGCGCGATTTGTCGAGGCGGCGATGATGGCGCCCGTTCCTGGGCACGCTCACAAGGTTCCTACGCTGCTGGGCGGCTGCTCCGCGCCCGCGCTGCTCGAAATGCTTCAGCCGTTCGGAGTCCGGATGGAGGTCGTCTCTACCGGTCAGATCGGCCGCGCGGCTGCGGTGAAGATGTTCCGCAGCATCGTCTATAAGGGCCTTGAGGCGCTGATGCTCGAATGTGTCCTGGGCGCGAGCCAATATGGAGCGGAAGAGCGCGTCTTTGCGTCGCTCAACGAAAGTTTCCCCGGCGTGGATTTCGAGAAGCTCGCCCACTATATGATTGGCCGCGTGGCGATCCACGGCGAGCGGCGGGCGCGGGAGATGGAAGAGGTTGCGTGCACGTTGCGCGAATCGGGCGTCGAGCCGATTATGGCCGAGGCCACAGTGCGCCGGATGGATTGGGCCGCCGGCCTGGGCTTACGGGACCGTCTCAACGGAGAATTCCCGAAGACCTATCGGGAAGTTCTGGGATTGATCGGCGCCGGAGAGCGCTCAAGTTCAAGCCGATCCGAATAGAGCGAAGAAGAGGCTCTGGCCGTGTTTTGGCCCTGCATCCTTTCCGTGCCGGAGTCACCGTGTTCCCTGGCTTGAAAAGCGCTCAGCCCCTGCTGCGCGCCCTCTCCAATCGAGCAGGGCTGAAGTCGCGCCCCGATGCAGGCTGGCGTCAACGACGCTGATACCAACCCACCGCATCGCGGGCGGTGGGGTCTTGATCGTCGAAACGGACGACGGTGATGCCGGTTTGCCGCATGACGCCGCGGGGCGATTCTGGCAATTGGTCGTTGGTGAGCAGCAGGCCGCCGGGCTTAAGCATGGAGCCGGCGTTTTCCAGCGCCAGAGTTTGCTCCCGGGCTTCGTAATAGACGAAGATGTTGGTTGCCACCATGAGGTCGAAGCGCTCCGATTCGGGGAGGTTGAGGCGCTCGACGACGATGTTCAAATCGACAGGCTCGCAGGCGAGGACGACGTCGGGGCGGATACGGACGGCTCGCGTCTCCAGACCGTGCAGTAGCTCTGGTGGAGGGATGGGCGCGACCGGGGTTCCCACCTGGTCGCCCAGAGCGCGCCAATAGCCGGCTAGAGCGGGCGACCATGGGCGGGCGATATCGCGCGGCAACTGGAGGACATAGCCGTTATCCTTGCGAGCGCGCCCGCGGGCGCGGTTGACGTGATCGAGCACCCGGGCGCTGATGTCGAGAATCGACATGGATAAGCCGCCCGGCTTGGCCAATTTCAAGCGCACCAGCGAATCGTAGAGGGCAAAAGGTTGAAGCGTTTGCGGCGGATAGTAGTCGAATGCGGATTGCTCTTGCTTGTCGATAAAATCCAGACCCGGGCCGATTACCGCTACGCGGGCGATTTGGCCCTGGCGGAGGAGTCCGCGCATTTTCAGATCGCGAAGGGCTTGGTCGAGGGAGAAGTCGGGCAGAATGCTGGTGTCGAGCGAGAGGCCGCGGTCATGGAATAGCGAAGCGCGGTCCAGAATTGACGCTGGTTTGACTTCGGCGGCGCGCTGAGCCAGGGTTTTGCGCTCCTGAAGCGCCCGAAGCAGGTTGTTATAGACGAACAAGCTGGCCTGCGGCGATTCCAAGCCGACGCCCTCGCGCAACAGAAGATCGCGGAGAAAGGAGAGGCGCTCGTTGTCACCGGGATTGCGGAGGCCGGCGACCAGGTCGTCCACCCGGGCGCGGACAACGCCGGATTTAGAGGCTTCGGTCAGGTTGGCGATACTGACGCGCGGCTGATGGGTGAAGGAGGTTCCGAAGAGCAGGAGGTTCGCCATCGAATCCAGCTCGCCCTGGTCGAGGCGGGCGCGGATGGCCTTGTCTTGCCGACGGGACCAGGACCGGTCCGCGTCGGGGGTGAGGATGCGATCGGCGGCGGGCGCGGCTGACGCCAAAAGGACGCCCAAAAACACGCAAAGCACGCTAAGCCGTGTGAGTTGACTTAGCGTGCTTTGCGTACTTCGCAAGAGAGCTACTGCATTAGAAGCTGAACCGGGCGATCAAGGTGCCGGTGCGGCCGGTCAGGTATTGGGTGTTAAAGCCGCTGACGTTGGTTAGCGGGCCGGTGTTCGGCCCCAGGTAAGCTGGGATGACTCCGAAGCCGGCTGTGTAGATTGACTGGTTGATCTTCGAGGGTTGGTTCTGCGGATTCGTCGTGATCGGGTTGGGCATTTGGGTGCGATTGAAGACGTTGACAAACTCGCCTCGGACGTAGAAGTCGTATTTGCCTTCTTTGCCAACGCGGAAGTGGCGGCCGATGTTGGCGTTCTCCTGGGGATGACGAGGGGCCCGGAAATCGCTATAGAGTGTAGAGGCTGCCGGACAAGTGGAATTGGTGGGGCAGGAGGTCCACGCGGCCGGATTCAAAACGATGTCGTAGTACGGATTGTAGCTGTGGATGTTGTTAATGTCCTTCAGGTACAGCGGCACGCCCGGATTGCGGATATCTTCGCTGGTCAAATAGTTTGCCGTGGGGCTGGAAGGCGGAGTCAGGAAGATGCCGCTTTGGTAGTTGGCGAAAAAGCCGATCTGCCAGTCGTGACTGATGGCGTTCACATACTTCGGCAGGAACGCGGCTTTCGGAACGGTATAGGTGGCGTTGAAGGTGAGAGTTTGCGGCGGAATCTGCTGCATGGCCCAGGGATTGGTTGCGGGATTGAAAAAGTCCTGCCGCGTAGGCCGGCTGAAGCCCTTGGCGAAGGTGTATGCGCCGCCGGCCTGGAGGCCATGTGAAAAGCGTTTGGTCGCCTTTATCTGCAAGGAATCATACTTGGAGTTTCCGGTTGCCGATCCGGTGGGGCCGATGGCGCCAAATTGCGGGAACGGATAGAGCGCGCTCAAAAGCGTCGTGCCGGCGAAACCGGTGTAGGGAAGGATGTTGCCCACCTTCTGAATGACAGCCGCGCTGGTGAGCGGTTGGGTCAAAAGATAGCGGTCACAATCGTTGCCGGGCACGCAAGGCGCGTTACCCGCGGGTTTGTAGTTGTAGCCCGCCGGACCGGTGCCCGGATAGGGGTAAAGGTTATATTTCGCGAACATGGCGGGAGAGATCTGGCTCAGGAAGCCCAGGGGGCCGCTGGCGGCATATGCGCTGCCTTGTTCCCACACGCCACGGTTGGCCACGTAGGACGCCTCCATGATGAAATTGTGCGTGATTTCGCGCTGGATGCCGACACTCCATTGCTCGATGCGCGAGGGGCGATTTTGGTTCGCGTCTGGCATCGTGGGGTCGGAGACTCCAGGCACGCCAACCGTGCCAAGAACCGGATACCGGTTTGGATCGGTGACGGGCCAACTGGGGGCCACAATCGCGCCGGGCGTTTCGATATTGACAAACGGATTGTTGCCGCTTAAGGGATAAGCGCCATTGGCGGCGACGATGGAGCCAGCCGCGCCTCCGGCGCCAGTGCCTCCCGCGAACTGATAGTTCACACCCCAGCCGGCGCGAAGCACGGTTTTGGAGTCAAGCTGGTATGCCGCGCCAAGACGGGGCCCGACTGCATACGGATAGGTTGGCTGATAGAACTGGCAATTGCAGGTGCTCGCGTAGATCGTGGCGCCCGGATGGCCGCCGGCATTGGCGTTGGGCAGGGTTTCCGAAAACTGGCCAAGCCGTCCGTACTGCTCCCGAAAGGGCGTCGAGTAGTCCCAGCGGAGACCATAATCCAAGGTGAACTTGCGCGTCACCTTCCAGGAATCTTGAGCGTACAGTCCCCAAACTTGCTGGCCTTGCCGGTAATTCTCTTGGGGGGTCTGCGTAGTGGAAGAATAGTCGCCCAGCAGCCAACTGGCGTAGCCGAAGCCCTGCGTAAAGCCGTTGAAGTTGTACGCCAAGTAATTCAAGGGCTGAGCGGTGGCATTGGCTCCAGAAGTGAGCGTCACGGTGGAAAAGTTACCGTTATAGGTGTTCTCGAAATAAAGTTCGGCGCCGACTTTGTAGGTATGTTTTCCGCGAATCCACGTCAGATTGGCCACATAGCTGGGCTTTTCCTCGTAATTGAGCGTCTGAATGGCTTCGCCCATATTCTGCATGCCGCCCAGCGCGGCAGCCGGGGTTCCAGCCGCCGCCAAGTTGCCCGTAATAGAAGGGAACTGGCGATGAATGACAAATCCGGTGAGACCGACCGACGCGGGATCGAAGTTCAAGAAAGGCGCATGATCGAGGAAAGTGGTGTGATAATAACCCGCCCCTAAGTGCAACAGCAGAGTTGGGGTAATGGTGCGGTCGTAGTTCAGGCGAGTGGTCCAAGTGGCGACGAAGGTGCCACGGTAAGCGCCGATCTCAAGCGGCAGACCATCGGCGCCGCCAAGGGGCTGAGAGATCTGACTTTCGGTGTTATCTCTGGACCAGTAAAATGAAATCTTATCTTTATTTGAAATGTTCTCGTCGATTTTGATCGAGGGAATGGCCGAATAGCGCCCGCCGGGAATGGTTGGGAAATAGTTGCTGGTGAGATTCGAATTCGTCGCCGACGGAATAAGTTTTTCGATGTTTAACGTAACCGGATCGAAGCGACTGACGGGAATTTGGTTGTTTGGAAATGGGTTAGCGTAGCCCAGGCCGTTGCTGGCGATGCCGCGGGTATTCGGATCGTAAATCTCGTTGGCGAACATGGGGCGCCCCAGGGCATCCGTCGTTCCGCCTAAAGCGCCTGTTGGAACTCCGTATTGCGCACAAAGGCTGCAATTGCCGTTGGGGGAGATCGCCGAAAAATCGCCATTGCGGTAAGCCGTGGTCGGGACGGTGTCAGTATTGCCGTAGAGCGTGCTCTCGAGGAACTCCTCGTAGTTGAAGAAAAAGAAGGTTTTATTGTGCCCGTCGTAAACTTTGGGGATATAGACGGGACCGCCCAGCGTGCCGCCAAAATCGTTGCGGCGGTTTCGTGGCCGGAACTTTCCTCCACTGCCGCCGGTAGTGCTGCCCGGGCCACCGCTCACCGTAAAGGGATAGCCGGCGTTCAGATCCTCATTGACGAAATAGTCGTAGCCAGTGCCATGATATTGATTGGTCCCGGATTTCATGGTCATGTTGATAACCACCGAGCCGGCTTGCCCATATTCGGGGGCGTAGTTGCTGGTCTGGTACGCCATTTCCTGAATCGAATCCGCGCTGGGCTGGGCGATTTGCGTGTAATCGTAGGTGCCGAACAAGCGGGATGTAGCGTCCTGGCCTTCAATCCGCATTGTTTCGGTCATGTTGCCGCCCAAGCCGTTCAGGGTGAACTGGCCGCTGCTGTTGTACTGCGACACGCCCGGCAGGATCTGAAGGGTGCTATAGGGATTGCGGAAACCGGAAGTGCCCGAGTTCACCGTTCCGATTCCAAGAAGAGGAAGATCCTGCATTTGCTCGAGCGTAACGTTGTGGCTCAACTCGCCGGTTTCGGTTTTGAGCAGCGAAGCTTCGGCGGTGACGGTGACGGACTCGGCGGAGGCGCCGACCTCAAGCTTGGCGTCTTCTCTCAAGATCTGCGCGGCCCCCACGGCGAGGTTGGCGTGTGTATAAGTTTTGAAGCCCTGGACCTTCACGGTGACGGTGTAGGTTCCAATCGGCAAGTCGGAAATCGTATAAACTCCGGCATTGGTGGTTACGCCGGAATAAACCACGCCGGTTTGGCTGTTTCTGGCTTCCACGGCGGCCCCAGCGACCACCGCGCCAGCAGGATCGATGACTGTTCCAGTGATGATTCCGTTACCCACCTGCGCGAACAAGGCGGCCGCGCACACGATGAGCGAGATAAAGAGACAACGAAGCCTCATCTAATGACCTCCCTTAAGGGACCTTATGATATACCGGCGTGAAAAGCGACCGGCCTGAAGCTGAAGTTCTACAGGATCGTACTACATAAAGTGGATCGCCGTCAATAGTCCCTAAACCGGATTCGGTTGCAAACGGAGTGAAATGCGGATGCTGCGAGTTTACGCACTCGAAAAAACGAAGCCAATTCGCCCGCGTTTCTAACCGGCCAGATTATGCGGGCTTTCTCCAGATACGAGGCGAATCATAAAGCTAGGAAATTGATTCGACAGGAACTTGCGGGTGAATCGACTCTTGTGACCGCCGACAGGCTTCGGCCCTCTCCGTGTTTTCTTTAGGGCAGCGGATCGAGCTGCTTGGGCGAAGAACGGTCAGGCGGCTATCGAATAGCGAGCGAGTATCTGGTTGAGCGCTTCGGCCGTGGTGACGGGAAGCTGGCAGGTATAATTTTCGCAAACGTACGCCGTAGGATGGCCCTCGATGGCGGGCATGGCTACGGGCGAGTGTTCGCCTCGCATTATGACAGCGTTGGGCAAGAACCGCCCACGGATCGCCTTAAGCATGGCTTGCATTTCGGGGTCCGCGGGAGGCCCCGCAAGCACGATTTCCATTGGCCTGGCTGAAGAAAGGAGACTGGCCGCCAGCATCATGGGCGCGGCGGTGGGAGCGGCGGCGAGCCGGCGCCCGAAGGCTTTCAGCGCTCGCTCGGCGGCCGCGCGGAAATCTTCCCGGCCTGTGAAGCGAGCCAGGCGAAGCAACGCCAAGGAGATGGCCGAGTTGCCGGAAGGCTCGGCGCCATCGTAATCCTCCTTGAGGCGCAGAACAAGGTCGGATCCGGGCATAGTGGAAAAAAAGCCGCCGTCGGCGTCGTCTTCAAACAGCTCGATGGCGCGATTGACTAGCCGCGCCGCCCAGGCAAGGTCCGCGGGATCGAAGCTGGTTTCGTACATGTCCAGCAGTCCCAATGCAAGGAATGCATAATCGTCTAGAAATCCTTCCACGGCGGCTTCGCCTTGGCGATAGCGGCGCAGCAGGGTGGAATCGGACTCGCGCCAGAGGGTGCGGCCAAGGAAATCGATGGCCCTCCGGGCCGCTTGCTCGTAGCGGGAATCCTGCAAAATCTGCGCGCCCTTGGCGAAAGCCGAGATCATCAGGCCGTTCCAGCCGGCGAGGATTTTGTCGTCGAGAGGCGGGCGGGGCCGGGTAGAACGAATGCGCAGCAGCTTTTGGCGGGCCGCCGCCAGAACGTCTTGTTCTTCCGGGGCGGCCGCGCGGGCCTGGTGCAAAATGTTGCCAGTCCCGAATTCGCCATGAGGATCGTCGCGCACGTTGCCTCGCTCTTCGACGCCATAGAAGCTGCAAAAGGCTGCGGCTTGGCTTGCGCCAAGCGCTTGAACCAGTTCACGATAATTCCAGAGATAGAAAGCCCCCTCCCTCCTTTCTTCGGGACGCGAAGGGTCGAGGGCGCTATCGGCGTCTTCGGCCGAATAAAAGCCGCCGGCGGGATCTGGCAGATCCCGCAGCACGTAATCGAAGACGCTCCGCGCCGTTGCGGCGTACTGGGGCTCGCGCGTGATTTGAAACGCTTCCAGGTAAGACACGGCAAGCTGCGCCTGATCGTAGAGCATCTTTTCGAAATGGGGGACGAACCAGCGTTCATCGACGGAGTAGCGGTGAAATCCGCCTCCGAGCTGATCGTTGATGCCGCCCTTCGCCATCTCGCGCAGCGTCAGCAGAACCATTTCCAGGGCTTCGGCGTTGCCGGTTTGTGCGTGATAGCGCAGCAAGAAATGGCAGACGCTGGGGCGGGGAAACTTGGGCGCGCCGCCAAAGCCGCCCAGCCGCGAATCAAAGGATCTCCGGAAGGCATAGAAGGCCGAATCCGCCACGTCGCGGCCCGCGGCATAAGCGGCGCCGGCGGAGAGAGCCGAATATTCGCGGAGCTGCTCGATGGCCTGGGCGCTGGATTGCTGGATGCGGGCGCGGTCCAGGCGCCAGGCGCGCGCTAGATTTTCGAGAATCGCCGCGAATCCGGGGCGTCCATGGCGGCTGTGGGGAGGGAAGTAAGTTCCGCCGAAGAACGGTTTCCGGTCGGGCGTGAGAAACACGGACATAGGCCAGCCGCCCCCTCCGGTGGATGCCTGGACGAACAGCATGTAAATACGGTCCACGTCGGGGCGCTCTTCGCGGTCGACCTTGATGGAAACGAAATTCTCGTTAAGCAGGCGGGCGATTTCTTCGTTCTCGAACGACTCCCGCTCCATTACATGACACCAGTGGCATGTGGAATAGCCGATGGAGAGGAAAACGGGCTTGTCCTCGCGCGCCGCTTTCTCAAACGCCTCGTCTCCCCAGGGATGCCAGTCCACGGGATTGTGGGCGTGTTGCAACAAATAGGGGCTTTTTTCAGCAGCCAGGCGGTTGGGCACGCTTCATGGTACCAGCGGCCGGCGGCGCCGAACCGCTAAGCTCTGGAACAGGGCGTAAAGCCCGCAAAGACGTTTCGCCATGGGCGCTTTGCTCGAAGATTTGCGGAAAGGGCCTTTTACTCCGCGGCCCGTCGAGGTTCCTGGCCGGCCATCAGTTGCTTTAAGACCTCTTGCGCGGCCTTCTGGCCGGCGCTTTTCTTTGAATACCCGCTGGCCTGGCTCGCCCACTCTTTCCCCAAGCGGACTTCCACAGTAAAGACCTTCAAATGTTCGGGCCCGGACTCGGCCACGACGGAATAACGCGGGGCGGGCAACTTGAGGACCTGCGCCATTTCCTGAAGAGCGCTTTTGAAATCCGTGACGGCCGCTTCCTGGTCCGGTCCGGTGGAGAGCCAGTTCCCGATCACGCGAGCCTCGATGAACCTTTGTACGGTTTCCAGGCCGCCGTCCAGATATAGGGCCGCGATCAGGGCCTCTAGGGCGTCGGAGAGCAGGGCGCGCTTAGCTCGGCCGCCGCTCAACTCTTCGCCCCGGCCGAGGAACAGAAATTGCCCCAACCCCAGCTCCTGCGCCACCTCGTAGAGGCGGTTGGCGCTCACCAGATGCGCTTTCAGCTTGGAAAGGCGGCCTTCGGGGAAATCAGGAAAACGCCGGACAAGGCAGACACTAACGACGAATCCCAGGATCGCGTCGCCCAGAAATTCAAGCTGCTCGTTGTCCCGCGGCGCGCCATTCGCGGCCACCCGTTCGCCGCCGAAACTAACCGAGCGCTCGTGCGCCCGCTCGTGTACGTGCGATTTGTGAGTTAAGGCCCGTTCCAACAGCGAGCGGTCGCGGAAGACGTAGCCCAGTCTTTCTTCCACCACAGATTACGATCCCCGGGGTCTTCGAGGCGGGGAGATGCAACGGCTTATTTGGCGGCTTTGCCCTTCTCGGCCTTGGTCTTTTCGTTCTGCGCGAAATTCTTTACCGCCGGGTTCAGATCGGACATCGCCAAAAGCTTGTTTAGCACCGCCAGAGCGTCGTCGTACTGCTTCAATTCGTTATAGGCGTTCGCCAGACGCGCCATGGCGACCTGGTCCGGCGGATTCATCATATCCACCGCCGTTTTGAACTCCTGCGCTTCGACGGCCGTTTTCCTTTGGGCCATGGCGATCAAGCCAAGGTCGACGTGAGCGCGGGCGGTGGCGTATTTCTTGTAGTTTTCCCACTGCTCGTCTTTGATAGAAGGCTGCGGCTTGGCGGCCGTCGGAATGGCTTCCAGCGCCTCTTTTGTATATTTCTCCGCCTTGGCGAGCTTGTCGTCTTTGTCGAGATCGTTTTCGCGAGTGTGCTGAGCAATTTCGCCGGCGACCAGGAGCTTGGCGTCGAAATTGGTGGAATCGGCCTGCAAAGACTCGTCGCCGTAGATGATCGCCTTCTGCCAGTCGCCCTTTTGATCGGCCGCCTCCGCCGCATCGTACAAGGCAATGCCTTTGTACTGCGAGTCGGCGAACTTGACGACGAACTCATCGGCGGCCTTCATCTTTTCGTCGGGGGTCTGGGCCTTGAGGATCGCGTTGAAGCTCTCGGCCTCGGCCTTGGTGACGCCCTTGGCGGCCTTCACCTGGCTCTGGGGCGGCGGGGCTGGTTGCTGGGCCAGCGCCAGCGACGCCGCGCCCACCCAAATCACTGGCTGAAAAAATTTCATATCTTCTCCACTCCTCTATGGCTTATTGGTAAACGGACTTTCCAGGCCCTTCTGCGCCGAATCGCGAACCGTATCCGGCACGCCGGGCACGGCTAGCGCCTGTTTATAAAACTCCGTGGCTGCTTGACGATCCTTCTGTGAATCGGCGAGCCGGCCCAAATAGAGCAAGCTCCACGACTTCGTGGAAGGATCGGGATCGAGATCCAGCACTTTCCGGAAAAGGCGGTCGGCGGTTTCCGGATCGCGCTCCAATGCCGCGATGCGCGCCAAACCATAATACGCCTTGGCGTGCATGGAATTCTCGCTGGTTTGGTTCAAGACGCGAAGGTATGCTGTCTTGGCTCGCGCCAGATCGCGGTCGAGATAGGCGTTTTCGGCCTCGTCCAAAGTTTTCGCCGCCCCTGTCAAAATCGGCTTGGCGGGGGCGGCGACCGCGGGCGGATGCACGGTGCGAACCGCCGGAGCCGAGGCGAAATCGATATGTTCCAGGCGCTTCTCTTCGCGCTTCAGGTCGATTTGAGCGACCATGTCGGGAAAATACAGGCGCATCGCCTGATCCTGTTTTTCGTAATCCGCCAACAACTCGGCGAAAGCCGGCGCGAGCACGAATCCCTCGCGCAGCGCCTGATCCACCATGGCGGGCTTGCGCGCAATGCGGCTTTCCACAGCTTTGATGAAGCATTCGGTGGCTAACCGGACAAAATCCTTTTTGTATTCGTCGGAAAGCAGTCCCGAGCCGAGAGCGTAATCGCCCAGCGCCGACTTTTTCTTCAGGTCGGCGGAGAACTTGATGGCCAGGGGATCGGCCAGGTAATGCAGGTAGGCGTGGCGAATATCTTGGATGGGCAACTCGGCGGCGGGGGTCACGACGACGAAAGAGTCGTCGATGTAATTGCGGGTTTGCACCTGATTCGGCGCGCCCAACAGCTCCACGTACACTTGAAAGCGGCTGCCCAGATAACCGCTGCTGGGGTTGCGGAGATAGGCGTTCACTTCGAGCACGGCGCGCGACACCGGCGCGGTGTACTGGCCCAGCGCGTCTTCATACATAGGTTGCACCTTACGCCAGAGTTCGTCGAGGCGAGCTTCCTGATAGAACGCCGCCAGCAGGGGCGGCAACTCGGCCAGACGGCTTGCGTCCGGAGGCAAACCCAGGTCCGCGCGAAGAGGCTTGAAGCTGGGCGGGCCTGTGGAGAAGAGCGCGAACGAGATGTATTGGCTCAGCTCCGCCACGGGATCCGGCGGGCGGGCGTCGCGAAGGAAACGCTGAAGCGGGGCAAGAGTTTGCAGGTTCTGTTTGGCGAGGTAGTCCCGCACGAATTTTCGGACGGGACTGTTGGTGGGCGAATCGATTTCGGCGTCGTAACCGGCGGCATTCGCCGCGGCTAGCACGGCGAACAGCGCCGGGTTGGCGTCCAACTGGCCCGGAGGTCCCGCGGGTGCGCTCCGGCGGGATTGGGCAATCGCCGACGCGGCGGCAAGCAGGAGCCATGCAATCGCCGTTAGCCTTTTCAACACCACGAGTTTCTCTAGTCCCCTAGTATATCCAGCGCGGCCAATAGTTCCTCGCGCGCATGCGGGTCGCGAGCGGCCGCGGCGCCGCGGCGGTAAAAGTCGCGCGCCTCCTCTACCCGCCCCAACTTCTCCAGCGTTTGCCCCCCGTGGAAATACGCCGCCGCATAGGCCGGATCCGCGGCAAGGACCTGCCGGAATTCATCGATGGCCTGCTCGAGCGCGCCTGAATTGACGTATTCCATCGCCAAGCCGTAGCGGGCGAAAGTGCTGGAAGGATTCTGCTCCAGCAGTTGTTTCAACGTTTCGATGCGAGAGGACGCCAAGTTGTTAGCATAACGCCTGGGCATGGCGGACGGTCCGGCCCCGAAACATTGTTCGCCAACGCGGAATCCGTTTACCAGAGACCCTGCTTTGGGCGTCTACCGCTACCTCCGTGTGGAGGCCCGAAACGGGGTATTGAACAATTTCCAAATTGTTCCCATAATACTGAATAAACTCTTTTCCGTCGGTCCGGTGAACGGAGGAAGACAGTTGCGTGGACAAGATGGCGGCGCGGGCCGCCGGAAATGGGAGAAAGGCGGTCTGGTTGGGGGTTCAGCCCCAAGCGCGCCGACCGGCTTTGCCCTCCAAGGCGTGATTTGGCTGGGGCTGTCGAGTTGCGCTCTCCTTTGCCCGGCCCAAGCGCCGATGGACCAGGGAGGAAGAACCGTTCGCATCAATAACTCCGACTTGGCGGTGTTGGAAGCGCAGGAGATAAGAAAGGATCTGCCCTGCACCGTCACGCCCAGCAAACCGGAATTGGGATTCGACCTCAAGTTTCACATCCGCTATGACGTGAACGTTCCATTGGCCGACTTGGCGGGAGGCGAAAACCAACTCACGATTCTTTTCCGGGTCACGGCGGCCAATCGCAAGGACCAGCCGCGGTTTTTCGTACAGCGAGTTCACGTTCCGCTGCTCGACGAAGACGCCAGGGGCGACGCGACGCTGAGCGGCTCGCTCGACCTGGGGGAAGGGAATTATCACGTAGACTGGCTGATGCGCGATCGCGCAGAGCGGGTCTGCTCGTTTTACTGGGATTCAGAAGCGATACTGCCGCCCCGGGACCGTCAGATTCAAGTGGCTCTTTCGCCGGGAGTGGTGGAAAGCTCGGAGGCGCAACAGTTCACCGAGGAACCGCCTGTGGAGCGAGCCACGGGCGGGCCGCCGCTGAATATCAAGGTCCTGGTGAACTTCGCTCCGCAAAATGCCGATTCTCCTTCGCTTCGTCCGTCGGATACGACAGCGCTGGTCACCATGCTGCGGCAGATTTCCCGAGAGCCCCAGTTTGGAAAATTTTCTCTGGTGGCCTATAACATCCAGGAGCAGCGCATCTTATACCGGCAATCCAGCGCGGATCGAATCGATTTTCCAGCGCTCGGCGACGCCGTTCAGAGCATCAAGCTTGGAACCGTCGATTATCAGAAGCTGGGACAAAAGCACGGCGAAATGGAATTTCTGGCCGGGCTCATTCGACAGGAAATGTCGGGCGATCATCCCGACGCGCTCATCTTCGCCGGACCTAAAATCATGCTGGATGAATCGGTTCCCGACGACCAGTTGAAGCCATTCGCCGCCGACCTCGATTTTCCCGTCTTTTACGTCAACTATGCCCTGAATCCGCAAGCCACTCCCTGGAGAGATTCGATTGGCCACGCCGTCAAGCTCTTTCGCGGCACCGAATATACCATCAGCCGTCCGCGCGATCTCTGGTTTTCGGTGACCGAGATGGTTTCTCGTATTGTAAAATTTAAGCATGGACGGAGCAGTGCTTCCAGTTCCGGCCAGTAAGTCTGCAAGGGGTTTGCGTATGGGCGCTTTCCAAGGGCCTGGTGTCTTCATCGCGCCGTTTCTGGCGCCAATTCTCGCGGCGGTTGCGCTTCCGGCATTCGGGCAAGACCCGCTTTACAGCAACAAGCTCGCGCCCTATGTTTCCTCGCCCACCCGAGTCGTGGACCGGATGCTGGAACTGGCGAACCTGCGGCCGGGCGAGACGGTTTACGACCTAGGTTGCGGAGATGGACGCATTCTGATCGCGGCGGTGAAAAACTACAAGGCGAAGGCCGTGGGCGTCGAGATATCGCCGAAATTGGCCGCTCAGGCGACGGAGCGGATCCGGCGGGAAGGCATCTCTTCCGAGGCGCGCGTGATTCAAGGCGATTTGCTGAAAGCGGATTTCGCGGGAGCGGATGTCGTCACGATCTACCTGGCCACTTCCTTGAACGCCCAACTTCGCCCGCGCATGGAGAAGCTTCTAAAGCCTGGATCGCGAGTCATATCGCACGACTACGCCGTTCCGGGATGGAAGCCGTCGAAGGTCGAAGAGGAAGACGGCAAGCATCTCATCTATGTTTACGAGATGCCGCCCGCCAAAAAGTAGGCGTCCGGGCCGCCCGCGCAGATTTTATCTTCCCCGGCCGCCCGGCGCACGGGACTGCATGTGAGGAATGTCCTGATTATTCTCGATGCACTCGTATTCCAAGGGCCGCTCGCCTTCTTTTAGCCGGATCAAGTTATAGCGCTGGGTCCAGGGTTTGGTCATGGTTATGGGATCGTTCACGGTCGCCTGATAGGAGATCGTGTCGCCGTTTAAGGTGTAACGCTCCACGATGTGGGTCTGCTCGGTGGTGAAATGGCCGCGGGCGTCGAGCCACGTCTTGCCGTTCAGTCCCGCCACATCCACCACAAGCGTGTCGCCGTCCCAAGTTGCGATCGAATCGCCCATAAACGACGGATCGGGGTCGTCGTGTTTGCCGCCAAAGGGAATCCTGCGCCAGGCGTGGAAGGATTCGAAAATGATCACGATTTCTTTGGGCGTCTGAACGATCTCGAACGGCATAGGCATTCCGTAGATTCGCGGAACGCCGGGCAGAAGGCACTTGAGCGTGGGATCGTCGAGCGCCGCGGTCGCCGCGCCCGCCCGGACCTTGGACTCCCACTCGTCTTTGAAAACCAGAGGCTCGGGCTTGGCGGGAGTGACAGGAGGCGTCCCCTTCGCCACCGCCGCGGTGGCGCGCGTGTTGCCGCTGACTTCCCCGTACAAGCTGACGCCGCCGCCCTGCCAAACGCCCGAAAAATCCGGATGGCCGTCGGCAGCGCGGGGAATTTTCGATTGCGCCAGCGCCGGAAGCGCGGCGAGAGCAAGAATGAGAAGTTTTCTCACAATGCGCCTCCCTAAACTATTGGGCCGCCGGGCCGAAAAACATCTTGTTGCCGTTGGCGAACGTGACGTCCCTGGCGGCGATGCGATTGGCGGCGTCGCGGGCTTTCCAGCCATTGATGGTGACCACGTCTCCCTCCTTCATCAATCCGCGAGTGAAGCCGGTGCGGCGCAAGGTGTTGGGAGGATAGCCTTCCACGCCCCAGTTCACTACGTTGCCATTGGCGTCCTTGACGTCGATGTAAATGTAGGTGTGGGGGTTCGTCCATTCGACTTTGGTGACGGTTCCCTTCAATGTGACAGGCGCGCTGGAATCGTACTCCGCGGCGAAGGAATGATGCGCTAGAGCCGGGAGAGCCGCGAAACCGGCGGCCAGCGCGGCAAAGCAGAATCTTTTCATCGAGATCTTCTCCAGATGTCTTTGGTTATCCTATCACCGGCCGGTACGGTTGCGTCGGTAGGGCCGCTCGGGCTCAGCCAGCGAAAATTGAAGTTTATGCTCCACCGCATCTACGCGATCCAGGCGGACGCGCACCTTGTCGCCGATCGAGAACTGGCGCCGGGTGCGTTCCCCGACGATCTTGCGCGTGTTTTCGTGATAGGCGAACCGGTCGTTGGGAAGCGTATCCATGGGCACTAGCCCTTCGATAAACAACTCCTCCAACTCCACGAAAAAGCCGAAGCGCGTGACGGAAATAATCAGGGAATTGAAATCGTCGCCGACGCGGTTCATCATGAATTTGACTTTTTTCCATTCCACCAGCTCGCGTTCGGCCTCGGCCGCGCGGCGTTCAGCTTGCGAACACGAATCGGCAATCTCTTCCAACGGCGCGCCATATGTCCTTCCCTCCAGGTGAGCTTTCAAAACCCGATGCACGATCAGATCTGGGTAGCGGCGGATCGGGGAAGTGAAGTGAGTATAGCTGGAGGCGGCCAGCGCGAAATGCCCCAGGTTCTGCTCGCTATAGCGGGCCTGCTTGAGCGAGCGGAGCATCAAGTAACTTAAAATGCGCTCCTCGGGTTTGCCCTCGATCTTTTGAACCAGCTTTTGGTAATGGCGCGAGGTGAGATTCAGGTTGTCGAGCGCGATGAATTCCATTTTGCCCGTGGCGCGGTCGCGGAAGCGCTTCACCGGCCCCGCGCCCGCGCCCAGCGAGTAGCCGAAGTGGGCGGCCACGTCTTCGAACTCCAGCACCCGCTTGGGATCGGGGCGCTCGTGAATGCGGAACAGAGTGGGGGCGCCGGCCGCTTCTAGATGGGACGCTACCGCTTCGTTCGCGGCGAGCATGAATTCCTCGATGATGCGATGGGCAATGTTGCGCGGGGCGCGCGTGACGCCCGTCATTTCGCCGAACTCGTCGAATTCGAGCAGGGGCTCGGGAAGATCGAAATCGATCGAGCCGCGCCGGACCCGTTTGCGATTGAGGATCAAGGCCAGCTCGCGCATCCGCTCGAGGCGAGGCAACAAAGCGTGGTAGCGCTCGCGCAGGGCCTGGTCGCCTTCCAGGGCGCCGTGCACGGAGGCGTAAGTCATACGCTCGACGCTCCGAATCACGCCGGGAGTGAAACGCTGGGCGACCACGTCGCCCTGAGAATCGATTTCAAGCAGCGCCGACAGCACCAATCGATCCTCCTGCGGGCGGAGCGAGCACTGGTCGGCGCATAGCTCCACCGGCAGCATGGGAACGGCGCGGTTGGGAAAGTACACGCTGGTTCCGCGCTGCGCCGCTTCGCGGTCTATGGGCGAGCCCGGCGGAACGTAGTGGCTGACATCGGCGATGTGCACTTGCAGAAGGAAACGGCCGCCGGCCAACCGCTCCACCCACACGGCGTCGTCAAAATCGCGCGCCGTCTCGCCATCGATGGTGACGATGTCCAGACCGCGGAAATCCTGCCGGCGGGCGACTTCTTCGGCCGGGATGGGGCCAGGAAGCGAACGCGCTTGCGCCAGCACGTCTTCGGGGAACCGATGGGGGATGTGATGGGATCGGATCAGGATTTCCACATCGACTCCGAAATCGTCCGGACCGCCGAGGATTTCCACGACCCGTCCGACCGGCCGGCCGCCATTTTCGCCGAAGTCGACAATCTCGGCGGCGACGATCATGCCGTCGAGATCCTCTGGCGTTTGCGCCTTCGGCGCGTTCGCGCCCACGCGGTGGATGTTGTCGGCGCGGCGAGGCAGAGCCATATCCTCCGGAATTTCGATCCATCGGCGAATTCGTTCATCGTTGGGAACGAGAAAAAATCCGGCGCGCCGGATGCGGAACTCGCCTACCACCTCCGGATGGGCGCGATGCAATACGCGCACAATTTCGCCATGCGCCCGGCCGTCCGGCTCAATGCGGCCGATGCGCACCACCACGCGATCCCCGTGCATGGCGCGTTCGGCCGCTGCTTTGGGGATGTAGATATCGCCCTTCAAACCTGGGACCGGAATGCGGGGCGTGACGAAAGCATAGCCGTCGCGGTGCACGTGCAGGCTGCCCGCGGCGTATTCGCGCGTTGCGCCCATGGCGACGTATTGGCCGGATCGCGTTTCGACGATTTCACCGCGGGCGGCGAGGCGCGCAAGCTCCGCCTCCAGCTCCACGCGCGTTACGCCGCGCCGCGAAAGCTCGCGAAGAAGCTGCCGGAGCGTCGCACGGCCGTGCGGCAGCTTACGGATGTGGTTGAGGATCAAACGTTGATTATAGGAAGGCCACAACGGGGTCCGCGGGCGCCCTTTGGGCATTTCAGCGCACGGGGCGCCCGCTCCAACTCGCGGGCTTCCCTGGGAAGGTTTGGCGCACCGCTCGCTATGGCGGCGATTGGGGAATCGGAAGCGCGCCGTCCGGCGTCCCCACGGTCTTCATGCTCATCGTGGCATTCCAAGCGGCCATCACCTGGGGAGGAAAGGTGGGAAGCAGAGCCTGAATGCGAGCCTGAATCTGGGCCACAATGTCGGGGTGTTCGGCCGCGACGTCGTAACTCTCGTCGGGGTCTTTCGCCAAGTTGTACAGCTCCGGATTGATCGGCAGGTTCCAGCTTCCCACGACCGGATCGGGCCCAAAGGGCGGATTATTGTAGCGGGAAACATGCAGCTTCCACTGGCCCATCCGCGCGCATTGCAAATTCCAGCTATCGAAATACAAGAACACGTCGCGGTTGGCGACGTCCTGTTCGGCTCCCGAAAGGACCGGCCAAATATCGGCTCCGTCCAACGGATTAGACGGCAGCGGCGCGTTACACAAGCCGGCGATGGTAGGCAGCAGGTCCAGGGTGCTGGCGATGGCGTGGCTCACGCGCCCCCCGCGCGATCCCGTGGGAATTTTTCCGGGCCATCGCGCGATAAACGGCTCGCGCACCCCTCCTTCGTAGGTCCAGCCTTTGCGACCGCGAAGCTTGCCCGGGCTTCCCAAATACCATGGTCCGTTATCGCTGGTAAACATCACCAGAGTATTTCCGTCCAAACCGTTATTTTTCAGGCATTGCAAGACTTGGCCGACGCTCCAGTCCAACTCTTGGATAACGTCGCCATAAAGTCCCATGCCGCTCTGGCCCAGAAAGGCCGCGGAGGCGGCCAAGGGGATGTGCGGAAACGTGTGAGCGAGGTAGAGAAAAAACGGCGAGCCCTTAGCCTGCGAGATGAAGTTCACCGCTTGCTGCGTATAACGCTGCGTCAGAGTGTTCAAATTCACGGGCGTTTCGATCACTGTGGTGTCCTGCACCAGCACCGATGGCGACATATCGTTGCTGTAAGGAATGCCGTAGTAATGATCGAATCCGCGGCTGGTGGGCATGTACGGCAGCGGCGTGCCCAGATGCCATTTTCCGATGCACATCGTCCGGTAGCCTGCCGGCTTCAGCACGTCTGCGATGGTTTTTTCGCTGAGCGAGAGGCCGGTGGTATCGGTTGGAGCCAGCACGTTGGGCACCCCCACCCGCGGGGCGTAGCGTCCCGTCAGCAACGAGGCGCGAGAGGGCGAGCACACGTTATTGGTGGCGTAGAACTGCTCGAACCGGACTCCTTCTTCCGCCATGCCGTCGAGGTTCGGGGTTGCGATCTTCGATCCATAAGAATGCAGGTCGCCATAGCCGAGATCATCCGCCAGAATGAGGATTATATTAGGAGGCTGTGGCGATTGACCTCGCATTCCAGAGGCCGCCAGTAAAGCTCCGGACCCCATCTGGAGGAATCTGCGCCTGGAAACTACCTCACCGTACACCACACCTCTGATCTCCGACCCTGCCCGGCGCCGTATCCGGCTTTTCGGCGTCTGCAAAACGCCGGGGTCTTGCGCGCGATCGAGCAGTCTTCTAAGATAAGCCCCGTTTGAGGACCTTGTCAAGGATTTTCGACGGCCGGGAGGTTACTAGTCGCCCTGGAACCGGTTCGCTTTTCCGCTCTCCGGCTCTCCAGGATCTTCGCAAACGAGCCGGTGCGCATTTCATCGAGCGTAAGGCCTGCTAGCGCCGAGGCTTCCGCCTCTGAAAGGGCTCCGCAGGCGGCGGCGCGCAGGAAGAAGTTCAGCAGCCCTTGCCCCGTAGCCGCGTCGTCGAACACGCCCCGCGCCTGCGTGGCTTGAGCGGCGGCCGCCATGAGATTGCGCAACCGTTGCCCGGCGGATTCCCGGCCTTCCAGAAAAAATGCATATACGGCGGCGAACCGCGCCGGCAGTTGCGCCGGATGCAGATCCCATCCCTGATAAAAACCGTGGTCGAGCGAACGGCGAACGGCATCGTAGTGCGCTTTCCACGCCCGATGCACGGCCGCTCGATTCTCGGCAGCTTGAGCTGGGGTCAACGACGAGGCCCGATGCGCCGGAATCGGCAAGAGGTTCGTGGGCCCGTCGGCAATGCGGATCGCCGTTCCAGCAAAATGTATCAGCATCATCGATCTTGCGAAATCGCAGGCCAAATGGTGGGAAGTTTCCCGCAAAGCCGCCAGCCCGACGCTCGCGGCATAATCGTAGGGACCGAAATGAGCGGCCGCGCACAGGCCGCGCGCCGCCTCGATCAACTCCGGTATCCGCAGCAGCGCTTGGGGGGTCTCGATCATCATCTCCAGCCGGATTCCCGGATACGGCTCCAGCAACCGCGCCAGCTCGCTTACTTGCCCGGGAGCGGTAATTTTGGGTAACGTCACAACGAAATTTTCTGGAGGCCGCCCTCCCGCCTGCGTCAAAAGGCGGTCCAGATAGATGTGTAGCGTGCGGATGCTTCGCAGCTTGCACTCGTCGGTGAGCGGTTTGATGCGGATTCCAAAAAAGGCGGGTAGCGACGCATTTGCCATCGCCGCCGCGGTCTCCCGCGCGGCCGAATCGGCGTCGTCGTCTTCTTGCTTGTCCGGGCGAAATCCGTAGCCGTCTTCGAAATCGATGCGGAAATCTTCGACCGGCTCGCGCGCCAGCTTGGCGGCGACTCTCGCGTGCAATGTTTCGGCAAGCTCGCCGGCAATCCCCAACACGCTCGCGAACTCCTCGGCGCCGCCGGCATATTGGGTGAGCGAGCGCCGGGCTAAATCGCCCAGCTTGCGCAGGGTTCCCGCGTGGAACAGATGCGCTCCGCCGTAGACCACGTGGACCGGCTCACGGCTTGCGCCCATCTAGCCACGATAACTCAGAGCGGCTCAGTTAGTTGCCCGAGATCACGCCGGCGTTCAAAAGGGTGCTAAAAATAATCGACTGCGGGTCGAATTGCCCATTTTGGGCATTTGCGCCGAGCGCGCCCAACAACTGGGCGAGCTGCGAAGACGGCGTGCTCGCCGATCCGGTCGAGCTGGCCGAGCTCGAACTGCTGGAGTTGGCGTCGCTTGAGTTGGAGTCGTCCGAACGGGTGGAGGAAGAGGCAGCCTGATGATGACCGTGGTGATGGTGCGCGCCGCCGATCGCCGCCGCCAAGTCCTGGACGTTAGGAAGCTGGCCCGTTTGAGATGCGCTGGTGAAGTCCGCGGCAAGCTGGTTTAGTTGGTTGGCCGCCGTTGTATTGCCGTCCGATGTAGCCGTTTGGGCCGCACTCTGTAAATTTTGGGCGATCTGCCCCGCCACCTGGCTGTACTGCGCCGGATTGGACTGCTGAAGCTGCTGAAGGGCGCCCAATAACTGCGTGAAAGGCGAAAGGCTGCTGCTATCCCGAAAACCGGATCCCAAGGACACCGTCCCGAGGCCGGTTGCGCCACTGGCCGCTCCGATCGCGGAGCTTACCGCGTTGATCGCCGAATTAGCCAGGGGCTGAAGATAGGTGCTTGAAAGAAGGGAACTGATGCTCATGCACCCGTATCGGCAATTTTAGAGCCGATTTCACTCGATGAAAATAAAAGAATTGTTGCCTTTATGCCGGCAAAAAATCGTCATTCGCCAATTTGACGGCGATGTGCGCTATCGCTGCGCCCAGTATCCTGGGCGCGACCGCACCACCACGTCTCGTCTGGACTTCACGCTCACCGCAATTCGGTGGTAGCCTTTATTCCTCGATTCCGCCGGCGCGAAGCTCAGCAGATACTGGCTGTGCACCTCTTCGCCAAGCCGCGAGATCGCCCCTTCCAGGCCGTCCAAAGTCGTAAAGGAAAGATGCCGGCCGCCAGTGGCGCGGGCGAAAACATCGGCGGCGTTGGCTTTCGTCAATCGAGCCAACTCCACAACCGCGCCCGCATAATCCGGAGCTTCGGGCAGGGCCGGGGCATCGGAGGGCTTGGAAGCCCACGCGATCTTCTGAGCCGAATACGTCACGGGATATAGCGCCACGCCTGCGCGCTGCGCGGCCTCCACAGCCTTGTCGAGCTTCGCTTTACTGCCCCGGTCGCGCGATTCGCCAAGAATCAGCAGGATGCGCCGGTAATTCTCCGGCCGAGTTTCAAGCAGATGGACGCCCTCGATCACAGCGTCCACGAGCTTGGCCCGCTTAATCGTCCGCGGCTCCACGACTTCAAACGCGCCGGTGATGAACGCCGAGTCGCGCGTGAATTGCTGAAGCGTCCTCACCTCGTCGTCGTAAGTGAGCACCGCGGCTTCGCCTCGCTCTCCGGCCACCAGCGGCTGGATCAGGGAGCCTGCGCGGCGAATTCTCGCCAGAGCCGGCTCGGAAATGCCGCTGGATTGAATCGCCACAACCATGGCCACGGGCGCAAGAACCGTGTCCGAAGTGTCCAGGCGAACTTGCTTTTGCTCCGCGCCGTCATCATAGAGGATGAAGTCGTCTTGCTGAAGCCCATCGACGGGCTTGCCTTTTGCGTCGGTGACCGTGACTGGAACCAATACGAGCGGAACGTTGGTGCGGATTACCGGTTCCTGAGCCTCCATCGTAAAGAAGGCCGTCAGGCAGAGAAAGCCTGCAAGCAGGCGCACAATGGTGGGACGGAAGGGCATCCAGCTTCGTTACATCGGGGCCGAGTTACTCTATTCTCTTAATTCTCTTATGTCCAACCGTTTGGAAGAGCTTCGCCGCCGGCACGCCGCGGCGGAGGCCGGCGGAGGTCCGGAGCGCCGCGAGCGCCAGCACAAGGAGGGCAAGCTTTCGGCGCGGGAGCGCATCGATCTGCTGCTCGACGAAGGCACCTTCGAAGAAACCGACAAGCTGGTGCGGCACCGCTCGCACGACTTCGGCATGCAGAACCAGGTGATCGACGGCGACGGCTTCGTCACCGGCTGGGGTCTGATCCATGGCCGCCCCGCCTATGTCTTCGCCCAGGACTTCACGGTCTTCGGCGGGTCGCTTTCGGAAACCAACGCTAAGAAAATCGTCAAGATCATGGATCTGGCGCTGAAGACCGGGGCGCCGGTCATCGGTTTGAACGATTCCGGCGGAGCTCGCATTCAGGAAGGAGTGTTGTCGCTGGGCGGCTACGCGGATATTTTCCTGCGCAACACGCTTTCAAGCGGCGTCATCCCGCAGATTTCCGCCATCATGGGGCCTTGCGCCGGCGGCGCCGTCTATTCGCCCGCGCTCACCGACTTCACTTTCATGGTGGAAGGCGTCAGCTACATGTTCATCACCGGTCCGGAGGTCATCAAAACCGTCACGCACGAGGATGTGACAAAGGAAGCGCTGGGCGGCGCGACGACCCACAACTCGGTGAGCGGCGTCGCCCATTTTTTGGCTCATGACGACCGCGAATGCCTCGCCATGGTGCGCGAACTGATGAGCTATTTGCCGCAGAATAATCTGGATGGACCGGCCCGCCTGGCCTCCACCGACCCCGCCGATCGCCAGGACGCCGCTTTGGACTCCCTGGTTCCGGAATCCTCCAATCAGCCCTACGACATGAAAGACGTGATTCGTCGGGTCGCCGATAACGGCCGGTTTTTCGAAGTCCACGAGCACTGGGCCAAGAACATGGTCGTCGGCTTCGCGCGTATGGACGGCCGCGTCGTGGGCGTGGTCGCCAATCAGCCGGCGCATTTGGCCGGATGCCTGGACATCGATTCATCGGTAAAGGGCGCGCGCTTTGTGCGCTTCTGCGACGCTTTTCAAATTCCCATTCTGACGTTCGAAGACGTGCCCGGATTTCTCCCGGGAACCGCGCAGGAGTTTGGCGGCATCATCCGCCATGGCGCCAAGCTTCTTTACGCTTACGCGGAAGCCACTGTTCCTAAAATCACCGTGATCACGCGCAAGGCTTATGGCGGCGCTTACTGCGTCATGGGGTCGAAGCATCTGCGCACCGACGTGAATCTGGCCTGGCCCAGCGCCGAGATCGCGGTCATGGGCCCGGAGGCGGCCGTCGGCATCGTCTACCGTCGCGAGATTGCCGCAGCCTTGACGCCGGAGCAACAAGAATCGGTGAGGCAAGCAAAAACCGCCGAGTTCCGCGAGCGTTTCGCCAGTCCATTCGTCAGCGCCGAGCACGGCTTTATTGACGACGTCATCGAGCCGCGCCAAACCCGGCCGCGCGTGATCCGCGCTCTGCGGCTGCTGGAAACCAAGGTGGACACGGCGCCGCGTAAAAAGCATGGAAATATTCCGCTCTGATTCGCGCGGGCTTCGGCGCGCGCGCGTCGCGACAGCTCCGCGGAGCCGGCTCTGGCTCGAACGTCTCCTTCCGGCTGGATGGTATCCTTTAGCTTCGCCATGAGCAGTCTTTTCGCCACGAAGCCGCTGGATCTTATCCTCAAGGACGCGGAAGGAGGGGCGCTCAAACGGACTCTCGGGCCAACACAACTGGTCGCTCTCGGCATCGGCGCCATCATCGGCGCCGGACTCTTTTCGCTCACCGGAATCGCCGCGGCTCAAAACGCCGGCCCGGCCATCGTCCTGAGCTTCATTCTTGCTGGAATCGGCTGCGCGTTCGCAGGACTCTGTTACAGCGAGTTCGCCAGCATGATCCCGATCGCCGGCAGCGCTTACACCTATTCTTACGCCACGATGGGCGAGCTTTTGGCCTGGATCATCGGCTGGGACTTGGTCCTCGAATACGCCGTCGGCGCCTCTACCGTGGCGGTGAGCTGGTCGGGATATGTGATCAGTTTTTTAAAGGACTTCGGCATCAATTTTCCCGCCCAACTGGCCGCCTCTCCATTTGAGCCGGTAACTCTGCCCGATTCCAATGTGACGCTTACCGGCATTATCAATCTGCCGGCTTTATTCATCGTGGTCGCAATCTCGCTGCTGCTGATGATCGGCATTCAGGAATCCGCGCGCGTCAATGCGCTGATCGTGGTTTTGAAGATTTCGGTGGCCTTGGTTTTTATCTTGCTCGGCTGGTCCTATATCAGCAACAAGAACTATCAGCCCTTCGTGCCGCCCAACGCGGGAGAGTTCGGCCACTACGGCTGGAGCGGAGTGCTCCGCGGGGCAGGGAAGGTATTTTTCGCTTTCATCGGATTCGACGCCGTCTCCACGGCCGCGCAAGAAGCCAAGAGACCGCAAAAGGACATGCCCATCGGCATCATCGGATCGCTGGCTCTTTGCACCTTGCTCTACGTGGTCTTTTCACACGTCCTCACGGGCATCGTGAACTACACGGAGCTGGATGTGAAGGCGCCGGTCGCCGTGGCGATTGATCGAACGGCATACACCTGGATGCGTCCGGCCGTAAAGCTCGCCATCATCCTGGGCTTCACCTCCGTAATCTTGGTGATGCTTCTAGGGCAGAGCAGGGTGTTTTTTTCCATGTCGCGCGATAAGCTTCTGCCCGGGGTGTTCAGCGCGGTTCATCCCAAATGGCGCACGCCCTGGCGCTCCAACCTTCTATTTATGGTCTTCACCGGCGTCTTCGCCGCATTCGCGCCGCTGTCCTCTTTAGGCGATATGACCAGCATCGGAACTCTCTTCGCCTTCGTTCTGGTTTGCATTGGGATTCTCATCATGCGGCGCTCTCATGCTGGAATTTCCCGTCCGTTCCGAACGCCATTTGTCCCGGTGGTGCCGATTCTCGGCGTCGCGTTCAACTTGTTCTTAATGTTCGGCCTGGGCTTGGCGAATTGGATCCGTTTATTCGGATGGATGGCGATCGGCCTAATCGTTTACTTTAACTATAGCCGCAAGCGCAGCATAGTAAAGGAACAAAAGCAGTCAGTTCTTTGATCGCGGCGGCACAAAGCCTGGCGGCAGCGCGGCGCCTTCTCCGAAGAAATACTCTTCCATCTGCTTGAGCAAGAATTCCTGGGCCTCCTGCGTGCCGAGGTTCAAGCGATATTCGTTCATAATCATCTTCATCTGCTCGAGCCACATCTTCCAGGCCTCTTTTGAGACATTTTCGTAGATGCGCTGCCCCAGTGGATGATTGTCGAACGGAGCTTCGTCGAGCCCCGGCATTTCCCGCTGGAACTTCACGCAGAAAACCTTGCGCCCGGTTCGATTCTGTTCTTCCACTTGCGGACCCAGCATGCCGCCGCCACAACCCATGTGCGCCTCTCCTTCCGGCTTCCAGGATAGCGTAGTCAACGCGAAGAGTCTTTGTCGCTAGAGGAGTCCGTTTTGTCTGAAGAGCCGCCGCGCCGCGGCGCGCTGCCTGCTCGTGTGGCCGCCAGATACTCGGAAAGCTTCATCGGCAGCCGGCTTCCCTTGCGCATCTGCCGTTGCACCGCCTTCTGATACCGGCGCAGGACCGTCCGTCTGGACGGCTGCCACAATTCACAACTCTCCATGTCGAGCAAAAGCTCAATCTCCCATGGCCGGAAACTGTTGCGCCGAAACGAGCCACCCAGAATTTCCTCTATCAAGCGGTTGAACTGCGCGAGAATCGTTTCGCTGTCAGGCAGAGCTTCGTACATCCCTGGTTCCACTTATCGGCGCCGCTTCGCATGGACCTTAGCAAGCTTGCCCATCCTGCGCGCCGCCGGGATAGAATCGATCGAGGACGCCGTTCTGGATTCTCTTATGAAAAAGCCAACCTCGAAGTGGAGGCTCGCGCTCACCGCCATCTGCGCGGCCGCGATATTTGCAAATTTTCCTGCCCAAGCGGAGCTGTTGGAAAAAACAAAGAAGGTAGGAGACCTTACGGTCCAATACAAAGTCGTCCTTCCCAATAACTACGATCCGGCAAAAGCCTATCCTGCCATCCTTGCCTTTGGCGGAGGGCCACAGACCATGAATACCGTCGACAGCGTGCTCAGCCGGAACCTCAGGGCCGAAGCTGAAAAACGAGGGTACATCGTGATCGCCCCGGCCGCGCCGGACGATCAACTGTTCTTTGAGGACGGAGCTCGCATCTTCCCGGATTTCCTTAAGATGATCCTGGCGGACTACAAAATACAGGACAATAAGTTCCACATCGCCGGCCCATCCAACGGAGGAATCGCCGCATTTCACGTTGCCGCGCTCAATCCACAATATTTCCTTTCCGTCACCGCCTTTCCGGGCTACATGTGGCAGCCTACGCCGGCCAAACTTCAAGCCATTTCGAAGATGTGCGTCTTCATGTACGTAGGAGAAAACGACCCCTATATGTGGCACGATGAAATGAAGCGCGAAGCCGAACTGTTGCGCTCCCACGGAACCGTCGCCACCTACACCGTCGAAAAGGGACAACCCCACCGCCTGGATACGCTGGCCGGCGCCAACGCGAGCCGCCTGTTCGAGGGATTTGCTCAAACCAAGAACGGTTGCGGCGGCCGCTAGCCGCGTGCGCTTCCTTCCGCCGCGGGTCCTCCGCCGTTTCGCTTCGTCTTCCCGCAAAGGAAACCCCTAAAAAAGCGTCGCGCTGGCCGGCGATCCATCTTCAGCGGCGTGGATGCCGATGACGGGGGTCTCCCATGACATTTCTTTTCGCGATCCTGCTTTTGCCGTGCGCGCGAGAAGCCGCGCCGGGCCTGCAAGCCGTATATTGTCAGGCAGTTCAAGCCTGGGCGCCCTATACGGCGGAAGTCCGCGAGGTGCGGTGGTGTAAACCCGGAGAGTGCTCCGGCATGGGCGGCGCGATGTTTCTCTTCGACTCCCGGGTGATTGCGATCGATCCCAAATGGCCTTTCAAAGATAACGAGCTGCTGCTGACCATGGAGCACGAATACGGGCATGCGCTCGGCCTGCCGCATCGGTTTGGAGACTCAATCATGAAGGCAGGATGGGATCCGCCTTTTGCGCTTGGACCGACCGAGGAGGATTTCAACGATCTCCGAAAAATGCGCGGCGCCGGACCGCCTTCATGCGCGGCAAGCCGGTAACAAAACGCGAAACGCATCACGTCGCGCCGTTCACCGTTTGTCTCCCCTTTCCTTTCGCCCTCGCTGGGTATATACTTTGGCCAGCTCAAGTCAGGTTGGGACGTATTTGTCACGGCCTTTACGATAGGAGGGCTTCATGTTCGATAGCCTCGACGAGCAGATCAGGAAGGACGAGGATCGCGTTACATCCAGCAAACAACGGATGCTGCGCTGGGCGCTGTACGCTCTGGCTGGCGTGGTCGTGATAGGAGGTTTGATTCTCGGTTCGCTGAAGCTGAGTTAGCAGCGATATAAGTGAAAGCAAGGCCGTTTTTGGGCTTTCGCATCGGCCTGGACTGCCGATGCGTCGCCGCCAGGCGCGCCTACTTGCCTTCCTTCAATTCCTGGTAGACCTGCGTGACAAAGCGGTCCGCGGTTGTGCCGGGCTGTGGAACCTTCGCGTCGAAATCGGCGGTCGGCTTCATAGCGAGCACCTCTTGCTGGCTCTTGCCTTGCGCCACCAGCGGCGCGATCTTATCCCGTATGGCCAGGATCATGTCGCGATGCGTCATGACCGCGTTGCGGTCCACTATTTCGCCATGCCCCGGAATAATCTTGGTCTTCGGTCCCGCCAGTCCGATCACGAGGGCGAGTCCATCCAGCATGCCCTTCAGGCTTCCGCCATTCGCCCGGTCGATATTAGGGTACTGGATGGAGCGGTAAAAATCGCCGGTCATGATGATATCGTTATTTACGAAGCGCACGAGCGTATCCCCGTCTGTATGGGCATGGGGAATCGGAATCAGATCGATCTCCTCGCCGTTCATGTGAAAGGTGACGGGGCCGTCGTAGGTGATCGCCGGCAACGCGCCGATCGGAGCGGGCGTTCCGGGCGTTCCATTGGCGGCCGGGGCCGGATGAGCCAGGCGGTACCGCAGTTCGGTTCGCGACAAAAGCACGGCTCCCGTCTTGGCCAGATTTTCGTTTCCGCCGGTGTGATCGCCGTGCACGTGCGTGTTCACCACATACTTGATGGGCGCGCTATTCGATACCTTTTTGATAGCGGCGATAATCTTCTCGCTCAAAGGAGCAAACTGCGTATCCACCATGAACACGCCGTCCGGGCCGGTCAGAACGCCGATGGTCCCGCCCTGTCCTTCGAGCGTATAGAAATGATCGGTGAGCTTCGTGGTTTTGATCTCCACTTTGCTGAAATCCTGTTGCTGCTGGGCTTGTGCGGTCGCCGCCAGGACGCCCAGAAAGCCCGCGAATCCGCACGCGCATCCTAGGGCCAGAGCTTTCATGTCTGCATCTCCTTTCGAACGGACATATTCTACACCTCCAAAATGACGGGCATAATCAGCGGCCGGCGGGAGGTGTGCTTGCCGATGTAGCGCTTGAGGTCGGCGCGAATTTTCTCCTGCATCACGCCCCAGTCCCCGCGCTCCTCCGCGGTGGAGCTGTCCAGGGTTTTCATCACCACCTGCCGGGCTTCTTGCAACACGCCCGCGCTCTCTTCCATCGACATGAAGCCGCGGCTCACGATCTCCGGAGGCGTCTCGCTGCGTCCGGTATGCCGGTTGATGGCGATGATGGGCAGCACGAAGCCGTCTTCGGAAAGATGGCGCCGGTCGCGGATCACGATGTCTTCCACAACTTCGTCCAAGCTTCCCGAGTCGATGCAGACGCGTCCCACCGGCACGGGCTCGCCTTTGCGCGCCTCCTCGCGATCGATTTCCAGCGTCTCGCCGGACTCGAGAATGAACGTCTCCTTTAAACCCGCGTGGCTCAAGTGTTGCGCCAGTTGCGCGTGCTTCGCCATCTGGCGGTATTCCCCATGGATCGGGACAAAGTAACGCGGCCGCACCAGATTTAACACCAGCCGCAATTCCTCGGCGCTGGCGTGTCCGGAAACGTGGATTGGCGGGTTCATCGACCCGTACACGACGTCCGCTCCGCGGCGCGCGCAATGATTAATCATGCGGTAAATGGATTTCTCATTGCCGGGAATGATGCGCGCGCTCAATGCCACCGTGTCGCCGGGTTCAATCGAGAGATGTTTGTGGTTATCCACGGCCACGCGCGACATCGCCGACATGGGCTCGCCTTGGGTGCCCGAAACGATCGCCACCACTTTGTTGGGGGCCGCGCTCATGAGATCTTGCGGCCGCAGCAGAAGATTATTGGGTATCGACAGCAGCCCCAAATCGTGCGCGATCTCGGTGGTGGTCAGCATGCTTCGCCCCAAAAACGCGACCTTCCGGCCATATTCCTCAGCCAGATCGATAATCTGCTGCAAGCGGTGAATCGAGGAGCTGAAGCAACTGATCACCAGTCTCCGCGGCGAGCGGACAAACAGATCCTCCATGCGAGGAGCCACGGCGCGCTCGCTTTCGGTGTAGCCCGGCCGGTCGACGTTGGTCGAATCGGAGAGCAACAGCAGAACGCCCCGCTTGCCGTATTCCGCCAGCGTGTGGAGATCGAAAAGAACATTGTCGGTCGGCGTTGGATCGACCTTAAAATCTCCGGTATGGATGACCACTCCCAGGGGAGTCGTGATCGCCAAGGCCACCGCGCTCACGATGGAGTGCGTGACGTAAATAAACTCAATGGAGAAACAGCCGAGTTGCACCCGGTCGCCGGGCTTGATCTTGTTAAGATCGGCTTCCTCGAGCATCTCGTGTTCTTCCAGCCGGCGCTCGACGAGCGCCAGCGTAAAAGCCGTTCCGTAGACGGGCATCGGAACCTGGGCGAGCAGAAACGGAACTCCCCCAATATGGTCCTCATGGCCATGCGTTAAGATCAGCCCCCGCACCAGCGTCGCGTTCTTTTCCAGGTACGAAAAATCGGGCGTGACGATATCCACTCCCAGCAGTTCAGCGTCGGGAAACATCATTCCGGCGTCGATGACGATGATGTCGTCCCCATAGCGCAGGGCCAGCGAATTCATCCCGAATTCGCCTAATCCGCCCAGCGGGATCACCTGTAATTTGCTCTCCGGCATGCGTAGTATTCAAGGGTAGCAGCATTTCCCGGGGCTTCAATTCGAGCGGCCTTCGCTAAAAATGGCCCGCTGGTTGCATCTGAATCCGGCATGAAGGCGAAATTCAGCAACAAGCGCGCGGCGCCGCGACGCTGGTCCCAGCGCGTTACTCAAACCAGTAATGCTCTGGATTTGGAGCCAGGCGTGTTCGCGTTTACCAGCCCCAAGCGCATCGCGGCGTCCCTCAAGCGCTCCGCGGAGTCCAGCCGCCGGCGCAAAGCGCCGCCGTTTCAGTCGGCCATGTCGATGTTGAATTTTTACATTAACCGCGCGGGAAAAGCGCTGCCGGAGAAACGCAAGCACGTTCTGACGCGGGCCAAAGAGGAGCTGCGGCGGCAGTTCGGAAGAACGTCCTCCCGCGGGCGCGCGCTAAAAGCCGGTTAGAAAATCAGGGCGTCTTTCTTTTTCAGCACCTCGCGCAGAAACCATTCGTGCTTTTCGTGCATTCGCACGCGCTTGGAGAACAGATCCACCGTGCCCGGGTCGCCCGCCTCGTCGGCCATCTTCGCCGCTTCGCGCATGCCTTTGATGACGATCAGCAGATTCGCTCCCGCCTCCTCCAGCATCTCGCGCGGCGTTTGTCCCGGCTGCGCGGAATGGACCGACGCCGTTTCCTGCATCTGCTTTAACTGCACGGCTTGAATATCCTGACCGATCATCCGGATGCGCTCGGCTAGTTCGTCTATGGTCTTAAACACATCCTGGGCGAATTCGTCGAACATCAAATGCAGGTCGTGAAACAACGGGCCGTACATCTGCCAGTGGTAATGCTTGTAATTTGCGTACAGCACGAAGGCGTTTGCGAATTCGCGCTGCAGATGCTTCATAACGGGATGATCGAGTCGGTTCTCGTGCGATACTTCTTGTACAAGCGTCGAAGATTTCATATGAACCTCTTCCATGGATAATGTGCAATCTGGCCGCCAGAGCTTTCCCCGGCAAGGCCGCGCCTCCGCAAATTTAGAGCCCGCCTAAAACAAGAAGTTTCTGGCCGCCCGGAACGTTTCCGGCATATTTGCGCCCAGCCGCGGCGGCGTGAGTTTTCGCGGCGAGTCTGCGGATTGTCTGCGACTTGTTTGCTCTACTCTCCTTCATATGTCAAGATGCGGCCCCACACGCTCTTCGTTCCCCAGATGCCCGAGCGCAGGCATTCCAATTGAACGATCTGGCTGTGATCCACGAATAGATTCACTTCCGGCCCGTAGTTTTTGACATACCAGGTAAACACCTCCGGATCGGCGGCCTCGAACATCAGCCGCTCGATTCCCAACTCGCCGATGAACTTGGCGACCACGTCGCTCCGCCACTTTTTCACGCTCTCCGTAATCCCCTCCGACTCCACCATGATCGTTTCCGCGCCCGCCTCTAGCAAACGTTTGGCTTGCTGGATGGCCCAGCCTGGATCGCGCGAGCCCTCGGCTTGCAATTCCTCGGCCGAGGTCGCTCCGCCGGCGCCGAACTGAATGCCGACTTCCGGCTTGGGCTTCAAGCCCGCCCGCTTCACCTCCTCCACCAGGCGGACCCAATCGTCGGTGGGAACGGTGATAAAGCCGCAAGAGATCTCCACGATATCGAAGCCCAATTCCTGACATTCGCGAAGGTAGCAACCCACGGCCTCGCGGCTTTGGCGCAGCACGTATTCCAGAAAGCCGCCGGTGGAGACCAGCACGTCATGCCGGTGACAGAGGTCGGTAATCGCCCGCACCGCCTGCCGCGGCATCAGACTAAACGATCCGCCCGCGAACTTAAGCGAGTCCACGTACGCCCCCATGGTCTCGAAAATGTCTTGGAGATATCGCGTGCCCACCGGCGTGTAATAAGGTCCGCGAATCTCGGTGACTCCTGTTTTCCGCGGCTTCGGCGGACGCCGGTTCATTCGCAAAAAAGGAAACGCGCGGCCCTGGTCGTTACGTTCCACCATATTGCAACGCCTCCTGCTGTAGAGCGGCGGCCTCGGCTTGCCGCAGAAGGGCCATGAGGCTTCGAACCGGCGCCTTCTCCATGCTTTTCACGGTTTCCGCGATGCGATTCCGGAGCGCCGGCGTGAGATGCGGCTCGCTTAAACGGTCGAATTTTTTGTACGCGCTCTCCCAATTGGGCGGCCGGCTCGTAAAACCCTCGTAATCGCTCTTTTCGGCGCGCAGCCGGCGGCCGTCTGCAAGCTGGACCATGAGGCGGCACGGCATCTCGCGCGGGAAACGCTCGCTCAAATCGGCCGCCGGGGTCACCCGCACCTTCCGCAACAAGCGCTGCACATCGCTTCGCCAAATCCGCTCGGGCCGATATTGCTCCGGCATCACCTCGCCATCCAAAATCGCCACTGCAATCAGATAGGGAAGGCTGTGATCGGCCGCCTCTTTGGTTTGCACCGTCGTCTTGTCGCCTTCCTCTCCGCCGCCGATAATCTGAAAGGCTACGTCGAAAATCTCGACCTCCACTTGTTCGATGTCCGAAGCCTCAAAGCCATGCTGGCCGCGCAACTCCAAAATCGCTTCGATGGCGGATTGCGAATGAATCTCCGCGTTGTGCCGCTTGACGATGGTTTGCGCGACCCGCTCCAAATCCTCCTTGGACCAATCCATTTCAAATTTCCCCGCAATGGCGTCCATGAATCCCTTGTTGCCTTCGAAGACCTCCAGCGGTCCCGTGACGCCGCGCATCGCCAGGAACGCCGCGTGGGTGGCGCAAAACGCCGTGTTCGGATAAGCCAAGCCCTTCCAATTGGAAAGGGTTCCCGTCCGCGCAACGCGCAGAGCGTTGAAGGCGGCGCCGGCGATCGCCAAGGCGTTCGCCGTCCGCTCCGCGTCGAGTCCCAACCCCTTCGATACGCCCGCGGCCACGGCGTACGCTCCCTGGGTTACGTGATCGAAGCCCTTTGCCCGCACGGGCGCCACATCGCTCAGCCGGCATTGAACTTGATAAGCAGCCGCCAGCGCCGTCAGGAAATTCGCTCCCGTGCTGTCCGCATATTCGCAGGCGGCCAACACCGCTCCCAAATTATCGCTGGGGTGGCAAGTCTCGTGTTTCGCCAGGTAGCTGTCGTTGAAATCCAGATAGCGGACGAGCGCGCAATTATAGAAAGCGGCCCGGTCCGGAGCTGTTCGCGGGCCTCCGATCAGGCTGCACAGTCCCGTGCCGCCAAACTCCTGCGTGTGCTCAAAAATCAGGCGCATCGTTTGGCTGCCTAGCGCGCCCAGGGCGCAACCCAACGCGTCCAGCACCCGAATCTTCAACTGCTCTCGGGCTAAGCGGGAAAGATCTTCGTAACGCGCTCGTAAAACGAATTCGGCGATCTGTTGCGCTTGCGTCACCCTCATTGAGGGGAGATGGGTGAGAGCGGCGTGGCGTTTCCTTCGTTATATGATGTATGGCTGATGTCCGCCCTGCGCAGCGTTTTCTGGCTGGCCGCGATCGCTTCGGCGCGTCTTTTCGCCCAGGCCGATTTTAGTGGGGAATGGGCGCCGCTTTATCATGAAGACGCGCCCGAGCGTCTTCCCGGCCCTGAGTTGGCCGATTACACCGAGCTCCCGATCAACGCCGCCGCCCGCATGCGCGCCGACAGTTGGGATGCGGACCGCATTTCCGTCGTCGAGGAGTATCAATGCCGTCCTCACGGCTCCGACTATTCCATGCGCGGCCTTGGCAATCTCCGCATCTGGAGAGAGTTCGATCCCGCCACTCAGCGGACCCTCGCCATCCACACGCACATGCTCGCCTGGGATAGCGAGCGCACCATCTACCTCGATGGCCGCCCTCATCCGCCCGACTATGCTCCGCATACCTGGCAGGGCTTCTCCACCGGCGTCTGGGAAGGCAACATGCTCACCATCACCACCACCCATCTCAAGGAGAATTACATCCGGCGCAACGGCGTCCCCCGCAGCGATCAGGCCATCGTCACCGAGCACTGGACCCGCCACGGAGACTATCTCACCGTCACGACGGTGATCGACGATCCCGTCTTTCTCACCGAGCCCCTAGTGCGCAGCGATAATTGGTATCTCGATCCGGGCCAGCACATCGGCGTCTTCGGCTGCGAATACGCCGCGGAGCTTCCCCGGCCGGAAGGCGCTGTTCCCCATCATCTTCCGGGCGAAAATCCATTCCTCCACGAGTTCGCCACCTGGTACGGATTGCCCTTCGAAGCCACCCGCGGCGGCGCGGAAACGCTCTATCCGGAGTACCGCCGGAAGCTGACCGGCTACAAGCCTCCGGAAAAGTGCGAACGCTACTGCACCTGCACCAACCTGTTCAATTGCAACCGGTGAACACCATGAGACTGCCGATGGCCGCGGTGCTTCTGGCTGGCGCTTTGCCGGCGCAGCAGTCCAGTCCGGCGAGCGCTCCCAATAACGCTGAGATTCACGTGCTTCCCGTGCAGGGCGCCGTCTCTATGCTGGTTGGCGGCGGTGCAAACATCACGGTGCAGGCGGGCAAGGACGGAATCCTGCTGGTGGATACGGGACTGCCGGAGCTGGCTCCTAAGATCATCGCCGCGCTCCGGACCCTTTCCGACGGGCCGGTTCGCTATATCGTCAATACCCACGTTCACACGGATCACACCGGCGGCAACGAGGCTCTGGCGAAGCTCGGCAGAGACAACCCTCCGCCCACATTTCCCCGCATCATCGCGAATCTCGCCGTTCAGGAGCGGATGGCCTCTAATCAAATCGACGTCCTCTGGCCCAACGACACCTACAGTACTCCCTTTAAGGACTTCTCCTTCAACAACGAGCCGATCGTCGTCTATCACATTCCCGCGGCCCACACCGACGGCGACAGCCTCGTTTTTTTCCGGCGCTCCGACGTCATCAGCGCGGGCGATATTTTTACGCCCGACCGGTATCCATTCATTGACCTGGAACGTGGCGGGAGCGTCCAGGGGATTATCAATGGACTGAACAAAATCCTGGAGATCACGGTGCCATTGAGGTACCAGGAAGGCGGCACCTACGTCATCCCGGGCCATGGGCGCCTTTGCGACGAAGCCGACGTGGTCGAATTTCGCGACATGGTCACGATTATTCGCGATCGCGTCCAGGACTTAATCAAAAAGGGCATGTCGCTCGAGCAGGTGAAGGCGGCGAAGCCCAGTTTCGATTACGACACCCAATATTCCGGCTCCCCCGACGCATTCGTGGAAGCCGTATACAAGAGCTTAAAGAGGTAGGCTGCTGGATGCCGAATTCATCGAAAAGGACAAGGGATCGCGGCGCGCCTGGCCGATGGCCGCGCCCCCGGCGTTCCTCTGGCGTGCTCTCGGCCCCCGTTGGCCGGCGCGCGGATGGCCCGGCCGGCGGGCAAACGCCGGCGCAAACTCGTCAAAATTCCGGCGGATTCACGATCATGCGCACGGCCCAAATCGCGGTCCTCGCCGCTGCCTCCGTTTCGAGTCTGGTGCACGCCCAGGGTGGCCGCGGCGCGCCCAAGGGACCGCCGCCTACCGCGAAAGCGGCTGCGCCCGCCGATTTCACCGGCTACTGGGTTTCGGTCGTCACCGAAGATTGGCGCTGGCGCATGGTCACGCCCATTAAAGGCGATTTCGCCGGCATCCCTCTCAACGCCGAAGGCCGCAAGCTCGGCGATGCCTGGGATCCGGCCAAGGATGAAGCCGCCGGCAATCAGTGCAAAGCCTATGGCGCTCCCGCCATCATGCGCGTCCCGGGCCGCCTGCACATCGCCTGGGCGGACGACAATACCCTCAAAATCGAAACCGATTCCGGAATGCAGACGCGTCTTTTGCACTTCGGAGGCTCGCCGCCTGTCCAGGCGGAGCCCTCGTGGCAAGGCTATTCCGTCGCGAATTGGGAAAAGCCCCTGCGCGGAACCGGCGCGCCTCTGGCCGCGCTCGGCGCAACTCGCGAAGGCGCCGCCGGTCGCTCGCTCGAAGTGGTCACCACCCAATTGCGCCCCGGATATCTCCGCAAAAACGGCCCGCCCTATAGCGCGGACACCATCCTCAAAGAATTCTTCGACTTATCCCACGAGCGTAATGGCGACATTTGGTTTGTCGTCACTACAATCGTCGAGGACCGCCGCTACCTGAGCGAGCCCTTCGTCACAAGCACCAACTTCAAGAAAGAACCCGACGGCTCCAAATGGAGTCCGTCGCCCTGTTCGGCGCGCTGAGCGCGGAAGCGCCAACCCGCACATTTTCCCTGGATCTCCACCTTCGTTTGCGCAAACGAAAACGTGGCCTGACGCTTCACTCCACCAGGCGCAGAATCATTCCGGTGTCCGTGCCCGCCCACAAATGATGCGCGTCCGGACCCGCCAGCACAAGCGTCGTCGCCTCGGCCCGATAATCCACGGGCATCTCCTTCCACTCCATCAGGTCCGAGCTCGTGAGGATCTTCACTTTGCCCGGAATGGGCGCGGTGTTGAGGCTGCCAGTCGGCTCCACGGCGGCAAGGAACGCCTTGCGCCCCGGAAACAGCGCGATATCCGTCACCTTGCGGTCTTTCTCCCGGAAGACTAACTTGCTGGAGCCCGCAGTCAGGTCCAGACGATAGACCTCGGAAGGCCATGGAGCAGACGGGCCATAACTGAAAACATCCAGCGCGTCCTCGCCGGCCATCTGTAGCGCCGTGATCAGGCCGAAAAGAGGCGCATTTAGCGCGCTCCAACTTGCGCCTCGGTCGTGGGTCTGGAGCAGCAGCGTCTGGGTTGGCCTCTCCCGCTGCTTGGTCGCCCGTTCCGGCTCCATCCACGATGGAAAAGGGCCAAGATCGTTGCGCGGCGGAATGGCGACGCCCACAATCAGCCCCAGCGGTCCATCGAAAGAGATTTGAGAATACGCCGTGAACGCCTGGTCCCCCGCCGGCTTGGCCGCCTCCGGCAATGGCCTCCACGTGCGGCCCCCGTCGGAGGTCTGAAGCACGGTCTTCTGATAACCCGCCGCATATCCATGTTGCGAGTCGAGAAACCACACCCGCATAATCAACCCGCCGGGCGGCGTTGGCTTCAGCTTCTTGTTGGGTTTGCTTTGATCGCAGATCTTGCGCCAAGCCTTGCCGTCCTCCGAAAACCAGATGGCGTCTTCGGTCACCATCCAGCCCGTGGATTGGTTCAGGAAAAATAAAGATCGCGGAATATCCGGAAGCGGACCGAGCGTCCAGTGCTGGCCGCCATCGGCGGTCGTCAGCGACACCGGCTTCGCTTTGCGCCCTCTCTCCTGCGTCCATCCCACGGCGACGCCCCGCTGCGAAGTGGGAAAGGCGAGATCCGCGATGGTCAATTCGGCGCGCGGCTCATCGTAAAAATACTGGAGCGTCCAGCGCTGCGCGTAGAGAGACGAAAGACACGGCAAAAGCAACAACCAGCGCATGACTACGCAGACCGCGCGGATGTCGCCATCGGATCCAACCCCGCCGGCGCTTTGAGCGCCGGCCCGTTGAGTTGAGATAAAGCCACCAGCGCGCCAACCTGTTCGCCGACCGTGGTAAGCAGCTCCATTTCATCTCCGGTGTGAAAATGGGTCTCGCGGTGCTGCACGTTGATCACGCCCGTCACGCGGCCGCGGACAATCACCGGGGCCGATAGAAACGCTTCATACGCATCCTCCGGCAGATCCGTAAACAACTTGAATCGTGGATCCAAATACGCTTCGCGGGAAATCGACAGCAGACGGCGCTCGCGCGCCACCCAGCCGGTGAGTCCTTCGCCTAACTTAAGCCGCACCGTCCCAATCGTGTCCGGCTGAGGATTATTCGAGGCGCAAAGAACCAGCTCTTGATCGCGCAGAAGATACAGCAGGCAGGAGTCGCACTGCATGAATTCGACGACTAACTCTACCACCCCCTGAAGAGCGTCTGGAAGGCTCACTTCGCGCGCCACCAGGCGGCTGATGCGCTGCACCAGCCGGAGTTGGTGCTCGGTGCCCTCTAGGCGGGATTCTAATTCCTTGAAACGGGCCACAACTGAATCTTAACCCACGCCCGGCAGGCTTACCCTTCGCCTGGATCCGCGCTCCCACGCAATCCGTATCCTATAGTAGAACGGAATGCATCTGATGCCATGGGCGGCCGCCCTGTCGGCCTGCGCACTGCTTCAGGCGCTGAGCTCGGCCGCGGACGCCGATCTCGCGCGCCGTCTGCGGGCGCGCGATCCGCGCGTGATGGCGGCTTTATATGACCGCTACGGAAAACTCGCATACTCGTTAATCTTCCGCATTGTCCGCGACGGCGCGGCCGCGGAGGATCTGGTGCAAGAGACGTTTCTCCGCGTCTGGAACCGGGCTCATTCCTTCGACGCCGGTCGCGGAGCTCTTGGCCCCTGGATACTCGCCGTGGCGCGCAACCGCGCCATCGACCACATTCGCTCTCGCGACGGCCGCATGGCCGCCGCGGCGGTGGATCTGGACCGCATGGAGAATCATCCTCTTTTTGCGCGGCTCGAAGACAGCGCGCTCTCCCTCGACCGGTCTCGGCGGCTGAAAGCCGCCTTCGCCAAGCTCCCTCCCCGCCACCGCGAAGTCATCGAGCTGGCTTACTTCGAAGGCCTTTCTCAAACCGAAATGGCCGAGCGCATGAATCAGCCCCTGGGCACTGTGAAGACGTGGGTGCGCACGGCTCTCAAGGCTTTGCGCGAGGAATTAGCGGAGGCGATTGTCGCATGAGCTGCGAGGAGCTGAAAGACATGCTCGAGCTTTACTCGCTCGGCCTTGCAGAAGAGCAGGAGCGCGCCGAGATCGAAGCGCATTTGGCGCGCGGCTGCGACGCCTGCCGGAACAATCTCAACGAGGCCTTGTCGATAAACGCTCTGATGCTGGCTTCCGTTGCCGGCGCCAAGCCGCCCGCGCGCCTGAAGCGCCGCGTTATGGCGTCCTTCGGCCTGGAGCGCCCTGGATGGGGGTGGCTGGGAGCGTTTGCCGCCGCCTGCCTGGCCGCGCTCTGTGTCTGGCTCAGCATTCAGGAGCGTCAGCGCACGGCCGAGTTGGTGCAAGCCCGGCGGGATCTGTTTCAGATGACCGCCGGGCAGGAGCGGCTTCAACGCGCTCTGAGCTTCCTCCATCAACCCGGCACGCAAGAGGTAAATTTCGGTGAAAACCAGACTCGCCCGCCGAGAGGCAGCGTCTTTGTGAATCCACGGCTGGGCGTGTTGCTGATCGCGGGCAATCTGCCGGCTTTGCCCGCTGGCAAAACCTATGAGATGTGGGTGATTCCAAAAGGAGCCGCGCCCCGGCCCGCGGGACTGTTCCAAGCCGCCGCGGATGGCTCCGCCGTGCATGTGCTTTCAGGACCTCTGGATTCCGCATCGCTGGGAGCCGTAGCCGTCTCCGTCGAGCCGCAATCCGGCTCTCCGGCTCCCACGACCACGCCGATTATCGTAGCCATGCTCGGAGAGTAGCGGCTGTCCAAATCTCGCCGCGCCGCGCTGGCGTTCGGAAATCCGTAGCCTAAACTGAAAGTCAATGCCTACGGTGCTCCTTGCCGATGCGGTCTATAAACAACACGACACCGGTCTGGGCCATCCCGAGCGCCCGGAACGATACGACGCCATCGTTGGCGCGCTGGAGCAAGCTGGACTGGCGAAGTTTTTGCGCCGAGTCGAAATCCGCCCGGCGGACATAGATGAGATTGCGCTGTGCCACACCAAAGATTACATCTCCCAGGTAAGGCGCGAAATCGCCGCTGCGCCGGAGGGAGCCGTTCGCGAGCTCAGCACCGGCGACACCGCTATATGCTCCCAGTCTTTCGATGTCGCGCTCCGAGCCACGGGTGGAATTCTCAACGCCGTCGACGCTGTGATGCGCCGCTCCGCTTCAAACGCCTTTTGCGCCGTCCGGCCGCCCGGGCATCACGCCCGCCCCAGCCAAGGAATGGGGTTCTGCATCTTCAACCACATCGCGATCGCCGCGCGCTACGCCCAACGCAAGCACGGGGTGGATCGCGTCCTCATCGCCGATTGGGACGTGCATCATGGCAACGGGACCCAAGACATCTTCTACTCGGATGGGTCGGTGTTGTTTTTCAGCACGCATCAGTCCCCGTGGTATCCCGGCACCGGCGCGCGTGAAGAAATGGGGGAAGGGAAGGGAAAAGGCTGCATCATAAACTTCCCTTTTTCCGCTGGGGCTGGACGCGAGCGGATCCTGCCCGCTTTCCGCGACCGGCTCGCCCGCGCCGCCGATGACTTCAAGCCGGCTTTGGTGCTGCTGTCGGCCGGTTTTGATTCCCGCCTTGGCGACCCCTTGGGCCGGTTCACTTTATCCGACTCCGATTTCGCCGAGCTTACCGGGATTGCGCTCGAAATTGCCGACAAGCACGCCGGCGGTCGGCTCGTCTCGGTTCTGGAAGGCGGCTACAATCTCGCCGGATTGGCCTCCGCCGTCGCCGCCCACGTGCGGGCGCTGACCAAGGTCTGAACCTGGCCAATGGAGACCGTTTTCGCCTGGATCTCGGCGTATGGCTATGCGGCCATCTTTCTGCTGCTCATGCTGGGCATTGTCGGTTTGCCGGTGCCGGACGAAACTCTGTTAGTGTTCTGTGGCGCGCTGATCGCCCGCGGCAACCTTCATCCGTTGGCGGCGTTTTTTGCGGCGGCGGGCGGCAGTTGGGGCGGCATCACTTTGAGCTATGTCATCGGGCGAACGCTTGGCCTGGGTTTTGTACGCCGCTTCGGCCGGTATTTCCATCTGTCGGATGAGCGCCTCGACCAGATCCATAAATGGTTCGATCGGATCGGGCACTGGGCGTTGCTGGTGGGCTACTTCGTCGCCGGCGTGCGCCACTTCACCGCGATTGTCGCCGGCGCTTCGAAGCTGGAATACCCCTCCTTCGCCGTTTACGCCTA
The DNA here is from genome assembly GCA_035293905.1 of Bryobacteraceae bacterium. Classification (GTDB taxonomy): domain Bacteria; phylum Acidobacteriota; class Terriglobia; order Bryobacterales; family Bryobacteraceae; genus Palsa-187. The sequence continues at coordinate 51,950 of DATGLY010000084.1, forward strand.
CACGGGCGCGGTTCTTTGGGTGACGACGTTTCTCACTCTGGGCTATTACGTTGGGGAAAATTGGAAGCAGATCGCCGAACTGCTTCACCGGTATGTCGCCATCGCTTCTTTGGCTATAGTCGCCGCGGCGGTCGTCTATTTCGTGCTGCGCCGCCGAAAGGACAGCGCGTGACAGCTACTTGTTCGGCCCGGCCGTCGGATCTTTATCTCCGTGGGCCGAATACTGCGGCTGCGGAGAATTCAAGACAATCTCCAGCGTCTTCTCTTCCTCTTTGACGTCGAAAGTATCGCCGAAAGTCTGGTAATTTTTGGCGATCACTTGAACCTGCACCTTGCCCTGCGGGATCTCGGGTATTTTCGCCATGCCTTCCTGAGAGGTCCGCAGCTCCCAGGAAGTGCGCGAGTGCTTAATCTTGACCAGCCGGTCGGGCACAAAGCGGACGATCACGCTGGCGTTGCCGATCGGCTTGCCTTCGTTGTTGGTCACGTGAATGTGAAGGAGGGTCTGATCCCCCCCTATCGCCGGCAGCGCGCCCGCGGACAACGAGGCCGCAAGCAGCGCGACGCGTAACTTCTTCATATTGCGATTATCGCTCACCACGCCCTGGGCGGCGCCGCCTTCAAACCAGCTTCGTGCCGCACACTTGCGCCGCGCCCGGAATGGTGCGAAGCCATAGCGGGCGCCGCACTTTCAGTCCGGCCGCGCGCAACCACGATTCGATCTCCGCCACGGACCAGGAGCCCGATGTGCTGGTGAGCGCGAAAAAAAGATTCAACGTCTGGACGGCCTGATCGCCCGCTTGGGGCGAGGCCGGGCGAATCACTTCCTGGATCGCAAGCGATCCACCCAAAGTCAGGGCGCGTGCGGCGCGCTTCGCCAAATCGCGATTCTGCCCATCCGTGAAATGGTGCGCCAGGTTCGAAATGAGGATGAGGTCGTAGCGATTTTCGCCCAAATCCTCCACGAGGGCGTCTCCCGTCTGGTGCCGGACGCGATCTCCCATGGCCTCCATCGCCAAAATGGGAGCGGCGGCCTCAATCGCCTCCGGCAAGTCCAAAATGACGGCCGCGAGCCGAGGGTGCTTTCGGCACAAAGCGACCGCGTAGAACCCGTGCGAGCCCCCGATGTCAAGCATGGTGCGCGCTTCTGGTTTCAAGGGCATGCGGCGGCTGACCTCCTCCGCCGCCACTGCCGCCAGCGCCCGCATGGCCCGCTGGTAGCGCCGCCATTGTTCGGGCCCCCATCCGCCGGAGTGTATCTCCAGCGCTTTGCCGGTTCGCAGAAACTGCTCCAGGCCTTCGATCGCCCGCCACACGTCGCCAACGTGCGGCATGTAGTCGAACAACGACCAATGATTTTGCGGCGCCAGCCATTTTTTGGACTTCCCCGTCAGCTCGTACTGCTGGTGCGAATATCGCAAATAGTTCGCCGAGACCAGCGCTGTCAACAACGCCTCGGTGGCGCGCCGTTCCAGAGCGCATGCTTTTGCGATCTCCGGCGCGCTCAACCTTTTATGCTCCAGACAGGAAAATATGCCCACTTCGGTGGCCGCCATAATGGCGCGGGCCGACAGGAGCGCGATCTGAGTTTCTAAAATCGGAGTCGGCGCCAGGTTCAAAAGCAGCGCAACCCGATCAAAAAACGAATCCGGCTGGGGGTTGAGCCGCATGAGAGACAAAACCTCGATATTACTACGTACGCCCGATAGAAAGTTTCAATCGAACCAATAAAAAGATCCAACTCGCGACGGCGCAACTCCTTGCTTATACTTGTGATGAAACATGAAAGCGTGGTTGCCGAACCAGGTGGTCCCACGCCCGTCAGAGCCGGGAGTGACGCCCCGGAGACGCGGCCCATGGGAGAAACGAGAGCCGCGAACGGGCGGCCGATGCGTTCGCCCGCCCACAACCAGGAGATAAGGATTCGTGAGCGACCTCGCCATCGTCCCCCCCCCGCCGCCGGATGCCGTACAGAGGAGTCTGGCTTCGCGCTCGGGGGAAGCAGAAGCTCGAGTCCTGGACGCATTTGCCCAGACTCTTGAGCACAACGCGCCAAAAGGCTTGGCCTTGGTGGCCGTCGGCGGTTTCGGCAGGCGGGAGCTATTTCCGTATTCCGACGTCGATCTGTTGTTGCTGACCGCATCGGATTCGGCTGTTCCCTCACGGGAGGCGATCTCCGGGTTTCTGCAGCTTCTCTGGGACATCGGGCTACGCCCCAGCCACTCCGTGCACAGCGTAGAAGACTGCTGCCAGGAGCACTCCGGCAACCTGGAATTCACGATCAGCTTGATGGATCATCGGTTTTTAGCCGGAGAGCATGCGCTGTACGCCGCGCTGCAAGAGCGCTTCAAAACGTTTTTGACCAAGCGAGGAGCCGCGATTGCCGTGCAAATCGCGGCGCTGGCGGAAGCGCGCCGCGCCAAGTTCCAAAACACGATCTATCATCTCGAGCCGAACATTAAAGAGACGCCCGGCGGCTTGCGCGATCTTCAAACCGCGCGCTGGCTGCAAGTCATCGAGCCCCAGGAAAATTTCCCTCCCTTAACGAGCGCCCTGGATTTTCTGGGAGGCATCCGTCTCCGACTCCACGAGCTCGCCGGACGCGATCAGAACGTTCTCAGCTTCGACGCCCAGGACGCTCTTGCCGACGAACCCGCCACGTTGATGCGGGAGTATTACCGTCATGCGCGGGTGGTCGACCGGGCCGTGCGTCACGCCATCGAAGCGGCGACCGAGAAGCCCAGCGGCCTGTTGGGAAGATTCCACGAATGGCGTTCGCGGCTCTCCACGGCGGAATTTACCGTGGTGAGGGATCGCGTGCTGCTGCGCGTTCCTCAGCCGCCAACCGATCTCCGGTTGTTCGAATTCGTCGCGCGGCATCAGTTGCGGCTGGCGCCCGACACCATGGAGCGAATGAACGGATTCGCTCCCGCCGCCACCTGGACCGACTGGATGCGCCTTCTCTCTCTGCCCAAGCCCGCAGCCGGCTTGCGAGCCATGCAGGAAACCGGAGTTTTGGCCCAGGCGCTGCCGGAGTGGCGCAACATCGAATGTTTGGTGGTGCGCGACTTCTATCACCGCTACACCGTCGACGAGCATACTTTGGTCGCCATCGCTTCCTTGGAATCCATCGCCGATGGCCGCTTCTCGGAGCTTTTGGGAGAGATCGAAAACCCGGCCCTGATCCGCTTCGCGCTGTTGATGCACGATATTGGAAAGGGCTCCGGCCGCGAGCACTGCCAGGAAGCCCTCCAGATCGCCCGCCGCGTCCTGAATCGGCTGCAAGCGCCCGAGGCCGAACGCGACACGATCGAGTTCCTGGTGGAGCGCCATTTGGAAATGTCCAAAGTGATGAGCTCGCGTGATCTGCACGACGTCGCCACCGCTCGCGCCCTGGCGGATCGCATCGGCACCATCGAGCGCTTGAAGCTCCTCACAATGGTCACTTACGCCGATGTCAGCGCCGTCAATCCGCAGGCCATGACGCCTTGGCGGCTGGAGCAGTTGTGGCGCGTTTATCTGCTGGCGCATCAGGAACTGACCAAAGAACTGGAGACGGCGCGCATTCATCTTCCCGAAGGCGCCACGCCGGAAAGGGCGCGGTTCCTCGAAGGCCTCCCCACGCGCTATTTGCGCATCCATAGCGCCGCCGAGATTGACGCGCACCTCGCGCTGGCGCGGCAACTGGAAAGTCGTCCCGTGGCCATCGAGATCGAGCATCAGCGAAGCATCTACAAGCTCACTCTCCTGACCCGCGATCATCCTGGTTTATTCGCTTCGGTGGCGGGAGCGATCTCCAGCTTCGGCCTGAATATTCTCAAGGTGGAGGCTTTCACCAACGCGGCCGGAATTGTGGTGGACACGTTTACTTTTTCCGATCCCCATCGGACCTTGGAGTTGAATCCGAGCGAAGTGGAGCGTCTGCGCGGCGTGGTCCGGCGCGTGCTGGAAGGCAAGCAAGAGGCCGAAAAGCTGCTGCGCGGCCGGCCCAAGCCGCTGCTGCCCGGCAAGGCCAGGCTGAAGCCGCGCGTGGCCTTGAAAAACGATGTTTCCGACGCCGCGACGCTGGTCGAGATCGTGGCCGAAGACCGGCCTGGGTTGCTCTACGATCTGGCCCGCTCCATCTCGGAGGCGGGTTGCAACATCGAAGTGGTGCTCATCGACACGGAAGCCCACAAGGCCCTCGACGTGTTTTACGTAACCCGCCAGGGCCATAAACTCGATGAAGCGGCGCAGGAACGGCTTCGGGAGAGCCTGCTCGCCGCCTGCTCCGCCCCCCGCTAAAATTTTCTTTCGGCAAGCTCGATCAGCCCGGCGCAGCCATGCGCTCGCTCGCCGTTGACAGGGCCTGCGGAGCGGGGATAGAATCGCTACCGGGCGACCGGGGAAAAGGGGCGCCCCGCAGGAGGCTAGTTAACGATGGACGGCGGATTGAAAAAAGCGATTCGAACCACGGCGGCCGGGTCATTCGCGCTGAGCTGCTTTGCGGCTGCTTCGCTCGCCGTGGAACGGAGCCAGCCCGTTACGTTTACCAAAGACGTCGCGCCGATTCTTCAGGACAAATGCCAGACCTGCCATCGCGAAGGCGAGATGGCGCCCATGTCGCTGGTGACCTATGAGCAGGTCCGCCCGTGGGCCAAGGCCATTAAGGCGCGCGTTGTCGCGCGGCAGATGCCTCCCTGGCATCTGGACAAGACCGTTGGCATCCAAAAATTTCAAAACGATATCTCGCTCAGCGACCAACAGATCGCCATGATCGCGAAATGGGTGGATGACGGCGCGCCGCGGGGCGATCCCAAGGACATGCCTCCTCCCAAGCAATGGCCCAAAAACGACGGCTGGCAACTCGCCAAGCAGTTCGGGCCGCCCGATTTGATCCTCAAATCAAACGACTATACGATGCCGGCCAAGGCGCAGGACGTTTGGTACAAGCCTCTTACGCCCATCCCGATCGCCGAGCCACGCTGGGTTCGCGCCGTTGAAATGCGCCCCGCCACTCCGGCCGGCCGCAGGATCACCCATCACGCCCTGGCGTATTTGCAGCAGGAAGAGCCCGGAACCAATACTGGGCCCATCAGCCAAGGCTTGCTGATGGAATGGGCGGTCAATAAGAACTACGACATTTATCGGCCTAACACCGGCAAGCTTCTGCTGCCGGGCGCGCGCATCTGGTGGGAGATGCACTATCATGCCGTCGGCGAAGAGATTCGCGATCACGTGGAGTTGGCCGTCTATCTCTATCCCAAAGGTCAAGAGCCGAAATACCGCACATACCTGACTCCTTTCCCCGCCACGCCCGGCAACGCCGCGGCGGGCTCTCTGGATATTCCGCCCAATTCGATTGTTGAAACGGAAGGTTATACTGCGCTGAGAGCGCCGGCCATTCTCGAGAATTTCCAGCCGCACATGCACCTGCGTGGCAAAGCCATGCTTCTGGAAGCCTTGCTGCCCGATGGAAGCAGAAGGACGCTCAGCTATGTAGACCACTTCAACTTCAACTGGATGACCAACTACATCTATGCCGACGACGCGGCGCCGGTGCTGCCGAAAGGCGCTCTGATCCATGTGGTCGCCTGGCACGACAATACTTCCAATAACAAGAACAATCCAGACCCCGAGCAGTGGGTGGGATGGGGCGATCGCACGGTGGACGAAATGGCGCACGCTTGGGTTAACGTCACCTATATCAGCGAGGAAGATTACCAGGCGTGGCTGCGGGACCATCCGCAGATCGAGCCGCCTTCGCGGGCGCAGAACTGAGAGGAGTCCCCAATATCTATAAAGTCGGAATGAAAAGCATGGTCCTGGCGTGGATCGCCGCTTGCGCCCTGTTGGCGCAGACCCCGCCTTTGCATGATTCCGGTCAAAGCGTCACCCCGGCGTTTGAAGGATGGTTCCCCAACTCCGATGGCTCCTTCAGCATCCTCTGGGGATACTACAACCGCAATCTGAAACAAGAACTGGATCTTCCCGTCGGTCCGGAAAACCGTATGGAGCCGGGCGGGCCGGATCTGGGCCAGCCCACTCACTTCCTCACGCGCCGGCAGTGGGGCGTCTTTACGGTCACCGTCCCCAAAAATTTCGGCTCCCAGAAGCTGATCTGGACGCTCACGGTAAACGGCCAAACCAACTCCGTTCCCGCGAAGCTCGACCCCCTCTGGTTGCTTTCGCCGCTGGTGGACGCCACCGGAAACACCCCGCCGTTTATCGGCTTCGACGCGAACGGACCCTTTGTCCAAGGTCCCGAGGGGCAGACCAAATCGTTGCTGGCGAAAGTGAATCAGCCCTTGGAACTGCCGTTGTGGCTGGCCGACGACGCCAGCGTGATTCCTGGCGCCACCCGCCCCCGCACGCCCGCCGTGACCGTCGCCTGGAGCAAGTTTCGCGGTCCCGGCGTCGTCACTTTCGCTAGCGACAGACCCGCCGTGGAAGACGCCGCTTTCTCCGCCCCGCCGAAGACTGCTTTCCATGGCAAAGCCGTCACTACCGCCACCTTCAGCGAGCCGGGCGAATACGTCTTGCGCGTTGTCGCCAACGATTGGTCCGGCGACGGCGGACGGGGCTTTCAATGCTGCTGGTCCAATGCGCGCGTCCACGTGTCGGTGAAGTAAGAAGGCGTCCTCGGCGCGGTCTTGAGATTTGTCGTGAGCCCCCGGAATCCGCCAGGGCGCTAGAACCCGGCCAATCCTTGGCGGGCTAGGCCGATCGTGTGTTCACCAGGCTCGGGTGCGCCCTCTCGTAAGCCGCGATCGCCGCCTCTTGAGCCAGCATGTAGCCGAGTTCGTCTACGCCCTCGAGCAGGCATTGCTTGGCGAAGGAGTCGATGGGAAATTCGAAAGAGCGGCCCGTAGGCAGCCTTGCCGTCTGCGAGGCCAGATCGATGGTGACGACCGCTCCCGGAGTTCTCAAAAGTTCGGTGTGCGCCTCCGCCGGGGCCACGACCGGCAGCAATCCGTTCTTCAGCGCGTTGCCTTTAAAGATGTCCGCAAACGATGTGCTGATCACGGCGCGGAATCCATTTTGCGTAAGCGCCCAAGGCGCGTGTTCGCGCGAGCTGCCGCAGCCGAAATTGTCGCCCGCCACAAGGATTTGCGCCCCCCGGGCGCTGGCCTGGTTCAGCGGAAAATCGGGTTTGAGCGAGCCGTCCGGGTTATAGCGCCAGTCGCGAAACAACCCCTCGCCCAAGCCTTCTTTGGAAATCGCTTTCAGATAGCGAGCCGGGATAATCTGATCGGTGTCGATGTTATCGACGGCGATCACGACCGTTTTGCTCTCGATCTTTTCGAACTTCACAATAGGGTCCTCACGTCGGTGACGACGCCCGTAACCGCCGATGCCGCGGCGGTCAAGGGGCTGGCCAAAAAAGTCCGCCCGCCTTTGCCCTGGCGTCCCTCGAAATTGCGGTTGCTGGTGGAGACGCTGTATTGGCCCGGCTCCAACTGATCGCCGTTCATCGCCAGGCACATGGAGCAGCCCGATTCGCGGAAGTCCGCTCCAGCTTCCCGGAAAATCTTGTCCAGGCCCTCCGCCTCGGCTTGCTTTTTCACCTGCTGCGAACCCGGCACCACCAGCATGCGCACCTTCGGGTTCACCTTGCGCCCCTGGATCACGCCGGCCGCCGCCCGCAGATCCGAAATGCGCGAATTCGTGCAGCTTCCCACAAACACGACATCGATCGGATGGCCCAGCAGCGGCTTGCCGGGCTCCAGGTCCATATACTTTAGGGCGTTCGTCAGATCCGATTTGGCCAAAGGATCGGACACCGAGGCGGGATCCGGAATCGCTCCAGAGATCGGAATTCCCATGCCCGGATTCGTCCCAAAGGTGACCATCGGCTCCAGAACCTCGGCGTCGATCTTCAGCTCATGAGCGTAGGCCGCGCCATCGTCGCTCGCCAGCTTTCTCCAGCGCGTCACCGCCGCCTCCCAGGCGGCGCCCTTCGGCGCGAATTCCCGGCCGGCGAGGTATTGATAAGTCGTATCGTCCGGCGCGACCAGTCCCGCGCGCGCTCCGCCTTCGATGGACATGTTGCAAATCGTCATGCGCTCTTCCATCGAAAGCCCTCGAATCGTCGATCCGAGATATTCGAATACGCAGCCCGTGCCGCCGCCGATGCCGATTTTCGCGATCACGGCGAGAATAATATCCTTGGCCGAAACGCCCGGCTTCAGCGCCCCGTCCACGCGAATCGCGTAGGTCTTCGACGGCGCCTGAAGAAGGCATTGCGTCGCCAGAACGTGGCCCACCTGGCTGGTGCCAATGCCAAAGGCCAGCGCGCCGAACGCTCCGTGCGTCGCCGTGTGGCTGTCGCCGCAGACGATCGTCATGCCCGGCTGCGTCAATCCCTGCTCCGGGCCCATCACGTGAACGATACCCTGCTTGTCGCTCTTCAGATTGTAAAGAGGAATGCCGAAATCGGCGCAATTTTTCTCCATCTGGGCAAGCTGCGCCGCCCCTTCTTTATCGAGGATCGGCAGCTCGCGCGAAGTGGTGGGCGTGGAATGGTCCATCGTCGCGATGGTGAGATCGGGACGGCGGACCTTTAGCCCGCGCTCCCGCAGCATCGAAAACGCCTGCGGCGAAGTAACTTCGTGGATCAGATGCAAATCGATGTAGAGCAGCGCCGGCGCCCCCGGCGGCTCGGCCACGACGTGGGTTTCCCAGATTTTTTCAACGATCGTGCGCGATTTCATAAAGCTTCGCTCACCGCCTGGCCAACCTGTTGGGTGGTCGCGGCGGCTCCTTTCGGCCGCAGGTCGGCCGTGACGCGGCCGGAGGCCAAAACCTTGCCGGCTGCCGCGTTCACCGCCGCGGCTTCCTTCGTCAGTCCAAACGTATATTCCAGCATCGCCGCGACGCTTCCGATCGCGCCCAGCGGATTGGCCTTGTTCTGTCCCGCGATATCCGGAGCCGAGCCATGCACCGGCTCGTATAAGCCTTTAGACGCGCCCAGCGATGCGGAAGGCAACATGCCGATCGAGCCCGCCAGGATCCCCCCGATATCGCTCAGAATGTCGCCGAAAGTGTTCTCCGTGAGCATCACGTCGAATTGCGTGGGCTTCAGCACCATCTGCATGGCCGCGTTGTCCACCAGCATGTGTTCCAGTTCCACGTCCCGATATTGCAAAGCCACTTCGTTCACCACCTGGCGCCAGAACTGCGACACCTCCAGCACGTTGGATTTGTCGACGCTGGTGACCTTCTTCCGCCGCTTTTGCGCCAGCTTAAACGCCGTATGCGTCACGCGCTCCACTTCCTTTCGCGTATAAGACATGGTGTTGAATCCCCGATTTCCGTCGATGCCTCGCGGCTGGCCGTAGTAAAGCCCTCCGGTGAGCTCGCGCACGATGATCATGTCGGTGCCGGAAACCACGTCGTTTTTGAGCGGGGACGAATCGATCAGCTCGGGATACGTCCGCACCGGCCGCAAATTGGCGTAAACCTCCAGCAGCGCGCGCATGCCCAGCAGCCCGGCTTCGGGACGCTGGCTCGGCGGGGCGTGGTCGAACTCGGGCAGCCCCACCGCGCCCATCAGCGTTGCGTCGGCCTCCAGCGCCAGCTTCCGCGTCTCTTCAGGAAAGGGAGTTCCCGTCTTGTGAATCGCTGCGCCGCCGAGCAAGCCTTCGGTCAGCTCCAGGGTGTGGCCAAATTTCTTGGCGACCGCCTTTAAAACCCAGCTCGCCGCCTCCGTCACCTCGACGCCGATGCCGTCGCCGGGCAAAAGCAAAATTTTCAGATTCATTGCGCCGCCACCGATGCCTTGACGTCTTCCACAACTGCCCGCGCCAGCGCCGCGATTTCCTCGTTGCGAAGCCCCTTTTTGCGGTCGGCCAGCGCCGTAAAGCGCCGATACATTTCGTCCAGTTGCTCGCGGCTCAGAGGACAACCTAGATCCTCGCAGCGCTTGGCCAGCGCGTGCCGGCCGCTGTGCTTGCCCAGCACCAGCTTGGACTCCGGCACTCCTACCGATTTCGGCTCGATGATCTCGTAGGTGGTCCGCTCCTTCAAAACTCCATCTTGATGAATGCCGGCCTCGTGCGCGAAGGCGTTTTCGCCGACGATCGCTTTGTTGGGTTGCGGTCCGAAAGTGATCAGCGAGCTGAGCAGTTGGCTCGCCGGGTAAAGATGCTCCGTCGCGATGCGCGTTTCAAAAGGCAGCCGGTCGCGGCGCGTGTTGATCGCCATCACCACTTCCTCAAGCGATGCGTTCCCGGCCCGCTCCCCGATGCCATTGACCGTGCATTCCACCTGCCGGGCGCCGGCTTGCACCGCCGCCAGGGAGTTCGCTACCGCCAGCCCCAAATCGTCGTGGCAATGGACGCTCACCACGGCTGAGTCCCCCAAAGCCTTGCTCATCCTCCCGATCAATGCGGCGTATTCTTCCGGAACCGAGTAGCCCACCGTGTCGGGAAGGTTCACCGTCCTCGCTCCCGCCCCGACGACCGCCTTGCATACCTCCTCCAGATAGTCCCAGTCGGTGCGAGTTGCATCCTCGGCGGAAAACTCTACGTCGTCGCAATATTCGCGAGCCAAAGCTACGGCGGCAACTGCTTCTTCCATAATCTGTTGCCTGGTTTTCTTTAACTTGTACTTGAGATGTATGTCGCTGGTCGCGATGAAGGTGTGAATCCGCGGCCGCCGCGCATGGCTCAACGATTTTGCCGCCGCCAAAATGTCCTGGCGATTGGCTCGCGCCAGCGCCGCCACGCTCGCCCAGGGAAATTCCCGGCTCACCGCGTCCACTGCCTCCAAATCGCCCTCCGAGGCGACCGGAAAGCCCGCCTCCAGAATATCGACTCCTAAATCCATCAGCTTCGCGGCCATCCGTAGCTTCTCTTGCACCGTCATGCTGCATCCGGGCGACTGCTCCCCGTCGCGCAGCGTCGTATCGAAAATATAGACGCGGTTGGGCATCGGCTTTCGACCTCTGGCTTCCATTATCGATGCGCCATTTAGATTTGGCAAATTGATAATATTCGATGTAGATATAATCTCGAATTATTTTGGGGCGGCGGCCGCTCCCTAAACAACCGCCGTCCCATAGCGCCAGATCCCGCTTTCCCCTAGAATGAGGGAAGCGGTTGCCTCTCTGTAAGTGGCTGCCGCCGCGCCACGCCGGTCGCAAACCCTTTGTCATGCCTATACGCGTAGCGCTCAACCACAAGACCACTTATCGATACGACCGCCTGGTAACGCTGTCGCCGCAGATCGTCCGCTTGCGTCCGGCCCCGCATTGCCGCACGCCCGTCTCGGCTTACTCGCTCAAAATCGACCCGAAGCCTCACTTTCTCAACTGGCAGCAGGACCCGCAAAGCAATTTCCTCGCCCGCATCGTCTTTCCCGAGCGCGTAAGGCATTTTTCTGTCACCGTCGATTTGGTCGCGGAAATGACCGTGATCAATCCCTTCGATTTCTTCCTGGAGCCGCAAGCCGAAACGTTTCCATTCCACTATGAGCCGTGGCTGGATCGCGAATTGTCGCCCTTCCGCGAAGTTTCCGCCCCCTCGGCGCTCGTCTGCGAATATCTCAAGACCATCCAGGCGGCCCGCCTAGGAACGATTCCATTCTTGGTGCAGCTCAATCAAAGGCTCCAGCGGGAAATCCGCTATCTGATCCGCATGGAGCCGGGCGTTCAATCAAGCGAACGAACGCTACAGTTGCGCAGCGGCTCCTGCCGCGATACGGCCTGGCTTCTGGTGGAGATCCTCCGGCATCTCGGCCTCGCCGCGCGCTTCGTCTCGGGCTATTTGATTCAGTTGAAGCCGGACGTGAAGCCCGTGGAAGGGCCGGAGGGTCCGCCGCGGGATTTTACGGATCTTCACGCTTGGGCGGAAGTCTATCTTCCGGGCGCGGGTTGGATCGGTCTCGATCCAACCTCCGGACTATTGGCGGGCGAGGGCCACCTGCCCTTGGCCGCGACTCCCGATCCTCATTCCGCCGCCCCGGTTTCCGGCTTGGTGGATGAATGCGAGGTAAGCTTCGAGCACGAAATGTCGCTTGCCCGCATTCAAGAAGATCCGCGCGTCACGCTGCCCTACACGGAGGCCCAATGGCAGGCGATCGAGGCGCTGGGCTCGCAAGTAGACGCGGACATTTGCCGCCACGATGTCCGCCTGACGATGGGCGGCGAGCCAACCTTCGTCTCCATCGACGATATGGATGGCGAGGAGTGGAACACCGCCGCTCTCGGCCCGCGAAAGCGCGTTCTCGCCGAGCGGCTCCTCGGCCGGCTCCGCGATCGTTTCGCGCCAGGCGGTTTGCTCCACTACGGGCAAGGCAAATGGTATCCGGGCGAGCCTCTGCCCCGCTGGGCGTTGACTTGTTGCTGGCGCGCCGACGGCATTCCTTTATGGCAAAATCGTTCGCTGCTGGCCGGCCCAGGCCCGGCGCCCTTTGACGCTTCCCATGCCCGGGAATTCGCCGAGGCTCTCGCCGCGCGCCTGGGGCTCGATCCCGATTACGTCAATCCCGCCTTCGAAGACCCCCTCTATCACCTGCAAAAAGAGCGGCAGCTTCCGGTCAATGTGGACCCGGTGGACAATCGTCTGGACAATCCCGAGGACCGCGAGCGCCTGCGCCGGGTCTTCGAGCGCGGTTTGGAAACCCCCACGGGCATGGTCCTTCCTCTTCAGAGAGGATGGGGAAAGAATGGACCTGAGTGGCAGACCGGATTATGGATGCTGCGCGGCCAGCACCTCTATTTGCTCCCCGGCGATTCTCCCGTGGGTCTCCGGCTTCCCCTTCCCAGCCTCCCGTGGGTTGCGCCGTCGGAAGCCCCGCAACATTATCCCCTCGATCCGATGGTCCATCGCGCGCCCCTGCCTGTTCCGTCTCGCCATGCGGCCTTTGTGCCGCCGGCCGCAACACCGGCCCTGCAATCACGCTCGCGCTCGGAGCGGGATTGCCAGCCTCAACCGGGGCAATCCGCCCCCTGGATCGTCCGCACGGCGCTTTGCGTGGAGGCTCGCGGCGGCCGGCTGCATGTGTTCATGCCCCCGCTCCAGAACGCGGACGATTATGTGGATCTGCTCGCGGCGATTGAAGATGTAGCCGGGAGCCTGCAAATGCCCGTGATCATCGAGGGCTACGCGCCGCCCTCCGATTCGCGCCTTCAACAGATTAAAATCACGCCCGATCCCGGCGTGATCGAAGTGAACGTCCATCCTGCTCGAAATTGGGCCGAGCTGGTGGCCGCCACCACCGCCCTTTATGAAGAGGCGCGCCAGGTCCGGCTCGGCGCGGAGAAGTTCTTGCTGGATGGCCGCCACACCGGCACGGGCGGCGGCAACCATTTCGTTTTGGGCGGACCTACGCCGCGCGACAGTCCTTTTCTTCGCCGCCCCGATCTGCTCAGAAGCATGATCGGCTATTGGCTGAATCACCCTTCGCTTTCTTACCTCTTCTCCACCATCTTCATCGGCCCGACTTCTCAAGCCCCCCGCGTCGATGAGACCCGCCCGGACAGCCTGTACGAGTTGGAAATCGCTTTCGCCCAGATCCCCGATCCCGGGGCGGGCGATTGTCCTCCCTGGCTGGTGGATCGAATTTTCCGGCACCTCCTCACCGATGTCGCCGGCAACACGCACCGCGCCGAATTTTGCATCGATAAGCTGTACTCGCCGGATTCCTCTTCCGGCCGCTTGGGCTTATTGGAGCTGCGCGGATTTGAAATGCCCCCCCATGCCCGTATGAGCCTGACGCAGCAGCTATTGGTGCGCGCTCTCATCGCGTGGTTCTGGAAAGAGCCGTACAAGCGCAAGCCAATCCATTGGGGAACGCGCCTCCACGACCAGTTCATGCTTCCGCACTTTGCTTCGCGCGATTTTCGCGAAGTGCTGGACGATCTTCGCCGCGCGGGCTATCCGTTTGAGGCGGAGTGGTTCGCGCCCCATTTCGAATTCCGCTATCCCGTCTTCGGCCGCGCTTGCCATGCCGGCGTCGCTCTGGAAATCCGCCAGGCGACCGAGCCTTGGTACGTGTTAGGCGAGGAGGGCGGAGCCGGTGGAACCACCCGCTACGTCGATTCCTCCGTCGAGCGCTTGCAGGTCAAAGTGGACGGCCTCACCGGCGATCGCTACGTCGTCGCCTGCAACGGACGCCGTCTGCCGCTGCATTCCACCGGCCAGCAAGATCAATGGGTCGCCGGCGTGCGCTATCGCGCCTGGCAGCCGCCTTCGTGCCTGCATCCCACCATCCCCGTGCACACGCCCCTCGTCTTCGACCTCCTGGATGCCTGGACCGGCCGCTCCATCGGCGGCTGCACGTATCACGTCGCCCATCCGGCCGGCCGTAATTTCGTCGCCTTCCCCGTGAATGCGAATGAAGCCGAAGCCCGCCGCGCCGCCCGCTTTTTCCCCTTCGGCCACACGCCCGGCCCCGTCGCCATTCCGCCGCCCGAGGAAAACCTTCAGTTCCCACTGACGCTGGATTTGAGAAGACCCCCACAAGCGACGGCGGCCTGATGGCTTTCGGGGTTGCGGCCTCTGGCTTGTGCCAAACTACAGAGATAACCACTCCAAGATGGACCGTCCCGCCCCAACTCTCGCCCCCGAGTGGCAATACCAGCCGAGTCAAGGCTTTTTCGACGAAGTCCTCGCCCCGGACCAACAGGTTCGCGCCCACTGGGCCGAGATGGCCGAAGCGCTGGCTTCCCTGGGCCATCGCGGCATGGCTCGCCGCTGGCAGCAGGGCTGGCGCCTGGTGCGCGACAACGGCATCACTTATAACGTCTACAACGATCCGGAAAACGCCTCGCGCCCCTGGCCTCTCGACCCGATTCCCCTGATCCTCGCCTCCAGCGAATGGAAAACCATTGAAGCGGCGATCGTACAGCGCGCGACTCTGTTCAACGCCATCCTGTCCGATCTTTACGGGGACCAGCGGTTGTTGCGCGACGGCATGCTTCCGCCGGAGCTCGTATTTCCTAACCCTTCTTTTCTCCGGCCCTGCTGGGGCATCCAGCCTCGCGGCGGCGTGTTTCTGCACCTGTATGCGGCCGATCTGGCCCGCTCCCCCGACGGCCAATGGTGGGTGCTGGCCGACCGCACCCAGGCCCCCTCCGGCGCCGGCTACGCTCTGGAGAATCGCCTGGTCACCACGCGCGCCTTGCCGGACGTCTTCCGAGGCTCCCACGTTCGCCGCCTGGCGCATTTCTTTCAAAGCTATCGCGAGGCCCTGGAGCGGCTGGCGCCCCCCAACCGCGAGAATCCGCGCGTCGTTCTTCTCACCCCCGGCCCCTACAACGAAACCTATTTCGAGCACGCCTTTCTTGCGCGCTATCTGGGCTACAGCCTGGTGGAGGGCGGCGATCTGACCGTACGGGAAAATCGCGTGTTCTTGAAAACGCTCGGCGGATTGCTTGCCGTAGACGTAATCGTGCGCCGCCAGGACGATCACTTTTGCGACCCTCTCGAGCTCCGTCCCGATTCGATGCTGGGCGTTCCCGGATTGGTCCAGGCCGCGCGCTCGGGCAACGTCGCCATCGCCAATGCGCTGGGTTCGGGTTTGGGCGAATCGCCCGCTTACGCCGCCTTTTTGCCCGGCTTGTGCCGGACCCTGCTGAATGAAGAACTGAAGCTGCCGCCCGTCGCAACCTGGTGGTGCGGCCACCAGGCTCCGCTCGATTACGTCTCGGACCATCTCGATTCGCTCGTGATCAAATCCGCCTTTCCATCCGATCGCGCCCAGCCGATCTTTGGCGCTCGCTTGAGTTCAAAAGAGCGCGAGAGTCTGCGGGCGCGGCTGCGCGACGAGCCATTTCGCTACGCCGCGCAGGAGCAGGTCGCCCTTTCCACCGTGCCGGTGTGGACGCCTCTCGCCGCCGGCCGCCAGCCGCAAGGCGCCAAGCAAGAGGGAAAGCTCCAACCTCGCCATCTCGTCCTGCGCGTCTACGCCGTGCGCGCTAAAGACGGCTATGCCGTCATGCCGGGCGGCCTCACTCGGATTTCAAATGCGCTCGATTCCCTCGTCGTCTCCATTCAAAGCGGCGGCGGCAGTAAGGATACCTGGGTCCTGGGAGAAGGACCGGCTTCCTCGTTTACTTTGCTTCGGCCCGCCGCCCATCCCCTCGACGTAAGCCGCGCCACGTTCGACCTCCCCAGCCGGGCCGCCGATAATCTGTTCTGGCTGGGGCGTTATGTCGAGCGCGTGGAAGCCGCCGTCCGCAGCGCACGCGCCGTCCTGGCCCGCGTCTTTCAGGAAGATTCCGCCCGCGCCGAAGGTCTTAACGCCGGCCTGGCGATCCTCTCGCGCCTTGGGCTTGTCGACTCCCGCGGCCCCGCTACGGCGGAGACCGGCCTTCTGTCCATGATTTACTCGCCCCAACCTTCCAAGGGCCTGATCGCGGACATTCACCACGTCCGGCGCCTGGCGTGGCTCTTGCGCGACCGTATTTCGTTGGACGCCTGGATGATCCTCAACCAGTTGGACCGGCAGTTCTCCTCGCCGCCTCCGGCCAATGAGCTGAGCGTGGGCCAAGCCCAAGATCTGCTTAACCACGCCATCGTCACTCTTTCGGCCTTCGGCGGCATGGTCATGGAAGGCATGACCCGCGGCGATGGATGGCGTTTTCTCGATATCGGCAGGCGTCTGGAGCGCGCCCTTCAGATGACGGAAATCCTTCGCGCCGCTCTGCCCCCCTCCGAGCGCGCCAGCGGCGGCGCTTTGGAAGCCATCCTCGAAATCGCCGATAGCACCATCACCTATCGCTCCCGCTATCTCACCTCTCTGCAAACCGACCTGATGCTCGATCTGCTGCTGGTGGACGAAGCCAATCCGCGTTCGGTCGCGTTTCAGTTGGCCCGCCTGCGGGAGCACATCGATTTGCTGCCCGCCAGCCAAAACGCGATCCGCCGGCCCGAGGAAGCGCGCACGGCCCTTTCGCTTTTAACCGCCGTCCAGCTCGCCGACGTTCGCGAGCTTGCCGCCGGCGATGGCTCGCTTCGGGAAGCTCTGCTGGAGCGGCTCACGGGCGATCTCGCTTCCTTGTCCGATCTGCTCACCCGGGCTTACTTCAGTCATGCCGCGCGTTCGCGGCAATTGGCGGCCTCATGAGTTTCGCCGAGGCGCTCGTATGAAGCTCCGCGCCACTCACCTCACCCGCTATCTCTACGCGGAAGACGTCGCCACCTGCCATACCGAAGTTCGCCTTTCGCCCCGCGTTCGCGCCGGCCAGATTCCGCTCAGTCAACGCCTGGAGATTGCTCCGCAACCCGATTTTTCCGCCTCCCGCCAGGACTATTTCGGCAACGAAGTGGTCTCCTTTTCCATCCATCAGCCGCACCGCGAGCTAAGCATCGTCTCGGAATGTTTGGCGGAACTCGATGCCGGACCGCCTCCCAATTTGGATCTTTCGCCGTCTTGGGAGCAAGTGTGTCGGGAGGTTGCTCGGCGCGCCTCGCCCGGCGCCTTCGAGGCCGCACAGTTCGTTTTCGAGTCGCCGCTGATTCGCAAAAGCGCTGCTTTTGCGCGCTACGCCCATGCCTGTTTCGAGCCCGGCCGCCGGTTCCTCGGCGCCGTTCAGGCGCTTTCCGAGCGCATCTTCCATGAGTTCCAATACGACCCTCGCGCCACCACCGTAAGTACGCCGGTAGAGGAAGCCCTCGCCGCCCGCCGCGGCGTGTGCCAGGATTTCGCGCACGTCATGCTCGCCTGCTTGCGCTCGCTAGAACTGCCCGCCCGTTATGTGAGCGGCTACGTGCGCGCCCAGTCGGATGCGCCGGAAGCGGTAGCCGGAGCCTCGCATGCCTGGGTGTCCGTCTGGTGCCCCGTTTTCGGATGGCGGGACTTCGACCCTACCAACAACGTCATGCCCCACGGCGGCCACATCAGCCTGGCTTGGGGCCGCGACTATTCCGACGTTCCGCCGGTGAAAGGCGTGGCCCTCGGCGGCGGCGAGCAAACCATCCGCGTCTCGGTGAAAGTCTCCCCGCTTGACTAGTAGGGCGCCCTACTCTTCCTCTCCTCCGCCCACCTTCAGCACCGCCAGAAACGCCTCCTGCGGAATCTCCACCTTGCCCACGCGCTTCATCCGCCGCTTGCCCTCTTTTTGCTTCTCCAGCAGCTTGCGCTTTCGCGTAATGTCGCCGCCGTAGCATTTGGCGAGCACGTTCTTGCGCATGGCGGGAATGTTCTCCCGCGCGATTACCTTGTTGCCGATCGCGGCTTGCAGCGCCACTTCAAACATCTGCCGCGGAATCAGCTTCCGCAGCCGCTCGATCAGCATCTTGCCGCGCTCGTAGGCGACGTCGCGATGGACAATCATGGAAAGCGCGTCCACCGGATCGCCCGCCACCAGCACGTCCAGCTTCACCATGGGCGAGACGCGATGGCCGGCCAAATGGTAATCGAGCGAGGCGTAGCCGCGCGACGCGGATTTCAGCCGGTCGTAAAAATCCAGCACGATCTCGTTGAGCGGCAGCTCGTAAACCAGAAGAACCCGCCCCGTGCCGATGTATTCGAACTTCTTCTGCGCTCCGCGCTTCTCTTCGAGCAGCTTCAAAATCTCCCCCAGAGACTCCTCGCGCGTGATCACGGTCGCTTCAATGATCGGCTCCTCGATCTTCAGGATCTCGGCGGGATTGGGGAATTTGGTCGGATTGTCCACCTCCAGCGTCTCTCCCCCGAGCTTGGTGATTTTGTACCGCACGCCCGGAGCCGTGGTGATCAAGTCGATATGAAATTCGCGCTCCAGCCGCTCTTGCACGATCTCCAGATGCAGCAGGCCCAAAAAGCCGCAGCGAAAGCCGAAACCCAGCGCCGCCGAGTTCTCCGGCTCGAAGTTGAAGGCGCTGTCGTTGAGCCGCAGCTTCTCTAGCGCGTCCCGCAACATGCCATGCTCGTGCGATTCCACCGGATATAGCCCCGCGAACACCATTGGTTTCAGAGGTTCGAATCCAGGCAGAGCCTCGGCCGCGGGATCGGCGTAATCTACGATAGTGTCGCCGATCTGCGCATCGGAAACGGTTTTGATGTTCGCGAAAAGGAATCCCACCTCGCCCGCCGATAGCTCGTCGCAGGGAACCGGCTTGGGCGATTGGTAGCCCATGCCCTCCACTTCATAGACCGTATTGGTGGCCCACAGCCGGATTTTTTGTCCCTTGCGCAGCCGGCCCTCCACCACGCGCGCCAGAATGATTACCCCGCGATACGGATCGAACCAAGAATCGAAGATCAGCGCGCGTAAGCGCGCCTCGGGCGAGCCCTTGGGCGGCGGCATCAGATGCACCACCGCCTCCAAAACCTCCTGCACGCCGATGCCGTTCTTGGCGCTCACCAGCAGAGCGCCCGAAGCGTCCAGCCCGATAACGTGCTCGATCTGTTCCCGTATGCGATCCGGCTCCGCCGAAGGCAGATCGATCTTGTTGATCACCGGAACGATTTCCAGGTTGTGGTGCAGCGCCAGATAGGTGTTGGCCAGCGTCTGGGCTTCCACGCCTTGCGAAGCGTCCACCACCAGCAGCGCCCCCTCGCAAGCTTGCAGGCTCCGCGACACTTCATAGCTGAAATCGACGTGGCCGGGAGTATCGATCAGGTTGAGCTGATACTGCTCGCCGTCGGAGGCCCGGTAATGGAGCCGCACCGCGTGAGCCTTAATCGTGATGCCGCGCTCCCGCTCCAGATCCATGGAATCGAGCACCTGCGCCATCATTTCGCGTTCCGATAAGGCGCCGGTCGTTTCCAGTAGGCGGTCGGCGAGCGTCGATTTTCCGTGATCGATGTGCGCAATAATGCTGAAAT
Source organism: Bryobacteraceae bacterium (assembly GCA_035293905.1). Lineage (GTDB taxonomy): Bacteria > Acidobacteriota > Terriglobia > Bryobacterales > Bryobacteraceae > Palsa-187. The sequence continues at coordinate 71,687 of DATGLY010000084.1, forward strand.
TGCGGATGTGCGCTGGGTCCATTACGCTATGATGGGGCCTGAAGCAGGGCGGCTCCGGCGCTACGTTGGCGCGTCAAAAATGCGCCCTACTTCAAAATTATCCCACGATGTCTCAAGAGCGCATGCCATTTGCGGGCGACGCGCGCGGGCTCAGGTTCGCGATCGTGGTGGCGCGCTTTAATTCCGCCATCACCGAGGCGCTGCTTTCCAGCGCCCGGCAGGCGCTGGAGGACGCCGACGCGGAAGCTTTCGAGGTATTTCACGTCCCCGGCTCGTTCGAATTGCCATTGGCTGCGAAATTGCTGGCCGGCCGCCGCACCTTTCACGCCATTATTGCCCTGGGCGCCGTGATCCGGGGCGAAACGCCGCATTTTGAATTCGTGGCCGCCCAGGCCGCGCGCGGGTTGCAGCAAGTCGCCCTGGATACCGGCGTTCCCGTCGCTTTTGGCGTGCTCACGACGGACACGCTCCCGCAGGCCCAGGCGCGGACTGGCAAGGGCCGCGATGCGGCCCTGACCGCCGTCGAGATGGCCCGCTTCGCTTACGCCCTGGCCTCGGAGCCGCGAACATGAAGGAATGCTCATGAAGACCCGCGCCCGCCACCGGTCCCGCCAGAGGGCCCTTCAGGTTCTTTTCTCCTGGGACCAGCACAGGCAGCCGGTCAGCGAAGCCATCCATGCCTTCTACGCCACCCTGGCCTCCGAAGATCCAGCCGAGCAAGCCGCGCCCGACGAGTTCATGGAGACGCTGGTCCGCGGCGCCTGCGAGAACGCCGCCGACATCGACCGGCGCATCGCCGAAAAATCGGAGCACTGGCGTCTGGAGCGGATGGCCGCCGTGGACCGCAACATTCTGCGCCTGGCGCTCTATGAGTTGACCCACACCGATACGCCGCCGGCTGTAGTCATCGACGAGGCCCTCGAACTGGCGCGGCAGTTCTCCGGCGACGAATCGGTCGCCTTTGTCAACGGTGTGCTGGACGCGGTGCATCGCGGCCTGGACTTGAGTGGCGCCCTCCGGTAACCCGAATCTGCGCGTTGTCTTGGTCGCCCCGCGCAATCCTCTCAACATCGGCGCGGCCGCCCGCGCTATGAGCAACTTCGGCTTCCTCGATTTGCGCCTGGTCAATCCCTATCATGTGGCGTTTCGCGAGGCCAAATCGGCCGTGAAAGCCGAGCAAGTGCTGAGCGGCGCCCGCGAATGCGCCACCGTCGCGGAGGCCGTGGCCGGCTGTGCCCTGGTCGTAGGAACTACTTCGCGAGGACCTCGCGCCTTGCGGCATCCGCTCCGCCGGCTTGAAAACGGAGCCCGCCTGATTAAAAAAAAGCTGGCCTCGGCGCCCGCGGCCTTGCTGTTCGGCTCGGAGAAATTCGGACTATCGAATGAAGACATGAGCCACTGCCACTGGCTTCTGCGCATCCCCACCCGCCAGGAGCATGCCTCGATGAACCTGGGGCAGTCTGTCGCCGTGTGCTTGTATGAGCTTGTTCGTAATCCCGCGGCCGAGGGCCGGATGGCTCCCCAACCGCCCGCCAAGGCCGAGGATTTGGAAAGAATGACGCGGCTGCTCCACGAACTGCTGGACCGCTCCGGTTACGTTCACGCCCGCGCGGCCGCTTCCACCCAATTGAAACTCCGCCGCCTGGTCCGGCGCTTGGATCTGTCGGCTCACGACGCCGAAGTATGGCTCGGCATGCTCCGGCAAATCCGATGGAAGTTGCTATCCTCGATCAAAGAATGACGAAGGTGACCTTACATTACGATTTGTTTCGGCCCCTCGGCGACCAGGACTTGGAGAGCGTCGCCAGCGTGCACGGAACTTATGGAATCGTGCGAGTGCAACTGGCGCCGTCCTTGGATAAGTTGACGGTGGACTACGATGCGTCGCGGCTCACCAAGACCGATGTCGAGGCGGAGCTGCGCCGCTGGGGCCTGCCGCTCAAGCGTTGAATCACTGAATTTCAACCGGATGATCGAACACCACGTCCAGCGTGGAGCCCGCGCGAAGCTCCACTTCGTGGCCCCGGGTGAGCAGAGTCGTGGCCGCCCCGGCCGCGCTCCCCACTCCCGCCCCGATGCCCGCGCCTTTCCATCCCCGGTCGGCAAGGCCTCCAATGCCCGCGCCGCTTCCCGCCAGAATCGCGATTCGCTTGGCGTCTTCGCCGGTGGAAGCCGCCGCCTTGATCTCGTTTTCCCGCCCTCCCGCCTTTTGACCGCCCTCGCCCGGATCGGCCGAAGCCAGACGCGGCGAAAACTTGTAGGCCTTGCCATTTGGCAAAGTCAACGTGTCGAGCCGGATGCCCAACTCCGCGCGGCCCCTGACCTTGCCGCTGCGCTTCGAGTACGATACCACTCCCGTCACGTAGGATTCGGCTGGGACGAGAATCTGTCCATTCACTGCGATGGGACTGGCGGTTCGCAGATAGACCGCGTCGCCCGCTTGCGCGGTTCGGGTGCTGATGGAGTTCACCATCCTTAGAAGAACATGGCTCCCTTCCGGAATCTCGGCCGCGGCGCAAGCCATGGGTAGTAGCGCTACAATCAGAAGCCTCATACGCTTCCATTCTGACTCCTGTCCGCAGAGTCCTGTAAGATAGCCCTTACGCATGAACGAAGGAATCTGGGAAGCTTACGCCATTCGCTACGCCTGGCATCACCGCACGGCGAAAGAAAATTTCTTGGGCGGCGACGCTCATGAGGGTCCGATGCCGATCGATTATTTCGTGTGGGCCGTGCGCAGCGGCGAACGGACCTTTGTAATCGATACCGGATTCGACCAGGCCATGGGGCGCAAGCGCGGCCGCAACTTTCTCCGGTGTCCCGGCGAGGGGCTGAACAAGCTGGGGATCGATCCGGCTTCGGTGCAAGACGTCATCGTCACCCACCTCCATTACGACCACTGCGGCAATCACGGCTTGTTTCCCGCGGCGAAATATCATGTCCAGGATCGTGAGATGGCCTTCAGCACCGGCCGCTACATGACCCATGCCCAGATGCGCTTCCCGTTCGAGGAAGAGGATATTGTCGCCATGGTGCGGAAACTGTTCCAGGGCAGGCTCGTCTTTCACGATGGCGACGAGGAGATCGCGCCGGGATTGAGCCTCCATTATGTGGGCGGGCACTCGATGGGATTGCAGATGGTCCGGGCGCGCACGCGGCGAGGCTGGATGGTGCTGGCCTCCGACGCCGCCCATTTCTACGCCAATATCGAGCGCGGCATTCCGTATCCGATCGTTTTCAACGCCGGCGACGTTTTGGAAGGTTACCGCCGCGCCTATCAGCTGGCCGATTCCCCCAAGCACGTCATTCCCGGCCATGATCCTTTGGTTTTGGAAAAATATCCCGCCCCCCGCGACGAACTCAAAGGCTGGATCGCCAGGTTGGATTAGCCATGGAAAGAACCGGATGGCGGATGTGGGTCCCGCCGGGCGTGATGATGTTGTCCACCCTTCTGGCCTACATCGACCGCCAGACCCTCGCGGTCCTTTCCCCCACCATCTTGTCCGATACGGGCTTGAGCGCCGCCGGCTACGGCGAAGCCTTGACCTGCTTTTCCATCGCCTACATGATCGCCAATCCGCTGTGGGGATCCCTGCTGGATTACGTGGGTTTGCGCGCGGGGATGCTGGCCGCGGTGGCGATCTGGACCGCCGCCAGCGTGGCCCACGGATGGGTGGCCGGCTTTGTGGGCTTCGCCCTCGCACGGACCGTGCTCGGAGTGGGCGAGGGCGCGGCCTTTCCCGGAGGATTTCGCGCCGCCGTCGAGTCCCTCCCCGCCGGCAGCCAGTCGCGAGGCATGGCCCTCTCCTACAGCGGAGCCTCGCTGGGCAATCTCATCACGCCCCTGCTTGTGACCCCCATGGCCCTCGCTTTCGGATGGCGATTCGCCTTTTGGATTACCGGAGGCATGGGCGCGGCTTGGCTGGTCTTGTGGTGGACGATTGCGCGGCCTCCCTGGCTCACCCCCCAACCCCGGCCAAGCGCGCGAGAATTCTCCTGGCGGAGTCTATTCAACCGCCGCGCCGTCCTGGTGATGTCCACGTTTGGCCTCGGAGGATTCGGGCTGGGCGTGGTCTTGTATATGAGCCCGCTATATTTGAATCGCGCCGTGGGTTTTACGCAAGCCGATTTGGGCCGCATCCTCTGGATTCCGTCGGTGGGATATCAGTGCGGATACTTCTTTTGGGGCTGGATCGCCGACCGCTATATCAAGGGCGACATCGCCCGCGCCACGCGCGTCTTTCTGCTCCTTACGGCCTTGGCCCTTCCGCCGGCTGTGACGCCGTTGGTGGGCCGATGGGCCGTGCTGGCGTTGTTTTTTTGGGCCATGTTTATCGCCGACGGTTTCATCATGACGGCGCTTCGCATGGGCGCGCACCTGTTCCCCCGCCGGCAAGCGGGCCTGGTGGCTGGGCTGGGAAGCGGCTCCTGGTCCGCGGTATTAGCCGTTGGGACCCTGGTCTATGGACGATGGATTGACTCGCGGCATTACGGCGCCATCTTCCTCTCCATGAGCCTGATCCCGGCGTTGGGCACGGCCCTGTGGCTGGCTTTGAGCCGCGGCTTGGCCCCCGCCGCCATTTCCCGGAGCTCCGCGGCTCCCGCGGCGCGGAACTGATCCGCGGGAAATCTTTAGAATCCTCCCCGGGGCCGATAACCGGGACGGCACTGCACGCGGTATTTCTTGCCCACGTCTGATACGATTTCCACCGTAATCTTACGGAAGCCCTCGTTGGGGTTCGGTTGTGGATAATACGTCACCGTGTAGGAGTTGCCCAGATCTTCCCGGATGGCTTCAAATGCCTCTACCTGCTTTTGCCAGGTTCGAGCGAAGTACGACTTGCCTCCGGTGCGGTTGGAGATCCGCTTGAACACGTTCGAGGAGATCGGATCTTTGTTCACCTCGTTGGTCGAGATGACGTAGATCGGAATGCCTTCGTCCTCGGCGACCGCCCGGACGTCGTCCGGCGCCACCATGCTGGCGTTATCCGGACCGTTGGAGAAAACGATCACCACCTTGCGGCCCGGCACCTTCGCGGCGTCGCGCAGCGTCAGCAGCAGCGAATTATACAGCGCCGAATCGTCCCCCGCCACCGCCGTCCGAAGGCCCCCAATCGCCGCGGTTCGCTCTTTGGACAAAGGCGCTGCCCGGTTCAGATTGCGGCTGTATGTGTATACCGCCACCGAATCGGCGCGATCCAGGCCGCGGATGAAGTCGGCGATCGCGTCGGAGGCGTAGACGAAGCCGCGGTACATGTAATTGCTCGTATCGAACAGAACGAACACGTTCGTGCCGACAAAAGCGTCGGAGCGGCCGTCGATGGCCGTTCCTTCCCCCGCCGGAACGGGACCGGCCGCAACCCCGTCGGGCGCGATTTGGATGGGCGGCCTATTCCCTTCCGCGAACGTATTCAGCTTTTGAGGAATTCCGTCTTCCAGTATCCGGAAATCCTGAGGCTTCAATCCATTCTTGTAGTGACCCTTGCTGTCGGTGACCTGAAAGCTCAGCACCACCATGTCCACCTTGACCCGGAAGGTAGGGCGGTCTTGCCCGGCCGCCAGCGCGATTAGAACAAAAATCGGTCCGAATCTGCGAATGAAAGTCGGCATGCGATTCCCCAATCCACGTTCTTAGCGCTCAATTGGCCGTTTGGGCCGCTTTCTGCGCTTTCCCCCTCACTTCGTCGCCCAGCGTTCTCAGCGAGCGCAGCAGCGCGGGCCAATCCTCCAGATTGGTCGCGAAGATGCGTTCCACAGTCTGCTGCGTCCACTCCGGCACCAGCAGGTTCAATTGCGCCGGCGCCGCGTGAATTTCGTCCGCCAGCGCGGCATAGTAGAGCAAATTGGACTCCCAGCTTTCGGCCAGTATGCGGCTCGAATAACCCATCAAAGTAGGGAAGGTCCTCAAACTTAGCAACTCGGGCTGGAAGGAGTTGGCCAGCGTCGGCTTGGGCGACCCGAACGTTCGCGAGATGGTTTGGGCGCTCACAGCCTCGGGATTCTCCGCCCTCATGCGCCGCAGACTCCCGGCCAGCGCCGATTCTCTGTCGTTCGGCGCCAGCTCGTTGGCCAATAAGTACATCTCCGCGGGAACCACGTTATCCAGCGCGGATCGTATATCGGCCCGCTCCAGCATGGCGTCCAGTTTCTTCACCCGCGCCGGCGCGGCGTAGCGGTCCAATACGCTTTCCACCTCCGCCCTGCGCCGTGAATTCAGCGCGCTTTCGGCGATTAATGCTTCCGCGTACGCCATGCTCGTTCCCACCCAGTGAATCTGCACTGGCGAAACGCCCCACCACCGCGGAATCACTCCCGTCAGAAGCATTTGCGGAACCAAATCGCCCCAGATCAGCGCTTGTTCCTTGGACGGAATTAAAAAATTCTGCTCGGCCTCTCCCAGCGCATAGGGCAGCGTGGCCAGAGAGCCCACCAGCCGTCCGCCCGCGTTGGCCGGCCATCCGCTGCCGAACACTTCGGTGCGCTTCCACGTTTGCTCGGACCCTGGAATGCCGATGAAATCGTGGCTTCGCACAAACAGCGGATTGGTGCGCAAAACCTGCGCTCCCGGCGGCGCGTAATGCACGTAGTTCAAGCCCACCAGCGTGTCTCGGAGGAAGGGCGCAAGCTGGCCGCGCAGATCCTTCAGCTTCTGCGGGTCGTTGGCGGATTTATCGATGATCGCCCGCAAGTTGATCTTCCGCTGGAAGTCGATGTGGCGCTCGGTCCAATAGCCGAACGATAGAGCGCTCTTTTCTTCGCCCGTAATCGACGTCCGCGGCAATTGCACTTCCGAAATGCGGCTGGCCAGCCGTCCGGCCAGGGCGGTGTTGAGCTTTTGCCCCCGCGCGACGCTGTCCAAATTGTCCGCCAGATCCGACAGAGTGCTGAGAGAAACCAGCCGCTGCGCTTCGAAGATCCGGATCATGTCCTCGATCATCTGCTGGTGCGTGTCCGACGAGTTGTTCGCCGCCGTACCGGCCAGAAGGTCGATCATGCGGTCCTGCGGCGAAACGCCCGGCTCCGAATGCGTCGCCTTCAGCAGAAGCCGCACCCCCGCCATTCCGCTGTCGAACGCCTCCCGCTCGTTTTGAATTTTCGCGAAGGGCCCCAGCAAATCCGCCAAAGTAGAGTCTGAGTCGCTCTGGGCGATCGAGCCTTGCCGCAAAAGGATTTGCCACAACCCAACCAAAGCTTGCATCGTTCCCGCCACATCGGCTCGCAGCGCGGGATCGTGAATGCCGGAGATGGCGTGCGCCGTGTCCAAAAACTGCAAAATGGTTTTGTCCGTCAGGCTGGGCGCTTCCGAAAACAGTGCGTATTGCGCGTTCATTTCGCGGTAGTCGCGCGCCAGCCGCTCCACCGTCGCGGGCTGCAAGGGAGTCGCGCGGCTGCGGTCCACGTCCGTTAAGGCCATGAAGATCTTCAGCGGCTCGTTTTCGGCAAGTTTGCGCGCCAGCCCGAACAAGGCTTCCAGAACGTCGTCGCCGTCCTTCCACGCCGGGGCGGATCGAGTCAGCTTGGCGTCGTATTTGCCTCGCGGATGATTCGCGAAAAGATTCTTCCAGACCTCGATTCCGCCCGGCAGATGAGGCCTTCCGTCGGGATCGACCCGCAGCCGCGTGGTCAGCAGCAACATATCCGTATTGGAGCGGAAGACGGGTCGCGCCGGTCCGGGGCTGGTCACTTTCCCCCGGATAGCCGCGTAGAACCGCTTCAACCGTTCCGGATCGGTAAGGTAATCTTTCACTCCGCCATTCATGCGGGCCAGCGCGTCGAAATAACTTGCCAGCCAGCCGTCGTCCCGCGAGATGAGCCGTTCGAAAAAGGCCGCTCCTTTATCCGCTTCGATTCCGGCTAGCTCGGCCCACGCTTTTTCCGCCCGCGCTCCGCCCGGCACAATCGCTTTTCCGTCGCGAATCTGAAACATCCCCCCGAAGAAATCCAGCACGTGGGCATAGATCTTCAATCGCGCCGCGGGAATCTGCCTGCGCAGCTCTTCGGAGGTGTCCGGATCCAGCTTCGAAAGGGCCAGATATAACCGGCACAGCGAGGGATCCGCCAAAAAATAATCGATGAATTCTCCTTGCGTCCGCTCCTTGGCCGGCTGCCAATAGTCCAGAGAGTAAAGCAGCGGAATTCGCGAGGGATGATAGTCGAGCGTGAAGGGCCGGTTGGTGCGCAGCGCCTCTTCCAATTGCTCCAGCGGGAATCCGGAATCGATGGTCAGAAAAGCGCGCGAGGCGTTGACCGTTTCCAGCGCCAGATCCGACCCGCAGCCGCCGCGAATGCGATAGCCAAGCACGCGCAGCAGGTCGCCGGTTGCGGCTGAGTCGCAGGTTTCGATGCGCAGTGTTTTGTCCTCTCCGCTCAGTTTGGCCAGCTCCCGCGCCTGCGATAGATAGCGGATGGTGAGTTTCAGATATTCGGTCTGTTCCAGCCCTTCCGATGCGCTGGTGGCTTGATATCCGTTGGTCACTACGTTGCGGGCCAAAGCGGGCAGAAGATCGTCCGGTTTCAAATCCGGCGAAAGCGCGGCCATGCGGGCGAAGGAGCGCAACGGGCCGGGGATTTCAATATAGGGCTCCTCGGCGGAGGAGGCTGCCTTCGGCTGGGACAACGCGAGCCCGGTTCCACCCGCGGCCGCGTACGCCGCCACGTGCCTCGCCGCCGCTTCCCGATCCCCCGCGGTCAAATCGAGCGCCGCCAGCCGGCGGTACACAGCCGCCCTTTCTCCCGCCGGCGCTCTCAGCCGATCCAGCGCTTGGGCCAGCCGCTCATAGGCCGCGCGCGCGCCCGGGTCGCGGTACCGGTCCAAAAATTCGGCATAGGCGCGCAGCGAGTCAGCCGATGCGTTGGTCCCCGCGGCCGCTTGGCGAAGAAGAGCCTCCGCCTGGGTCGCTTCGCCCCGCACTTCCATGGCCCAAGCTTGTTCCGCCAGGCTTTCCGGCGCCTGGCGCGCGGCGGCGCGCTGCGCCGGCGTCGTTTGAGCCCCGATGCTTTTCGCGAAACTCAGGCAGACAAGAACCCATGCCAATCGCATCCTTTAACCGGCCTCCCTAAATCCCGCAAGCGACGTGGTCGCGGCGCGCTCGCCTCTATGCCATCGCCGCCTCCCCAGTCGGGGCGGCGTTGGCCTCAGGCGCTCTTCCCCCTGTGCGGCTATTCCGCTCACGGGTCATGGATTCTTAATGTATCATTGCCACGCCGGCAATGTGGGATCGGCGTTTTGCGCCACATTATCCAGAGCCATTTCCGCTTGGACATGTTACAGCCGCCGCCGGAACACAAGGCCGCATTTTTGTTGCTATTTTTAGAAATAGGCGGATTTATGGTTGTTCGCATCCGGCTGCATACCGGCCGGCCCGTGCAGCGCAGGCGTGGCAAAAATCGTCATCTGGCGTTGGCTGGTGGCGCTCTGCTGATACCCGTGTCGCTCATGGCTTATGTTTTGGGATTTTGGGGGCTCGCCTCGGAGATGGGTATCGCCGGCGGCTCGGGCATTCAGGGTGTCTTCTCCCACTGGCAGCTTTGGATTGCGGCCGCCGTGGCGCTGAATCTCGCCTCCTCGGTTTTGAATCGTTACGGCCGCGGCGGCGAGATGGAAGTTCCTTCGGTGCTCACGCCCCGTTTTCTCCGCTTGCGCGGATCTGTGGAGCGGCCCCATTCAAAGCCTCTGCCGCGCTCCACTCCCAAGGAGCTTCTCTCGAAAACCTATAGGTGAGCGGCGGCCGAGCCCACGATCCTCCGGTTGGCGCGATCCTGCACAAACAGCACCAGCTTGAGATTTTGACGATTCCACTGTGGATGCAGATTCAGGCGGGCTTCCGCGCTATAGAATCCGCCTTTGGCGGAATCGAGTTTACCCAAACTGGTGAGGCTTCGAACCACCCCGCTATGCCGCAGGCGCCGGCCGTTGTTTTCCCCGCCCGAAATCGGCGATTGCAGGCCGCTTTCCGTGATCGCCAAGAAAATCTCGGCCGAGCGCACGCCCTCCGGCAAGCCCTGCACCTGGAAAGAAGCCGTGTCCCAGCCGTTCATGCGCAGCGTCACCACCGCCCTCGGACCTCGCGCGGCTGCCCGAATGGCGCGCTGAAGCGCCATCTCGTCCGAGCCCAAAACTTGTTCTCGCCCGTTCACAATCGCCTGAGGCGTATAGACCTCGTTCAGCCGCAGCGCTTGGCCGTAATCTTGTTGACGGGTTGTAAAAAGGGGCGAGGAAAAACGGTCGCGCCAGCCGGTTTCATTCCAGTAGTCCACGTGCTCGCCCAGCGCGATCACCTCCACGCCGCTCACGGGCTGGTCTCGCTCAAGCCGCGTTAGAACGGCGTCGGCGGGCGGGCAACTCGAGCACGCTTCCGAGGTGAACAACTCCACTAACACCGGAGTCCGCCCCTGAGCCGCCGCCATGGCCGCCCAAGCGGCAGGCAACGCTAGGGCCGCCGCGAAAGATCGTGTCATGATAAAACTTCCTCCTGTTGAAAGTGACCGCCCTTTCCCATTCTGACGCAACTCCTTCGCCCGGCGTTCAATTCGACGGCTTTTTCGGGAATTCGCCGATAGCCGCCGCCTTGGCCGGCATGATCCAAGGAGGCAAAATCCCTCAGACGCTGCTGTTTTCGGGGCCCGAGGGAGTAGGCAAGGCTACCTTGGCCAGACGGTTCGCGGCGCGGCTGTTAGGCGACAACACGGGCCTCATCGAGCAGGACGATTTGAGCCGGGAGGCCAACTCCACTCGGATCGCCGATCGCGAAAGATGGCCCGCGGACAAACGCAACGAGGACCCGCTGCTATTTTCCTCCCACCCCGATTTTTTAACTTTTCCCCCGGACGGTCCACTCCGCCAAATCACGATCCAGCAAATGCGTCTGTTGAAGGAGCGCGCGCCGCTGAAACCTCTACGAGGCGATTGGCGCGTCTTTCTGATCGATTCGATCGACCGCGCTAACGAACAGGCGGCCAATTCGCTGCTGAAGACGCTCGAGGAGCCGCCGCCGCATCTGATTCTGATCATGACCTCGCGCAATGCCTACGATCTGCTCCCGACCATCCGCTCGCGGGCCGTTCCCTTTCACTTCGCCCGGCTTGCCCAAAAAGAAATGCGCGCATTTCTCGCAACCCGGCCGCTAGACGATGCGGAACGTCGCTTGCACCTGGCGGAGGGCTCGCCTGGACTGGCCGTTTCCATCGACTTGGACTCCTACGATCGGCGCCGAGCGGCCATGCTGGCGCTTCTCCAAGCCGCCACCGGCCTGGGATCGTTTGAAGCCTGGAGAAAGCATTCCGACTTTCTCGCCGCGCGAAGGACCGAAAAGCTCGAATGGTGCCTGGAAACGCTCTATTCCCTGCTTGAAGACGTGGTTCGAGCCGCCAGCGGCGCGGTCGAATTGCGCAACCGCGACTTGACCAAGGAGATCGCGGCCCTGGCGAAAAAAGCGTCGTTTGACTGGCTCTGGCGGTTTGTTGCGAGGGTCGACGAGCTGGTCGAACTGGCGCGCAGAAACATTCAAAAGCCCATCGCGCTTGACGCTTTGGCCCTCCTCAAGCCGGGACCGCTGGACCCTCAGGGCCCTCTTTAGCCCATTCGAAAGACGCTCGGGCCTATCGTCGCCCGAGCGATTGCGCTCCCTCTAAGGCTGTGTTATCTAAGAACTAAGAGCCCTCAGGCCCGCTCGACCAACGATAAGGAGCTTCCGTAGTGGATCCCACAAACCGCAAGTTGATTCGACCGTCCTTTAACGAGATGAAGGAGCGCACGGCGAAGCGGAAGGAGGGTCCGAAAAAGACGACTCCACCCGAGCAAACCAACGCGGAGAACTTCTACTATCTCAAGCAGATGCAAGGTAAGACGCCAATGACCATCGTTCTCAAGGACGGCGAAGTCCTCAAGGGCGTCATCGAGTGGTACGACAAGACGTGCCTCAAGGTTAACCGGGAAAGCGAGCCGAATCTGCTGGTGTACAAATCCAACATCAAGTACATGCACAAGGCCTAGGTCCGGATCGGCGCGCCGTATGGCTAGGATCAAGTGCGGCGCCCAGCGCAATTTTAACGAAAAACCAAGCGGATTCCCACGCCTCTACAGGCATTTAGCGGTTGGCTTCACGTCCCGGCGCAACGCTCGGGCTGTATTCTCAACTCCTGGGCGAGCCCAAACGCTCGCCCTCGTTCTCCGGCGATTGGCTTCGTTTTTTCGAGCGTCAATCCCTGGGTCCGCGGCCGAATCGGGACCAGAACTTACCGCTCACGGCTTACGTATATTGGTACGGTATGACACCCAGCCAGACGATATCGATTTCCCAGGTCGCGGAATTGCTCGCCCATAGCGGCTACGATTTCGCCGAACAGAGCCCCGGCGTGCTGCGCGTGCGGGACATTCATAGCGGAGTGAGCTTTCAGGCCGCGCTGCAAGGCAACGTTTTGTATTTCACCGTCCATCTAGTCACGCTTTCGCCAAGCGAAGTCAACGCCGGTTTGATGCGCAAGATGCTTTCCGGCGACAACGGCATCTCAACGTCCTCATTTCGTTTATTCGAAGGGGAGGGCGGCAAGGTTCTGGTCACTTTGAACAATTTCTGTACCCTGCAAGACATGGGGCCGGAAGATCGCGGCGATATTCTAAGCTGCGCGAGTTTCTTGATGGCGGACGTAGTGGCCGCGCGCGATCTGCTGCAGCCTACAGCCGCCGCGGCATAGCAGCAAAACAGCCATCGGCGAGCGGGATAATAGGAGCAAACAGCAATATGGGTTTCTTTCGAGATTTTTTCAGCCGCGGAGGGCGCGTGGCGCGCGGACAGATGAACAAGGGCATGGGCCAGATCGAGGACGCCACGTTTGAGTCCACCGTCAGACAAACCGTGCTCGACATGCGAACCGAGCTATCCAAAACCGTCAACGCCTCGGCCGAGGCCATGGCCAACCACAACCGCCTGGAAGCGGAGTACTCCAAGTACCTGCAACAGTCCCAGGAGTGGCTGGCGCGAGCCAATCAGGCTCTGGACGCCGGCAATGAAGAGCTGGCCAAAAAGGCGCTCGCCAAAAAAGCCGAGTGCGACCAGCAAGTGAACTCCATGAAGACCGGCGTGGAAGCGGCCCGCAACGCCAGCGAGGCCTTGAAACAGCGGGTGAACGACCTCAAGCGGCGCATAGATGAAGCCGAGCGTACCGCGGCCACCCTGGTGGCGCGCCGCAACGCCGCCATGGCCCAGCGCAAGGTCGCCGAGGCCCTGAGCGGCGCGGCCCAGGCCGACAACGCTTTCGGGGCCCTCAAGAATTTCGAAGAGTCGGTGGCCCGCGAGGAAGCCAAGGCCAAGGCATTCGACCAATTGGCGGCCGGCAGCGGAAAGGACGAAGTTCTGGAAGCGGAATTCGCCGAATTGCAGGGCGGAACGGTGGATCAGGAATTGGCGGCGCTCAAGGCCGCTAGGGCCCAAAAATCCATTCCAGCCGCCGAAACCAGGCAGCTCGCGGCTCCGGAACCCTAACCCCGAGCCATAACGAAGTGATCACCGCCACATTGCTTGCGATTCTGGGCCTCGCCCTGGCTGTCGTATTGTGGGCCATGTTCCGCGCTCCGGGCGCGGCATCGCTGCCCGCTTCAAAAGGAGGCAAACAAGTGCCCGCTCCGCCCATCGAGCTCGATCCTTGGGACGCAAAGCCGGGAGACGTCATCTCCATCAGCGGCGCGGCCGAGGATTTCTCCGATCTGGATTTCGCCGTGGATCGTCGCAGTTCCTATCAAAGCAGCACCCATCGCTGGATCGATTTGAGCGGCGAATTCCGGGGGACCCGCGTTTATCTGGAAGTTCACCGCCATCCGCAGCCCGGCCTGATGGCGATTTTGGATCCACGCAAGCTAACTCTGGAAGACATCGGATCCAATGAAGACGCTCTCGCCGACATCGACGCGCGCCAGGATCCGTCGGCGTCCGTGCAATTTGAGGGCAAGAGTTGGCATTGGGAATCCAGCCGCGAGATCCGCTATTTCGAAAACGATCTCGGCAATGGCGAGGGATTGTACCGCTGGTTGTTTCGCGAGCCGCAGGGCAGCCGGCTGTTGTGCGTCGAAAAATGGGAGGATGAGCCGTTCGAGATTCGCGTCGCGCGGCGGCTGAATCCGCGCGACATCACGGTCTATCCGGCCGGACGGAGGGTCACGGCTTAATGGAACGGCGCGCGCTCGGCATTGTGGCGATTATCCTCATCGGCCTGATGGCGCTGGTGGCGGCGGCGGGGCTGGACAATCTTCCGCGGTCGGTGAAGAAGCAGGTTGATGCCGCCGGCGGTCTGCTTGTGAACGATCGGCAAACGCTTGCACGCGATCGAAGCGAGTTTGATAAAACGCTCGCCGAAGACCCGGCCTTGTTCCTGAAGGAAGCCGATGGATGGAAGGCGCGCCTCGGCCAGGATCAAACGAAGTTGGACGCGGCGGCGGCCAAGCTCGAAGATCTCAAGCGGCTCGCCAAGGCCAATCATCGCCGCGACGAAGCCGATGTCGAGCGGGGCTTGAAGGAGTTCAACGCTCTGCGCGAGCAAGCCTTGAGCGACGCCTCCGCCGTGCAGGCGGAAGCGCGGAGCAGGATCGAGTTCAAGCACGAGCTGCCGCGGCGGCTCCAGGCGATGAAGGCCGGCTATGAGTCGCTGCAATCCCTGGATGCCGGCGCCGACGCCGGGCAGGTCCGCAAAGCTATGACCGATTGGCCCGCCAAGCGCGAGGATCTTCAGTCGCGGCTGGACGCCCTTAAAAACTACAAGGCCCAGGCTCAAAGCGTTTGGGATTCCTCGGCGGAGCTGCGCGCGCAGGCCGGCAAGGGCAATCTCGCCGACTCTCAGCTTGAGACTCTTTCCGCCGACGCGGAGCAAATCGGCAAAATCGCCAAGGAAGCCAAAGAGGGCCTCGCGGCGGACAATACGCTCGCTTCGCAGCTCTATACAAGTTGGGATAAACTGCTGCTGGCGGTCGACGGACGGCAGCAGAAGGTTCGCATCGTGCGCACGCGCTTTCCGGACGCCACGCTCGCCCATGGCGAAACAACCAGCGAAGAACGCTCCGAGCCCCTGGACGCCGCGCTGTGGCGCGCCCGCGGCAGCGAAGCTCCCACCGGCATGGTGATCGAAAGGAAGCCTGCCGGAAAATACGATTCCGAGGCGGAGCATACCGTGCAGGCGCCGGGATACGCCTACCTCGCGCCGCCTGGCCAATCGAACTCCTACGGCTACTGGGACGGCGGCGTCTGGCGCTGGCTGCCCGAATATCTGCTGCTGAGCCAGTTGCTGCGCTCCTCGCGCGAACCCATCTATCTGCCGGATTACGACGCCTACCGTTATTCCCGCAGCCGGGGCGAGGTTTTCTACGGTCGCAATCGCGAATACGAGCCGCCGCGCAGGCCCACTGGCGGCTGGTATGCCGAACGCGGGCCGGCGTCTTCTGGCGCCGGAGGCTTCGGAGGCGGAGGTTTTAGCGCATCCCCCTATCGCAGCCGCGGCGCGTTTTCGGGTTCCCAATACCGCAGTCGCGGCACGTTCGGCTCCAGCGGCTTTGGCGGAGGCGGAGGTTTCCGCTCCTATTCCCGCGGCCGCCGATAACCCATCATGGATATCCTTCATCTCGATTACGCGGCGCTGGCCCTGTCGGTCGTGCAGGTGGTGCTGGGCGTGGTCGTGCTCGTGCTCGCCAAGTGGGCGCTGCGCGCCCTTTCTCCCTACGCCACTGACCAGGAGATGACCACCCGCGACAATCCCGCTTTCGGGCTCGCCCTCTCTGGATACTTCGCCGCCGTGGCGATCGTGTATTTGAGCGCGGCCGGATTTGCTCCCCTGCCGCTGGATAACGGCATGGCGGCCGTGTTCGCCTCCGTCGGCGCAAACCTCGCTTGGACGCTGGCCGGCATTGTTGTCCTCAATGCAAGCCGATGGCTGACGGATCGCCTTCTGATTCCTCATTTCCGCAACGACCGCGAAATCGTGGATCGCCGCAATCTGGCCGCCGGCGCGCTGGAGTGCGGCGGTTATATCGCCGCGGCGGCGATTCTGGCCGGCGCCATCCGGCAGCCGGGCGGCAACGCCTTCACGGCCGCCGCCACCTTCGTGCTGGGCATTTTCGTGTTGATCCTGATGGGACGGCTGTATGAAGCGTGGAGCGGTTATCCGGTCGCCCAGGAAATCCGCTCGGGCAATTTCGCTGCCGGAATCGGCTTCGCTCTTACCTTGGTCGCTCTTTCCTTGATTATGCTCAAGGCCATCAGCGGCGAGTTCACCACCTGGACCCGCAACCTCTCCTTCTTTGCCTTCGACTCCATTGTGGGCCTGGTTCTTCTGCTGTTTCTGCGCTGGCTGATGAATATCACCCTGCTGCCTCACGCCAGGATCACCGACGAAATCGTTCGCGACCGCAACGTGAATATCGGGCTGTTGGATGGCGTTCTCGCCGTCGGCCTCGCTTGGATGATTCTGCTGCTGTTTTAGCAGCTAGTCGGCGGGCGACGTGACGTCGAAATCGGCGCGGAGAAACTGCCAGTCGGGAAGCTCGTAAAGGCGAAGCTTGGTGGCCCCGGTCGCCGTCACGTCCTTGGTCTCCTGGGGGCCCAGACCGGGAATTTTGGCCTCGAATTCGGTGATCGGCTCGTCGCCCGGTTTAAAGGCTGACGTGACCATGCGAACTTTCACCGTCAGATCCCCCAGATCGGCGGTGGAATGATTGGTGGCCGCGAAGATGATCTTCAATTTCCCGGCGCCGCTTTCGGCTAACCGGAAGCCGGACAGTTCGAGATATTTGTCGAGCGGATTTTTGCCCGCCGCCGCCGGGCCGGGTCCGAAAGGCTCGGCCGCTTTGGCCTGCGCGGGCGGCGGCGCTGGCGAGGAGCACGCGGCCGAAGAGAGGATTGCCGCGGCAAGCGCGCTGGGTAAAATCAGTCTACACACAACTTAGTATAGAATGCCGGCAGCCGGCCGGTTATTTCAGTTCGATTTGTATTTCGGCCGCTGGCTTTTCGCCGATGTTTTCCGTCTGGTGCTTCATAAAGTCGCGCCAAGCCACTTCCCCCGGGCTCCGAACGTTGTCCACCAGCTTTCCATCCGCCAGCGCCATGGTGGTGTGCAATTCGGTCAAGTAGACCACCACGTAATGCGGATGCTCGTGCAGAGGGCTTTTGAGATGAGGCTCCAGAATGGTGCGCAAGACCCGCACCTGGCCGTTTTCGAACGGCACAAGATGGTGCTCGGGATCGAGCTTTACCGGATCCAGCAAGATGCGAGGCGACTTCGGCGCGTTGGGTTTCAGCTCAACGACGATCTTCTCTTGCTCGCGGTCCGTGGCGTTTGTGTCGGTTGACCGGCCCGCTTCGCCGTAAAAAACGTCACCGGCCTTCTGGCGGCCCGCCTCGGTGAGGAAAACCGTGATGGAAGGCGGGCGATCCTCGGCCGGCAGCTTGCTATGCGGGCCAAGCTTTATCCGCAGCACTTTCACCCATGCATTGTCGATTTCGACTTTGGACTCTTGGGCCGCTAGCGGCAGAGCTAGCAGGAGCGGCAAGAGATAGCGCATCCGCTACTCGCTGGACTTTGCCGCGGCGGCGGGTTTGGATTCCGTCTTGGTCTCCTCGGCGGGTTTGGAATCCTTGGCGTCGGATTTTCCTTCGGTTTTGCCTTCGGACTTTCCTTCGCCGTTGGAGCCGCCTTTGGGACTCGAATTCTTATAGTCGGTGATGTACCAGCCGCTGCCCTTGAACTGCAATCCCGGCGCGGAAAGCAGACGCTCTACCGCCCCGCCGCAGCCTTCATGCACCGTGAGAGGCGCATCAGAAAACTTCTGGAGCAGCTCAAACTGGCTGCCGCACGTCGCGCATCGGTATTCGTAGAGAGGCATAATCCGCTACTGTTGAACCATTATTGCTGGTCTGGAGAAAGTTGCTCGGCCTTGCGAAGAATCTGGTCGACCGAGCTCTTGTCCTTATCCGGCGCCGGCGCCGCATCTTGCAGGTCGGGCGAAATGTTGTCTTCCGCTTGCGTTTCCGACTCGGCTTGCGGGATCGAAGGCGTCACGCCGTTGTCTTGAATCGCCTTGCCGTTGGGGCCGTAGTATTTGGCCACGGAGAGAATCAAAGCGCTGCCGTCGTCGAGCGTCACGGCCTTTCGAATGGCGGCGTCGCCGAAGGTTCGTTCGCCCACCACCTGCGCGCGCTTGGAATCGAGCAGAGCTTCCGCCGCCACTTCCGCGGCGCCGGAAGTGGCTCGGTTTGTCAGCACGGTCAGCGGCAGCTTGGTGATTTGCTTGGAAGCCGAGGCCTGGAAATCCTGGCGGCCCGTTTTTTGTCCCTGTGTGTACGCGATCAGTCCCTTATCCATGAACAGATTCGCCAGGGCCACGCCCTCCTCCACCGGACCAGCCGAGCAATGCCGGAGATCCAGAATCAGGCGCTTGGCGCCCTGCTGTTCCAGATTGCGGACCTGCCGCGAAATTTCGCGCACATGATCCGCATCGAGCACCACGGCGGAGATCAGGCCGATCGGCGCCGGGCCCTGATCCGTGATCAGCCGAGCTGACACCTCCGGGTAGGTGATGTTCGCCCGGATCAAAGTGAACTTCTGCGGATCCTGCCGGCTTCCGTGAATCACGCTCATTTCCACCGATGTTCCAAGCTCGCCTTGAAGCAGAATTTCTGCGAATGCCAAAGGCATGTCCCGAGTGGAGACATTGTTGATGGACTCGACAATGTCATAGCTGGCGAGCCCGGCTTTGGCCGCCGGCGAGCCCGGGATTGCATCCATGATCATCATCAGGTCCGAGCGCTTGGCCAGCAATAATCCCACGCCAGCTTTCGGATTCTGTTTGGCCGCCAGATACTGCTTGTACTGATCACCGTTCAGATAGCTGGCGAACGGGTCCAGCGACGCCAGCATGCCATTAATGGCGCCGGCCGTAACCACCTTCATATCTGGCTCTTCCACGTACTGCGTCTGGATGTGCGAAAGCACTTCGCTGTACACGCCCAGGTGAGTGTAAGGACCGTCCGGCGGGGCGCTTCGTCCATAGCCCGCTCCGAACAAAAGAAGCCCTACGACGAGCGTCGAAAAGCCGACCAAAGCCACTTGAAAGCGCCGATTCATGCGGTGCACCTACCTAAACCACAGAATAACAAACGGCGGAACGTCAGCGCCTTCAGGGTTTTGGGCCGCCTTCCGGGCTTTCCTTTCCTTCCTCGCCGCCTTGTTCGGAGTTCAGATAGCGCACGATGATGCTGATGCGCCGGTTGGAGGGCGATTCCGGGTGGGCCTTGTCGCGTAGATTCTGCGACGCGAAGCCGCGCACTTGCAGCACTTGGCCGGCCCGGAGCCCGCTGGTTTCCATGAGCCGGCGTGCGGCATTGGCTCGGTCGGCCGAGAGCTCCCAGTTGGAATAGTCGGTGCGCGCGGAGAAAGGCCGGGCGTCGGTGTGGCCCTCGATCAACACGTCGTTTGGCAACTGTCCGAGTTGTCCGGCTAACAGCGTGATCATCTCCCGGCCCGCTTCTGAGGGAATGGGACTCCCAGACTGAAAGAAAGCTCCCTTTTCGCTTTCCAGCAGCTCAATTCGCAGCCCGTCTCCGGTCACGCTCATCTGAACGTAATCTTTGAGCTTTTCGAACTCCGGACTCCGTTTCATCGCTTGCTCCAGATTGTTTTTCAAGTGGGCCATATCGTTCTTACTGACCGAGAGGGCTTCCCCGGTGCCCGCGCTGGAGCTTCCCGCGTACTGGCCCGTGCCGGAAGGATCTCGGAAATAGGCGCTGATCGCCTTGCGAATCTGCTCGCTGGTGTTCATGAGCCACAACACGATGAACAGCGCCATCAGGGCGGTCACGAAATCGGCGTATGCGACCTTCCAGGCGCCGCCATGGTGAGCGTGTCCCCGAGCCTTTTTGCGCACCACCACGATGGGCGCGAGACTTTCTTCAGCCATCGATCTCCCTCACTTCGCGGCCCCACCCGCGCCTCCGCCCCGGCAGGCCGCTTCAAATTCCTTAAAAGTGGGGCGTAGCCCGCCCGGTATGCTGCGCCGGGCAAACTCCACCGCCAGCACCGGCGCCGATCCTTTTACGAAGGCGATCAGCCCGTGACGCAAGCAGCGCAGATAATCGCTCTCGTCGTCGTTGAGCTTCTGGAGATTGGATGCGAGCGGGCCCAAAAATCCGTAGCACATTAAAATGCCCAAAAACGTTCCCACCAGCGCGGCAGCCACCTTGTGCCCGATCTCCTCCGGTGGCCCGCCCAGCGCCCCCATGGTGATCACCACGCCCAGCACCGCCGCCACGATTCCCAACCCCGGCAAGGAATCCGCCACCGTGCTGAGCGCCGTCACCGGACGCGAAGCTTCATGATGATGGACTTCCATGTCCGATTCCATCATTTGGTCCAGATCGAAAGCGGCGACGCCGCCGCTTATGGCCATCCGGAGCGTGTCGCAGACAAACGCCAGCGCATGGTGGTCGGAAAGAAATCCCGGGTACTTGGAGAAAATCTGGCTCTTCGAGGGATTTTCCAGGTCCTCCTCCAGCTTGACCAGACCCTGCTTCCGCGCCATCACAAACAGGTCGTTCAGCATCTTGAGCGAGTTGAGATACAAAGCCTTGTTGTACCGACTTCCTTTGAGAATGCTGGCCACGCCCTTGAGAATTTGAAGAATCGTCGAGATCGGATTCGCAATCAGCAGAGTGCCCAGGGCGGCGCCGCCGATAATGATCAGCTCGGCCGGTTGCAGGAGCACCTTGACTTGCCCGTGCTCCATAAGATAACCCCCCACTACCGCTCCTAAAACTACAACAATCCCGATGATGGCAAACATGTTTTGAAGACAGTGATCTCCACTCGCTAGTGAAAGGCCGTAAGCTTCTTATCGGCGCGCGTGCGCGGACTTTAACGACGGCCCTTTTACGGTTCCGGATGGGAGGCAAAAGCCGAGCGGCTCTCGCCGCGAACGCCTTTTACAAGCTGGCGCTTCTGCGCGAGCCAAGCCTCCTGCCGCCGCTGCGTCTCCGCCGCCCGCCTCACCGCCTCGCGGGTGCATTCCGGCGCCGGTCCGCCCACAACCTTGCGGATTCCCACGAAGTGCCGCGGATCGAGCGCCTCCACAATTTCTGCCCGGCTCAAGCGCACCGCCGGTTTTATGCGAAGCAGAGCCGCCGCGACCGCCTCCGGCCGGTCGTCGGAGCCGCAGGCGCGCACTGCCTCGGCCACCACGTCGTGAGCCTCGCGAAAGCACCAACCTTCGCGCCTCACCAGCGTATCGGCCAGCTCGGTCGCCGTGAGAAAGTCGCTTGCTGCGCGGCGCGCCAGATGGTCGCGATCCACTTCGGCGGCGGCGATCGCGCCTGCCAGCAGCCTCAAAGCGCCCCGCGCGCTGCCGAACATCGCCAGCGCCACCGGCTGCAAGGGATCCTCGCTGTCGTTGATGTCGCCGAACGGCGTGTTATGGGCGCATCCTAAAACCGCCTGGGCTTGTCCCAGCGCGCGGCTCGCCAGAATCCGCGTGTGCTCTAGCGCCACCGGATTGCGCTTTTGCGGCATGATGCTGGAGCCCTGCGCAAAGCCGTCCGACAAGCGCAGAAATCCAAATTCGCGCGTGGACCACAGCAAGAAATCCTGATTGAGCTTGCCCACATTCACCATCGCCACCGCGATCGCCGCCGCAATCTCCGTCAGATAATCTATCGCCGCGATGGCCCCGTAAGAATTTTCCGCCAGCCCTTCAAAGCCCAGCAGCCGGGCCGTGTATTCGCGGTCGACCGGAAATCCCGATGTGGTGATGGCGGCCGCGCCCATGGGGCTTAAGTTTACGCGGCTGAACGCCCCTTTCATGCGCTCCGCGTCGCGATCCAGGAATTCGCAGGCGGCCAACAGATAATGCGCCAGCGTCGTAGGTTGGGCAGGTTGCATGTGCGTGTGCGCCGGCATCACGGTGTCCGCATGCTCGCCGGCCAGCCGCAGCAGCGCCGCGCGCAGTTGGCCGGCGGCTTCGAAAACTTCCAGCAGCCGCTCGCGCGCCAGCATGCGAAACAGCGTCACGGCGATGTCGTTGCGGCTGCGGGCCGTGTGCATTTTTCCAGCTAACTCGCGTCCGCAGGCTTGTTCCAGCGCCGCTTCCACCACATAAAACAGGTCTTCGCGAGCCCCCCGGCCCGACGATGCGATCGAGGCCTTCTCCAGGCCGCCGAGCGTCGCGATTAAGCGGCGCTCTTCCTCCGGCGTGATGATTCCCTGCCGCGCCAGCATGCGCGTGTGCGCGTCGTGAATCCGCAGCAAAAAGCCGAAAAAATGTTTTTTCGCTTGCTCGAAGTTCGGATCCAAAACGGTTTCTGAATAGACCGGCGCTGGAAAGTCCGTTGCGGCCGCGGCATCCGCCATGCAGTTTCATGATAGCGGCTCCGGCCGGCTTGCTATTCTTGCAGCATGCCACTCGCCCTTGCCCTGTGGCTGGCGTTCGCGCCGCCGGACGCGGCGCTGGAAGCGCGCTTCGAGATGGTGGCGCGCCAGGCGCGAGGGCGCGTCGGCGCCGCGGCCGAACTCATGGAGTCGCGGCAATGGTCGGCGTATCGCGGCGTGGACCGATTCCCGCTGGAAAGCGTCGCCGCACTCCCCATTGCAATGGCGATTTTGAGCGAGGTGGACCGCGGAACCCTGACGATCCAAGAGAGAGTTCGCGTGCTCCCCGCCGATCTGGTTCCCCCGGAAATTCAAAGTCCTCTTCGCGACCTGCGGCCGCACGGCTCGGAAGCGTCCATTGGCGAGTTGCTCGAGTATGCCATCCGGCAAGGCGACGGCACGGCTTCCGACGTCTTGCTCCGCCTGGCCGGAGGACCCGAGAGCGTCACCGCCTTCCTCCGCGGCATCGGCCTCCAGGACATCGCAATTGAAGTGGACGAAGGCGCCATTGGCCGAAACGGCCCACAGGCCTATCGCAACTGGGCGACTCCCGAATCCGCGCTGGCCCTGCTCGGCGGGCTGCAATCCGGCCGCGGCCTATCGCTTGAGAGCCGCTCGCTTCTGCTGCGCTTGATGAGCACATCCTCCACGAGCACGCATCGCATTCCGGGCTTGCTTCCCGCCGGCCTGCCCGTGGCCCACAAGGACGGAACCTCGGAAACCGCGCATGGGGTCACCCGGGCGACCAACGACGTCGGGATCGTCACCCTGCCGGATGGCAGGCATTTGGCCATTGCAGTGTTTGTCTCCGATTCCCCCGCTGGAGAAGATGTGAGGGAGGGCGTCATCGCCAAAATTGCGCGGGCGGCGTGGGAACATTGGTTCAACCCACGCTAGAGGTATCCTTCCTTTATGGAAACCCTGCGCTCGGTATGCGCGCTGGATTGCCCCGACACCTGCGCCATACTGGTGCAGGTTGAAAATGGCCGCGCCGCCAGGCTGCGCGGCGATCCGCGGCATCCGGTAACGCGCGGATTTCTTTGCGGGAAAGTCGCTCAGTACCTGGAGCGTGAATATTCGCCGGAGCGCTTGCTGTACCCTCGCAAGCGCATCGGCCCCAAGGGCTCCGGGGAGTTCCAGCGCATCTGCTGGGAACAAGCGCTCGATGCCATCGCCGAAAGACTCGGCGCAATCGCTCGCGATTTCGGACCGGAGTCAATTTTGCCCTATAGCTATGCGGGGACCATGGGCTTGTTAAACGGCTCGGGCATGGACCGCCGTTTTTTTCACCGCCTGGGCGCGTCCCGCCTGGATCGGACGATCTGCTCCGCCGCGGGATCGGCCGCGCTGACCGCCAGCTTGGGAGCGCGCCTGGGCACCGAGCCGGAGCAGTTCCGCCATTCCAAGCTGATCCTCGCCTGGGGCGCCAATATCCACGGCGGCAACATTCACTTGTGGCCGTTCATCGTGGAGGCCCGGCGGCAAGGCGCCAAACTGTACGTTATCGATCCTATCCGCACCCGAACCGCCGCCCTGGCAGACCGCCATTTTCCGATTTATCCCGGCAGCGACTTGGCGCTCGCCCTGGGCCTGGCTCACGTCATCGTCGCCGAAGAGCTTTACGACGCCGGCTTCCTGGCTTGCCACACGCGCGGCTTTGACGATTTTCGCCAATTGATCCGTTCCTACGACCCGGCGCGGACCGCCGCGCTCACCGGGTTGGATAAAAACGATATTGTTCACCTTGCGCGCGAATACGCCCGGACCCGCCCCGCCGCCATCCGCCTGAACTATGGCGTTCAGCGAAGTGAATTCGGTGGCGCGGCGGTACGGGCGATTACGGCGCTGCCGGCGCTTACCGGGTCGTGGCGCCAGCCCGGCGGCGGCCTGCAACTTTCCACCGCGCAAGCCTTTCAATTCGATCGCTCCGCGCTGGAAATGCCCGAGCTTCAGATGAAATCTCCACTCCGGCGCGCGGCGCGGATCGTGAATATGGCGGAATTGGGAAAAGCTTTGACGCAGCTTGACTCGCCCCCGGTGAAGGCGTTGATAGTCTACAATTCCAATCCAGCCGCCATCGCTCCGAATCAGAACCTGGTGCTTTGCGGGCTTCGGCGGCCGGATCTGTTCACCGTGGTTGTGGAGCAATTCCAAACCGATACGGCGGATTACGCCGACATCGTTCTCCCCGCCACGACGTTTTTGGAACACACCGATCTTTACCTGGCCTATGGCCACTACTATCTGCAACTGGCGCGCCCGGTGGTTCCCGCCGCCGGCCAGGCGCGGTCCAATGTCGATCTATTTCGCGCCCTGGCGCGGCGGATGGGGTTTGAAGAAACCTGCTTTCAGGACTCCGAGGACCAAATGATCCGCTCCCTGCTTGCCAGCGGGCACCCCTTCCTGGAAGGAATTACGCTCGAAAGGCTCGACCGCGAGCGTTGGGTTCGATTGAGCGTGGCCGCGGACCAGCAGCCGTTTCTGCCGTTCGCCCATGGCTTCCCCACGCCTTCTGGAAAATTCGAGTTCGGCGCGGAAACCTTGGATTACAGGCCGCCTTGCGAATCGCGCCTGGGCGATGCGCTTTTGCGCAAAAAATATCCGCTCGAGCTGATTTCGTCGAAAAACGACGACAGCATGAACTCCACCTTCGGCTATCGCGCGGACGTGGACGAGGAAACCTCCACCCTGTGGATGCATCCAACCGACGCCGCCTCGCGCGGCATCGAGGCGGGAGACCGCGTCCGCGCTTTCAACCATCGCGGCAGCCTCATCCTCCGGGCCCAAATCACCACCGCCGTCCGTCCCGGAGTTGCGCGAGCGCCATCCGTGCGATGGCCCAAGCGCTCCGTGGACCGCCGCAACGCCAATGCGCTGACCTCGGACCGGCTGACGGACATCGGCGGAGGTCCCACGTTTTACAGTTGTTTGATTGAGGTGGAGCGGTGCGGCGACTGAGGAAACCAGAGCCGCGGCTCCGAAGCCGGACCGCCGGCTGGTTGGCGCTGGCTGTGTCTGCGGTCATGGCGTTAACTGGATGTAAACGATCAGCCCACGATCCGCGGGCCCTTGTGCCCGAGCCGGGCGGGCCGCTGCTCAGCGTGGTAAGCGTAAGCGATCCCGCCGCTTCGGCGCAGCTTGTGCGCGGCTTCTACGGATTGGAGTCGGGAAGCTGGCGCTGGACCGCCAAGCAGTTCGAAGTAGCCTTAAAGCCTCCCCCCGGCTCGGCGGATAACGGCGCGAAGCTTAGCTTCCATCTGTACCTTCCGGACTCCATCGTCGCCAAATTCGGGCCGGTGACGCTCGCCGCCGCCGTCAACGGCTTCGCGCTTGCGCCCGAAACCTATTCGAAACCCGGAACCTACGTCTATGCCCGGGATGTTCCGGCGGCCGTCCTCAAAAGCGATGCCGTGATCGTGCGGTTCACATCCGACAAAGGCATGGCTCCGTCGGCCGGCGACCAGCGTGAGCTCGCGCTCGTATCCGTCTCGATCGGCCTGGAACCAAAGTGAAGTCCCCAACCGATGTCCGCCCATGAAGCGGGTTCTGTATTTTGCGGCCGCGCCCGCCGTTTGCCTGGCGCTGTTTTGGCGCGTTCTGTTCACCTGGTTCCATACCGACGATTTCGACCTGCTCTGGCTCGCCTCGACCGTTCACGACATTCCCACTCTCGGCTACGCCATGTTCCATCCGATCGCGCAAGGCACGGTGCGGGTGCTGAGCGACCGCCTGTTTTATCTCGGCCTGTATTCCCTTTTCGGAGTCGCAGCCGTTCCCTTTCGCGTCGTGATTTTGCTCACCTGGTTTGCGGCCCTGGCTCTGGGAGCCGCGCTTGGGTCCAAAATTACCGGCTCTCGGGCGGCTGGATTGCTTGGCGTTCTGCTCTGGACGGTGAACAAGGTAATGGTGACGCCGCTAGCCTCCGCGCCGGTTTATGAGGTGGTGTTGTGCGCGCTTTTGGCCCTGGCCGCGCTTTCTTCGCGCGCCCGTTGGCTGGATACGCGCGCGCCGGCATGGCGGGCCTCGGAATGGATCTTTTACATCCTCGGTTTCGGGGCGCAGGAAAGCATGGTGATGTATCCCGCCGTCGCCACGCTTTACACCTGGGCCGTGGCGCGCCGCGACGTTGCGAAAAAAGCCGAGCGCGCCGTCTTTTGGCTGTTCTTTCCCGCGATCGTTTTTGTCCTCGTCCACGCGTTCCTTATTCCCAAGCTGCCCACCGAAATCTATCGCGTTTCGGTCGATTCGCGGCTGCCGGCCACCTTTTTTATGTATCTGCGGATGGCCGTGGGACCGGAGCGTTACGCGTCGAGAAAAGTGCTGTTGCCGCTGCTGGCGGCTTTTGCGTTGTGGAAGCTGCGCCGGCCGGCTTCGCCGGAATTCGGCGCCGCGCTGTTCTGCCTGGGATGGTTTCTGTTGTGGCTCATGCCGGTGCTTCCGCTGCCCAATCACATCACCGAGTATTATCTGGTCATTCCGCTGGCGGGCTTGGCCTGGCTCGGCGGATGGGCGATGATCGCCGCCTGGCGGGCCGGGTGGATCGCGCGCGCCGTTATGGCCGCCTGCCTGGCGCTGTATCTTGCCAACGCTGTGCCCGCCATCAGGAACGGCACGGCCTGGTATCTGGAGGGGACTTCCAGAATGCGGCTGGCGTTTCGCGGAATGCAAGAGGCCGCGTTCCAGCACCCTGGAACCATCATCCTCTTCGAGGGCGTCGACGACGATCTGTTCCAGATGGGATTTCAGGAAAACCCGTTCCGGCTGGCGGGAATCTCTCGCGGTTTTCTCGCGCCGGGAACGGAGAAAAATATCTCGGTTGCGCGCCAGGATCTGGGGGGACTCTCGGGATTGACCATCTCCGAACAGGACGCCCTGCGGGCGATTGAAAACGGCCAGGCGCACGTGCTCGAACTGGAGCGCAATGGTCCGCCGCGCGACATCACGCACGCATATGAAAACTCATTGCGCGCCAGGCCGCCGCGATGAAAAAAGCGGGATATTACTTGTGCGCGCCGGCGGTTTGCCTGGCGCTGTTTTGGCGGGTTCTGTTTACGTGGTTCCGAACGGACGACTTCGCTTTCCTTGCCAACGCTTCCTCGGTTCACGATCTGCCCAGCCTTCTGCGCGCCCTCTTTCAGCCGGCCGCCGAAGGCACCGTCAGAGTCTTGGCGGACCGGCTGAATTATCTCACGTTCTATTGGTTGTTCGGGGTCGCAGCCCTGCCGTTTCACGTTTGGGGACTGCTGATATGGTTTGCCTCGCTCGCGCTGGCGGCCAATATCGGCGCGCGAATCGCGCATTCGGCCGCCGCCGGCCTGGTGGCGGCGCTGGTTTGGACCACCAGCGCGGTCATGGTTACGCCCCTCGCCTGGGCGGCCGTCAACGACATGCTGCTGCTCTCCCTTTTGGCTTTGGCGGCCCTGTACGCGCGCATTCGCTGGCTCGACACGGGCGCGGGTGGTTGGCTGGCGCTGGAGTGGAGCTTTTATCTTCTAGGGTTCGGAGCGCTCGAAACGATGGTGATGTATCCCGCCGTGGCCGTGTTG
Source organism: Bryobacteraceae bacterium (assembly GCA_035293905.1). Classification (GTDB taxonomy): domain Bacteria; phylum Acidobacteriota; class Terriglobia; order Bryobacterales; family Bryobacteraceae; genus Palsa-187. The sequence continues at coordinate 99,625 of DATGLY010000084.1, forward strand.
TTCACCTGGGCCGTGGCCCGGCGCGATATCGGCAAGAAAGGCGAGCGCGCCGTCCTCCTGCTTTTCCTAGCCGCGGCGATCTTCGCCGCCGTCCATTTCTTGTTTATTCCAAACCGCGGCGGCGAAACGTATCGCATCTCCGTGGATTCGCGGCTGCCGGCGACGTTGTGGGCCTACTTGAAGATGGCCGCGGGCCCGGAGCGCTACGGGTTGCAATGGGCGCTCCTGCCGGCGCTCGCCCTGTTTGCGGGATGGCGCCTGTGGCGCCGCGGCCGGGCGATATGGTTCTGCGCCGGATGGTTTGCGCTTTGGCTTGCGCCCTTGCTTTTGCTGCCGAATCACATCTCGGAGTACTATCTCACCGTGCCCTTGGCGGGCTTGGCGTGGATCGCCGGATGGGCAGCCGTATGCGCATGGCGATCGGGATGGCTCGCGCGCGGCGGCTTAGCGGCGTGCCTCGCGCTGTACTTGGCCGCCAACCTCCCCGAAATTCGCGGCGGCGCCGCCTGGTACGTCGAACGCACTTCCCAAATGCGCCGGGCATTCCGGGCCATGCAGGAAGCGGCCTTCCAACACCCCGGCGCCATGGTGATCTTCAAGGGTGTGGACGCCAATCTGTTCCAGACGGGGTTCCAGGATAATCCTTTCCCCCTGGCGGGCGTTTCCCGGGGCTTTCTTGCGCCGGGCTCGGACGACGTCGTCGCGCGCGGAGATCTCCAGGATTTTTCAAAATGGACCATATCGAAAGAGGACGCGTTACGCGCGATTGAAGACGGAAAGGCGCGCGTTGTTGACATCGAAGGCCATGGTCCGCCGCATGACATCACGGCGCGCTATGGAGCCGTTATCCGCGCGCAACTGTGGGCCGAAGGCCGCGATTTTGTGAATGTCGCCTGGCCCGATTGCTCCTCCCGTCTCGGGCCCTCCTGGTACAGAGTCGAAAATGGCTTCCGATGGATGCCTAAATCGGCCACGGTGGTATTGGCGGGTCCGAAATCGGCCGGCGAAAGGCTCTATGTGACCGGGTACAGCGCCGCCCCGGCGCTGGCGGCCGGCCCCCTCGCTTTGCGCTTCCGCGTCGACGGCCAGGACATTGGAACTATAAGACTATCCGAGCCCAACCGGCCGTTTCAGTGCGATTTCGCTTTGCCGGACCGGTTCTTGGGCGGCTACGCCCTCACAGTCTCCATCGAAGCGAACAGAACGTTCCGCGCTCCAGGCGACGGCCGGGAGCTGGGGATGGTGTTCGGAACCTTCTCAATCCGGTGATTGCTTCTTCTCTTCTTTCTCAACCCTGAGATTGAGACTAGGCGCTTTGCGCGAGTCGAATACGCTGAGCCTTCTCGAATCGCTCGTGAGGCCTTTCCAATCGGCTTTTACCTGGTAATCGTCGTCTACTTTCAGTCCCGAGAAGAAATACGCGCCATCGTCCTTGGTGATGAAGGAGCGGATTTGCAGAGTTCGCAAGTCTTTCAACTGCACCACCGCCCCTGCCGCCGGGTTCCCGTCTTTGTCGGTGACCAACCCCTGCAAGGTGCGAGTGGAAGATTCCTCTTTATCTTTCTTTTTCTGAGCCGGAAGCGGGCGCACCAAGATGAGGGAAAAGATGAGAACGCCGATGGACGGGCGCCATCTCACTCCTCTTCTTCCTCCTCCTCGTCGTCCTCATCCTCGTCTTCGTCCTCGTAATCCTCCTCGAAATCCTCGTCCTCCTCAAAATCCTCTTCATCGTCGTCGGGAGTCAGCTCAAGCGGAGAAACGCTACTGACGCTCAAATTCGCGCCACACTGTTCGCAGGTGAGCGCGTCGCCCTCGTCCAAATCGTCTTCGTCCACGTCCATCAATTCATTGCAAAGGGGGCAGTTAACCATTCCGTCCTCCGTCCATCCAGGCGCCTTTAAAACTTCAGATCCATTATTACCATGCCGGTTGTAAAAGAGAATCACGCCGCTTGCAACAAACCAGCCGCGCGCGCAAGATCGCCGGGCGAAAGCGTGATCAGCGTTTTATCCATGTCCTCGCCCGATTCGATCATGTAGGCAAGATGCCTGCCCGCCAGCTTCATGCACCAGGGGTCGGTGAGGGGATGCCCGGTCTCTTTGCTCAAAGCCAGCAGATCGGCATGCGGCAACGCGAGAACCTTTTCCTGCTTTGGCTCTCCTTCGGTCCATAAGTAGTACTTTACGTCGACCGTGTCGGCATGACGGATGGAAATTCCGGTTTGAAGCCACTGGAATTCTACTTCCCAGGTCCGTCCGAAGGGATCTGCTCCGGCGCGAAAGCGGCGGAAATTCTCTGGCATGCCTTCAGCGTACCAAAACAAGGGCCGCGTTCGATCCTTTGGCCACGCGCCGAACGCCCAAGCTCTCTCCGCGCGCTCCTTGGCGCCGGCTGACAGCCGGATTCAAGCCGAAGGAACTTCGCGGGCCGCCCCCGCGTTTGGTAGGGTATGAACATGCCCGTAAAGCTGATCGCAATGGGTCTTGCTGTCGCCGGAGCGGTTTCCGCGGCGGAAAAAGTCACGTTCACGGAAACGATCGCGCCGATCATTTATGACAACTGCGTCACCTGCCATCGGCCCGGCGAGGCGGCTCCCTTCGCTCTCATCACCTACGACGACGTGAAAAAGCGGGGAAGCCTGATTGCGTCCGTGACCCGGTCGCGCTACATGCCGCCCTGGCACGCGGCTCACGGCTATGGCGATTTTCAGGGCGAGCGAAGGCTCTCTGACGCCCAGATCACGGCCATAGGCGAGTGGGTAAAGCAGGGCATGCCCGAGGGCGATCCCGCCAAGATGCCCAAAATTCCCGTTTTTACGGAGGGCTGGCATTTGGGCAAGCCCGATCTTGTCTTGCAAATGCCCGCGGCCTTCGATCTTCCCGCCAGCGGCCCCGACGTCTACCGCAACTTCGTCATTCCTACCGGATTGACCGAGGATAAATGGGTTCGCGCCGTGGAATTCCGTCCCAGCGCGCGCAAAGTAGTGCATCACGTCCTCTACGCTTATGTGGCGGGCGGATCTCTCAAGAATCGGGACGGCAAGGATGGCAAGCCCGGCTTCGGCGGCATGGGCACTGTGGGCGTGGTCCCGGGGCAGGCGGGCGGAGGCTTGGGCGGCTGGGCGGTGGGGAACACGCCCGTTTTCCTTCCAGATGGCCTCGCATGGCCGCTTCCTAAAGGCTCCGATTTCGTATTGCAGATGCATTTTCATCTGACCGGCAAGCCGGAGTCCGAGCGGTCCACCATCGGAATCTACTTCGCCGATAAGGCGCCTGAGAGGAAAATGTTCGGCCTGCAAGTGCCCGCTTTGTTCGGCTTCGGATCCGGCATCGACATTCCGGCCGGCGCGAAGGCTTACGCCATCGAGGATTCCGTTACGCTCCCGGTGGATGTGCTCGCCTATTCGGCCGGCGCCCACGCCCATTACGTGGGCAAGGAGATGAAGGCTACCGCGACGCTGCCCGACGGAACCGTTCAGCCGCTGCTGTGGATTCCAGATTGGGATTTCGCATGGCAGGATCGCTACAACTACGCAAAGCCGGTTTTTCTGCCCAAAGGCGCTCGTATCGACGTGAAGCTGACTTACGACAACTCTTCGGACAATCCCCGCAATCCCAACAATCCTCCCAAGCGGGTGCTGTGGGGCGAGCAGTCCTTCGATGAGATGGGCAGCGTTACCGAGCAGGTGGTCGCGGTCCACAAGGAAGACGAACCCGTCTTGCAGAAGTTCCTGGCGGAGCGCACCCGCGCCGCGATTCAAGCCGGAATGCGGAACGGAACGGCGCAGCGCTACCTTCAACAGCGCGCCTCGGAGAACTAGCTCACCAGGCGAAGGGGAGCGTGAACGGCGCTTGTTCGGGCCGCCATGCCATTTCGTCGAACCACAGCCGGCGCCCGTCGGTGGAAACGCTCACCAGTCCATCTTGATCTGTCCGAAGAATCGCGATGTGGCGCTCCGTCAGGCGCTTCACGACGTCGGGGTGGGGATGGCCGAATGAGTTCTCATAACCGGCGGAGATGATCGCCACCGATGGCGCCACGGCGTCCAAAAATGGCGGAATCGTTGAAGTTCGAGAGCCGTGATGGCCTACTTTCAGCACATCGGCGCGAAGCGCGTAAGGTTCCGCGAGCAACAGCCCCTCCATCGGCTTCTCCATATCGCCGGTGAGCAGAAAGGCCCTTTCGCCATAGCTTATGCGGAAGGCGAGAGAATCGTTATTGCCGGTTTTCTCCGCCACATAATCCGAAGGCGGAGAGAGAATTTCAATCCTGGCTCCCGAGAAGTCGAAAGCCTCTCCGGCGGCTCTGTCGAGCACGCGTACGCCCAGGCGCGCGGCATGCTCGTTTAGCGAAGGGGACGCGTTCGCGCCCGTCCAAAGTTCCCTCGGCCGGAAGTTATCGAGCACCGCGGCTAGACCGCCAATGTGATCCTCGTGCGCGTGAGTTTCGACGACCACATCAAGCTGGCGGATGCCGCGAGCCCAAAGATAGGGAGAAACAACGTCCTCGCCGATGTCGAGATTGGTTTTCCGCGCCCGGCCAAATTGAAGGATGCCGCCGCCATCCACAAGCATGCGTTTCCCGCCCGGAAACACCAGCAGGTGGCTATCGCCTTGGCCCACGTCGATCGTGGTTAGCTCCAGAGTTCCTGGATGCGTCCGCGCCGGCCAGGGCTGCCACAGCAGCAGCGCGAACAATGTCGCCACCGCCGCCGCGGCCGGCCATTTGGCCCACTTTCGCCGGGCGGCCATCGCAAACGCGATCAGCGCCGCGGAGAAACTTATCGCGAGCCAGCCCGGCGGCTCCGGTACGCGCCAGGAAGGCTCCAGGCGCGCGTGCCACTCGGCCACGCGGGCGGAAAATTTGAGCAGCCCGCCTGTCAGCGCCGCAAGCCAGCTCCAATTGGTGAAAATGGCGGCGAATCCCATCGGCACGGCCACTTCCATCACCGGACAAATCAGAAGGTTCGCGGTAAGCCCCGTGAGCGAGATCCGGTGGAAATACTCCGCCATCGGCAGCGCCAGCCCAATCTGAATCACCGTCGAGATCGCCGCCATTTCCACGGCATACAATACAGCCCGCCCGCAAAGCGCCAGGCCAAGTTCCACCCATTGGCGCGGCAACCGCGTCCAGAGCGCGATCGTCTCGGCGGCCAGCCGCAGCTCGACTCGCGCTTGCGCCACGCGCGGCTCAAGATGCGGGTCGATTCCCACATCCGAGATCGACCGCATTCCGCGCGCCAGCGGAGCGATGCGGGGTTCAAGCAACGGCGCCGCCAGCGCTCCGATCGCCGCCACCGACAGGAACGAAAGCTGAAAGCTTGCGTCAAAGAGTTGATAGGGATCCCAAAGCAAGTAGACGATCGTGATCGCGGCCAGCAGATTCATCACCTGCGTCTTTCGGAACAAAGAGCGGGCGGCCAGATAGAGGCTGAAGCCTCCGGCCGCCCGCACCACCGGGGCCGACAGGCCGGAGACCAGCGCATACAGCCAGGCGGCGGCCGCGGTCGCGGCCAGGGCCCCAAGCTCGGGCATCCCGCATAACCGCAGCAAAAACAGCAAAACGCCCGCCAGCGCCGTGACGTGCACGCCCGAAATCACCAGCGCATGAAAAGTTCCCGTCCGCCGGAAACCGTCGGTCCAGGCGCGCTGAAGGCCTGCTGTTTCCCCGATCAGAATCGCCTGCATCATTCCCGTGGCGTATTCGTCGCCGGCGTAGAGACGTTCCAGCCTCTCGAGCGCGGACGTTCGCAAACCGTAAACGAACGCCAAAAATCGCGAGCCGCAGCGCCCGCCCAGCACCCTGGGAGCGGAGCCGCGCGTCATAGCCGCGGTCCAGTAAATATGTCGCCGGGCCAGGTAGGCCGCGTAATCGAACGATCCTGGATTGGCGTAGTTGTGCGGGGCGCGCACTCTCGCTTCAATTTCCACCCGTTGGCCATAGGCAAGGCGCGGCGCCAGCGCGTCGTCATCCACGGATTGACTGACGCGCGCGCGGGCGTCGGGCTCCAGCTCCAGCGTGAACTGCTCCCGCCCCGGCGAAAGCACTGTCGGCTCCACCACGCATCCTTCCAGCAGAACCGTCTCCCTGCCTCCGGCGTCGATTTCGGGCGAGGGGCCGGGACGATGCCAAGCTTCGGTCAAAGCTCCCGCGCAGATTGTTCCCAGCAGCGCGCACGCGCGCTTCAACCAGATCGTTGGCGCGAATGCGGCCAGCCCGAAAAAGGCGCACACCG
>DATGLY010000085.1:0-5649 GCA_035293905.1 Bryobacteraceae bacterium
ACAAAAAGCCGCGCGCCTCCGAGGCCAAGAGAGCCGCCCAGAGATGCTTGCACGCTCCGTCGGTTTCGAAATAGGCGCAATCGCACCGGCCCGAAAGAACGCCTCGTTCCCAATCCAGCTTTACATTGTAAACGCGGGAGCCCCGAACCTGAGCGTCCACCGAGTCCGCCGAGCCGTAGCCGACGCGCACCCGCCCTTGCCAATAATATTCCTGGCCTCGCGCACGAACCGCCGAACTGAAATACCCGCTCAGCTTGCGCGAAAGATTCATAGATTAGTCTGTTTGCGGGAAGGCGCCCTCCAATTATAAGGGCTTGCGCTTCTAGAGCATCGCGCCGGCGAGCCGGAATGCATGGCGTGCTAAATTCGCCAAGGAAAAGATTCGGATTATTCCTTTTCCAGCCAGGCCTCGACGGCGAATTCGTCTGGAGGGATGGAATGAAGGCGTAAATTCTTGAGCCGGATGGCGTCTTTGCGGCGGCGCCGCCCCGCTCCGCCCGCAACGGGAAGCGACTGGAGTCCGCCCAAAATCTTTGGGGCGTAATAGAAGAAGATCTTGTCGGCAAAGCCAGACTCGAGCACGCTCCAGTTCACCTTGCTGCCGGCCTCGATCATCAGCGATCGATATTTCTCGCGCGCCAGCAGATCCAGCACGCCGTAAAGGCTGACGCGCCCATCGCGCCTCTCCAGCACCTCCACGCGCACGCCCATCGCCTCCAAGCGTTTGCGATTCTCCGGAGAGGCGGCGGAAGTCGTTACCGCCAAAACATCCCGCTGGCAGGACGCCGCCAATGCCGATTCCGGGGGCAGCCGCAATTGCGAGTCGAGCACGATGCGCAACAAAGGCCGGCTGCGCTCCTGCCCGGTCCGGTCCGTCAAGCGGCAATTATCGGCCAGCACGGTGCCGATGCCGGTCAGAATCGCGTCGGAGCGATGCCGCAGCGTCTGCACATGCGCGCGCGCTTTTTCGCTGGTGATCCATTCGGGCGTGTGGCCCAGGGCAAGGTCGTCCTCGGGCGCCGCGATCTTGCCATCCAAGGTCAGCGCGGCCTTCAGAGTCACCAGGGGCCGGCCGGTGCGCATGAAATGAATGAATGGCTCATTCAACTCGGCGGCGCGGCCGGCGGCGCTGAGGTCAACTTCCACTTGAATTCCAGCCTTGCGCAACTGCTCGAATCCGCGTCCGCGCTCCCGCGGATTGGGATCCTCCATGGGCGCGACGACTTTGCGCACGCCGGCCGCGACGATGGCCGCGGTGCAGGGCGGAGTGCGGCCCTGATTGGAGCAGGGCTCCAACGTCACATAGAGCGTCGCGCCGCGCGCCCGCTCCCTCGCTTGTTCCAGCGCCACGATCTCGGCATGCTTCACGCCCGCATAGGTATGGTAGCCGCGTCCCACGACTTCGCCGTCCCGCACCAGCACCGCACCCACCGCCGGGTTCGGCGAAGTGCGCCCCAGGCCGCGCGCGGCGAGTTCCAGCGCCTGCTCTAAAAAGGAGTTCATCGATTCCATCAGTCGAAAATCGACGCGACGAAGGTTTCCGGTTCGAAGGGAAGGAGATCGTCGATTTGCTCGCCCACGCCAACGTATCGGATCGGCAGATTCAGCTCGCGCGAGATCGCCACCACCACGCCTCCCTTGGCCGTGCCATCGAGCTTGGTGAGGACGATTCCGGTGATGGCCGAAGATTCCATAAATTTGCGTGCTTGTTCCAGTCCGTTCTGGCCCGTGGTCGCCTCCAATACCAGAAGGCACTCATGGGGTGCGCCAGGAACCACCCGCTCCGCCGTCCGCCGCATTTTCTCGAGCTCCGCCATCAGGTTCGTTTTCGTGTGGAGACGTCCGGCCGTATCCACAATGACGTAGTCGGTCTTCCGAGCTTTGCCGGCGAGCAAAGCATCGAAAAGAACGGCGCTCGGGTCCGAGCCGGCCTGCTGCCGAATCATATCCACGCCGGTGCGTTTGGCCCAGATTTCGAGCTGTTCAATGGCGGCGGCGCGAAACGTATCGGCCGCGCACAGCAACACGCTGCTTCCTTCCGATTTCAGCCGGTGAGTGAGCTTTCCTATGGAAGTGGTTTTACCCGTGCCATTCACGCCGACGATCATGATCACGGTGGGCGGCGCGGCTGCGCGCACGACGGGCCTCTCGGCCGCGTGCAGGATTTCGAGCAGATATTGACGGATCAGGAATTTCAGCTCGGCCGAATCGCCCACCAGGTGGCGCTCGACGCGCTGCCGGATGCGCTCCAGGATTTCCGCCGTAGTTGCCGCGCCGATGTCCGCGGTGATCAGCGCGTATTCTAACTCGTCCAGTACGTCAGAGTCGATCTCTTTGCGCCCACTAATTGCTTCTTCGAGCTTTTCCATCAGCCCGGCGCGCGTCTTCTGCACGCCTGCTTTCAGGCGGTCCAGGAGGCTAAGTTTGGGGGTGAGCATCGAGGGGATGTTATCTCAATTTTAAAACACCAAAATGCCACGACTTCATCAATGAGATGGGGTTAGAATTTGGCATGAGGCGGCGGGCGCTGCCGCCCTTTCCTTTTGGAAAGCTACTCGGGCCATGGATCGCGTTTCAAGACGCCAACGACTTCGGCCGCATGGATTATTACGGCCCAAATCGCTGTGGCTTATGGAAGCCAGCGGCGCAAACCCGGTTCAGGTCTGCCGGGTGCACATTGCGGACGCTTTCGAAAACCCCGACAGTTGGTTCGGCTATTACGGCTACACCGATTGGCGCAAGGGGTTCGACTGGCGCCCCTGAGCTTCAACGGGCCGCGACCGCGGACGGCCCCTCAAACAGCGCCACTTCCACATCCCCGAACGGACCCAGCCGCCGGGTCCGCCATTGTTGGAACTCAAGCCGCCGCCGGAACCAGGTCTGCCACCGCAAAACGTTTCTGTCGCCGCCATAGATCAGGAACCGCCCGGCAGAAGAAAGCGTTCGCCCGGCAAGATCGGCCGCGTATCGTTCGGCTTCGGGCGAGCTCTCAAAAGGAAACAAATACGGCGTGCCGCCCACTGGATAAATCAACAGATGGCAATAGAGAAAGCCGGGCAGGGGATAGTCCGGGCGCCAAACCGGAGACCTGGCTTCAATAAACGGGCTCGGATAAATTACAGGCGTGGAAGGCGCAAGATGCAAGGCTTTGATGGCTTGCGCGGCGCCCCGCCAGTCGGAGTTGTCGTGGCGGGGCCTCGCGATGGTCCATTGACCCATGAAGATGAGCACGCCCAAACCGAGCGCCAGCGACATCGGCCCCCAGCGTTGTTCCGGGATAAAGCAGGCGGCGATGGCGGTGGCCGCAAGCCCCGTTCCCGCCAGCACCAGAGAAAGATAACGCGGGACAAAGACGCTATTGCCAGTGAAACGCGAATACAAAAAAAGCGCCAAGGGAAACCATAACCACCATAGGAGCAATACGCCCGCGCCGGAATAGGGCCGGGCGAAGCCGGGCCGCGGCCACTGAAAAAACCATCCGACCGCCCCGGCGCCTCCGCCTGCAAGCAACGCCAGCAGAAAATGATACGAGCCGCGGAGATCGCGCAGAGTGGGCGGCGGCACAATTACGTGCGCTCCGGCATTGCGCGCCAGCGCCAAGGCGCGAAGGGCCACTGGGACCAGCGCCGCTCCGAGCAGCGTGAGAATCGCGATCCCTTTCAGCCACGTGACGGGCGTCTCGCGGGCCGCGATGCGCCAAATCGCATACCCGGCGAAGATCGCGTAAAACGGCCAGTAGATCAGATGGACGCGCCAGAGCGCGGCGGCAAGCGCGGCGAATGCGATTCCTTCGATCCAGCGTCCGCGGTCCAGCCAGCGAATCTCAAGCCACAGCGCCGCACAAGTCACGGCGGTCCCTAACCCATAGGGCCGCGCGTCCGCGGCCTGGTAGTTGAAGCCCTTGAGAGAAAGGCATGCGAACACGGCGAACCACGCGGCTTGCGGATGAATCAGCCGCGCCGCCAAACACGCGATGAAAATCAGCGCCACGCCCATCAGCGCCAGCGAAGGAATTCGGTAGCTCACCTCGGAAAATCCGAACAGCTTCTCCGCCAACTCTGGGATTGCATAATAGATTGTTTCCGTCACCTGAGGCGCCACTCGAAGAGACGCATGCTGGGCCCCATAGTGGATCACGAAGGACGTCACCATTTCGTCCAGCCAGAAGCTCGAAGGCAGAGGGACGATCCAGAATCGCAGGATGCAGGCCGCCAGCACGGCCATTAGAAGCGGCGTCAGGCTACGCGGCCTGACGGCCGCCTGCTGCGCTGCGGTCATCTCCGCGCCCCAGGCGCAGCAAACGCAGCTCGCTTTAGCACGGGCGGGGGAAAGCGAAAAATTTTGGAGCGGTAAACTCCCGATTTCGCCAGACGGAAGGCGATCGAGGTCTGAAGCACTCCCGCACCGTAAATGCAACTGCGGCGGAAGTTGATCGAAGAGGCTTCGGGAAAGTAGCGCGCCGGGCAGGAAATTTCACCGATGCGCGCTCCCGCCAGAATTGCTTGCGCCAAGATCTGATTGTCAAAAACGAAATCATCGGAATTTTGCGACAAAGGCAGCGCCTCGAGCAACTCGCGGCGGTAGGCGCGGAAGCCCGTGTGATATTCCGAAAGGCTGGCTCCGGTCATCAGATTTTGGAAGAGGGTCAAAGCGCGGTTGGACACGTATTTAAACAGCGGCATCCCGCCTTTGAGCGCTCCGCCCAGCAAGATGCGCGACCCCAAGGCCAGATCGTACTCGCCGTAGGCGACCATGCTGGCGATCGAGGTCACCAGAAGCGGCGAATATTGATAGTCGGGATGAATCATCACCACCACGTCGGCGCCGCGCGCCAGCGCCAGGGCATAACACGTCTTTTGGTTTGCGCCGTAGCCGCGATTGTTGGGATGAACCTCGACGGTGAGGCCCAGCTGGCGAGCCAAGGCCACCGTCGCGTCGGCGCTCGAGTCGTCCACCAGAATGGTTTCGTCCACCACTTCCGGAATCTCCCGGACGGTCGCTTCCAGAGTTTTGGCGGCGTTATACGCGGGAAGCACGACGACGATTCGTTTACGATTGATCATGTCTGAGCGGTTTGGCCGCCTCAGGAAAGGACGGCTGGCCGCCGGTTTCCGTTTACCATTACAACAGAGCGCCGCCGCGCAGATGGCGGGGTAGACTAGTCTTTCATGCTTGCTCTGGCCGAACCCGTTGCGGAGCTGGCCCGCGCCGCGGGGGTGCGCGCCTGCCTAGAATGGTTTAGCCGCGAGCGCGCCTGGATCAACGACCAGCACCTGAAACTGTGCCGTATCCCTGCGCCGACGTTCTTCGAGCAGAAACGCGCCGAATACATGGCGGAAAGATTTCGCGCCTTGGGTTGGGAAGCCAAGCTGGATCGGGCGGGCAATGTGGTGGCCTCGCTGCCCGGGCGGCGCGAGCAGGCCGCCATCGCCGTGACGGCGCATCTGGACACCGTTCTCGCGCCAAGATCGCCCGAGGAAGTGAAGGTCTCCGGCGATGGGCGGTTCCATGGTCCCGGCGTCTCCGACAATGGAGCGGGCCTTGCGGCTCTGTTGGCGCTTGCCGCCGCCTGGAATGCGGCTCCGCCCTTGGAAGATCCATCCGTTACGCCCGTGCTGGTGGCTAACGTCGGGGAGGAAGGCGAAGGCA
>DATGLY010000086.1:0-31693 GCA_035293905.1 Bryobacteraceae bacterium
GGGTTTGAGCTTTGTCGTAGGCGCTGCGGGAAACGTCGCCCGTGGCAACCAGATTGGCGTAGCGCTGGGCGTCGGCTTGCGCGAGCTTGGCTTGCGCCTGTGCGGATTCGTAGGCGGCTTTGGCCGCCAGCACCTCGGGCACGCTGCTTGCATCAAAGCTCTGATCTTGCGCCAGACCGATTTTCGACTCGGCCTGCCGCAGCGCGGCTTCGGCCTGCCTCAGCGCCGCCTGCGCCTGCTGGAGCCGCAACTTGGCGTCCCGGTCGTCGAGCCGCGCGATCACTTGCCCCTGCATGACGTAGCGGCCAATGTCCACGGGCTTGGCCACGACGACGCCGCTTGTCTCCGGCGCGACATCGGAGGAATCTTCGGCGATAAAGCTTCCGGTAGCCTGCACACTCGCGGAAACCTGGCGCACTTGCGCTGCAACGGCGGCGACTGTGAGCGTGGCTGGAGGCGCGGCGGCGGCGGGCTCCGATTTGGCCGAGGCGCTGGAATTGGATCGTCCGCAGCCGGCCGCAAGCAGCGCCGCCGCCAGCGCAAAAATGCGAGACGCCGCTCTCATCGGCGAACTCCGCGCCGCCTGGAAGGCGGCGCCTGAATTCCTTCCAGCACCAACAAGGCGAATTGGCCGGCGACTTCTTCATCGCTTGCGGGCAGCCCCAAGTCGAACAGATGCTTGCTCATCCCGTAGTGAACGGCCACCGAGATGAGAAACACCACGGCCGCGCCGGGGTCGCAATTGCGAAACGCGCCCTCTTTTTGGCGCTGTTCAAAATAATCCCGCAGAAATTCGAAAGTGGGCCAGCCCTGGCGCTGGTAAAACAGGTCGGCTAAGGCGTGGCCGTCGAGCCAGGCGAACAATAGCAGGCGGTGGAAGGAAGTGTTCTCGCGGAACGATTTGAGAATTTGAGAGATAAGGCAACGGACCAACGCCGCGTCGTCGCGCCGCGCCGCAAGCGCGCGCATCTCCTCCAGCCACGCCTCGGCGCCGCTGTCCTGCTGTTGCTCGTCGAGGATGGCGCGATAGAGATCTTCCTTGGTGGCGAAGTGCCGGAACAGAATGGCCTCACTGACGCCGCAAGCCGACGCGATGTCCTTGGTGCGGGCGCCGCTAAAGCCATGACGGGAAAACAGCCCCACCGCGCCGCGGATCAACTGGCGGCGCCGCTCGCGCGAGGGGAGCCGGCGGGGGGGCGGGGCGGGCATGGCCAGGGGAGAAGCGCTGGGATGCGGCTCCATAAGTAAGTACTCACTAATTTTATGCCGGCGCCGGCAATCGGTCAATAGTTTTGTGCGAGGAAAGGATTTGGGCCGCGCCGGCTAGCGGACTCATCCCGCCTATCCAGGACAAGCCCGCTTCAAGAAATGCCGCGATCTCTCCTTTATGCCTTGGCCGATTTTCCCGCAATCTCCTTGCGGACGATCGCCGCGCCCTCGGCAAGCGCCTTCAGCTTCAGCTTCGCCACCATCCGCGGAAGAGGCTTCATTCCGCAATCGGTGCTGAGATAGACGCGCTCCGGCGCAACCACCTGAAGGACCTTGCGGATTCGGCCGGCCACCTGATCGGGCGTTTCGATCAAGCTGGTTCGCACGTCGATGACGCCCACTTGCACTTCCTTATCTTTGGGCAGAGCCTTCAGCGCCTCGATGCCGGCCATTTCGCGGTTGGCGAAATCGAGCACGAATTGATGGACGGGCACACCGGCGAAATGGGGGAGAACGGTTTCATAGCCCTTGGGAAACAGGCTGCTGAGAGAATTGCCCCAAGCATTGCCAAAGCAGAAATGCCAGGCGATCTTGGCGTCGACGCCTTCGACGCATTTCGCGATCACCTCGCCGATCCACTTGTAGTCGTCGTTGTTGTTGGTAAACAGCGGCAGCCACGCGCCCAGGTCCTCAATCTGGAGATACTTCGCTCCGGCGGCCACCAGATCTTTCATCTCGGCGTTAAAGATCGGCGCCAGAGCGAAGCTCAGCTCGCGAGCGTCCTTGTAGTGCTTGAAATAGACGTGCCAGGCGAGGTTAATCGGGCCCGCGCCCACCGAAACTTTCATCGGCTTGGTGGCGTACTTCGCGCCAATCTTATAAAGATCGGTAAGCCGGATGGGCCCGCGCGACACCGGTCCGCTGTTGACCACGCCGCCCCAGTCGGAAAGCAGCTCCTGATCCTTCGTGCGAGCGGTGGCGCCGACCACGGAGGGATGCTCTTCTTTGGCTTCCTCAAATCCGTGAATCCGCTCATACATGTACCAGCAGAACGAGCCGATCACGCCCACGTAATCGTCGAAATACATCTGGCCGTCGGTGACGATATCGATGCCCGCTTCTTCCTGGTCGTGGATTGCGGTCCGGGTCGCGTCTTGATACGCCTCTTCGTGAGCCACTTCTTTGAAGGCGACGCGTATGTCGCGTCCGAGAAGCTGCTGGCGGAACCAACCGGGCCGCGGATAGGAGCCGACCATCGTAGTGGGGAGAATGGTGTCAGTTATTTTTGTCATGCGAGGACTTTGCCTTTCATCATTGCAATATAGCCTATGTTGCGGCAACGCTGCGCGGCGGCTGGAGGACAAAGCGCCTTCCGGACCCGGTTACCCCGCCGCCCGGAAAATCGTTATAAGATTGGATGGATTCATGATGAGGACCACTCAACTGATTTTATTGGGCTCCGTTGGGGCGGCGCTGGCATTTAGCCAGTCCGGCGGCGCAAAGAAGTACACGCCTAAGGCTCCCTCGGCCGCGGATTGGGCGGCCCTGGCCAAGCTGCCCGACTTCACCGGCGTTTGGGAAGCTGCTCTGGGAGGCGGAGGCGGAAGGGGGCGCGGAGCCGCACGGGGCAATCCGGCGGCAGGCGCTGGCGGCGGAGCGGCGCGAGGCCGCGGAGGCGCTCTTGCGGGGCCTTCGCTGACCCCGGCCTATCTTGCCAAAGCCAAGGAGATGGCCGCGCAGCCGCGGCCGGAGGAGAACGAGACCGCCAACTGCCTTCCTCCAGGCCTGCCGGGAATTATGGGACAGCCCTATCCGATGGAGTTTCTGATGACGCCCGGACTGGTGACCATCGTTATTGAAGCTTACAGCCAGGTCCGCCACATCTACACCGATGGACGGCCGCTGCCCGAAGACCCCGACCCGACCTTTTACGGCGCTTCGGTGGGGCGCTGGGAAGGCGACGCGCTCGTGGCGGAAACGGTGGGCTTCGCGCAGGTTCCTCGCGGGCTCTCCTTCCCCTACAGCGACAAGATGAAAATTTTGGAGCGCTTTAAGCTGACCGACGCCGACACCATGAGCATTGAGACGACGATTGTCGATCCGGAGGCTCTGACGGCGCCTTATTCGATGCCCCCGCGGACTTTGAAGCGGCATCGCGGCTGGACCATCGCGGAATATATTTGCGAAGAAAATAATCGTAATTTCGCCGACCCCAACGGAAAGGCGGGAATCAAGCTCGCCAATCCCTTGGCGTCGCCGAGGTAAGGAAAGGAGAATGCTCGTGACAAGCAGTTTGCCGAAGTTCGCCATTGCCGCCGGGTTGAGTTTGAGCCTCTCGGCGCTGGCGCTTGCCCATCACTCGTTCGCGGCCTTCGATGTCACCACCCAAAAGGAAATCACCGGAACGGTGAAGAAGTTCGATTACACCAATCCGCACACTTGGGTTTGGCTCGACGTGCCAAATGACCACGGCGGCGTGGACACCTGGGGTTTCGAGGGAATGAGCCCGAATTATCTGGGCCGCCGCGGATGGACGCGAACGACGTTGAAGCCCGGCGACAAACTGACGGTCACCTTCCGTCCGATGAAAGACGGACAAAAAGGCGGGATGTGGGTCAGCGGCAAGCGGCCGAACGGCGAAACGCTGCTGATGGGCGGCGCCATCACCGACCCGTAGCGGGATCTTAGCGGCCGCCGCCTGCCGCGGCCCGGTCTTCGGCGACGAGCGGGTTGCGAAGCACCCCCACGCCCTCGATCTCCACTTCGACTACGTCGCCCGGCTTCATCGGCCGGGTTTGCCCGGGAGTGCCCGTAAAAACGACGTCCCCGGGCTCCAGGCGAATGTAGCGGCTGATAAAGCTTACCACCGTGACGCAGTCGAAAATCAAGTCTGCGGTGCTTTGATCCTGCACGATGTCTCCATTCAGCCGCGTCCGGAGCCTGAGATTGCCGTAATCCAATCCCGTGGCGATGGCCGGTCCAACCGGGCAGAACGTATCGCAGCCCTTGGCGCGCCACCATTGCAGGTCTTTATCTGGGCCGCGCTGCCAGTTTCGCTCGCTAATGTCGTTGCCGCAGGTCACTCCGAAAATGCCCGCCGCGGCTTCGGCTTTAGAGGCGTGCTTCAGGCGCTTGCCAATCACCAGCGCTAACTCGCCTTCGAAGTGAAGATCGGTCGAATCGGGCGGAACGACGATTGGACCCTCCGGATGCTGCAACGAAGAAACCGGCTTGAAAAATATCTCCGGCCGCGCCGGCTCGGACAGTGGAACCGGCCCGCTCAGATGAGTCTTATAATTGCGTCCGACCGCCAGGATCTTCGAGGGCGAACACGGCGCCAAGAGGCTTACTTCGCCCAGAGCGCGGACGACGCCCGTGCGGACCGGCGGATCGAACAACCCTCCTTGGAGCTCCGCCACCCGTTCGCCCTCTAAAATCCCCCAATGGACTCGAGAATCGGACGTATATCTAACAAAATTACTCATTTTTTTCGTTCTTCGTCATGGTCTTCACCCAGCGGGTGGGCGGGAAAATGAAAAGAGTAATCAAAAGTATCACAAATAGAAAAACCAGAAGCAAAACGGCCAAAGCCACCGCCGGATCCTCCTTCGCCGCGCCAAAAACGGCCGCTTTCACGTCGCGGGACGCGAAACCCAGCCTGGCGCGACCGCGTATCTCTAGTTATGATGACACGCCGGACCGCCCTAAGACTGATGGCGGGGGCGCCGTTTGCCGCCGCGCCCAGTTGGGCCGCGCCGCTTGCGGAGTTTTGGAACGAAAAGGAACCGTCTCAGTGGACTCCGCAGGAGATCGAGCAGATGCTCAACAACTCTCCCTGGTCCAAGCGCGCCTCCATTTCGCTTCACAATAGCGCGCCGGGATTTGGAGCTCCGTCCTTGGGCGGAATCGGCAGGACCGGACGCATCGCCACTACCCGCCAGGCAGGAACGGCCAAAGCTCCGGACGCGGATAACGGCAAAGTGGTGTTTCAAGCCGTGATTCGATGGGAGTCGGCGCGGCCGGTCCGCGCGGCGGAGAAGCTGGACTTCGCCGATGCCCCGGACGCCTATGTGTTAGAGGCGGTCGGCGATTTTCCGAATTCCGGCGGCGCCAACGACGATCCGGCCCAACGGGAGCAGCAGCAAGCCATGCTGCGCGAATATACAAAGCTGGAGCGCAAAGGCGACAGCCCGATCTATTTGGAGCGCACCGAGCCAATCGAGGCCGGGATTCGTTTCTATTTCTCCCGCCTGGAGCCCATCACCGCGGCCAACAAAGAGATCACCTTCTTCACCGCAATAGGGCCGCTGGAGATGAAAGCCAAGTTCCCGCTGAAGGACATGCTCTACCGCGGAAAACTCGAATTGTAGACTTCAGAGCAACGACAGCGCTAAAATCTGAGTCACGGCCGCGGCGGCGTCGTCGCTGGCGATCTCGATGCGGTGCTCGGCCCGGGCGTAGCTCGGCCGCCGCCTATGAAACAATTCGCGGAGGCGTTGCGGGTCTCTAGCCAAAGGGCGGTGGTTGGCTTGGGCGAGGCGTCTTTCAATCGCTGGAAGAGGGCAATCCAGCCAGATCGAAACGCCATTATTGGCGACTAACTGGAAATTTTCTTCGCTCAAAAAAGCCCCTCCGCCCAGGGAGACAACCCAGGGATGGCCGGATTGCACCGAACGGACGCAACGTTCCAGCGCCAAAGACTCCAGCCGCCGGAATTCCTGCTCGCCGCGGGATTCGAAGATCTCGGAGATGGTGACGCCCTCGCCGCGTTCGATTTCGTCGTCCAGGTCGAGAAATCGCCATCCGATCTCTTCCGCCAGGGCGGCGCCAACGGTGGACTTTCCACACCCCATGAATCCGACCAAGAAAATTCCCGGGGTCCTTTTCAGCTTAAGTATCATCCGCTGTCGTCAGCCGCTTTCGCGCGCCCCCCTGACGCTAGGGGTCTAAACGGCCCGCGGCGCAAAAAACGCGATCGGCGCCGGTCCATCCGCGCCTTGGAAGCGATAATAATAACATGCAGCAAGGCCTGTTGCCTTTGTTTCCCCTCCAAGTCGTGTTGCTGCCGGGAGGAGAACTCCCGCTGCACATTTTTGAAGACCGCTACAAAGAGATGATCGGAGAGGTTCTGCGGGAGCGGCGCGAATTTGGCGTGGTGCTGGCGAGCGAGAAGGGCATCGTCAACACCGGTTGCACCGCAACGGTCGATAAGGTGTTGCGCCGCTATCCCGATGGGCGAATGGATATTCTGGCGCGCGGCCGGCGCCGCTTTGAGATTCTTCTTTTAAACGACGAGCGTTCTTTCCTGCGCGGCTCGGTGGATTTCTTCGACGACGAGCAGGCCGCGCCCGCGCCGGCGGAGGTTCGAGACCGCGCGATCCAGGGGTTCAATGCACTGCAAGCCATTTCTTCCCAGCGGCCCCTTGCGTTTGAGGACTTGAACCATCCCCAGCTCAGCTTTCTGCTGGCGGAGCCCGTTCCGGATCTCGGGTTTCGGCAAGCCTTGCTTTCCACCCGGAGCGAAGCCGAACGGTTGCGCCAACTGGCGGAGTTTCTGCCCTCGTTTGTCGTAAAGCAAAGACGGATCCAGCACGTCAAGGAGATCGCGCCGCGCAACGGGCACGGACGCCCGCCCGAACAAGAATGAACTTTCTATTGATCGACGCGGACGATACGCTGTGGGAGAATAACATCCATTTCGAGCGGGCCTTTGACGCCTTTTGCGATTTTCTTTCGCATTCTTCTCTACGTTCGATTCAAATTCGGGAAATATTGAATGAAATCGAATTGGCCGGAATCCAGGCGCGCGGATACGGCTCCCAGAGCTTCGGACGAAATTTGCAAGAGGCGTACCGGCGGCTGGCTGAGCGCGAGATCCGCCAGGACGACCTCGATCATGTGATGGCGCTGGCGGAACGGATTCCCGAGCAACCCTTGGAGCTGATCGAGGGCGTGGAGGAGACCTTGGCGGAACTGGCGCAGCGCCATCAACTTACGCTTTTTACCAAGGGACATCCCGAAGAGCAGCGGCGCAAAGTGGAGCGATCCGGCCTGGGACGGTATTTTGTCCACACGGCGATTGTCCGCGAAAAGGATGCGGCGGCGTATCTGGAGGTCATAGGGCGGCGAGGATTTCCGTCCGGGCGCACGTGGATGATCGGCAACTCGCCGAAGTCCGATATCAATCCGGCGCTGGAAGCGGGCATCGGCGCCGTGCTGGTTCCCCACCCGCACACCTGGGTGCTGGAGCGCCAGGAGCTGCGCGCGCCGGAGGGCGCCCGGTTTATTCAAGTGGAGCGGTTTTCCGATTTGCGGAGGCATTTTTAGAAGCTTCCGGGGCCGCGTGGTATCGTAGTCATTTCGCTGTTTCCCTGAAAAACATGGCTACCCGCATCCCCATTACAGTCGCGCACGGCGACGGAATCGGCCCGGAAATTATGGCGGCCACCTTGCAGATTCTCGAAGCAGCCGGCGCGCCGCTCGATATCGAAACCATCGAAGTCGGCGAAAAGGTCTATCTTTCCGGCAACACGTCCGGAATCGACCCGGCGGCATGGGAATCGCTGCGGCGCACGAAAGTCTTTTTGAAGGCCCCCATCACCACGCCGCAAGGCGGCGGCTATAAGAGTTTGAACGTCACCGCGCGAAAGATGCTTGGGCTTTACGCCAATATCCGCCCGTGCGTCTCTTACCACCCCTTCGTGCGAACCAAGCATCCTGTGATGGACCTGGTCGTGGTGCGCGAAAACGAAGAGGACTTGTACGCTGGAATTGAATACCAGACCAGCCCTGACGAAATTCAGGCTATCAAGCTGATTTCCCGCCCCGGCAGCGAGAAGATCGTCCGCTATGCCTTCGAGTACGCCGTTCAATTCAAGCGCAAAAAGGTCACCTGCTTCACCAAGGACAACATCCTGAAGATGACCGACGGCCTGTTTCACAAGATCTTCGACGAAATTGGCGCGGAGTATCCCGGCATTGAGAAAGAGCACTGGATCGTCGACATCGGGGCGGCCAAAATGGCGGACACGCCCGAAGCTTTCGACGTGATCGTGATGCCGAATCTGTACGGCGACGTTTTGTCGGATGTCGCGGCGCAGATCGCCGGATCGGTGGGACTGGCGGGATCCTCGAATATCGGCGACCACGCCGCGATGTTCGAGGCCATTCACGGCTCGGCCCCGCGCCGCGCCGGCCAGAATCTGGCGAATCCCTCGGGGCTCCTTCATGGCGCGCTGTTGATGCTGGTGCACATCGGGCTGCCGCAAATCGCCGAGCGGATTCACAACGCCTGGCTGCGAACGATGGAAGACGGAATTCACACCTACGATATCTACGAAGACGGCAAAAGCAAGCAGAAGGTCGGCACCAAGGAATTCGCTTCGGCGGTCGTGGCGCGCCTGGGCCAAAAGCCGCAGGTGCTCAAAGCGGTCGAATATTCCAGCACGCCTTGGCGGCCCATCCCTCCCCCTTCGCCCCGCCCGGCGCCAAAGCGGGACTTGGTGGGCATCGACATTTTTGTCGAATGGCCTTCCAAAAACACGGCGGCGCTCGCCAACTTGATGATGAAGGCGGCTTCGAACGGACTGAGCCTGGAGATGATGTCGAATCGCGGCACCAAGGTTTGGCCCAATGGCGCTCCAGAAACCTTCTGCACGGATTCCTACCGTTGCCGCTTTATCGACAAGAACGGAACCACGCCTAAGGAGGTCGTGGCCCTGCTGGGACGCGTGACGGACCTGGGCCTGGAAATCGCCATGACGGAAAATCTGCGAAATTACGACGGAAAGCCTGGATTTACCCTGGCTCAAGGTCAATAGAGGGAATAGGGTCAATAGACGAAATTATGGATGCGCAACCTTTGGTAGGCGTTGCTATGGGCAGCAAGTCGGATTGGGAGACCATGCGGCATTGCTGCGACATTTTGGATCAGTTCGGGGTGCCCCATGAAAAGAGGGTCCTTTCGGCGCACCGCACCCCCTTGGCCGCGACGGAGTGGGCGGCGGCGGCGCGCGACCGCGGGCTGGAAGTGCTGATCGCCGCGGCCGGGGGAGCCGCTCATCTCGCCGGAGTGCTGGCCGCGCACACGATCTTGCCCGTCTTGGGCGTCCCTATGGAAAGCCCCACCCTGCGCGGAATGGATTCGCTGTTATCGATGGTCCAAATGCCCACGGGAATTCCGGTGGGCACGCTCGCCATCGGCAAAGCGGGCGCATCCAACGCTGCGCTGCTGGCCGTCGCCATTCTGGCGACCCGCCGGCCGGATCTGAGCCAGAAGCTGACCGCGTTTCGGGCCGCCCAGGCGGAAAAGGTATTGAACGAGTCGCTATCGTAGACGCCTCGGCCGCGGCGCCTGAACTTCTCTCCGCGCCGTCGCGAGCGGCCAGCGGCTCCCGCCGCGCGCCCTCCTCAACGGTAGGCGGCAATCGCGATGCCCGCCGCGTTCGCATAGGCGAGCATTTCCTCGCGGTCGAGCATAAGAGTTCGGCCGGCGTCGATAGCCAGCGCCGTGGTTCCGGTTTCCCGCATCACTTCCATAGTGCGCGGCCCAATTACAGGAACGTCAAACAGCAAGTGATGACGGCGGCCGGACGCTTTCACCAGCCGCAACGGCTTGCCTTCAACCAGGGCGGCCGCTCGTTGCAACATGGCGTCGGTTCCCTCCATCGCTTCCAGCGCCACGCAGGCGCGCTCGGCGACGGCGACGCTTTGGCCCAGATCGTGCGCCGAAAGCGCGGCGGCGACGCGGCGGCCGTACTCCAGATCGCGCGTTTCTTCCGGCGAAGGCTTGCGGCGCGTCAGCACGCCCTCGGGCGCGAGCAGGTCTTTGAGCAGACGCGTGGAATCCGCCAGCGTGATTCCCTCTCCGGCGAGCACCTTCTGCACGCCCCCAATGAGCGCATCCGTGTTTTTGGCCTCCAGCGAAGCCAGCAGCTTCACCAGGCGCCAATCCGGCGAAATGGAGGAAAAAATCTTGACGTGCTTCACCTGGCCGCACATCATGAGCTCGGAAATGGATTCCTGTTTGCAAATTTCGATGAGGCGGCTCAACGCGCCCAGCGAAATCCAGTAGCAGCGCGAAGCCAACCGCTCGATTTCCCTAGACGCCTCTTCTTTGATCCCGATCGCCACCACCTCCCACCCAAAGCGGCGCGCCGACTCCAGCGCCAGCACCGGAAAGCGTCCCGACCCGGCGATCATGCCGCAGCGCATTTACTTAATCACTCCGCGTTGGGAAGCGGCGATAAACGCAATCAGTTCGCCGATCTCCTGCGAGGGCGGAATCTCTTCCCGAATGCGGGCCAGGGCCTGAGACGTGTTCAGCCCGGAGCGGGTCAGCAGGCGTAGGGCCTTTTGCAGCCGTTCGATGCTTTCGGCCGGAAACCCGCGGCGCTCGAGCCCGGTGACGTTGGCGCCGTAGACCTTCACTTCGCGCTCGCTCACGGTCATCGAAAACGGAAGCACGTCCTGTGTGATGACGCTGTAGCCGCCTACGATGGCGTGCCGGCCTACTTTGCAGAATTGATGAACGGCGCTGCCGGCGCTGATTACGGCCCAATCGCCGATGGTCACGTGCCCGCCGATGGTCGCGCCGTTGGCGAGCACCGCATGATCGCCAATCGAGACGTCGTGCGCGACATGAACGTAGGCCATCAAAAGATTGTCGTCGCCGATAGAGGTGAGCCTGCCTCCGCCTTCCGTCCCCCGATGGATTGTGACAAATTCGCGGATTTTGTTCCGATGACCGATGCGCGCGGAGGACCGCTCGCCTTTGTACTTCAAGTCCTGCGGAGCGACTCCGACGGTGGAATACGGAAACAGGACGTTGTCTTCGCCGATTTCGAGCGGCCCTTCGAGGTAAACGTGAGCCTTGATCTCGGTTCGAGCGCCAATGCAGACGTCCGCTCCGACGATGCAGTAAGGTCCGATTTCCGCCGACTCCGCGATATTCGCCTTAGGATCAACGACAGCAGTGGAATGGATCGCCACAGACTTCCGGTCAAACGAACATGGCTAATCGCGGTCGGCCAGCTTGCAAAGCATCTCCGCCTCCGCCACCAGGACTCCGTCCACGCACGCCGTGCCGGACATCTTCGCCACCGTCGCCTTCCGCTTGGATACCTTCATTTCAATTCGAAGTTGATCGCCTGGCCGCACGGGCTTGCGGAATTTCGCCTGCTCCACCGAGGCCAGCAGGACCAGCTTTTCGCGGCGATCGGGAATTTGGCTCAATACCAGCACGCCCGCCACCTGCGCCATGGCCTCTACGATTAAGACGCCGGGCATCACCGGATAATGGGGAAAATGACCGTCGAAGAAGGGTTCGTTGGCGGTGACGTTCTTTACCCCGACCACGCGCTCCTGTTCCAGTTCTTCGATCCGATCCACCAGGAGCATGGGATAGCGATGCGGAAGAATATCGCGGATCGCCTGGATATCCAAGACGGGCATGGGCAGTCTGGCTATTATAGCAGCGGGAGCGCGCAAGCCCAATTTATTGCGCGCGAGTTTTTTGGCCATGGATTTATTGCTTCGCTACGCCCGCGCAAAACAAAGCGAGATTGTTGAGTTCATTCGAGAGTTGGTGGAATGCGAAACCCCTAGCGGCGATGCGGCCGCGGCGAACCGCTTCGCCGGACTCTTTGCGGAGCGCGCCCGCGACATCGCGCGAACCCGCCTGTTTCCCGCCGGCCAATACGGCAACCACGTCCGCTGCGAGTTCCGTTTGCCCGCCTCGAAAGGAGACGGCCAAATTCTCGCCCTTGGCCACTCGGATACGGTTTGGCCGCGCGGCTCCCTTCAGACCATGCCGTTCCGCAGCGCCCGCGGAAGGTTATATGGCCCGGGCGTGTTCGATATGAAAGCGGGCCTCGCGTTCTTTCTTTTTGCAATGCGGGCGCTGCGGGATCTGGAGATTTCCGTGGCGCGAAAGGTCGTGCTTCAAATTAACGCAGACGAGGAGGTGGGCAGCCCTTCCTCGCGCTTTCTTACCGAGGATGCCGCCCGGCGAAGCGCCGCCGTGCTGGTGCTGGAGCCTGGCGCGGGCCTGGAGGGCAAGCTGAAGACCGCGCGCAAGGGAGTGGGCGATTACGCCGTGGCGGTGCGCGGGCGCCCTTCTCACGCCGGAGTGGATTTCGAAGCGGGCGCCAACGCGATCGTAGAAATGGCGCGGCAGGTCGAGCGCATCGCTGGCTTCACGCGCTTGCGCCGGGGAATCACGGTCAGTCCGGGCGTGATTCGCGGCGGAACGCGCGGCAACGTGGTGGCCGCCGAATGCCGCCTGCAAGTGGACGTTCGCATTCCGCGCCGTCGCGACCAGGCTTATATCGAGCGCTGTTTCCGCTCGCTTGAGCCGTTCGACAAGCGTTGCCGCATCGAAGTGACGGGAGGCTTCAACCGGCCCCCGATGGAGCGCTCCGCCGCCACGCGCAAGCTGTTTCGAACCGCCCGGAAGCTAGCCCTGGAGATGGGAGTGGACTTGCAAGAATCTTTCTCGGGCGGCGGCTCCGACGGGAATTTTACGTCGGCTGTGGGCGCGCCCACTCTTGACGGGCTCGGAGCCGTGGGCGAAGCAGCGCACGCCCCCAACGAAAGCATCCTGATCGGCCGCATCGCGGATCGGACCGCGCTGCTGGCGAAGTTGGTCGCCCGCCTCTGAACGCGCCGTCGGTCTCTCTAGGAACTCGCCTCCAGAGATTCCTGGACGCTAGGCCGCTCGCCCGCCTCCACCTGCTTGCGCCGCGCGGCATGGAAGCTGGTCAGCGCCGCATTCGCCTTGGCCAGAACCGCGACCCGTTCCGCAAAGCCCTCGATCCGCCAACCCGGTATGGCGTAGACAGCGACATCCGGCGTGAGCGCGTCCAGGTACGCGCGCGCGCCGCAGCAGCCCAGGCTGAGCGCGCTCCTGCCCGTATTTACGGCCTGAGGCACCACCGCGCACGCCGGCCGGCCCATGGCGGGCGGCAATCCATTCTCCAACTGCTGCGAAGCTTCGGAAAGGATCAACGCTTGGCTCGGCTTTACCAACAGCAGGGCGACGTCGGGGGCCAAAGGCGTAGCGCCCAAAGGTCCGTACACCACCACTTTCGCGGTTCGTTTCAGCACCGGGATGAAGCCCAAATCCTGCGGACGGACGTAGTCCAGATCGCCCAAAACTCGAAGCGAGTCCCGGAGACTGCTTTCGTAGCCGCCCGCGCCTTCCAAATTGTGGGTGTAAACGCCGATGGCGCAAAGCTCGTGGTCGGAGGCAACGGTGGCGAACACGCGCGTGGCGGCTTCCTGCCAGAAGCGGCAGCCCGCGGGAACCGATCCGCGGTACGCGGGCGCTCCTTCGGGAACCGAATCGGCAAAACACACGGCGATGGGCCCAACCGGCAAGTCCAGGGCGTCGGACAGCATTCGGGCGGCGGATTTCAGAGAACTCACTGCTTCATAGTACCGTCTTCCGCATCCCGCGCCGCGCGCCTTCGCCGTTTCCCAGTATAATCCTTGCAAAGACCAGAGCCGTCAATACGGTTATGCGGGTCCGAAGTATAGATGGTCCGGCAACCGTGAAATTGTCGCCGCTGGGCAAAGTCGCTGGAAGCGCGTTGGGCGAGCTACGCCGGCAAATCAAGAAAGCGCGCCGCCGCCACAAAGAGGTCGCCATCGATTTAAGCGAAGTAACTTTGGTCGATCCCGGCGGGTTTGCCTTTCTGGTGGAGCAGAGCGCGGAGAACGTCCACCTCATCAATTGTCCCGATTATCTGGCGCCGTGGATGGAGCGCGCGCGCCGCGGCCGCTAGCCTTCGCTACAACCGTCCCCAAAATGCGAAAACCACCGCGCCGAAAATGCAGGCGAACGACGCCGCGTAGCGCCAATGCAAGGGTTCGCCCAAGTAGAAGTACGCAAACACGACAAAAACCACAACCGTGATGGATTCCTGGATGATTTTGAGCTGATATCCGCTGAAACGCCCATAACCGATCCTGTTGGCGGGAACCTGGAAACAATATTCGCCGAAAGCGATCAGCCAACTGACAAGCACGGCCTGCCACAACGGAGCGGCTTTATGCCGTAAGTGGCCGTACCACGCGAAAGTCATGAAGGTGTTCGAGATCAGCAATAGCAATACGGTCGGCATGGCGCCATCGTAGCAAGCCATTGCATCGCCCGGCCCCGATGGCTCCGCGCAGCCGCGCGGGACCGCGCTAATCTTCGACGGTGAGGGTGGGCCCCGCGCTTTGCGCTTGGGCACAGCGTTGTTCGACCGTGCGCGCGAGCTCCAAAAAAGGCGCGGAATGGGGATCTCCGTCGGCGCGCGTGGCGATGGGCTGGCCGCTATCGCCCCCGATTCTGACCTCCGGGTCGAGCGCGAGCTCGCCCAGAAACGGCACGCCCATATTCGCGGCGGTGCGCTGGCCGCCTCCCTGCCCGAACACATCGATGCGTTCGCCCGTGGAGGGGACGATCAAATAGCTCATGTTCTCCACCAGTCCCAGGACCGGCACCCGAACCTGGCCGAACATGTTCACCGCTTTGCGCGCGTCCTCCAGGGAAACGTCGGAAGGAGTGGTTACCACGATCGCGCCGGAAAGGGCCGCGGTTTGAATCAGCGAAAGCGCCACGTCGCCCGTGCCGGGCGGCAGATCGATCAGCAAATAATCCAATTCGCCCCAATCGACATTCCGGAGAAACTGCTGGACGATGTTATGCAGCATCGGGCCGCGCCAGATCAGAGGTTTGTCCCCGGGGTTTAAAAAGCCCATCGACATGACCTTGACGCCGAATTTTTCTATGGGATGGATGCTTTGGGCGTGGCCTGTCGGAGTTTCGCGCGTTCCCATCATTAGGGGGACGTTGGGACCGTAAACGTCGGCGTCGAGCAAGCCCACGCGCCGCCCCAATCGCGCCAGCGCGATCGCCAGATTCACGGACACAGTGGTCTTTCCAACCCCTCCTTTTCCCGAGCCGACCGCCACCAGGCGGCGGACGCCCGGAATAGGGGATTGTGGAGGATTCCCCGGATGCATGAGATTCGATGGTAACAGGTCGGTTATTGATCGTTGCTGCTGAGATAATCGCGCACGATTCGATTGACGTAGTGCCGGGTTTCTTTGTACGGAGGAACTCCATGATAGCGGTCCACCGCCGTCGGTCCGGCGTTGTAGGCGGCCAGGGCCTTCACCACGTCTCCGTTGTATTTGAGCAGCAGTTCGCGGAGCAGGCGCGTGCCTGCTTCGATGTTCTGCTCCGGATCGTTGGGATCGGCGCCGAGAGAGCGGGCCGTGCCCGGCATCAGTTGCATCACGCCGATGGCGCCTTTGGGGGAAACGGCGTTGGGATCCAGGCCCGATTCCGCCTTCGCCACGCTCTGGACGAGCTTCTTCGGCAGACCATTGCGCGCCGCCGCGGCCTCAATCAGTTGCTTTGGATCGGGTTTGGGAGGCTTGGTTTTCACGGCGGCCTGCAAACCGTCCGCAGGAGGCTTCGGCGGAACGTAATCGTCTTGCTCGAAGCCGGCTACGGCGTCGGCCGGAAGTTCGGTTACGCCGTCGCCGCTGAACAAACGGATGATGCCGCCTAGGATCTCATGGCGATCTGCATGGAGGCGCTGCCCACTCTGGAGAATCGCGTTTTCCCCCGCAAACGCTGGAAGACCGATCAGCACGGCCAGACAACTTGTCAAGCGTCTCAAATAAGGCTGACGTCTGGGCCGGCGGCGCCGTGCAGCGCTAATCTCCACAATTCCCTCCGGTCCAGACGATTCCCGCGCCCAAACCAAGTAAGGCCAAACCGGATAATCGCTTCGCTGGAAACCCCGAGATCCAGAATTGCCGGCCCATGCGGAGGCTAAAGAGCCGCCACGCCGCGGTGCAGAATCAGGAAATAGAGCGCCAGGGCGACCAGAATGGAGCCGGAGGAAGCCAGCGTCGCCGAAACGCCGAAAACGGGGATCAATAACCCCAGCGCCAGGCTGCCCAGCGGCATGCCGCTGCGAAACGACAGATTGAACACGCTCATCACGCGGCCGCGCATTTCGTCGCCGACGCTGACCTGAGCAAGCGACAGCAGCAACGATGCGGACGACATCGCCGTGACGCCCACCAGAAAGATGAGGCCGCAGGAGAGCGGGAAACGCCGCGAAAGCGCAAAGCCCGCAATCGCCGCGCCCAGAACGGTGACGATCATCAAAGCCGCGCGCCCCTGGCGGTGCACCTTGCCTTTCGCCGCCACAATCAACCCCCCCGCCACCGATCCCGCTCCCGAGCACATCAGCAAAAGAGTATAGGTCTTCGGTCCCTGCTTGAAAACCTCCTGAACGAAGCCCGGCAGAGCCGCCGCCACCGGAAACCATAACGCGCTCATGCAAAAGGAAAGCACGATCAATTGCAGCATGCCCGGGCGATCCAGAATGAACCGGAAGCCTTCCTTCATGCTGTGGAGAATGCTCTCGCGCGATTTCGCCGGGACGAATTTGACATGAATGGCGTAAAGCGAAGCGATGACGGCGATGAACGAAATTCCGTTCAATGCGAAGCACCAGGTTGCGCCAAGGGCCCCGAAGGCCGCGCCTCCGATCACCGGTCCAATAATGCGGCCCAGATTGAACTGGATCGAGTTCATCGCGATGGCGTTGTTCAGATCCTCGGTCGCCACCAGTGTGGGCAGCAAGGCCGAGTAAGCAGGGCCGCCGAAGCTCTGGCCCAGGCCCACGACAAACGACAACGCCAGGATGTGCCAGACCTTCACCACGCCGAAATAGAACAGCGCCGTCAACAGAAAGGCGGAGCTCATCTGTATGTATTGAGACATCAACAGCAGCTTGCGCCGGTCCATCCGGTCGGCGAAAACGCCGCCGATCAGCGAAAACAGCACGATCGGCAACTGCCCCAGGAACAGATCCAACCCGGAGTACCGATAGTCCTTGGTGAGGTCGAAGACCAGCCAGCTTTGCGCAAACTGCTGAACGAAGGTTCCGATGGTGGAAGTGCAGGCGCCCAGCCACATCAAGCGGAAATCGCGGTAGGTCAGCGCTCTGAAAACTCGCTGGATCAAGGCTTCGTTCTTTAAGGTGGCGGGCTGTGTGCTCATGCTTATTCAGCAGGGGGGCGGGCGCACTCTAATTCGACGAGCACACTGGCGATTTTATCAGGTCCGGGAGGGCTTCAGGCGTCCGGGCCGCCAACGCTCACTATGCGTTGGGCGGCTGTACGCAAATTGCCGCGCTGTCAAAGGAGCTTACGCCTGAAACATCGATTGTTAGATTCGACTGCACTAGACACCCGACGAGGCCCCCGAGGCAACTGAAATAGACGGTGCAGGGCGGCACGGGCGGGATCGCGTCAGGGATCGACCGCCACGCCGGAGCCAAATGCCCGGCTGCCTATCCAGAGCTCCCAGGGATAATCGTGGTACACCGCGACATTTGTCAACGGATTCTGGGGATTTTCGGGGGGCGGGTTGGCATTGCCCATGAAGCCGATGGCGTCGCTCCAACGCGAGCCCGGATTGTAGATAGCGTTCGGATTCGGAAGCGCCCAGTTGTTGGGGGTGTCGTTTGTGAAAGGGCCATACGTCTCGTTTCCGTCGAGCCCAGGATCCAGGTAGCTGCAGGAGTCCCTGAGGTCCCGTAAAGGCTTTGGTATCCGTTGCCCCATACGTTGTCCTGAGGGTAGCCTGGGACCAGCGTCAAGGTCTGAGGCTCGATAATAGACACGAAAAATTCCGGGGACACGCTCCCGTCGGGATACCTGAGGTAAACCGTCACATCGTAGCCACAACCGCTGCTGGGCGACGTTGATGTCGCAACGGTGTTGGTGCACACGTAACAACTGAGGCTTACTCCGCCGCCGCCGGGCGGTTGATTACATTCCACGTCGGCGTGCCCATGGCGCCATTGGCATTGGCCGTCCAAGCCGCCTGCGCGTAATAGCACGGTCCTGGCTGCCCGCTACACATGCCTCCATCCGATAGAATACCCGGGCCAAGCCACCAGAATGCGTTGACTCCCGTGATCGTTGGCTGTGCCTCGGCCACCGCTAGGAAAACGAAAAGCAACAAGCTCCGCTTCCTGGCGTCTTTTCCTCCTTAAGATCGTTCTAGAGTAGTCCGGGCCGATAAATCGACGCCCATATTCCTCTAAAAAAGATTACGCTCGGTTTATCCTATTGCCAAGCATTATTTTGTTAATATTGTTGACACAAATAGCAGAATAAACGGTTACAAATAAGTTCATCCTGTCGCGTCCGATGAAAACAAGTTGGGTTTAGGCCGCTTGGAGCCGACGCTACTCCTTCTTTTCTTGCGCTCGCGCTCCGGCTAGGATGCCCGCCATTCCATAATTGCCCTCGTTGCAGGCATACTCGATGATTGGCCCGTCGACGCGGTTCATTGGGATCTCGGCCGACCAGGGCTTGGTGAACGCGGTGGGATCATCCACGGTAAAGCGGTAGAGCACCGTATTCGGCCCGGTCCTGGTGAACCTCTCCGTCAGATGGAGGTTTTCGTCCGCGCCACGGAAGTTGGTTTTATCGGCGAAGTTGGTCGTGTCCACCACCAGCGTGTCGCCTTCCCAGCGGCCGCGCGAGTCTCCCATCCACTGGCGGATGCTGGAAGGCAGGTGCGGTCGCCCGGCGTTTCCCGATGACAAAGGAATCACGCGAACGTCGTGGATCATTTCGACCAGAATCATCACATAATCGCGCGTCTGCACGATCTGATAGTTGTTGTTGTACCCTCCGGGGATCATGGGAGGGCCCGCGGTCGGCCAGAGCAGGCAGCGTTCCTGCAAACGCAGAAATTCGGGACCGTCGAAGCCATGCTCGCGGGTCATCGCGTCGCGCTCGGCTTGCTTCGTCTGGGCCGCGGCGGTGAGGGCGGGAATCCTGCCATCGGCCAAATCCACGATCCGCGAGGTTCGCCGGCTGGCCACGATGTGGTCGCCGCGGCTGCACCAGAATTTGTTGTACGCGCGGGCCACATCGACGTCCGCTCCGCCATCGCGGCGGTCGCGGTTCGCGTTGTGGAGGAGCTGGCTCTCGTATTCGACCGCCTCTTTTTGGGTAAAGAACTCCTTTCCCGCGAGTTCGGCCGGACGCTCAAAGGGAGTAAGGGTCGCGGTGCTATAGATTCCCTCCAGGCTTGGCCGACCATCGGCGGTACGCGGAACGCTCCAGGCTTTCGCGCCGGACGGCGCCTGCGCGGCCGCCGAAACATGGAGCAAAACGGCAAGCGAAAAAACGAACCCAAGTCTCAGCCCGCAACTCCTTATTGTTATTTACGCGGCGCCGGCTGGGATGTCAATCCAACCGCCAGGTTGCTGGAAATGCTATAGTTTAATCTATATGTCCGCTGCCACGACTATGGGGGAAGTCTCTACCAAGAGGATCATTCTGCTGAGACCCCGCGGGTTTTGCGCGGGGGTCGTTCGGGCCATCGACGTTGTAAAAATCGCGCTGAACCTCTACGGCGCGCCCATCTATGTTCGCAAGGAGATCGTTCATAACCGGCATGTGGTGGATGAACTTCGCGGAGCCGGCGCGATTTTTGTGGAAGAACTCGATGAAGTCCCTGCCGGCGCGCGGGTGATCTACAGCGCCCACGGCGTAGCGCCTTCGGTTCGCGCGCAAGCCCGCGAGCGCAAGCTCCAAGTCATTGACGCGACTTGTCCCTTAGTCACAAAAGTCCACCTGGAAGCGGTGAAATTTGCCCGTAAGGGTTACACCATTATCCTGATCGGCCACAAAGACCACGACGAAGTGATCGGCACGTTGGGCGAAGCGCCGGAGTCCACCATCCTGGTTTCCACCGTCGAGGATGTGGATCGCTTGGAAGTGAAAGATCCCACGCGAGTTTCCTACATCACTCAAACCACGTTAAGTTTGGATGAAACCCGCGATATCGTCGAGCGTCTCAAACAACGGTTTCCGCGCATTCAGGGTCCCGCGGCGCAAGACATTTGCTATGCGACGGAAAATCGGCAAGTGGCTGTAAAAGCGGTGGTTCCGCTTTGCCAAATGTTACTTGTGGTGGGCTCTCAAAACAGCTCGAATTCGAGGCGTTTGGTGGAGGTTTCGCAGAAAAACGGCGTGCCGGCCTACCTCATCGACGACCTGGGAGAAGTGCAAGAGCGGTGGCTGGAGGGCGTGGACACGATCGCCGTCACCGCCGGGGCCTCGGCGCCGGAAAATTTGGTCCAGGATTTGATCCAATCCTTGCAAGCGCGCGGTTACAGAAACCTCCAGGAAATGGAGATCAAGGAAGAGGACGTGCGCTTTAACCTGCCTAGCGAGTTGGCGCGGTCCGGGCGGATTCAGTTGCAACCTGTTGCGCAATGAGCGCGGCGAAAGTAGCGTCAGCGCCAGGTCCGC
Organism: Bryobacteraceae bacterium; assembly: GCA_035293905.1. Taxonomy (GTDB): domain Bacteria; phylum Acidobacteriota; class Terriglobia; order Bryobacterales; family Bryobacteraceae; genus Palsa-187. The sequence continues at coordinate 20,563 of DATGLY010000086.1, forward strand.
AAAGAGACGCGCCCATCGCAGACCCGGCCGGGGAAGCGCTGCGCAAGGCGGTGGATTATCTGCTCTCGCGGCAGTCCCAGGATGGCTATTGGTGGGCGGACCTCACCGCGGATTCGACTCTGGAATCCGATTTTGTGCTGCTGCAACTGTGGCTGCATCCGCCTTCCGGGGGCGCATGGAATCCCCCTACCCGCCCGCTGATCGACAAAGCCGTTGGCTCCCTTTTGGACCGGCAGCTTCCCGACGGCGGATTCAACATTTACGCTCACGGCCCCAGCGAACTGAATGCGACCATCAAGGCTTATACGGCGCTCAAGCTGGCGGGAGCCGGGCCGGACGATCCGCGGCTAGCCCGCGCGCGGGAGTGCATTCTCAGGCTGGGCGGTTTGCAGGCCGCCAACAGTTACGTCAAGATCAATCTGAGCCTTTTCGGGCTCTTTCCGCGCGAGCATGCTCCCGCGATTCCTCCCGAATTGATCCTGTTCGGAAATTTTATTTACCAAATGTCCTCCTGGACGCGCGCCATTGTGATGCCGCTTTCGGTGCTGCATGCGATGGATCCCCGCCGCCCCGCCCCCGCCGGATTCAATCTGAATGAACTGTTTGCGCCGGGCGCGCCGGTGGAATTTCGAAGCGAAAAATTTTTCTCCTGGCGCCATTTCTTCCTGCTGGCCGAAAAGGCGTTCAAGCTGTGGGGACGGTGGGGTTCTCGCGCGATCCGCGAAAAGGCCATCCGGCGCGTGGAGAAATGGGTATTGGAGCACACGCGCTACTCCGGCGGTTTGGGCGCGATTTACCCCTCCATGATGTACGTGGTGATGATGCTCGATCTGCTGGGCTATGCGGACAATCATCCGGACCGCGTGGAAGCCGAACGCCAGTTCATGAGTCTATTGGTGGATGGAAACGGCAACGATCAGTCCGGATTTTTCTTTCAGCCCTGCTATTCGGTAGTTTGGGACACGGCCATCGCTGCTCAGGCGCTGGGCGAGGCCGGCCTGGCGCCGCAAAGCGCCATGCAGCGCGCCGCCGAGTGGCTGCTCACCAAGGAAGTGCGGCGCAAGGGCGACTGGTCGGTCAAGCGGCCCAACGTCGAGCCGTCCGGCTGGTACTTTGAGTTCGCCAACGAGTTTTATCCGGATATCGACGACACCGCGCAAGTTTTATTGGCGCTGGCGCACGCGCGCGCGCAGGATCGCGCGGCGCAGGAGGCTTGCGTGCAGCGAGCGTTGAATTGGCTGCTCGCCATGCAGGGCAAGGACGGAGGCTGGGCCGCGTTCGACGTCGATAACGACTGGAATTTCCTCAACGCCGTGCCGTTCGCCGATCACAACGCCATGCTGGATCCGGCCTGCCCGGACATCACCGGACGCGTCCTGGAAGCTTTGGCCTCCTATCGCTTCCCCTCCACCCATCCCGCCGTCCGGCGGGGCGTGGAGTTTCTGAAGCGCAACCAGCAGGCCGACGGCAGCTGGTACGGCCGGTGGGGCGTGGACTATATCTATGGCGCCTTCCTAGCCCTGCGCGGGCTGCGCGCCTCCGGCGAAGACCCCCGCGAGGCTTACATTTTACGCGCCGGCGAGTGGCTTCGCGCCATCCAGAACGCCGATGGAGGCTGGGGAGAAAGCTGCGCAAGCTACGATCACGGAACCTTCACGCCCTGCGCCAGCACTCCTTCGCAAACCGCGTGGGCGATCTTGGGGCTGCTGGCCAGCGGAGATGCTCAATCCAGCAGCGTCCGCAACGGCGTGAAATGGTTAATCGAGCGCCAGCGGAGCGACGGCCGGTGGGACGAGGAATTTTCCACCGGCACCGGCTTTCCGCGCGTATTCTATTTGAAGTACCACTTGTATCGAAATTCTTTCCCGGTGCTGGCGCTGGCCGCCTACCGGAAGGCCAAAGGAGCTAAATGAGAGTACCGCTTGCCCAAGTCGCCGACATGGCGGCATACATCGCCAAGAACAAGCTGCGCCCACGTCCGGAATGGCAGAAGAATCTGGCCTCCCAGGAGGACCCCAAAAATCCCTTCCGCATCGTCCATACCCAGATCCCCTCGCTGCGGCGCCACCCGAGCCGGGCCGGCAGGCCGCACCCCATGCTGAACAAGCGCTTTCCGCTGGTGATGATGCTGGAGCCGCTGCACGCCTGCAACCTCACTTGCACCGGCTGCGGGCGCATTCGCGAGTACGAATCGAGCATTCGCGAGCGCTTGTCGCTTGAGCAGTGCTTGCGCGCCGTGGATGAATGCGGCGCGCCCATGGTTTCCATCTGCGGCGGCGAGCCGCTGCTGTATCCCGAAATCGCCGCGCTGGTGAAAAACATTCTCGACCGCGGCCGCTATATCCAGTTCTGCACCAACGGAATGTTTTTGGCCAAGAAGCTCAAGGAATTCACCCCTCACCCGGCCCTGGTATTCAATGTCCACCTGGACGGAATGGAAAAAAATCACGATCTTGCGGTCGAGCGCGAGGGAGTGTTCAAGGCCGCCATCGAGGGCATCCGCGCGGCCAAACAAGCCGGGTTCAAGGTTTTCTCCAACACCACCGTCTACCGCGAGACCGACATGAACGAGATCTGGCAATTGTTCGAGTACCTGGAGCAATTCCACATCGACGGGCACTCCATCTCTCCGGCCTACGGCTATTCGGCGGTGAACGAACGCGAAATCTTTATGACGCGCGAGGACGTGCATGAGAAGTTTAAGGACATCGATAAAATGTCCAAGCGCTTTCCGCTGGTTTCCAGCCCCGTTTATATGGAGTTTCTAAAGGGCGGCCGCGAGCTTCCCTGCACCGCCTGGGGCATGCCGACCTACAACGTCAAGGGCTGGAAAGGCCCCTGCTACCTGATCACCGATGCGCACTACGACACGTTCGAGGAATTGATGACCAAAACGCCGTGGGAGAACTACGGCGCCGGCAACGACCCGCGGTGCGACGAGTGCATGGTGCACTGCGGCTACGAGCCTTCGGCGGCCTACGGCGTCAACTCCAAAGTCACGGATTCGTTCAAGTCGCTGAGTTGGCTGCTGAGCTGAGCTTTGTATCGGCGCGCGACCTCAAGCCAATCTCCCTAGTGCGCCAGCGCGCCTTCGGCGGCGCCGGCAACCGTTTTCCCCTCGGTAACCCAGTGCGTGGCCGCCATGACGGCCGCGGAAATCAGCGCCGGCGCCGCGGAGGCTAGAAAGAGCTGCTGGTTGGACCAGTGCAATGCCAGCAGTTGCCCGCCCACGTACGGCCCCACGATGGCGCCTACCCGGCCGACGCCAAGACCGGCGCCCACTCCGGTAGAGCGCAAATCCGTGGGGTAATAGATCGCGGAAAACGCGTTGACTCCCGATTGCCCGCCGACCACCCCAAATCCCGCGATCGAAACAACCGCCACCAAAAGCGCCAGAGAAATGCCCGGATGGCCGATCCAGGCGATATTGAGACTTGCCAGCGCAAATCCCGCCGCCAGCACGGGAGCAAAGCCCAGGCGATGCACGAACCAACCTTGCAGAAAAGCGCCGATCGCCCCGGCTAATTGCAGAGTCGCGCCCACGCGCACGGCCACAGGCGCGGAATACCCTATCGACGCCACCACGGTGGGAAGCCAGTTGGTGAGGAAATAGAGATTCAAAAGGTTCATGAAGTTGATCACCCAGATCATGACGGTGCCCGCGGCCCGGCCCTGCCGAAACAAGCGAATCCACGGAACGCCCGGATTCCGCGCCGGCTTCCCCGCCGCCCAGACGGCGCCGCCCGCCGGAGCGGTGGAATCGATTTTGCGCAGCCAACGCGAAATCCTGTCCTCGCCTCTCCCGCGCAAAGCCAAAAACTGCAAAGACTCCGGCAGGGCGAAAAACATGGCCGCGGCCACGGCCAACGGCACGATTCCGCCAAAATAAAACACCGAGCGCCAGCCGTAGCTCTGGATGAGCTGCGCCGCGATAAACCCTCCCAGCGCGGCTCCGAGCGAAAAGCAATTGCCCACCACCATCATTACGGTGACCCGCGCCCGTTTCGGACTGTATTCTCCCACCAGCGCGACCGCGTTGGGCATGATGCCGCCCAAGCCGAGGCCCGCGATGAATCGAATCGCCAGCAACTGATTCACGCTGGAAGCCCTCGCCGTAAACAAGGTAAGCGCCGCGTAATACAGCGTCACTCCGATGAGCACGGGCCTCCGTCCGATCTTATCGGCGAGCATGCTCAAAAGCAGCGAACCGATCAAAACGCCGAATGGCGCGGCGCTGAACACGGATCCCAGCGCCGCGCTCGGAATCTTCCATTCCCGCGTCAGAGTGGGCCCCACATAGGCGATGGCCTGCGTATCGAAGCCGTCCATGAACAGGCACAAGCCGCACAGAATGAAAATCGCGAGCTGAAACGGGCCCAGCCGGCTTCTGTCAATCCGTTCGGCGGGATCGATGGCGACAGACGGCTTCATGAGAATGCTCCAGTATACACTCAGCCGTCTTTTTCGGCCGCGGAGCGCAAGGCCCGTAAATACTTTGGAAATTCCCCGGCCAAAATGGCGCGCCGCATCTCGCGCATAATGCCCAGATACCGCGTAAGATTGTGCAGCGTGGCCAGCGACGAAAACGACATTTCTCCCGCCTGAAACAGGTGCCGCAGATATGCCCGGGAAAAATTGCGGCAAGCATAGCAGCCGCAAGCTTCGTCCAGGGGCCGCGGATCGTCCTTGTATTGCGCTTGCTTGATGACGATCCGTCCGCCGGAGGTGAACAAACATCCATTGCGCGCGTTCCTGGTCGGCATGACGCAGTCCATCATGTCGATGCCGCGAGCGGCGTACTCCGGCAGTTCTTCCGGCATGCCCACGCCCATCGCATAGCGCGGCTTGCCGGGGGGCAGCAGAGCCGAGGTGACCTCGGCCATCTCCAGACTCAAGGCGCGCGGCTCGCCCACCGATAGGCCGCCCACCGCATAGCCCTCGGCTTCGAGCTCCAACAACTGTTGCGCGCAGTCGCGCCGCAGATCGGCGAACATCGACCCCTGCACGATAGGAAAGCAGGCGCGAAGGCCGTCACGGCCAACTTCCCGGTAGCGGGAATAGGCCGCCCGCGCCCAGCGCACCGTCCGATCCACCGACGCGCGCGCCGCCTCATGGCTTGCCGGATACGCCAGGCACTCATCCAGCACCATCATGATGTCGCTGCCCAGCGCCATTTGAACGTCGATGGTCGATTCCGGCGTAAACAGATGCGAATCGCCATTCAAATGCGAGCGAAATAGAACGCCCTGGTCGGTTACCTTCCGGAGGCTGTCCAGGCTGAATACCTGAAATCCGCCGGAATCCGTCAAAATCGCGCGCGGCCAAGCCATAAATTCGTGCAGGCCGCCCAGCTTCCGGATGATTTCAAGTCCCGGGCGCAGATACAGATGATAGGTGTTGGCCAGAACGATTTGCGCGTCCAGATCGCGGATCAGATCCCGCGACAGCAGGCCCTTGACGGCCGCCTGGGTGCCCACCGGCATGAAAACCGGGGTTTCGACGTCGCCGTGAGCGGTGTGAAGCACCCCAGCCCGCGCGCCCGTCTCGGCGCAGACCGCCTGAAGCTCGAATCGAAACAAAGACTATAGTAGTTCAAGGGGAACACCATGCGCTGGTATTACGCGGAGGCGGGGCAGAGGAAGGGCCCGGTGGATGAAACTTCGCTCGACGAGCTGGTCCGGCAGGGAGTCGTGCGCGACGACACTTTGGTTTGGAGCGAAGGCATGGCCGGGTGGCAGCCGCACGGATCGGTGCGCGGCGCGCGCGCCCCCTCCACGCCGCCCCGAGCCGGAGGCGGCGAGACGCGCTACTGCTCGGAATGCGGCCGGCCGTTTCCCTCCCACGAGCTTTCAAGCGTGGGAGCGTTTTCCGTCTGCTCCGCCTGCCGCCCAACCGTCCTTTCGCGGATGCAGGCGGGCGCGCCGGTTCATCCGGCCGTTGATCCGGCGGCGGCCGTGGCGTTCCATTACGCCGGATTCTGGATTCGATTCCTCGCCCGAATTCTCGACGGAATCATTGTCGGGTTTATCGGATTTTTCGTCCGGCTCCCCTTCCGCATCGCGCTGGGGGTCGGCGCCGGGACTATCGATCTGACCACTCCGCGCGACCCTTCCGCCTGGTTCGCCCTGCTTCCCGCAATGGTGGGTTTGGCGGGTTTTTCTTTCTTGATCGGAATCGCCATCCAGCTTGCATACGAGGTCTTCTTCTTGTCGACCCGAGGCGCGACTCCCGGCAAGATGGTTCTGGGGCTTAAGGTCATTCGCGCTGGCGGAGGTCCGATTTCGCCCTCTTTAGCCGCCGGGCGCTATTTCGCGGTGTGGCTGAGCTGGTTGACTCTGTGCATCGGATTCATCATCGCCGGTTTCGATCGCGAGAAACGCGCTTTGCACGACCACATCTGCCAAACGCGGGTGATCCACGCGCAGTGAAGCGCTGACTTCGCCAGGGACGCAGTTTTCTTCTTCGCATTCAATGGCTTAACTGCTTAAATCGCGCTCCCGCCCCGTTTCCCGCTGCTATCGTCGGCTAAGGGTGATTCTCACAGGGGCGCTCGCGCGGAGAGAAAAGAGGTAACTATAATTGTTACAGTTATTTACAGGAAGTTTGGGTTCGTTTTTTCGACCCGCTTCCATTAGCCCAGGCGCCTGCGCGGTCTAGTTGCGGAGCGTCCTTGATGTATGTTGAACTGACACTGTATGACTCGTCGAACGTTATGGCTCCTGGCTTTGTTGCTGGCGCTGGTGACGTCGTGCACGCGCGATCCCAAGGCTAAGGCCCGGAGATATGTCGACAACGGAAACAAATTTTTCGCGAAAGGCAAATTCAAGGAAGCCTCCATTATGTACCGGAGCGCCTTGAAACAGGATCTGCGCTTTGGCGAAGCCTATTACCGGCTCGGGCTGGCCGATCTGAAGCTAGCGGCCTATGGCGACGCCGCGCAGATGCTGCTGCGCGCGGTTTCTCTGGATCCCGGCAATCAGGATGCGGCGACGAAGCTGGCGGAGTTGTATCTCATGGTCGCCCTGAAGGACCCGCAACACGCCGGAGAGATGCTCAACAGCGCCAGGGAGCTCGCCGGCAAGCTGGTGGATAGAGATCCCCAATCTTTCGAGGGCCACCGGCTGCGGGGTCAAATCGACCTGATCGAAGGGAAGATTCCCGCGGCCATTCAAGAACTTGCCGCGGCCAACAACATCCGGCCCCTGCAGCCAGACGCGGTGCTGGCTTACGTTCAGGCGCTGGTTGCGGACCATCGGTTCCCGGAGGCGGAAAAGCTGGCGTACGAATTGATCGGCAAAGAGAAGGAATACTCGCCGATTTACGATCTTCTCTATCTGTACTACGCCAAGCAGAACCGCCTCGACGATGGCGAACGGCTGCTGAAGCTGAAAGTTGCGAACAATCCCAAAACCGCTTCCTATCTGGTTCAGCTCGCCACTCATTATTATCTTTCCCAGCGCCGTGCCGAAATGGACGCCGTCATCCAGAAGCTGTCGGACGAAAAGCAGTTTTCCGACGGGCATTTGCTGGCGGGAGATTTTTTCTTGTTCCGCCTGCGCGACTTCGATCGCGCCGAAGAGCAATATAACGCGGCAATCAAGGCTTTCCCGAAAGACAAGGCTCTTTACCAGAAGCGGATTGTGGAGTTGTACGCCAGCGCGAATCGAGGCGCGGACGCGGAACGCCTGCTGGCGTCCGTTCTGAAAGAGAATCCCAAGGATAACGACGCCCTCGCGATGCGCGCCGCGCTGGCCCTGGCTACCGGAGATGCCGCGCGGATCAACGCCGCCGCTAGCGACCTCCAGGCGCTGGTCAACAAGAATCCCTCCAATTATCTGCTTCGTTTTAATCTGGCGCGCGCGCTTACGGCCAAAAAGGATTTTGACCAGGCGCGCCTTCAATTGGAGGAGGCCATCCGCTTGCGTCCGGATTTCATCCCGGCGCGGGAGCTGCTGGGGCGCGTTGAAATCTCGCGCGGAGACTCGGGCGGCGCTGTCAAAGCGGCCGACGACCTGATCGCCATCCAACCCGGCGATCTGCAAGCCCATTTGGTGCGATCCACGGGCCTGCTGGGACTGGGGCAATCCGATCGGGCCCGGGATGAATTAGATCTCATTTTGAAGACCTATCCCCAAAACGTCGAGGCCCGCTTTCAGGTGGCGTACCTGGCGTGGAAACAAAACGACTTCAAGCGCTCCGAACAGATCTTTTCGGAGATCCACAAAGCCGACCCCAAGGACCTTCGCGGGCTGGTCGGGTGGGTCGAGACGCTGGCCGGCGAGAATCGTATGAGCCAGGCGATTGAGGAAACCCAAAAGATCCTCGACCAGGATCCCAGCCGCGCGGACGTGCGGCTGGTGCTGGCCAATTTATTGGTTCGCGATCAACAGTACGACCGCGCCGTTCAACAGTACCGCATTCTGTTGGAGAAGGATCCCAATTCTTCGTCCACCTGGTTGCGGCTCGGCGAGACGTATCGCCTGAAAGGAGATTTGAACGCCGCGATCGACGCCCTCCGGCGTTCCAGCCAGGCTGACCCCAAAGATTTCGCGGCCCTGTTGCAATTGGGCCTGTTAATGGACGGAACCGGCCACGGCGATCAGGCCGAACCTATCTACGAGCGTATCCTCAAGATCCGGCCCGATCAGGCGGTGGCTTTGAATAACCTGGCGTTCCTTAAGGCGGAGAAAGGAACCGACCTCGATCTGGCGCTCACAATGGCGCAGCGAGCCTTGCAACAGCAACCGGGATCTTCCGATTTCGCCGATACTCTCGGTTGGATCTACATCAAAAAGAATCTCAGCGACAATGCCGTAAGAATCTTTTCCGACCTGGTCGCCAAGCAGCCAGCCAACGCCACCTATCATTATCATTTCGGATTGGCGCTGCTTCAGAAGGGAGATCGGCCGTCGGCGCGCCGCGAATTGGAGGCGGCCATGAAAAACAACCCGCCGCAAGACGAGAGAGTCAAGATACAGGATGCGCTCCAAAAGTTGTAGCGCTGCATCGGGGCGCGCCGGCGCTACAGCTTCTGATTCGCCGGGGATGCCGCGCGGCGCGGCTGTGACGGGCGAAATTCTTCTAACGGCTTGACGCGCTCTTTTTCGCTTTTCTACATCGCGCCCTTTGCGGCACTGATCGCCGTGGTGGCGGCGCAGAGGTCCTTGCCGTTGCCGCCCGCGCTGGCCGAAGCGGGATCGGCGGCCATTGTCGCGGTTGTCCTAGCATCGGTTTGGAATCGCGCTCCCGACTTCATGCCGGGGAAACTGGGCGTTGGCCACTGGCTTGGCTCGCCGCTTCTGGGCGTCGTTACGTTTTTGTTGTGGATCGCGCCCGATTCCCTGATCGCCGGCTACCGCCATCACGTGTGGTTTGAAAACCCGGTGTTCGGAAGCTTTGCGCCTGGCCTCACCGCGGCCGCCCGGGCCCAGCCGGCGGTGATCTGGATTCGCGCCTTCCGCGCTATCCTGCTCACGCCGGTGGCGGAAGAATTGTTTTGGCGCGCATGGATGATGCGCTGGATTGCGAGAGACGATTTTTTGGCGCTGCCCTTGGGAACCTATACCCCCCGCGGCTTCTGGACGGTGGCTGTGTTGTTCGGCATGGAGCACGGCCCGCTATGGGACGTCGGGATCGTCACGGGGGTGCTCTACAACGGGTGGATGGTGCGCACGCGCAGCCTGGGCGATGTGATTCTGGTTCATGCAATCACGAATGCTTGCCTCAGCGCGTATGTGCTGACGAATGGAAAGTGGGAATACTGGCCTTGACTTCAACTTCGCCTCAATCTTCGACCATAGAACGCATCCGCCCCGCGTCCTCGCCCCCCCGCGCGCGCGCCGCGCTTTTCGATTTCGATGGGACGCTTTCGTTGATCCGCTCCGGCTGGATGGATGTGATGGTCCCAATGATGGTCGAGACGCTCCTGGATTTGAAGACCGGAGAGTCCGAAGCCGAGCTCCGAGCCATCGTGGAGGATTTCGTTTGGAGGCTGACCGGCAAAGAAACGATCTACCAGATGATGGCGTTTGCCGGGCACGTCGCGCAGCGGGGAGGAAAGGCATTGGATGCGCGGGAATATAAGAAGATGTATCTGGACCGGCTATGGTTGAAGATTCGCGGGCGTGTGGAAGATTTGCGCCAGGGACGCTGCCCCGCCGAGACCTACCTTGTGCCCGGCGCCCGCCCGCTTCTGGAACGGCTGCAAAGCTTCGGCCTCCGCATGTACCTGGCCAGCGGAACCGACCAGGAGGCTATGCGGGAAGAGGCGCGGCTGCTCGATATCGCCCGCTATTTCGACGGCGGCGTCTATGGGGCTCTGGAGGACTACCAGAGCTTCTCCAAGAAGATTTTGATTCAACGGATCCTGTCTCAAACGGATGTGCGGGGCGAGGAGATTCTGGTTTTTGGCGACGGTTATGTGGAAATCGAAGAGGTAAAGCTGGTGGGGGGCACGGCGGTCGGCGTCGCCACTCGCGAGCCGGAGTGCCGCGAGGTGGATTCCTGGAAACGCCAGCGGCTGATTGGCGTGGGGGCGGACTACATTGTGCCGAACTTTCTATGTTGCGAGCAGCTGCTTGGGCTGCTTTTCGACTCGTAACGGCTGGCGTCCATGCTGGAATGCATCCCCAATTTCTCGGAAGGGCGCAATGCGGAAGTGGTCCGCGCGATCGCGGATGCGATTCAAAGCGCGCCGGGCGTATTGCTGCTGGGCTGGGAATCCGACGCCGACCACAATCGCAGCGTCGTCACGTTCGCCGGACCCGCCGAAGCCGTCATGGAAGCGGCGGTTCGCGGCGTGGGACGGGCCGCCGAATTGATCGATTTGAGCGGGCATGAAGGGGTCCATCCGCGCACTGGCGCGGCCGACGTGATTCCGTTCGCGCCGCTGGAAGGATCGTCGCTGGAAGAGTGCGTGCGCGTGGCGCATCGGGCGGGCGAAAAAATCTGGAGCCGTTTTGGAATTCCCGTATATTTCTACGAAGCCGCCGCGCGGACGCCGGGCCGTCAAAGACTGGAGAAGGTCCGGCGCAAGGAGTTCGATGGATTGCCGCCGGACATCGGCGCAATCGCCGCGCACCCTACCGCGGGCGCTTGCGTGGTGGGCGCGCGGGAATTTCTCATCGCCTAT
>DATGLY010000087.1:0-61659 GCA_035293905.1 Bryobacteraceae bacterium
ACCGCGGACGAAATCGTCTTTCACGGCGGTTCGCGGATGAAGTCGATCGTTGTGCGCGAGGCGCGACTCGGCTATTCCGGCTCCTGGCCGCCTTCCGCCGTCTCTTCGGCCAGCACCGTTAATAGCTCCGCGAAAATCCGATAGCGGTCTTCCTCCGGCTCCAGCTCCCACGCTTCAAATTCCTTGTTCAGCGGCTCCAGCCGTATGCGCAAGTGGCTCCAGGATCCGTCGGGCCGCTGCGTTTTTTCGCTGTGATAGCGCTTCACCGTATACCGGTCGTTCGATCCTCGTCCCAACGCCTCCACCAGCACCAGCCTTCCCTCGCGCGAACCCACGACGGGAGCGCGAAAAATGCAAAGACTGCCGTCGGGAATGCGCGGCTCCATGGAGCGCCCTACGATCCGGGCCACGAACATGCCCGGGGCGAGCTTTAAGTTCAGCTCCGGCGGGATCGGTTCCCAGCCTTCTTCCTCGACCTCGCGGTTTTCCAAAAACTTTCCCGCAGCGACGGCCAGGGAATAGCGCGGCAGGTGCGTGACGAATCGCCGCACCGTGGACGGCACGTGCTGGCGATAATACCGCGCGAGCGCACGCTCGAAATCCTCCACCAGGACCTCGGCCGGCTCGCTCATGCGGAAGGCGTTGGAGAGCGTCTCCTGCAAATAATCCAGTAGCCGCGCGGCGCCTAAGTCTTTGGCGGCTTCGGCCAAGCCTTGTTCCATCGACTCCAGGACTTCAGCCTCCTCCGCCTCGATCTCGTCCCAATCCCGCCGCACGCGCACGTAGAGCCGGTCGCGCTCGGGATCGAGCAGCAGGACCCCCACTGGGATCGCGCGCTGCCCCGGAGGCGCCGCTTCCAGAATACACAGGCGAGCGTGTTGCAGCGCCGTTGAAGGCATTCCTATATCTTATCGATTCCGGCGCCGAAACTCTCGCAAAAGGGCAAGGAGCTCACACCGAGAGAACCGACCCGCCTGCATCTCCGGGCCTTCGGCAGACCTCGCTACGGCGCGAAGGGATAATATCCCTTCCGCGCCCTTACTTTGACGTCCGGCAAGTTCACTTTTACGGTGATCTCGCGGAACTGCCGCCCGGAATCCAACGCCGCCTCATCGGGAGCGTAGTGCAGAATGTATTGGGTGGTGATCTCGCCGGCAATGTCGCCAATTGCGTGGAAGATCGCGTTCGACAAAGCCGAAGCGTAACCGCCCGTGCCCACCTTGTAGACGTAGTTGCCTTCGTCGGAAGGGACCTGAAGAAAACCGGAGACGTCTTTGTTCACGTTCTGAAGCGGATACTCCACGCGCCCGCCCGTCTCCTCGGCCAGCCGCTCCAATACGCCCTCGCTTCCCGTCTGGAAGCCGTACGCCGTGGTGCTGACGCCGTAAATCGTCACCAGATTCCGCTGGGCCAGCTCCAGGATCTCCTCAAGCGTCTTCTTGCTGGAGTTGTCATGGCCGTCGCCGATCACCACGATCACGCGTCTTGGCTCTACCGGCTCGCCCTGGACCAGCTTCCGGCTGGTGCAGGCCATGTAAATGGCGTCGAAGAGGGCCGACCCTCCGCCGGGCTTCACCTTCCGAAGCTTATCGACGATCGGCTCCGGATCCGATGTCGTGTTCACCATCACTTCGGCTTCCGTCGAGTACCCGATCAGGTACCCGGAAAACTTCTTGTCTCCTGGCAGCAGCGTGTAAACCAACTCTTCGGCGGCCGTTTGGTAGCTTTTCCATTGACTCTTGCTGTTATTGCTAAGGTCCATCAAAAAGCCGACGACGACGGGCTGATTGCGCTCCCGGCTGAAGAAGCGGATGCTTTGCTGCTTGCCTTGATCGAAGATTTGAAAATCCTGCTGGTCCAGGTTGCTGACGAAGCGGCCCTTGGCGTCGGTGACGGTGACCGGAACGATAACGTCGTTGACCTGAACTTTGATGGAGGCGTCCTTGGAGGGAGAATCCTGGCCGGAAGCCTGCTTGGCGGGCGGGCCTTGCGCCCAAGCGGCGAGGGACAGCGCGGCGGTCAATGCGAGACTGACGCCGCGAATGCGCGAGCCTTGCGCCGGAAACATCTCATCCAGGATTATAGCCCAGGCGCGGCGGGGGCGATGCTTCAGGACACGGCTTGAGGCGCGGCGGGGCACGAGGGCTTCGGGCGCAACCAGGCGTCCAGAGCGCGCTTGACATCTTCTAATTTGATCGGCTTGGCGATGAAATCGTCCATGGAGTGCGCCAGGCAGCGCTCGCGCGAGCCGTCGATGGCCTGCGCCGTCATTGCGACCACCGGCACTCGCCGATTGGAATTGTCCAGTTTGCGAATCTGCGTGGCCGCCTCGTAGCCGTTCATTTCCGGCATTTGGCAATCCATAAAAACCAGGTCATATTCTCGGGCGCGCAGTTTTTCCAGCCCTTCGACCCCGTTGGAGGCGACCTCGGCGCGGATGCCGAACTTGGCCAGCATGGTCACCGCGACTCGCTGATTGACTGCATTATCTTCGACCACTAAAACCCGCGCGGCGGTCTGCTCCGCGGCCGCGCTTTGGGAGGCGCCCAGCGACTGATTCAGGCCCATTAAAGAGGATGAAGAGGCGCGGAAAGCGGCGCCCTTGCGGGCTCGGGACGGCCGGCCGGAGTTTTCGACCAATTGCGACGCGCCGCGATAGGCTGCGGAAACAGCCCCGCGCTTGAGGGACCATACGCTGGCCAGCGTCTCCAGAAGTTTGGCTTGGCGGACGGGCCGGACTAGGCAAGCGTCCACGGGCGCTTTATCCAATCTTTCCTGCTTCCAGTGCGCCACCGAGGTCAGCATAATGAATACCGGCGCTTGCTGTTGCGCGCGCACGCAGTCTGCCTGGATGGCCGCCGCCAGATCGGCGCCGTCGGTTTCCGGCATGCAATAATCCGAGATCACGACATCGAAAGGATCGCCGGCGGATCGGGCTTCGCGAATGGCTTCCAGCGCTTCGCCGGCAGTCGCATAGCTTCCGTTGCGCATCCCGCAGCTCGAGATTTGTTCGTGCACGATGCGCCGGCTGACGTCGTTGTCGTCCACGATCAGCACGCGCAGGTTGGCCAGCACATCGGCCGGGGCGGGATTGGATTCGGGTTTCTCGGCGTGGGGCAGCCGCAACGAGAACCAGAACCTCGATCCCTTTCCCGGTTCGCTTTCGACGCCGATCGAGCCGCCCATCAACTCCACCAGCTGTTTGGAAATGGCCAAGCCGAGCCCGGTGCCGCCGTACTTGCGCGTGGTGGAGGCGTCGGCTTGCACGAATTTTTCAAAAAGCAGGCCCAGATTTTCCTTGGCGATTCCGATTCCCGTGTCCGTAACCGAGATTCTGATCTCCGCCTCGGGCGAGTCCCCTGGGCGATCGAGGCCCGCCCACTCCGCCGAGATCAAGACATGCCCCGAGGCGGTGAATTTCACGGCGTTGCCGGCGAGGTTGGTGATCACCTGGCGAATCCTATCGCCGTCGCCCACAAAACGGCTGGGCGCGTTGGGGGGATAACGCACGATAATGTCGATTCCTTTGGCGTCCGCCGCTGGCGCCAGCATTTCGCCTACCTGCTCGAGCACGGCCCGCAGATCGAAGGCCACAGCCTCGATGGGCAGCTTGCCCGCTTCGATCTTGGACAAGTCCAAAATGTCGTTGATGATGGCGAGCAAGGATTCGCCGGAGGTCCGAACGATCTCGGCGAATTCGCGCTGCTCGGCGGTCAGGCCGGATTCCAGCAGCAGGGCCGTCATGCCGATCACTCCGTTCATGGGCGTGCGAATTTCATGGCTCATATTGGCCAGAAATTCGCTTTTGGCCGCGGCGGCCGCCTCGGCGGCGGCTCGCGCCTGCTCTAATCGTTCGGCGCTTTCCCGAAGACGCTCCATCATTTCCTTTTCTTTGTCGATGTCGATGATCGCCCCAATCATGCGCTTAGGCTTGCCGTTGTCAAACTCCACGCGCCCTTGACTGCGGCGCCATCCGATCGAACCGTCGGGCAACACCACACGGAATTCGACGCGATAGCGCCCGTTGCCGGCGATGGCGTCTCCCACGGCGGCGGCGGCGATCGGACGATCTTCGGGGTAGATCAACTGGTTGACGTCGCCGCGGTTCATGCGAACCGCGCGAGGCGGCAAACCACTTACGGCCGCGGCGCCGGCCGACAAGGTCATGATTTCCCTTTCCAGATCCCGGTCCCAAATCCCGAATCCGGCCACTTCCTCGGCCAAATTTAGCCTCTCCAGGCTCTCGCGCAGCTTGCGCTCCGCCGTCAGGCGCTCGATGACGTTGCCCGCCAGATGGGCGCCCGCTTCCACCACCTCGAGCTCGCGCAGGTGCGGCGCCGCCGGCCTTTGATGGTACACGGCGAAGGCTCCCAGAGCCTCGCCCTTCGATCCCCGAATGGGCACGCTCCAACAGGCTCGCAACCCGAATCGCAACGGAAGATCGGCCCCCGATTTCCACCGGTAGTCGTTGGCGATGTCGCTCACGATCACGGTCTGATTGCGAAACACCGCGCTTCCGCAGGATCCCGCGTCGGCGCCGATCTCCAAGCCGTCCACGCAGGCCATGTATTCCTGCGGCAAGCCCCCGCCCGAGCCGCCGCGAAGATGGCGCCCGTCTTCATCCAACAAAAGAATTGTGCAAAAACAGCCGGGAGCGATCCGCTCCATGGCGCCCGTCAGAGCGTCGAGCACGCACTTGAGAGACGCGCCCTGCGCCACCATCTCCAGAATCCGCCGCTCTTCCGCGATAAGAGCGGAGGAACGCTCCCTCGCCTCCAATTGCCGGCTGCGTTCCGCCAAGAGTTGGTGCGTTCGCCACCATCCCAACGCGCAAACCGCCGCGGCCAGACATAGAGCGATCACAACGATAAACACATAGGGATCTATCGGCGCTTTGAGGGCCGGTTTTAACCGTCGAAAAAACGAACCCAGGCGCATGGGCTACCCAAAAAAGCGAACCTAAGACCCACGGACGAACCCGAAAAAACGAAGCCAGACCCCGGCGAGGCCCGTAAACAAGAACCTTCGAAGGTTACCGCGAAAATCAGCGCGCCGGAGGGGCGGTGTGGCGTAAAGGATTGGAATAGAATAGGAACCGGGCGATTGAACGGAGGGAATGGGCTCCCGAGCCTCCTGGAGCGTGGGTTTTTTCCCATTTGTAACGCCCGATTGCAAGCGGCTTCAAATGCTGGATTTAACGGGCGCCGGCGGGGGAGACTCGATTGACACCCCAACAAGTGGGCTGTATTATGAAATTTGTTCATCCGCTGACGGATGACATCCTCGCTCGTCCTGAGTAATGTATATGATCAAAGTTGAAGGTTTGACCAAGCGATACGCCCGCAATGTCGCGGTCGATCATATCTCTTTCCAAGTAGAAAAAGGGCAAATCGTCGGGTTCCTAGGTCCAAACGGCGCGGGCAAGACCACGACGATGCGCATGCTCACCTGCTTTCTCCCCCCCACGGACGGCACAGCCGAGGTAGCCGGGTTCGAAGTGATGGAGAACCCGATGGAAGTGAAAAGACGGATCGGATACCTGCCGGAATCCCCGCCGGTTTATCCGGAGATGGAGGTGATTGAATACCTCAATTTCGTAGCGCGGATCAAGGGCGTGCCGAAGGCGGGACGGGCGAGCCGCATCGACGACGTAATGGAGCAGTGCGCGGTGGCCGATGTCCGAAATAAGGAGATCGGCAAGCTTTCCAAGGGCTACCGGCAGCGTGTGGGGCTGGCGCAAGCGATCATCCACAATCCCGACGTTTTAATTCTGGACGAACCGACCGCAGGTCTTGATCCGCACCAGATTATCGAAACGCGCGACCTTATTAAGAGCCTGGCGGGCAACCACACGATCATTCTTTCGACTCACATTCTGCCGGAAGTCGAGCAGACCTGCGAGCGCGTGATCATCATCGCCAAGGGGAAGCTGGTGGCGATGGACACGGTGGAGAATTTAACCAGCCGCCTGCGCGGGTCTGAGACGGTGGCGGTGGAGGTGACCCCTTCGAACGGGACCGAGATGGAGGCGTTCGCCAACCAGGTGCGCCGCAGGCTGGAGCAGGTCTCCGGCGTCAGCCGCGTGGTGTTGAAAGAGACGAAGGCGGGCAAGGCGCAGTTCACCGTGGAAAGCCTCCAGGGCCGGCAGATCCGGCCGGAGCTGGCTCGCGCGGTGATCGAATCCGGCTGGAATCTCAATGAGCTCCACGCCGTCGGCTTGAGCCTGGAAGAGATCTTCTTGCAATTGACCGCGAGCCCGAAAGAATTGGAGGCGGCGCCGGAGCAAGCCGCGGCCGCGGGGGTAGCGGAACCGGTGGGAGAAAGATAATGAACACATTCACCATAGCCCGAAAGGAATTGAGCAGCTATTTTCGTTCGCCGATCGCGTATGGCGTGATGTTCTTCTTCGCGCTGATCGCCGGATACTTCTTTTATGCGGGCGTGGCGATCTTCATCCGGCAAAGCTTGCAGTCCACCATGATGGGGCAGTCCGTTCCCATGAGCGTAGACGATTGGGTGATTCGCAGCCTTCTTTCAAACGTCGCGGTGGTGGGCTTGTTCATGGTTCCCATGATCACCATGCGGTTGTTCGCCGAGGAAAAGCGGACCGGCACGATCGAACTGCTGGTCACCTCGCCCCTGCGGGATCTCCAGATTATCATGGGCAAGTGGCTGGCGGCGGTGGGGCTTTACGCCGCGATGCTGGCGGTTTCGCTAATCAACGTCGGCATTCTCTACCTGTACGGCAAGCCTTCCTGGAAGCCGTTGCTGGTGGGGTATCTGGGATTGCTGCTGCAAGGCGGCTGCATGCTCGCGCTGGGGGAGTTCATCTCGGCCTGCACGAAGAATCAGATTGTCGCGGCGGTGGGCGGCTTCGGTTTGCTGCTGCTGCTGTGGGTGATTAACTGGGCTTCGTCGCTCGATAACACTACTTGGTCGCAGATTCTGGGGTATTTGTCCATCAACGATCATTTCGAGAATTTCTCCCGGGGAGTGCTTTCCGCAAAGGACAGCGTGTTTTACTTAAGCGCCATCGTTTTCGGGCTGTTTTTGACGGCCCGTGCCCTGGAATCGATGAGGTGGAGGGCCTAGGAGCTTATGCCAGCCGATAGAAGCCGCAAGCGCGCCGTGACGCTGGCGAGCGTCATTTTATACACGGCCATCGTTTTAGGCATTCTTGGAGCGGTCAATTTCCTGGCCAACCGCTACGAGAAGAGCTACGATGCGACCAGCAACAAAAAATTCACGCTTTCCGACCAGTCGCAAAAGATCGTCAAGAACCTCAAGCAGGATCTGACCATCACCTACTGGGGCCAGCCCAGCCGGTTTACGGAAGCGCGGGATCTGATGGATCGCTACAAAGCGCTTTCGCCGAAGGTCAACGTCGAGTACATCGACGCGGACAAGAAGCGCACCCAGGCCATCGCGGCGGGCGTAAAGGCTTTGCCGACCATCTACGTGCAGGTGGGCAATAAGAAGGAAGAGGCCAAGACGCTGACGGAAGAAGACGTCAGCGGCGCGATAGTGAGGGCGATCAAGGGAGGGGACCGGGAAGTCTGCTTCGTGCTTGGCTCGGGCGAACATTCCATCGACAACACCGACCGAGACGGCTTTTCGCAAGCCAAGGAGATCGCCGAGAAGAGCAACTACAAGACGCAGACCATCAAGATGATTCCAAAGGCGGAGATCCCCAAGGAATGCACCATCGTGGTCGTGCCCGGGCCGAAGCGCGACTATACGCAGCCGGAAGTGGACGCGCTGAAAGCGTACGTGGAAGACGGCGGGAGGGCCATGTTCCTGCTGGATCCACCGCTGAAGTTCGGAGGTTTCGAAAGCGACGAAAACGCCGCGCTCATGAACGTCCTGGCAAGTTGGGGCGTCACGGCGCAGAAGGATCTGGCGCTCGATCTGAGCGGAGTGGGCCAGCTTTTTGGCCTGGGGCCGCAATACGCGCTGGTCACCAGCTACGAGAGCCATCCCATCGTGCGGGATATGAAAGACATCCCCACGGGATTCCCGATTGCGCGGTCGCTAGAAGTGAAAAACGGCGACAAGACCACGGTGGAGAAGCTGTTTTCCACGCCCGAGGACTCGATCGCCACCAAGAACTTGTCCTCGCCTGAGATCAAACAGAGCAAAGACGATTTGAAAGGGCCTTTGCCGCTGGCCGCGGCCGGCACCTATAACACCGGCAAGGAAAACGGCAACGGCCGCTTCATCGTGGTGGGCTCGTCGAGCTGGGCCGCCAACGGCTTTTTAAAATTCAACGGGAACCGCGACCTTTTCGCCAACATGCTGAATTGGCTCTCTTCGGACGAAGATCTGATTTCCATCCGGCCGAAGGAGCCGAGCGACAATCCTCTGAACATGAACGCGCGCCAGGTTTCGATGCTGTTTTACGAAAGCGTCGTCGGCCTTCCGCTGCTGATCGTGGTGGCCGGCCTGGGAGTGTGGTGGCGCAGGAGGTAGCGCCGTGAATCTCACCCGCTTACTGATCGCGGCGGCCCTCATGGCGGGCATGGGCGGCGTGGTGGTGTGGTCGAATCGGGCCGAAAAGGCCAAGGCGGCCAAGCCGGCGGCCGACGCCAGTCCGAAAATCCTTGCGCTGAAAGACTCCGATATCCGGCAAATCGAGATCGACAAGAAAGGCGCCGAGCCCACCGTCATAAAAAAGAACGACGCCGGCCAGTGGGCCATCACGGCGCCCAAGCCGCTGGCCGCCGACCAGAACGCCGTGTCCAGCTTGACCAGCTCGGCCTCGAGCCTGAGTTCGGATCGGGTGGTGGACGATAACGTCAGCGCGTCCGATCTTGCTTCCTACGGTCTGGCTCCGGCCGAGCTAACCGTGAAGTTCACGATGGCGGACGGCAAAACCACGACGCTGCTGCTGGGGGAAAAGACGCCCGGCGGAAACGACGTCTACGCCAAGCTGGAAGGCGATGCCCGATTGTTTACGACTTACAGCTATAGCTCGGACAGCTTTGACAAGACGTACAAAGATCTGCGCGACAAGCGGCTGATGATCTTCGATAAAGACAAGACCAGCCGCGTCGAGCTAGCCGAAGCCGGCCAGCCGGCCATCGAATTCGGCCGGGTTGACATGAATACCTGGCAAATTCTGAAACCGAAGCCGGCGCGCGCGGACAGCTTCCAGGTGGAGGATCTGCTGAGCCGCGCCAAGGACGCGGAGATGGCCCCGAATCTTTCCGACGAGGATGAAAAGAAGTACGCGGCGGCCTTCGGCTCTTCGCCGCTATTGGCGACGCTGACGATCACCGATCCGAGCGGCGCTCAAAGGCTGGAAGTGCGCAAATCCAAAGACGACTACTACGCCAAATCCCCAGCCGTGGAAGGCGTCCAAAAGCTGAACCAGGACTTCGGCAAGCTGCTGGAAAAGAAGCTGGACGATTTCCGCAACAAGAAGCTGTTCGACTTCGGCTTCAGCGATCCGAACCGCGTGGAAGTGAAAGACGGCGGCAAGGACGTCGCGGTGGACAAGAACGGCGATAACTGGACGGAGGCCGGCAAGACCATGGATTCGGTTTCCGTGCAGGCCATGATTGACAAAATTCGCGATCTGCAAGCCAGCAAGTTCGCTGAAAGCGGCTTTACGACGCCGCAAGTGGAGTTGACGGTCATTTCCGATAGCGGCAAGCGGACCGAAAAAGTGCAGATCGCGCCGGCAGGCTCGAACTTTTTGGCCAGGCGCGAGGGCGATTCGGCCCTATATCAGTTGGACGCTTCGGCTGTTTCCGATCTCCGGAAAGCCGCAGGCGACGTAAAACCGGCAGCGCCCCCCAAAAAGTGAACGGGTGACAGGTCTTCTCACCGACCTCTACGAGCTCACAATGGCCGCCGGCTATTTCGAAGCCGGCAAACAAAACGACCGGGCGACGTTCGAGTTGTTCGTCCGCAAGCTGCCGCCGAACCGCAATTTCGTCCTGGCGGCGGGCTTGGCGCAGGCGGTGGAGTATCTGCAAAACCTGCGCTTCACGCCCGAGGAAATCGAGTATCTTCGCGGGTTGCCTCAATTCCGGCGCGCCCGCGACGGATTTTTCGCCATGCTCGCGGGCATGCGGTTTACGGGCGACCTTTTCGCCGTGCCCGAGGGCACGCCGGTTTTCGCCGGCGAGCCGTTTGTTACGCTGCGCGCGCCCTTAATTGAAGCCCAAATCGCCGAGACGTGCCTTCTGTCGATCATCGGATTCCAGTCGATGATCGCCACCAAGGCGGCGCGGGTGGTGAAAGCGGCGATGGGGCGCGAGGTGGTGGAATTCGGCACGCGCCGGGCGCACTCGCCCGAAGCCGGCGTTCTGGCCGGCCGGGCCGCCTATATCGGCGGATGCGCGGGAACGAGCAACGCCGAAACCGGTCTGCGCTACGGCGTGCCGGTGTTCGGCACGGCCGCGCACTCCTGGGTGATGGCGTTCGACAACGAGCGGGCCTCGTTCGAGGAGTTGCAACGGCTGCTTGGCGAAAGCACGGTTTATTTGATCGATAGCTACGATACGCTGGAAGGGGCCCGGCGCGCGGCCGCGCTCGGGCGGCCTCTTTGGGGCGTGCGGCTGGACAGCGGCAATCTGGTGGAGCTGGCGCCGGCGGTGCGAAGGATATTGGATGACGCCGGGCTTCGGGAAGCCAAGATCATGGCCACCGGCGATTTGAACGAATACAAGATCCACGAGTTGATCGCCGCGCGGGCGCCCATCGATTCCTTCGGCGTCGGCACCGAACTGGCCACCTCGGCGGATGCGCCGTCGCTGGGCGTCGTTTACAAGCTGGTGGAGATGGAAAGCGCCGGATCCGGCCGCCGGTACACCTTTAAACTCAGCGAAGACAAAGCCACCCTTCCGGGCGGCAAACAGGTATTCCGGTTTGCGGATCATGACGTCATCGGGCGGAATACGGAGTGCGTCGGCTGCAAAGACGGCCGCGCTCTGGCCGAGGCGCTTCTGCGGCCGGTGATGTTAGGAGGCGAGCTGGTGGAGGCTTTGCCCAGCGCCGAACAAGCGCGGCGCCGCGCGGCGGAATCGCTGGCGCTGCTGCCGGCGGCCTGCCACAGCTTGTTCGAATCGCACGCCTGGCGCGTGGAGTTGAGCGCGGAATTGCAAAGGCTTGACGAGAGCGTCCGGCAGGGGGCGCCGCCGTGAAGACGGTCTTCTTCGACGTGGACACGCAAATGGATTTTCTCTACCCAGCGGGGGCGCTCTACGTGCCGGGAGCCGAAACCATCGTCGATCGAATCGGCGCTCTGAACCGTTACGCGGGCGAACATGGCGTTCCGGTGATCTCCACCGTGGACGCTCACGCCGAAAACGATCCCGAATTCCGGGATTGGCCGCCGCATTGCGTTGCAGGCACCGCGGGGCAGGCGAAGCCGTTTCTTACGTTGCTTGAAAAGCGGGTGACGGTTCCGAATATTCGCGGCCTTCCCTCGACGGAGGGGGCCCAGCAGATTTTGGTCGAAAAGCAAGCCTTGGATTGCTTCACCAACGTCAACCTGAACGAGTTGCTCCAAAGATTGGGCGCCGCTCGCTATGTGGTCTATGGAGTGGTCACGGAAATCTGCGTCCAGCGCGCCGCCATGGGGCTATTAAAGACGGGCGCTCGCGTAGAACTGGCAACCGATGCGGTCTTCAGTCTCAGCGATGCGGCGCGCGACGAATTTTTCTCCGATTTTTGCGCCGCTGGCGGCATCCTCACGGACGCGGCGGCCGTTACAAAAAGTAATCCTTGACCTTATCCAAGATGCGCTTTTCGCGAGGCTCGTTGGAGGCTGGCAACAGGTCGCGCAGTTCCTCAAACAGGCGCCGCTGCTCGCGAGAAAGCTTGGAAGGGATGTGCACATCCAGATGCACATAGAGGTCGCCGCGGCCTCCGCCTTGAACGCGCGGCACGCCCAAGCCGCGAATGCGCAGCCGCGCGCCGGGCTGCGACCCTTCCGGAACCTTCAGCGTTTGAACGCCGTCGAAGGTGTCCAGCTTGATCGTAGCGCCGAGAGCGGCCTGCGCGACGTTGATGGGAAGGGTGCAATGCAGGTCGTTTTCCTGGCGCTCGAAAACCGGGTGTTCGGCGACTTTGACGACCACGTAGAGATCGCCGGGCGGACCGCCGTTGACTCCCGGCTGGCCTTCCTGCGACAGGCGAAGCTGCGTCCCGTTGTCCACGCCCGCCGGAATATTCACCTTGAGCCTTCGCTCGCGGCGAATGTAGCCTTCGCCTCGGCAATCCCGGCAAGGCCGGCGGATAATTTGTCCGCGTCCGCCGCATTGCGAGCAAGTCCGCCGGACGGAAAGAAAGGCCTGCTGATAGAGGACCTCGCCGCGGCCCTTGCAGGCGGGGCAGACGACCAGTCCGTCTTCGGGCTCGGCGCCTTTGCCGTGGCAATGATGACATTGCTCCATGCGAGGAACCTGGATATCGGCCGCCAAGCCGCGCATGGAATCTTCAAAAGCGATCTCCAGATCGTAGCGGAGATCCTCGCCGCGCTGCGGGCGGTTGCGGCGCTGCGCGCGCCCGCCCCCGAAGAAGTCGCCGAAACCGAATACGTCGCTGAGAATGTCGCCCAGGTCGGGAAAACCGGCGTCGAAGCCGCCGGCCCCGGCGGCCGCGGCGACGCCTTGATGGCCGAAGCGGTCATAGGCGGCGCGCTTCTGCGCATCTGAAAGGACGCTATACGCTTCAGCGGCCTCCTTAAACTTTTCTTCGGCGTCCTTACTGCCCGGATTCCGGTCCGGATGATACTGGAGAGCGAGCTTACGGTAGGCGCTTTTGATGGCCTGGTCGTCCGCATCCCGGCCGACGCCCAATACCTCGTAATAGTCGCGTTTGCTCACGTTTCTTTCAATTTTATCGTGCGTATTCCGCTTGCCCGCAGAGACTTACTTGGAAGGTTCCGGAGCCACCGCTACGCTTACCATCGCCGGCCTTAGCAAACGCCCTTTAAAGAGATATCCACGCTGGTGCTCGTCAAGGACGGTATCCTCGGGAAACTGATCGGTGGGCCTTTTCTCCACCGCATGATGCACGTGCGGATCAAACGGCTTGCCCGCCGATTCCATCGGCTCCAATCCGAGTTTCTTGAGCGCGTCAAAGAGCCGCTGATAGATCAGATCCATGCCGCGGCTGTACTCTTTGTCCGAGCATTCGTGTTTCAGGGCTCTTTCGAAGTCGTCGATGATGGGCAGCAACGCGCGCACCGCTTCGGTTGCGGCATACTCGCGCCACTCGACTTTTTCTTTTTCGACACGGCGGCGGAAATTTTGAAATTCCGCCTGTTGGCGGCGGTAACGGTCTTCCAGTCCAGCCTTTTCCGCGGCGAGCATATCCCGCTCGGCTGTAACATTGGCCAAGGTCTCGGATAAATTCGCGATCTCGGCTTCGTCTTGGGGGCCCGCGGCATCGGGCGCCGCCTCGGCGTTTTCCGGGGCTTGATTTTCCAATTCCTCTCTCATCACTTCCAGGTTAACGTAGAGACAAGAAGGCGGCGGCTGGCGCGGGATAAGGCCTAATCGAAGCCGGCGGCGGGCCTATTTGGCGGCGCGGATATGCTTTTCCAGCATTTGCCTGCGCACCACGGCGCCGTAGACGTTGCCTGCGGCGTCCACGCCTACTCCTTCGGCGCCGCTGTGCTCGGTGGTGGTGGATTCCAGATCCTCGATGAAATATTGAACCGATCCGTCCTTGGCGCTGCCGACGCGGATGCCCTTCTTCCAGCCGGGCTCATCCGGCCCCCAGGATTCGGAATCGGCGACATACATCGTGTCGTCTTTGGCGATGAAGATTCCGCTGGGACGGCCGAACTGGCGCCATTCTTGAAGGAACTTCCCGGCTTGATCGAAGATTTGGATGCGGTTGTTGGAACGGTCGCCTACGAAGACTCGTCCGCGCGAATCGATGGCGATGGTGTGCGGATTTTCAAATTCGCCCGGTCCTTGGCCTTCATGCCCCCATGACATGAGGAACTTGCCATCTTTGGAGAATTTGGAGACGCGATGATTGCCTGGCGTTCCGCCCACGTGGCCTTCGGTGACGAAGATATCGCCGTTGGCGGCGATGGCGACGTCGGTGGGTTCGTCGAACAGGCCCGGCTGCGAGCCGGTGACGCCGGGCTTGCCCAGAGTCATCGCGATCTTGCCGCTGGGGTCGAATTTGTACACCGCCTGGCCTTTGCCATTATTCTGGAACTGGGAATCGGTGACCCAGAGGTTGCCTTGCGGATCTACGGTGGCGCCGTGCGGGAAATTAAAAACGCCCGCGCCCCAGCTCGCCAACAGCTTCCCGTTCTTGCCGAACTTGAGAATCGGAGGTTCGCCGCGGCCGATGCAGGAATTATCGTGGCAGCGGTGAATGACGAAGACGCTGCCGTTAGGGGCGACTTCGACGGCGGTCACGGCGGCCCATTTGCCTTGGGGCGGCTGCGCCCAATCCCGGATGGTGCGGAACGGGTTGGGGAGATCGTTTACGGGCTGGAGGTCCGCGGCGGCAAGCAGCGCGGCGACCGGGGCCGCCGCCGCGATGATTTTCAACGTCATGGCGCTCCTCACACGTCGTCACGGCCGATATTGACGATGAAGTATTCGGCCCGAGTGGAGCCGACGTTCTTCGCGTTATGGATTTCATTGGAGCCGATCACCCCCACGTCGCCAGGCCCTAACAGATAGGGCCTGCCGGAAATCGTCAGCTCCATGGTTCCGAGCCGCACCAGCATCATCTCTTCGCGCAGATGCCGATGGGGCGGATGGTTCACTTCGCCCGGAGCGATGTCGCTTTGATGCGACTCGATTTTGAATCCGGTATGAGTCTTTGCGGTGAACATCTGCCGCGATTTATTTTTGCCGTTCACCGTGACGGGAATCTCTTTATAGAGAAACGCCTCCGTTTTCATCACCGGCAGATTCTCAACCGATTTGGCGGCCGCGGGCTGCGCGGCGCCTTTCTGGGCTCCGGTCTGGGCCGAAGCCGCGCCGGCCAAAACCGGCAGGAGCCACCCCAATTCTCTGCGGGAAAGCCTTCCAGAAGTCTTCATCGCGGGCCTCCTTCAAGCCGTGAGCAAGTATACACCTCCGGCTATTGCCGGCCAACCCGGCCGGTCTGGGCCAATCTAAGGTAACTTTTCGTTAAGCATCCGCAAGGGGCCGGGAGAAATCAGGGAGTGCAGTGGGCGGCGCCGCCCCCGCGTTTATCGCGATACACCCGGTGGCAATGCGAGCAGGAGTCGGAGAGCTGGGCGGTGATATCGCTAACCGTTTGCTGGCTTCTTGTTTGCGAGGCCCGGTAGGCCGCCCGGCCTGCCGCGGCAAGCTCCTGTGTGAATTGGATCCAATCGGCGCGGTCGACAGGCACGGGCTTGCCGTTCTCGCAGCGGCGTCCAGGCGTCAACATCAGGGGAGCCGATTCGACGATCGCGACAGCGGCATAGTCGATGAGCTGCCAGCCGCCGTAGATCTCGCCGCCCCAGGCAGTCCAGGAGAAAGTATCTGCGTTTGGTTGTGCGGGCTTCACCGGCTCGCCCGGATCATGAAGTTGGACATTGAAGATGATATTGGAGTTGGGGAACAGAAGGCCGCGCATCACCTGAGCCAGATTGCCCATGGCCGGAAAAGCCGGCGCTTGCGAGGCGGCCGGCGCGGCGCGGGCGCTGGCGGGGGCGAACAGGATCGATTTCAGCGCGGTCTCATCCGAGGCGAGTTCGGCTTGCCCCGACGGAAACTTGCCCGTTTGCAGAATGTAGGCGACGAGGTCGGCGGTTTCGGCGGGCGTCAGTTTTCCCGCGCCGTTGGCGGGCATCGTATTGCGGATCTTGGCGGCCAATTCCGATAGCGGCTGGGCTCCCCAGAGGGCGAGAAACGCAGCGCCGGCGAGGGGCGGAGCGGCTTTGCCCGCGAGCTCATCGCCGTGGCAGGCGGCGCATTTATCTTTATAAAGGGCGCGGCCGCGCGCGGCTTGGGCGCCGGTGTAGACGCCATCGCCGGCGTTTCGAATTTGCTGGGCAGGCAAAACGGGCGCGAGCACCACCCCGGCAATCGCGAAGCTGAGAGTGGAGGCGTAAAGCAGGCCGAGAGGTCTCATTGCTCTCGCATTATACGCCACGGATAGGGCGTTCGAGACGAAAACGGCCGCGCCAGACCGGGCTATTCTTGCTTGCCCTTCCCGTCTGCTTGGGCCAGTTGCCGGGCCAGAGTGGCCTCGAAGCTTTTCTCGTATTCGTCGACGTGAGTCAAGTAGCCTTGGGGATCGACGAAGGGATTGGGGTCTTGTGGGCCGCGCTTTTGAAGCTTTTCGTATTTGGAGGCCATGTCGTAGAAAGAGGCGTGCGAACTGAGGAACACCTCTACCGGGAACGTGCGAGCTTTCTTATAGGTGGCCCGCATGTCTTCGACGATGTTCGGGTAATCTTTGTTGTTGACGTACTGAAGGGCGCGTCCGTTCAGGCTGCACTCGATAAATGCATGGTACGTCTTGCCATTTTCTTTAAGATCGGTGGTCCAAGCCAGACATCCCTTCGTGTGGCCCGGCATCAAGTGGGCGGTCAGAGTGGTTCCTCCGAGGCTAACGGTGTCGCCGTCATCGACCAAGCGATCGATGGGATGCTCCTTGCCTCCGGGACGAAATTCCCGAGTGGCGGGCGCGTCCAGGCGACCGACCACCACCTGCGCGCCGGTGAGTTGCTTGACCAGGGCGTCGCCCCCGACGTGGTCGGGATGGGCGTGGCCGGCGATCAGGATCTTGATATCGCTGAACTTGAATCCCAGCTTTTCCACGCTTGCGCGGATCACCGGAACCGAGGATTCATAGTCGCTGTTCATCAGGATGTCGCCCTGGGGAGTCACGATCAGGAAGGAAGCTAATTCTTTGGTGCCCACATAGTAAACGTTGTCCATGATGCGATGGGGCGGAAAGGGGTCGTTCCAACCGGCGGGCACACGCTCTTGGGAGAAGACCGCAGTTGGAAACAAGGCCAGAGCGGCGGGCAAAATGAGTTTACGCATGAGGCAATGGGCTCCTTCCGGCCCGTCGGCGCAATTTAGGAAGGCGGCGGCTACTTGGTTCCCTCTTTGCCGCCGGTGTAGCTGCTGCCGGTGTCCAGCTTGCGGCCATCGGGGAATTCGATGCTGCGGGAATTGGCGCGGAAGGCGCCGTCTTTGGACTGGAAACCATTCACGACGATCTTGGTGCCCGCCGGAAGGGAATCCCGGGTCCAGCCGTTTCTCAAAAGGACACCCGGCGCTCCGCCTTCCACCGACCAATGCTCGACCGTGCCGTCCGGCTTTTCCACATCGATAAACAGCCAGGTGTGGGGGTTGGACCATTCCATCTTTACGACTTTGCCTTCGAGCCGGACCTGCTTGTTTGAATCGAACTCGGCGGAAAAAGAATGATGCGCGTAAATCGGCAGGGTCGCCGCCAGCAGGCCGGCCGGCGCCAAAATCGCGAATTTCCTGAACATGACTAGCCTCCTATTGCTTGGGCTCCGAAACGGGCTTTGGCTGCTCCAGGTGGAGCAAGTCGCTATACAAAAGTTTATCGGCAAACGGCACGCACTTGTGTTCGAGCAATTCCACATTCGGGTCGATCAAGCGATAAAGGGGCATCTCGATGGTCCACGGCTTGGAGTAAGTCTCCGGGTCCTCAAGCGTCGCCTCGTATCGGATGTGGTCGGCATCGAGGAGAGTGAAGCGCTCCGTCACCTTCAATTTATTACTGTGAAAATTGCCGGCGCGATCGAGCCAGGTTCGATCGTTTTGGCCGGTAGTGGCGACCACCAGCGTGTTGCCCTCCCAAGTTCCGCTGGATTTGCCCATATAGGTATCCACAGGCGGCTCGGAATGATCTTTCATATAGATGATCCGGTTGGTGGCCGCGAATGGATAAACCATCAGCAGGTCGGCGTCGGCGCCGCCCTGGAAGATCTGGAACGGCATGTTATGGTAGGTCACGCGCGGAACGCCGAGCATAAAGCACTTGGCTTCCGGATCAGCGGCGGGCCAGTTGGCGCGGTTCTTGTTACGCTGATCGAGCGCCTTGGGGAGGTAGGGGATTATTCCGTCGCCCTTGATCACGCTCTTGCCGGCGGGGATGGCGGCGATAGCGCCCATGGGCCAGAATTCGTCCAGAGCTTCGGCGTTATGCGCCTCCAGATTCCAATAGGCCGTGTTCAGCGCCTGCCAAACGCCGTTGAGGTTCGGATGGCCACCGATGGTCGCCGGACGCCGTTGATCTTGGGCGCCGGCGGAGGCTGCCAACGTAAACGCCAACATGAAGCGCCACAATCGGTTCCGCCAATCTCGCATTCCTATCTCCTCGCACCGCGCCACTGTGTAGGGCGCGCGTAAACCCTCAAAACGTTACAGGATAACACGCGAGCCGGTTCGGCCCGCGCGTGCGGCGGGAAAAAGAAGTCCTTTCGGAGCGCCGGGATCTGGCGGCGCGGGCCAGCGACTACTGCCCGCGCCGGCCAAGCGAATCCGTGCGATCCCAGAACGGCGTGTTGCCGATCGGATCGCCGGAGACGCGATTTCGACGCGCGAGTTTTGCGCGCGCCCTTCGGCGGTCGTTTCCGGGCCGAGCGGACGAGCGTTGCCATAGCCGGCGGCGGAGATCTGGGCGGCCGGGGCTCCGCCCGCCACCAACGCGCTTCGCACGGCTTCGGCCCGCTGCCGGAAGCCGCCACGGAATGGGCTCCGGTCATGTGCCCTTCGCAGGAAATCTGAAGACCGGGGTAGCGCGCCAATAACGCGGCGATGCGCGCCAGTTTGATGCGCAATGCAGCGGCCTGCGCGCCGTGCGAACGGCGGCATAAGGCTCGGCCGTGACAATGAGAGCGAAAGCTTGCAGCTGGGATCGCGCGCTTCCAACCGGTAAGAAACTCTGATTTGAGGCAAGAAAGAAGCGCCGCAACGCCTCTCGCTATAATCGGTTTGTGAAACGATGCGCGCCGCTGGCGCTGGCAGCGCTGCTAGCGGCATGTTCGAAGAATATTCAGAATCAGGAAGCCGTGCGATCCGCGGTGGTCGAGTATCTGACGGCGCGCGCGCCGCAAACCGGTTTGGATATGAACGCCATGACGGTGGAAGTGGCGGCCATGACATTTGAGAAAGATACGGCGCGCGTGACGGTGTCGATCGCGCCCAAGGGTTCGAACGCCGGCGGCATGCAAATGCGTTACGACTTGGACCGCAAGGGAGACAAGTGGGTAGTGCGGCCCGGCGCAAGTCCGCATGGCATGACGCCATCGGCGGTTCCGGCGCCTGCCGGCCAAGGTCTGCCCCCTGGGCATCCCTTGGTGGGGCAGCAATGAAAAAAGTAGCCGTTCTCGGCGGGGGACCGGCGGGCGCTTTTGCGGCGGCCGGCCTAGCCAAGGCGGGCCTGAAGGTTGTCCTATTCGATGAAAAGCTGGCGTGGGAAAAACCTTGCGGAGGCGGCCTCACCTACAAGGCCTACCAACAATATCCGTTTCTGATCGACAACGGGTGGCCGAAGAAATTGGTTCATCAAACGGTGCTGGGGGCGCCGCGCGCCGGCGAAGCGACCATGGATTTGACGCACCCGCTGGTGATCTACTCGCGCAAGGAATTGAATGGCATGCTGCTGGAGCGCGCGGAACGGGCGGGCGCGGCGATCGAGAAAACGCGCGTGCTCCAAATCGAGCGCCGCGAAAAAGGATGGCGCTTGCGCACGCGCGACGGCCTGGAGGAAGCCGATTTCTGCATCGTCGCGATGGGCGCGCGAAATCCCTTGCGCGAAGTGGGAACGGAGTGGAGCGCGGCCGATACGATGAGCGCGCTGGGCTACTATGTTCCGGCTTCGCGGGAGCGGATCGACATTCAGTTTCTTCCCAAGCTGGAAGGCTACATTTGGGTGTTTCCGCGCTGCGAGCATCTGTCCGTGGGCATCTGCGGAAAAGGCGAACCCGCGCAAGCCTTGCGCGCGCGCCTGGACGCGTACATGGACGAACACCGCCTTGCGCGCCGGGACGCCGTTTTCTTCAGTCACATGCTTCCATCTCTTGAATGGAGCGGCTGGCGCAAGAATCGGGTGGCCGGCGAAGGCTGGCTGGCGGTGGGAGACGCCGCCGGACTGGTGGACCCGATCACCGGCGAAGGGATTTATTACGCCATGCGGTCGGGCGACCTGGCGAGCCAGGTGGTGGTGAACGACGCGCACGGGCTGTTGGAAAAAGCGGCCGCTTACCGCGCGCTGCTGGCGCGCGAATTCAGCCAGGATCTGGAGTTCGCCGCCACCCTTGCAAAGCGCGTCTTTTTGGGGCGATTTTTGCATCGCTCGGTGCCCCAAAGAATGGTGGAATTCATCCGGCGGAGCCAGCGCTTCCGCGACCTGATGCAGGATCTGTTCGCCGGCACTCAGCCTTACTTGACGCTGCGGAGCCGGCTGCTGCGGAATCTGGGGGGAACCTTGCAGGAGGCGATCCTGAGCTTCTTTTTGGATCGCGTGATTCCGGAGAGTCCGGGCGCATGACGCCGCCGCAGCGGGCCGGGACGCGCGCGCGGGCGGGGCAATCCCAAGCGCTGTTTGAGCGGGCGCAAGCGGTGATTCCCGGGGGAGTGAACTCTCCTGTCCGGGCCTTCCGCGCCGTCGGCGGCTCACCGCCGTTTCTGGCGCGCGGCGAAGGCTCGCGCGTCTGGGACGTGGACGGCAATTGCTACATCGATTACGTCTGCTCTTGGGGGCCGCTGTTGCTGGGCCACCGGCCAAAGCAGGTGATCGCGGCGCTTGAAGAGGCTCTCGAAGAGGGCACCAGCTTCGGCGCGCCCACCGAGCGCGAAGTGCTGCTAGCCGAGCTGATCTCGGAGACCGTCCCTTCCATGGAGATGGTCCGGCTGGTGAACTCCGGCACCGAGGCGACGATGAGCGCGCTGCGGCTGGCTCGAGGCTTCACGGGCCGGGACCTGACTGTGAAATTCGAGGGCTGCTATCACGGCCACGTGGATTCGTTGCTGGCGAAGGCGGGCTCGGGGATGGCGACTTTGGGCATTTCCGATGCGGCCGGCGTGCCCAAAGCCTTCGCGGAAACGACCCTCGTGCTGCCCTTCAACTCCATTGCAGCCGTGGAGAAGGCGTTTTCCACGCGCGGCGATCAGATCGCGGCCGCGATTGTCGAGCCGGTGGCGGGCAACATGGGATGCGTCCCGCCGGCGCCGGGATTTCTGGAAGCGTTGCGGGATTTGACGGCGCGGCACGGAGCGCTGCTCATCTTCGACGAAGTGATGACGGGATTCCGCCTGGCGTTGGGGGGCGCGCAGCAGCGGTTCGAGATCCGGCCCGACCTGACCACGCTGGGCAAAATCATCGGGGGCGGCTTGCCCATGGCGGCCTACGGCGGCCGCGCGGACATCATGAAGAACGTGGCTCCGCTCGGCGGGGTATATCAAGCGGGCACGCTCTCTGGCAATCCCCTGGCCGTTGCCGCGGGGCTGGCGACGCTGCGCTATCTAAGCGAACACCCGGAGATCTACGATCTGCTGGAAGCTCGCGGCGAGCGGCTGGCCGAATGGACTCCGCCGGGAGTGACCATCCAGCGCGCCGGCTCCATGTTCACGTTCTTTTTCTTGGGCCAGCCTGTCGCCGATTGGGGTTCGGCCAAGCGCTGCGATACGGCGCGCTTTGCGAAATTCTTCCACTTCATGCTCGATCGCGGCGTCTACCTCGCGCCTTCGCAGTTTGAAGCGGGATTTGTTTCGGCGGCGCATACGGAAGAAGACATCGCCGTCACCGTTGCCGCCGCGCGCGAATTTTTCGAATCCGAACGCCCCTAAGCCCGCGCCGCTAAAGCTCGTCCGCCGAAATTCGCCGTAAACGCGGCCCGCTGTGCTATCTTACATGCACAGGCGGCTCCCGCGCGCCGCCGGGCGGAGCATTTTCCTATCGGATCTATGAAGTACTTCCTTCCTTCCGCACTTGTGGCGGCCTGGCCCCTGTTCGGCCAACTCGTCTTCAATAACGCGCCTACGCGGGAATTCGGCCAGCCGTCGCTGGTTCTTCCGTCTCCTGTTTCTAACGCTCCGAATCTGGTGGAAGGCAGGGAATTCAACGGCCCATCGGGAATCGCTTTCGATTACAGCACGAACCCGCCCGCGGTCTATGTCTCCGATACCGGCAACAATCGGGTATTGGGTTGGCGGAATAGCGCCGCGCTTGCGACCGGCGCGCCGGCGGACATCGTGATCGGCCAGCCCAGCCTGGTTTCGACGCTTCCGGCTGGACCCGGAACCTCATTCAGCACAGGCTTGAATCTGCCTCGAGGAATCACGGTGGACAGCCAAGGCAATCTTTACGTGGTGGATGCCGGCAATAATCGCGTTCTGCGCTATGTTACTCCGCTAAAACAACCATCCGGCCAGCTTCTTCCCGTCGATCTGGTCATTGGTCAAAAAAGCATCAATTCTGGAAATCAGCCGAATGAGGGCAATCCGTACGCCCCTGGCAACAAAACACTCGCCTTTGTTTCCGGAAATTACGCTTATCCCGCCGGATTGGCTCTGGACGCTCCAGGCAATTTATGGGTAAGCGATCCCGTCAATAATCGGGTTCTGCGTTTTCCCTCCGCGAATTTGACGCCCAATTTAACCGAGCCCGCCGCCGATCTGGTTTTGGGCCAATGCGATTTCGCATCGTACCAGGCCCCGCAATATCCAAACAACACTCAAACCAACCTGGCCGCGCTGGTGCAACCGTCGGGAGTGGCGTTTGATTCGTCTGGCCGGCTTTACATCTCCGACAATTACGCGCGAGTGCTGGAGTTTTCGCCGCCTTCAACGAACTGCCAATCCGCCGACCGGGTTTTGGGGATCCGGACGATTGTCGCACAAGGGCAGCAGCCCCAGGCATACCCGACCAACTATACGCTAGGTCTTTTGAACCAGAGCGGCGCCATTGCCGGCGCGCCGCAAGGAGTCTTCACCATGGGCCCGTATGTGTTCGTCTGCGACACTCCGGCGCACCGGATCGTGAGCTACGATTCGTACTCCAACTGGGCCCCGCAGACCCAGAGCAATCCTTCGCCGCCGCAAAAGTCGGTCTTCGGCCAGCCGGATCTGTTCAGCGGCCAGGCGAACCGGAATTTACTGCAACCGAGCAACGCCAGCCTCTCTTTTCCCACCGCTGGGGCCGCCAACACAGCCACGAACGAATTGTGGATCGTGGATTCGGGCAATAACCGGGTGCTGATTGTTCCTCAGCAAGCCTCGCAGTACATCGGGGCTTCCCGGGTGCTGGGCCAGATGGATTTCGCTTCTAACAGCCCCAACTTGATCGAGGGCCGCGAAGTGTACTTTTACAACCCTGGCGTGATCGGCGTGGTGCTCGGGGCGGGAGTGGCGGTGGACAAAAATTCCAACCCTCCGCATCTGTATGTCGCCGATCCAGGAAACAATCGCGTGCTGGGGTTTCTGGACGCGCGGAAAGTCGGCGCCGACGCGCATTCCCTTTTGACTCAAAAGGCGGATCTGGTGATCGGGCAACCCGATCTGGCGCACGCCCTTCCCAACTATTCTCCGTCTAATTTGCAGCCCTCCGACGCGCAGACGCCCAACAACACCGGCCTGATCGCTCCGGTTGGATTGGCGGTGGACGCCAACGGCAATCTCTTTGTCGCGGATTCGGGGAATGGGCGCGTGATGCGATTTCCCGCGCCTTTCGCGCAGCCTCCCGGGCTTCCCAAAGCCAACCTCGTGCTAGGCCAGAGCGGGTTTTCCAGCAAGATCCAGGACCCCAGTTCTTCCACGATGAGCGCTCCGTTCGGCCTGGCGCTGTTCAGCGATGGAAGCTTGGCGGTTTCCGACGCGGTTCACAACCGTGTGCTGG
This sequence comes from Bryobacteraceae bacterium, assembly GCA_035293905.1. Taxonomy (GTDB): domain Bacteria; phylum Acidobacteriota; class Terriglobia; order Bryobacterales; family Bryobacteraceae; genus Palsa-187. Next base: position 23,824 of record DATGLY010000087.1, read on the forward strand.
TGTTTCAGAAGCCGGCGGGGGGCGACTTCGCCACGGGGCAAGCGGCCGCCTTGGTGCTGGGGCAGCCCAATTTCACCTCGATCGCCGCTCCCTCGCCGCCCACCGGCGCCAGTTTGAGCGGTCCGCGCCATCTTGCCACCGACTCCTCCGACCGTCTCTACATTTGCGATACGGGCAACGGGAGAATTCTGGTGTTCGCCAACGCCCTGAAGTCCATCAGCGGCGCCACGGCCGCGCTGGTGGTGGGCGGTCTTAACCAGCCCGAAGGCGTCGCGGTGAGTCCTTCGACCGGCGAAATCTGGGTGGCTAACACTGGCAGCAACCAACTGCTCCGCTATCCCGAGTTCAATACGCTTCAAATCACCAACCAGCCGACGGAAACGTTGAGCGCCCCGGGGCCGCTGGCGGCCGCACTGGATGCATACGACAATCTGGTCGTGGCCGAAGCATACAATCGCGTGAGCTTTTACTTTCCGTTGATGTTCTACCGCCATGCGGCGACCTACGCCGCCGGAACGCCGGGCACTTGCGCCACTTCCGTCAATCTCACCCCAGGCATGCTCGCGCTGCTCGGACGGTACGGAACCGATTTCAGCCTGACCGCCGCGAGCACCCAGTCGCCACCGTGGCCAACATCGGGTCTGAATGACGTTGAAGTGCTGGTGGGCGGCATTCCCGCTCCAATCTTCCGCCTCGATCCCAACGTCATTTATTTCCAGGTTCCATACGAGGCGCCGAGTTCGGGGACGGCCGATGTCATCGTTCTGCATCCTTCGACGGGCCAGATTCTCGCCGCCGCCAACTTTGGAATGCAGCCAGCAGCGCCGGGAATTTTCACCGCCAATGCTCAGGGCACCGGTCCGGCCGCGGCGACGAACTCGGACGGCACGCCCAACTCGAGCGGCCATGGCGCGGCAAGGGGCGACTACATCACGTTGTGGCTCACCGGCGCCGGATTCATTCCCAATGTGGGGGATGGAGTGGCGCCCGGGGCGGCGATTTCGACGCCCACGCCGCCGCAGGTGTTCATAGGGCTGCTTCCGGCGACCAATATTCAATACTCCGGCGTATCGCCCCAATATCCGGGGCTATGGCAGATAAATGTGCAAGTGCCGCAGAACGTGCCTCCCGGAACGGCCTCCGTGCTTGTGAATATGTCCGCATACGATCTGGCGAGCAACTGCGGCGGAACGTCCGCTGTGGGTGGCCCGGGGCCGGATCAGGCGCTGACGCCTCAGAACAATCTCATTCCGACGATCGTGGTGAAATAGTGCGGACGCCCGAAAAGTTCGAGCTTTTCGCCATCAGCGCCGAATTTCTTTTCCTCGAGCTGGCCTTCATCCGCTGGTTCCCCGCACATGTCCTGTTCCTCACCTTCTTCACCAATACGGTGCTGTTGGCCTGCTTTCTCGGCCTCTCGTTGGGATTGATGGCGCGCCCGCGGCGAAGCTTCCTAGCGCTCACGCCGCTGCTGCTGGCCATTGCGCTGGCGGCGGGAGTCGGCATGGAGGGACTGAGGCTGGCGCTGCAAAACATCATCGACGTAGGCAGCAACAAGCTCTCGCCACAGATGGTCTACTTTGGCGCCGAACAGAGCGCCGGCGACGTGGCTTCGTTCGTTGTGCCCATCGAGTGGGTGGCGGGCTTTTTCTTTGCCTTGATCGCCGCGACCATGGCCGGACTGGGACAGCACATGGGCCGCCGCCTGGCAGCCATTCCGAACGCCGTGGAAGCCTACATGATCAACATCGGAGGCAGCCTTGCTGGAATTTTGCTATTTCAAGCCTGCTCCTGGCGGTTGTCTCCGGCGTGGTGGTTCAGCTTTGCCGCCGCGGCGCTGATGTGGCTTTTGTGGAGGGACGCTCCGCGGCGGTATGGGGCGCTGGCGCTCTCGGCTTGTATCCCGCTGCTGGCGCTGATCCCCCGTTATTTTTCCATCGGCGTGATTCATCGGAATTTCCCCGAGGAGGCCTGGTCTCCTTATTACCGCGTCAACTACTCGCCCTCGACGCGCGCGATCGCCGTAAACCTGCTAGGCCATCAGAACATGGTGAGCCGCAACGATCCTTTCCCCGGCTACGCCATTCCGTATCTGTTGAATCGCGACGCGGGGCAGCCGCCTTTTCGGGACATTCTCATTGTCGGCGCCGGTTCGGGCAACGATGTTAGCCGCGCGCTGGAATGGGCCGCGCCGGATGCCCGCATCGACGCGGTGGAAATCGATCCGGTGATCCAGAATCTGGGCCGCCAGCATCATCCCGACCGCCCCTATCAAGATCCTCGGGTCACCGTGCACCTGACCGACGGACGCAATTTCTTGCATTCTCCGGGCCGCCGCTACGACCTGGTGGTTTTTGCGCTGATCGACTCTCTGGTTCTTCACAGCAGCTTGAGCAACCTGCGGCTGGAAAGCTATCTGTTCACCGAAGAGGCTCTGCGCGATGTGCGGCGCGCGCTGAATCCGGGCGGCCTGTTTGTGATGTACAACTATTTCCGCCAGGGTTGGATTGTCGCGCGGCTCGCCGAAACGGCTCAAGCCTCGCTGGGCGAGCGTCCCCTGGTTTTGAGCTTGCCTCAGCGGGACTCGATCGGTCCCGAGGAAAAGGCCGAGGGGTTCACGTTGATTTTCGACGGCCCGCGCGCCGCAGCGCTGACGAGCGCTTTCCAGGATCAAGGATCGTACGCGATTTTGCCGGCCCAGCCGGGTGCGCCGCCCATTCGGCTCCGCCCGGCGCGCGTCGAAATCCCATCCGATCTTCGCCCCGCGCGCGACTCCTGGCCGTTCCTTTACTTGCGCCGCCCGATGATTCCGGCGTTGGTTTGGCGCGGAATCGCGGTGATGAGCCTAATCAGCCTGGCGCTGCTGTGGGCGTTCGGGTGGCGAATTCGCGCGGGAGCTCCGGCGCGGCCGAATCTGGCTATGGCGCTGCTGGGCGCCGGGTTCATGCTGATCGAGACAAAAGCGGTGGTTCATATGGCGCTGCTTTTCGGGAGCACGTGGATTGTCAACGCCGTGGTATTTTCCGCGGTTCTGGCGATGATTCTGATCGCCAACCTGCGCGTTCTGAAAGCGGGCCGCATCCATCTGGGGCGTCACTACGCCGGGCTGCTGGCGGTTTTGGCGCTCAACATGGCCATGCCTTTGGATGCGTTTCTGGGTTTGCCGCCGCTGGCTCGCGCGGCCGCCGCCGGCGCGTTGGTGCTTGCCCCCGTGTTTTACGCCGGGGTGATTTTCGCAATTTTTTTCCGGCAGGCAGAACGGCCGGAGCAGGCAATGGCCTACAACGCCGCCGGCGCGATCCTGGGCGGGTTTGCGGAAAGCGCGTCGTTGGCGATTGGGTTTCAGTATCTCATCGCCGTCGCCGCCGCGATTTATTTGGCCTCCTGGCTCGCATCCGCCGGAACCGGCCGCCACGCCTCCGCCACTCATACGATGATCGCCAGCGCCTAGAATCGAGTGGCGATCAATAAAATTTCGATCGGCCAAATAATAATGGGTTCCATTCCTCCGCCCTCCTCTCTGGCCGAGGAATATAGGGCAGGATTAACAGAGTATTTGGCTTAAAAAAGACAATCTATTGAAATTACGGCGAATAATAATTCTCCGGACGCCGTGAACGCGAGGCGGGCGATTGTGGCTGGGGCTGAAGTTTGGGGCGATATCGCTTGCCGTTACTTTACGGCGCGGCGGCGCAAAATCGCCGGGACGTCTGTTTGGTTTTTACTTTCCCTTTAAGTCCTTTTGTAACTGTCCCGCGATCCTCACCGCGAGGCGATTTAACGAATCGGATTGATTGTCTTTCGGCGGCGCGTAAACGCTCCATAGCACGGCGCGAGTGGCGCGGTCCACCAGGAAAATCGATCCTTTGCCGCGCGCCCGAGGCGCCATGGCGGGTTTGAAGCTGTCATTCGGTTTGCCGTCTTCGATTTTTTCCGTCGACGCGAAGAGCTCATGGAGGGATTGCTCGAGGCTGGTTCCAATGTGGTCGCTAAAGACCGCTTCCGCCTTCTGCGGATCGGTAACCACTTTGAAGACGCCGCTATTGGTCAGCGCCACGGCCAGGTATTGGTCGAGACCGCCGGACATGGGCAGCATATAGACGGTCTTGACCGCGGAAAGCTCCGGGCTGGCGGCCAGCGCCGCGCCGGCGGCGGCCACGGCGAGCACAAACATCTTCACCATGAATTCATCTTACTGCTGCACGGTATGCTAGTGATTCCGTGAATGTACAAGGGCCAGAAGATCACGGTGATCATCCCCTGCCTCAACGAAGAACAAGGCGTGGAGCAGGTGCTCAAGCGGCTTCCCGAATTCGTGGATGAGGTCATTGTTGTGGACAACGGCTCCACGGACCGCACCTCGGAGGTGGCGCGAGCTTTTGGAGCCAAGGTGATTCGCGAGGATGTGCGGGGCTACGGACGCAGCTACAAGACAGGGTTCGCCTCGGCCCGGGGAGACGTGATTGTGACGCTCGATGGCGACCATAGCTACCCGCCCGACGCCATTTCGTATCTGCTGGAAGCCTTTTTCCACTTAAAGGCGGATTTTCTGAACACCTCCCGGTTTCCGGTGCAAGATCGTAAGGCGATGAGCTTTTTGAACAAGCTTGGAAACCTAATTCTGTCGCTGGCCATGTCCATTCTGTATCTTCGCTGGGTGCGGGATTCGCAGTCGGGCATGTGGGTTTTCCGCCGGTCGATTTTGAAGGGACTGAAGCTCACCTCCGACGGCATGGCGTTTTCCGAGGAAATCAAGATCGAAGCGCTCAAGAGCCGCCGCGTGCGCTTTGTGGAGATTTCCATTCACTATACTTCGCGGCTAGGCGAGACCAAGCTGAACCTCTGGCGCGATGGGTTCTACAATCTGTGGTTCATTTTCAGAAAGCGGTTTTCGTGACGGTCGCCGCGGTCATCCCTCATTGGAACCGCCGGGATTTGCTAGCGGCGCTGATGGAAAATCTCCGGCGGCAGAGGCGCGCCTTCGACCGCGTCATCGTGGCCGATAACGGCTCCACGGACGCTTCGGCGGAGATGGCGGAGCGGGCGGGAGCATGCGCGCTGAGGCTCGGCGCGAATCTCGGATTCGCCGCGGCGGTGAACCGCGCGATCGAGGCCGCGGAATGCGATTGGGTGGCCATTCTCAACAACGATGTGACGCTCGATCCCGGCTGGCTGGAAACGCTTCTGGAGGTGGCCGCGCGCGAACATGCGTGGTTTGCGGCGGGGAAAATTCTCTCGGCCTCGCACCCGAACGTGGTGGACGGTTGCTTTGACGAGATCGCGCGAAGCGGCTGCGCCTGGCGCTGCGGCGCGGGCCGTCCGGATTCGCCGGCCTGGAATCAATTCCAGCGCATCCGGATCGCCCCGATGACGGCGGCCTTATTCCGCCGGGATTTATTCCGCCACGTGGGGCCGCTGGATGAGCGCTTTGAGTCGTACCTGGAGGATGTCGATTTCGGCATTCGCTGCTCGCTTCAGGGTTTTGCCGGCGTGTACGCGCCGAGCGCGCTGGCCTGGCACCTGGGAAGCGCTACGGCGGGAAAGTGGAGCTCGGACACGGTTCGACGCATCTCCCGCAACCAGTTCCTGCTGGCGGCGAAGCATTTCGGCGGCCAGCCGCTGTGGCCGATCGTCTGGGGACAGTTGTTGTGGGGCCTGGTGGCCCTCCGCCACGGAAAGTTGCTTTCCTACTTGAGGGGCAAATGGGAGGGCTACCGGCGCAGGCCGCCAATCGGGCCGGCCCCGTCTCAAATTCACGCGTTCCTCAAGGAGAGCGAACGAACTATTTTCGAATTGCAGCGGCGGACCGGATTCGACCTCTACTGGCGGATCTACTTCTGGCTGTCGGCGGCGTGATGAAAGCCGGTTTAGGAGAATCTGGCGTTGGGATGGATGCATCTTATGAAGCCGGGGCGAGCGCCACACCGGGCAGGGAGGAAGGACACAGTCCACCCCTTTGGGGCGGAGGAGATGTCTTTTTATTTCATTTCGTTATACGAAAAATGAGAGAACGAGACGTGGCGGGGTAATTGCTGGGGCCGACATGATCCGCCGCCCCAATGTTTTGGTGGGGTAAGATTGTGAAAACCGGTGGATGGTAGAAGCGAGCGCGCTTTGGAGTCTGGATTTTTGGCAGCAGAAAGGATTTGAACTTTTCGGGAGGTTCTAGCCCTGGCTGTCGCGGCCATCATTGTCACTCACAACTCGGAAGCTGTTGTTGGGGAATGCATTGAGGCGCTGACGGCCATGGCCCCCGCTATCCTAACCGTGGTGGTCGATAACGCCTCAAGCGACCGCACAGCAGCCATGCTACGCTCCCGGGCCGGGGTGAAACTAATCGCAAATGCGAAAAATCTGGGTTTCGCGGCGGCGGCGAATCGGGGCGTTAGGGAATCCGGCGCGGAATTCCTCCTCTTGTTGAATCCCGACGTACGGCTGTTGACTGGGGTTGACAGCCTGGTGCAGGCTGCTGGCCGGAGCGGGCTGGCGGCAGGAAGGCTGGTGGACGATAAGGGACGGGATCAGAAGGGTTTTACGGTTCGCCGTTTCCCGACGCCCGCGGCCCTGGTTTTCGAATTGTTGGGCCTGAATCGTCTGTTGCCCTCTAATCCAGTGAACCGGAGTTATCGCTGCCTGAACCAGGATCTGGCGGAGCCGGGCTCGGTGGAACAGCCCGCGGGGGCTTTCCTAATGTTCCGGCGAGATGTGTGGGAGCGGCTGGGCGGCTTCGATGAAGACTTTGCTCCCATCTGGTTCGAGGACGTGGACTTTTGCCGCAGAGCCGCGGCGGCGGGCTACCGAATCGAGTATGTTCCGTCGGTGACGGGAGAGCACCGGGGCGGCCATTCGGTGCGGCAATTGAGCGACGCGCGCCGGTTGGAGTATTGGTGTGATAGCCTTCTTACATATGCTTCCAAGCACTTCCGGTTATTGGGTTACCAGGCCGTATGCCTCGCCGTGGTGCTTACTTCTGTTCCGCGGATGGTCGCGGGGATAATCCGAGACAGGAGTCTATCCCCCGTCGGTAGTTGTACTAGAATTATCCGGTTCGCCGGACGGCGCTTGGTCTTTCCCCGGGCTAAACCCGCTAGCGCCACAACGCCAAGACAGGATCACAAAGACGGATGGCCTTTAGAGACTCGGTAACGGTCACGGTAGTCACTTACAACAGCGGAAGATTCATAAAGCGGTGCCTGGAGTCGGTGCTCGATCAAAAATATGACAACTTCGAGATTGTCGTGATCGACAACGCGTCGACGGATGGGACCGCCGACATACTGGAGCAGTTTTCCGACCGTTGCCGCGTCTATTACAACAGCGAAAACATCGGCTTCGCGGCGGCGCAGAATCAAGCGATCGCGTTGTCTCGGGCCGACTGGATTTTGACGTTAAATCCCGACGTGCTCCTTCTGCCCAATTTCATCCAGGCTCTGGTGGAGGGGGGACAGATTGATCCCAGGATCGGCACGGTTTGCGGCAAATTGCTCACGATCCGCGCCACGTTCGATCTGCCCGATAAACAACTGGTGGATTCCACGGGCATCTACTTCACTCCCACGTTGCGGCACCTGGACCGCGGCAGCCAGGAAGTGGATAACGGGCATTATCTGAACTTCGAATATGTGTTTGGCGCGACGGCCGCGGCGGCGCTGTACCGCCGGAGCATGATCGAGGACATTTCCATCCAAGGCGAGTTTTTCGATCCCGATTTTTTCGTGTATCGCGAGGACGCCGACGTGGCGTGGCGGGCGCAACTGATGGGCTGGCGATGCATCTACACGCCCATGGCTCGCGGCTACCATGTGCGCAACGTGCTGCCGGGCAATCGCCGGGCGCTGCCGCCGGTGATCAACATGCATTCGGTGAAGAACCGCTTTTTGCTGCGGATCAAGAACATGACGGGGAGCCTCTACCGCCAGAACTGGCTGTCGATCACCGGGCGGGATCTGGTGGTGGTGGGGGCCTGCCTGCTGCACGAGCACACCTCGCTGCGCGCCTTCTTATACATAGCTCGCAACTGGAAACGGGTTTGGGCGAAGCGCCGCGAGATCATGAATCGGCGCCGGGTCAAGGACGACTACATTGCCAGTTGGTTTTCGTACGAACCAGTGAGCCGGCCGGCGCCGCAGCCGACCGCGAAAGTGAAGGCGCGCAGCGCGCGAGGTTGAACAGGCCGGAGCCAAAAGTCGCAAATCGGGAGCCGGGATAGGCGTGCGGGTGGCCATTCTGGGTACCCGCGGAATTCCGGCGCGCTACGGCGGGTTCGAAACGTTTGCCGAAGAGTTGTCGGCGCGTCTGGCCGCTCGCGGCCACCAGGTCACCGTCTATTGCCGGCAGCGTCCTTCCGCCTCTGAATACCGCGGCGTCAAGCTGCGCTATCTTCCCACCATCCGCCACAAATATCTGGAAACCATCGCGCATACGTTTTTATCGACTTTGGATCTTGCGGCGCGCCAACTGGGCCGGGAGCCTCAGCAAGCGGCGTTATATTGCAACGCCGCCAACGCCATTTTCACCTTCATTCCCCGCCTGTGCGGCGTTGCCGCGGCGTTGAACGTCGACGGATTAGAGCGTCATCGCAAAAAATGGAACGCCGCGGCCAAGGCATGGTACCGAGCCTCGGAATGGCTGGCCACCTGGATGCCAAACGCGGTGGTGACCGACGCGCAGCGCATCGCCGATTATTACCGGTCTCGATATGGCCGCGAATCCGAGATGATCCCCTATGGCGCCGAGACGGGAGCCGTGGAAACCACCGAGGCTCTAAAGCGCCTGGGACTCGAGCGACGCCGTTATTTTCTATACGTCAGCCGCCTGGAGCCGGAAAATAACGCCCTGCGGGTGCGGGAAGCGTTTGAAAAAGTGAATACCGATTTCAAGCTGGCGCTGGTGGGCGACGCCCCCTACGCGGCCGGATATATCGCGAAAGTGAAGAATACGCGCGATCCGCGAGTGGTGATTCCGGGCGCGATCTATGGGCAGGGTTATCGCGAGCTGGACTCGCACTGCTTCGCTTATATTCACGCGACGGAGGTGGGGGGAACGCATCCGGCGCTCATTGAAGCGATGGGACGGGGCGCGCTGACCCTTTACTTGAACACGCCGGAGAACGAAGAGGTCGCGGGAGGGGCGGGCATCCCTTTCGCCCATGCGAACCTGGAAGCAGGCGCGGGGCCGGCGCGCCGCGGCGAGCGACCGGCGAACTCAAGCTCGGCCGCCTCCGTTGCGCGCGCGAGCTCGTTGGAAGAGGTCCTGCGGCGCGTGCTTGAAATGCCGGAGGAGGAGAGAAACGAATGGCGGCGGCGGGCGGTCAATCGGGTGAGGGAGCGATACAGTTGGGAGGCCGTGACGGACCGCTACGAAGCGCTGCTGACGCGCTTGGCCACGAAGAGCTAGCTTCGCCGCGGAGAGGAATGCGGAGTTGGGTGGAAATTTCCCTAGCCACAATCCGCCAAAATTATCGCGCCGTGAGGGCCCTGGTGGGCTCGGAGGCCGAGATCATGCCGGTCGTAAAGGCCGACGCTTACCGTCATGGCGCCGTGGAGGTGTCGCGCGCGCTGGAGCAGGAAGGGGCGGCCTGGCTGGCGGTCTCAAACGTCGAAGAGGGAGTGGCGCTCCGCGCGGCGGGCATTCGCGCCCGCATCCTGGTCATGGCCGATTTTCTCGGCCCCGACCACTGGCCGGAACAATACCATCTCACGCCCGTGATTCATTCCCTGGGCGACGTGGCGGCCGTGCGCGTTCCGTATCATCTCAAAATCGACACGGGCCTGGGACGGCTGGGGACCCGCGCCGCGCCGGAGGAAATTGTACGGGCTGTGGCGGCCGGCCCATCGCCGCTCGAAGGATTAATGACGCATTTCGCTTCCGCCGCCAACTACGCCAGTTCGCAGACCGAGGAGCAGATCGAAAAGTTTGAAGCCGTGGTTGGGGCGCTGCGCGCCGCCGGCGTGGCGCCGCGTTACATCCATTGCGCCGCCACCATCCCGGTGGCATACTGCCGCCGGCGGGCGTGGGGCAATTTGGTGAGGCCGGGCCATGCGATCTACGGCTACGTTTCTCCGGTGTGGGGCCCCGCGCCCGCCGCGGCGCTGCGTGTAAAGCCCGCGCTTAGCTGGAAAGCGGCGGTTCTGGCGGTGAAGGATCTGGAGGCCGGCGCGCTGATCGGCTATGGCGGCATGCACCGCGCCGAACGGCCCATGCGGATCGCGGTGCTCGCGGCCGGTTATGCCGACGGCATTCCTCATAGGCTATCGAATAAGGGCCATGTAATCGCAAACGGCAAACTCGCGCCGATCGTGGGAGCGGTTTCGATGGATCTGACCACTATCGATATCACGTCCTGTCCCGAGCTGCGTCCGGGAGATTCCGTCACGCTGCTTGGCTCCGAGGGCGGCGTTTCGATCGATGCGCAGAAGATCGCGCGGCAAGCGGGCACCATTTCCCATAGCGTGCTGTGCGGGATCGGCTCCCGGGTGAAGCGGCTCTTTGTGGAATAAAAAGCCGCGGATTTGCTTGGGCGCCGCAAGCAAGGTAATATTGATCTGCGGACCGGACTCATGCGCGGAAAATGCCGGTGGCCGCGCCAGTTGCACGCTTCTGGCAAAATTGGATTGCGTAGAGGAGTTTTTTCATGTTCAGACGGATTCTGGTCCTGAGTGGAATCGCCGCCGCCACCTTGCTGGCGCAAAGCTCAAGCCCGGCGACAACCAGCGTGCCGTACACCTCCGCCACCGGCGCGAAAATCGACCCAAATTGGAAGCCGCCCAAGACCGCCTGGGGGGAGCCCGATCTCCAGGGAATCTGGCCCCTGAACCATCTCATCGCCGTGCCGCTGGAACGGCCGCGGCAGTACGGAACCAAAGCTTATTTGAGCGAAGACGAGGTCGCCAAGGCGCAAGCCGCGCTCGACGCGCGGAACAGCCGCTTCAAGGGCGGACCCATCCCGGTGGCCGACACTTCCACGCGAGTGATGCGTCAAACTTCCCTCATCATCGATCCGCCCGACGGCCGTTTCCCCCCGCTCACCGAATACGGCAAGAAGCTTCAGGAGCAAATGCGCAGCAGCTACCGTCCGGGGCAGACGGTATTCGATACGCCCGCCGATTTCAGCGCTTGGGACCGCTGCATCACGCGGGGCATGCCCGTTTCCATGGAGCCGCGGAATTATAACAACGGCATTCGCATCATGCAGTCGCCCGGTTATGTGGTGATCCTGCTTGAAATGGCTCATGAGGCGCGCGTCATTCCCACCAACGGCATGCCGCAATTGGATTCCCACATCCGGCAGTGGATGGGCGAATCCAGAGGGCATTGGGAGGGCAATACGCTCGTGGTTGAGACGAAAAATTTCAACGGTCTGGTCGGCCTGACCAGCGCCGGCGTTCCGGGCTCGCCCGCCCCGCTTCAGCCGTCGACCCCCGACCTCCACATTGTCGAACGCTTCACGCGCGTCGCGCCGGACACGATCGACTTCAAGATGACCGTCGAGGATCCGTCCGTGCTCTTGAGCCCTATCACCATCGCGTATCCGATGTATCTCGACAACAAGTACGAGATGTTCGAGTACGCCTGCCACGAAGGCAACACGGCGGTGCGCAACTATATCCAAACTTCGCGCTACGAGCGCGAGCACGCCAAGAAATAGGGCGCTGTTAGCCCTTTGTGGAAGAACCTATCTCCCCGCAGGCCCGGCCTTTTGCCCTGCCGCGGCCAGGCTAGCGGCCAGCCGGCAAAAACAGAGCGAAACATTGCCGGATTTTGAATCGCGCGGCCGATTTTTTTCATCAATCGTATGCGATTAAGGGCTGGGTTCCGCTCAGACAGCAATCAGCCCCATTTCGGGACTCCATTCGCTACGGGGGGAGCACAAGGAGATTCAAGGTGAGTTTGCATAAAATCGCATGTATATTCTTGCTGCTAATTCCCGCGTTGGTTCAAGCACAAAGCGATTTAAGCGGCGCCGCGCAAAATAAAAAACTCGTCGCGGATTTTTACCGCCTGGTGTTCGAACCTCGCAATCCCGACTTGATTGAGCAATATGTGGCGGCCGATTTCGTGGAGCACAATCCCATGATGCAAAGCGGTCGAGAAGCCTTGGTCAAGTTCATCCAATCGCTGCCGCGTCCCGTCAACCACGATGTCGGACCGGAAATGAAGATTCCGCCGGTTTACACCATAGCGGAGGGCGATCTTGTCACTTTCGTCTTCAAGTGGCGGACGCCCGATCCCAAGGACAAAACCAAGGCATACGACCGCTTTACGTTCGACATGTTCAGGATTCAGAACGGCAAGATCGCCGAGCATTGGGATGGAGAGACAAGATAGCCGGGATGCGGCGCCGCGGTTTGCGTCAAAGAGCGGGGCGGGCGTCCGCGAAATCCACGCCACGTTCCGCGCCCAAGCCGGGCGTGGTCCGACGGATCGCCTTTCTTGAGAGCTGCCCGGCGACGGCCCGCCGTGAGAGCCGCTTGAGCGCCTGCCCTTGCAGACGCTTCTTGGCAATGGCGCCGAATTGCGCTTTGGCGCGCCATTTCAAAAGGCGGAACTGTGTTTCGGTGAGCCCCATTTCGCGACAAATCTGCTCCGCGGACTGCTCCAGCACGTAAAATCGCTCCAGAACTTCGCCCTGTTCGGGCGGCAATGCGCAAAGCGCGCGTTTCGCCCAGTCTCTTTTTTCCCGGGCGATGACGACGCGATCGAGATCGCAGGCCGGATCGAGCAGAGCGAGATTGTCGGGCGCGATCTCGCGGAACCGCCTTTTACGAAGGCTGCGGAGGGAAGAGCAGAAGTGCCGGTGGGCGATAACGTGGATGAAACCGGGGAGCCGATCGGGTTCGCGGGGATCTCCATTGATAATCGCCCGAATTGTGGCCAAATAGGTATCGTGTGTCCGGTCGTCGGCATATTGAACGCCGAGGCGCTGAGAAAACCAGCGGCGGACATCGGTAAATGCGGTGGAATAAAGCTCCTCGCACGCCGCGGAATCTCCGATGCGGATGCGTTCTACAAGGGAGCGCCAAGACACGGGCGGGCAAGATTTAGATTCAAATAGCGGAGCATTGAGAGTCGAAACCCCACTCCCAATGGCGTTTGCTGGCTGCATCGTTCGTCCTTTTTTAGACTACGCGCGAGCTACCGCCAAATCGGATCTCGGGGTAGGAGCTCCGACGCAGCCTCCGGCTGCTGGCCATAAGGTAGGCCCGCCGCGTCGTCCTCAATAAACATTTTCGAGCCGATGGAAAGGGGTGTAATCCGAATTATTACCGCCAAAACAAAGTAGTTTTACGGGTTTTCGCGCGGGGAGGGCGCAATTAAAGGAAATCAGCGCGAAGCGGCAGCTACGGGCGAAGAAAACGGGAAAAGCCGTCAGAAACGGGCGAGCGACAGTTGGCGAAACGTTAGGGAAGCTCCAGTTCCGGCGCGTTCGCCGCAGCTTCTGGCTTGCCCAGATTCTGAAGATGCGCGCGAATGGCGGACGCGTCGGAAGCGCCGGCGTCCAATTCGAGATATTTCGTAATATGCTCGCTGGCCCCGGCGGAATCGCCCTTGGCCTCGAGTATTCTCCCGAGAACGTATTCCGCCCTGGGCATTTTGTGAATGGGATCGGCGCGGATGGCTTCGCGAGCGCTGGCTTCGGCTCCGTCGAGATCCTTCAACTCGTATCGCGCCACGGCTTGATGGAGGTAGATTTCCGGGAAAATGCGCTTGTCGGCTTTCACCAAAGCATCGGAGGCCTTGGCGGCGGTTTCCCAATCCTTCAGCTTAATGGACAGCCGCGCCAGATTCAGATAGGCGGGCAGCAGCTTGGGGTCGGCTTCAATCGCGTGCTGATAGGCATCCTTCGCCTGATCCCGATTGTTCAATTTTTCGGAAAGTTGGCCGAGTGCGTTCCAGCCTTGTCCGAACTTGGGAGCCGCTTTCACGGCTGCCTGCATCTGTCGGCTCGCCTCGGCCAGGTCGCTTTTGTCAAGCGCCTTCATCGCCAATTTCCAAGAAGGCTGCGCCTTGGACGGCACCTCGCTGTCGAGGACGCTGATGGAGTTGGGATCGGCGCCGCGGGCGGTCAAAACCAGAGGAGGAAGGTTTGGATCGGTATAAGAATTAAACGCGGAGATATCGATTTCGGTAGAGACGTATCCAGCCAGGGTCGCGCGAATTTTGCACACGCGCGTGAGCATGGGATCCACCTCCATGCGCCAGAGGTACTCGCCTTTCTTGTCGGTGACCGGGCCCGGCGCGGAGCCCTGAATGTCGGTGCAGACGCGTTCGATTCCGACGCTTTTGGCGGGCGGAGAGCCGTCCGCCATGACCACTTTGCCGCGCAGAATGAGCTGGTACGTATCGCCCGACGCTGGTTGGACGATGCAAACAAGGCCCATGGCCAGCCAGCCGCTCATAAGCCGAACGGGGAGCATAAATCCTCCTTGGATAAGGATGCCGAAACAGAAATCATCGTATCAGAAGCGGCTAACGGAGGGAACCAGCGGCCGGATTACACGATTCCACTCCGGCTGCGTTTGAGATCCGCGGCTGTTGCGCGGGCTCCGCTGTGATGATATACTTTCGGTGTCCATTCGGAGGGAAACCACTGCAAGGCTCGTCGAGTTGGAACTGCTTGCCGGCGAGGAAGGCCACGGTTCGAGCGGTGTGGGCGCTTGCGATTGCGTCCGGGAGCCTGGCTTTTGGCGCACCGGTCTGCGCCCCAGGCATGACGATCGTCAGTGGGACCTTGAGCCAAGGCGCGACGCTGAACCAATCCGGCGCGTTTTGCAGCGAGGGGTCTGAGGTCTTTAGCAACTTCGCCGTTTTTGGAGCCGTCATCAGCGCTCCTATTTCCTTCACTTTGACGACTGGCCCGGGCACCGATCCGGCGGCAATGATTTTGGATTTTAGTTTCACGAATCTGGGCTCCGCCGGGCAGGACATTCACATCACCTACACGGTCATGCCGGGAATCATAACGGGCGACCTTCTGGTTGCCGGTTCAAACTCGACTGTGAATGGATTGATTTGCGGATTCGCGACGGGCGTGACCGGGGCGTGCTCCCCAACTCACCTGTTGTCTTTGAATCCCTCCTGGACGGCCTCGAACGGGGGAAGTTCTTTTACTCCGGTTCTGCTCTCGATCCCGCCTCTGGGGAGCCTGTCGGGCGACGATTTCGTTTTTGAAAACGTCCTAAACGGGCAAGGATTTACGGCCACGACCACGCCTGAGCCTCTGACCCTCTGGCTTGTTGGGGCCGGACTGCTGGCGATAGGAGCCGCCGGCAGGAAGCGGGGCCCGCGCATCTAAACGGGCAATTGGGCCAAGCGCTTTAGACGCTGAAAGAGCTTCCGCAGCCGCAGGTGGATTTTACGTTGGGATTGTTGAACTTGAAGCCAGACCCTTCTAATGTCTCGACATAATCCACTTCGGCGCCGTCCAGATAGAGCATGCTGGCCTGATCGACAAATACCTTGAGGTCGCCGAACTGATAAGTTTTATCCAGGAATCCGGGGGTGTTCTCAAAGGCCATGGAGTAGCTAAAACCAGAGCATCCGCCGCCCACCACGGAAATTCGCAGACCGGCCGGTTTGGGTTCCTGTGTGTTCAGAATCTCCTGGACTTTTCCCACTGCTACGTCTGTCAACTGGATCATAAACGGTGTCCCACTCCTAGACACAGTATACTATGGACAAGACATCTACAAAAGGACTCTGTCGCCCGGGTGCGCCACGAGGATGGATTTCGCTTGCCTAGGCTTGTCCAGCGGCGGCTGCCGCGGGACGTGCGTCTTTAAGGATGGCCTGCCAGGGAGCATAGCCCCGCCCGGCTGAATACGGGTCTTCTTCAAACTGCAAGGCGACGTCGAGACGGGCGCCGGCAATGAATTCATGCGCGCGCTCCGCGAAATTCCACGCTTTGATGCGCAGCGTTCGGTCTGCCGAGCGGAAGCGGAGAAAAAGATGCTTTTCCTTGCGCACATCGGGGGGCTCGGTCAATTCCAACTGCTTGGCAAGGAACACAGGGGCGGGGTTCCCATAGCCGAACGGGGCCAGCCGCAGCACGTCGAGGATGGCGCGGTCGGTGATTTCCTCGGGCCGAATTTCGGCATCGATTTCAAGCTCGGGTTCGAAGTCGGCGGGAGTGAGCAGAGCCGCGGCGTGTTCGCGCAGCCGCTGGCGGAACTCCTCTAGGCGGGCGGCCGCCAGCGTCACGCCCGCCGCCTGGCGATGCCCGCCGAATTTGATAAACAGATCGGGCATTCGCTCCAGAGTCTCCAAAAGGTGAAATCGGGGTATGCTGCGTCCCGATCCCTGGGCTACGCCGTTCTCGATTCCCAATACGAACGCGGGCCGATGGAAACGCGCCGCCACGCGGCTTGCGACGATGCCCACCACGCCGCGATGCCAGCCCTTGCCCGCGAACACCAAAGCCGCGTCGGAATCCGTCACCGGCTGCTCGGCGCACTGGTCGAAAATGGCGCGCGCAATCTCGGCTTCGGTCTGCTGGCGGTCCTGGTTGAGATGGTGCAATTTGGAGGCGAGTTCGCGGGCGCGGGCGGCATCCTCTGTCAAAAACATTTCCACGACTTCTGAGGCGGCGGCCATTCGGCCGGCGGCGTTCACGCGGGGCGCCACGCGAAAGGCGATGTCGCCCGCGTTGGGGATTTGCCCATCGGAGAAGCCCGAGACGTCGAGCAGCGCGCGCAATCCCGCGTTTTTGACCCGCTGCAGCCCCTCCAGTCCTCGCTTTACGATGACGCGGTTTTCGCCGGTTAAACCAACCACGTCGGCGACGGTCGCGATCGCGGCCAGCTTCAAGAACGAATCGAGGATGCGCTCGCGGCGATCGCGCGCCAGGCGCGAGCGATCCAGCAGCGCTTGGGCCAGCTTCAGCGCGACGCCGGCGCCGCACAAGTTCTTGTCCGGATATCCACAATCGGCGCGATTGGGGTTCAACACGGCGAGGGCCGGGGGCAGCTCCCGCTCCGGCAGATGGTGGTCCGTAACGATGACGTCGATTCCGAGCGCAGCGGCATGGCGCACCACGTTGTGGGCGCGGATGCCGGTATCCACGCTGATAATCAGGGAGACACCCGAGCCAGCCGCCTGTTCGACGACCTCGCTCTGCATCCCATATCCGTCGCGAAGGCGGTGAGGAACATGGAAAGACGCTCGGCCGCCGGCAAGCTCGATTCCCTTCATTAGGATCACGATGGCGCTTGCGCCGTCGGCGTCGTAGTCGCCGTAGAGCAATATCTTTTCCTTGCCTTCGATGGCCCGGCGCAGCCTGACAACCGCCGTCTCCATATCGCGCAGCAGGAACGGATCATGAAGGTCGCTCAGGCGCGGCGAAAAAAAACGGCGCGCCTGCTCCGGATCGCGATAGCCGCGGGCCCACAGCACGCGCGCGGCGGGCGCCGTTAGCTCGATGCCGAAAGACCGCAGACCGCGCGCCAGCCGCGCGGCTTCGGCTTCATTCGAGGGCGCCGAGGTCCATTTCATTGTGATTTGTCCCGCGCCGGCCCTGGCGGCTCCGAAGTGCGCTCAAGGTTGCTCAATTCTTGGGGAAATAGCCGCCTCCGAGGGGAAAATCGCCGTTTTCGTCTTCATCTTCGTCATACGATTCTTCCACCCGGCCGATAATCTCGTTCAAGTCGTTAAACCAGTCGGTGCGCAAATCGAAAACGTAGATCCGCGCGGCCAAGTCAAAAGCGAGTTGGATCTGGCAGGTGAAGCCGGTATAGCCGCGCATGCCCTTCAGACGCGACTCGATCGTCCGGCGCTCCTCGCGATCCAATACGGCTTCCTCGAGTTGAGAAAGCGCATCGTCGATGGTAGCATCTTCCAGTTCGCGGGCGAACAGAGTGATCAGGCGAACTCCCGCCGCCTCGGCGGCGGCTAGAAAGGCCTTGAAATCGGGATAGCGATGGGCGTCCCAGTACACCATCGCACCCATCTCGCTGAAACGCGGAAGGCTCTGGAACACTACGAACCCTTTTGAATGCAGATATTCCTCAATTTCAGCGCGAAGGCCGTCCAAGTTCAATTTCATGAATAAAAAGCAAGATCCAGGATACCGCTGTCCCGGCAACTTCGCATAGAACGGTCCGGCGCGAGTCTCCTGGGTTATCCGAGGCCGTTCGAGGGAACGGAGCGAGTCTACTTTTGCTTCTGCGCGGGCGGCGGCGCGGCCGCGCCCGAGATCAATGCTTGAAGCTCGCGCGCCAGACCCGGCCCCTCCAGGATTTCCCACGTCGCATCGCTGCTTCCCCAATCGCGGACGATCGTTCCTCCGGGATTGATCACGAAAAGGTGCGGGGTGTCGAAGCTCGGGTGGGCCGGAGTCATTTTGAAATAGGCCGTCGCCACTTGGCCCTGATCGAATACGAAAGTTGTGGTGAGCTTGTTGTCCAGAATATAGCGCGCGACGGTAGTGGTGTTCTCGGGTGGCGATATGAGCACCGAAAGAATGCCGACTTTAGGGCCGAACTGCGTCTTGATTTGCTCGAGCGTCTTGGACAGCGCCGCGCAGTGCGGGCAATCGGTCTTCATAAAATCAAGCAACAGCCACTTGCCGCGGTAATCCAGAATGTCGTGCTGCGTAATGGCGGAATCGGGCAGGGAAAAGCTGGGAGCGCGGCGGCCGGAAAGCGACTGTGCTGGGCCCAGAACCGCGCATAGAAGCAGACCCACGAAAATGCGCATGACGCTCAAGGTAACACGCCCGGCTCAGATAAACGCGGTGGTCTTGATGCCGGACACCTCGAATCGCTTACGGCATCGCAGATTTTTGCACAAAACCTTGTCATCGATCAGGACCATATAACTCAGGGCCTTGGCGAAGCGGGCGCGGTCGCGCTCATCGGCGTGGGAAGGCAGCCGGTCGATTTTTTTCCGCACCAGCCAGCGCAGCTCGTATGACTCGCTCGTGCGGCAGAAGGGACAATTCAGCGAAGCGGGCCGAGTCGTTTCCGATTCACGATAGAATTGGCGCTCTTCCATTCGACCAGAAAGCGTATTTCATCATAGATTAGCCTAAGAGTGTGCCGCCCCCAAAGGAATTCGACCGGATCGAGGAGACCGAGGCGCAGCGGCGCGGCGTGATCGAGTGCTATATCACGGATCGGCGGACGCTCGCGGGCGGCGAATCGCTCATAAGCGCGCTTTCCCGCAATCTGGCGGCGGGACCGAATTGGATTCAGATCCGCGAAAAGGACCTGCCCGGGCGGGAACTTTACGAACTGGTCCAACGAACGCGGGAGTTGCCAAACCCGCGCGGCGTCGAAATTCTGGTGAACAGCCGCGTGGATGTGGCGCTGGCGGCGGGCGCGGCGGGCGCTCATCTGCCGGCGGGCGCGCCGCCGCCTAAATTCTGGCGTCGCTTGACTCCAGTCGGATTCCGGATCGGCGTCTCGTGCCACTCCGTGGACGAGGTGCGCGAGGCCGAGCAGGAGGGCGCGGATTACGCCTTCTTCGGTCCGGTATTCGATCCGATTTCAAAGGAATCGGCGCGGCCCGCGCTCGGCTTGGGCGCGCTATCCCGCGCCGCGATGGCGGTGCGGATTCCGGTGCTGGCTCTCGGCGGAATTACCTCCGACAACAAGCGCGCCTGTATTTCCGCCGGGGCGGCAGGGGTCGCGGGGATCTCGATTTATCAGATCGCAAAAGCAACCTGTTAGAATTTTTCCGTGACCGGCTCGGCGCCCAGACAGGCGTACTCCCGGGAAGAAGCGCGCCGGCTTCTGAACGTTTCCGAGCGCCAGCTCCGGAGTTGGGAAAGACAGCAACTGATTCCTTCGGCGAAAGCTTATGGCTTCCGCGAACTGGTGGCGCTGCGCACCTTGGTGAAGCTGCGCCGCGGCCACGCGCCTGCGGCGCAGATCCGGCAAGCGCTGGCCGCGCTGGCTCAAAAACTGAACCACATCGAAGATCCCCTCACCGAATTGAGGCTCTACGTGGACGGAAAAAAGATCCACGTCGAGGTGGAAGGACGGGCGATGGAAGCCGTTTCCGGCCAGTTGCTGTTCGACTTCGACCGGAACGAGCTGAAACGCCTGGTGGAATTCAAAACCAAAAGCGAGGCGGCATCGGCGAGGGAGCAGCGTAAGGAAGCCGAGAGATGGTTCCAGCGCGGCCTGGAGTTGGAGCAGGCGGGGGCGCCGGCCGGCCAGGTGATCGCGGCTTATGAAACCAGTCTGCGGCTTGATCCGAACTCCGCCGGGGCGCTCGTCAACCTGGGAACCATCCATTTCAACGCGCGCAACTGGCTTGAGGCGGAGCGGTGTTACCGCGCGGCATTAGAAGCCGATCCTGGCTACGCGCTTGCGCACTTCGACCTAGCCAATCTTTACGATGAGCGCGGCGAGCGCAATAAAGCCTTGCAACACTACGAAGCCGCGCTGCTGATCTCGCCCAACTATGCCGACGCGCATTACAACCTGGCGCTTCTTTACCAGGGATCGAATCAGCCGATGAAAGCGGTCCATCACTGGACGCGGTATCTGAAGCTTGATCCCAACAGCCGCTGGTCCAAAATCGCGCGGCAGGAACTGGCGAAGTTGCGCCGGACAACCCTTTTGCCCGGTTCGAGAGGTTGAAGTTTTCAGCGCGGCTGGAAGTGGCGCTTCAACGACAAAAACGGCCGCTCAATCACAAAGTAAGTTGCCGCGCTAGCGGCGAGAACCACGCTCCATACAAACGGTAAATTCAGGAACCACGGCAGTTGGCTGCCCCACAGGTATCGTTCGAGCGTCAGAACCGCCGCCAGGATCAGCGGATGCCAAACATAAGCGGCGTAGCTGTACCGGCCGAGGGCGCGCATGGGGCCGCTGCCGAAAAAGGATTGAAGAGGGGATCGGCCGAGCGCCAGCGCCAGCAGCAGACAGGCGTAGGAGAGCGCCACTATGGTATAGCCGAAACGCTGAGTGGCGGGCGCGATCCGAAAGCCCTTGAGTAAGAATTTCAATCCAGGCAGCGTGAACAAGGGAATACACCACAGCCATTTGGCGTGGCGGGCCAGCTGTTCCCTCCACCGGCCCTCTTTCAGCAGGCAGGCGCACGCGGCGCCTATGAGCAATGCGTCCATTCGAGCAAATGTATTCCAGTAAATGTAGTTTGGGTTGACGCCCGCCAACATGAGCGCCAACCTCAACGGAACGGCGGCCGCGGATCCGGCGACGGCGATTGGCAGAATCCTCCGTTTGGGGAAAAGGTAGACGACGAGCGGCCACAAGAGATAGAACTGTTCCTCCACTGCGAGCGACCAGAAATGCCCAAGGAACGGCACATCCACAAAAATCCAGTTCTGGGCAAAGAGGAAGCACCAGGCCGGCGATGCGGCGCGCCCTCTAGAGGGAAGCAGGCGCAGGCTCCCCGCAATAAGAACCAGCGAAACAGCGAAATAGTACAGAGGAAATATTCTCAGGACGCGGCGGGCGTAGAAGGAGGAGAAATAGTTTGGGGCGCTCCGGGAATCCAACAGGATTCCGGTAATGAGAAAGCCCGATAAGACGAAGAAAAGATCGACGCCCGTCCAGCCGATTTCGAAGAGGGAAGCAATCGCCCGGGGAGGGTGGCCCAAGGTCCGGCAATGGTACAGCACGACAATGAGGATGGCAAACCCGCGCAGCCCATCCAGCGCAGGGATCCGATGCCCGGTTGGGACATAGCGCGTTGCGGTTCGCGCCGGCGACGCGCCGGGCTCCGCGATCCAGCCGGTTCCAGCCATGCGGTAATTCAATATATCGTGCGGCCGAAGCGAAAGTCGATGTGCTATTGAAGAAGGGGCGGAACGTGGCTAACGCGGACAGGCTCAACGGAGAGGAAACCAAAAGGCTAAGGGGACTAACCGGAGGGTTAGCTTTCAACGCACGTCTGCGTCATTCCGACACAGGATTACTTTATGCTCGTGACGTCCGGCGAGTGTTCGTCATTATGCTTGGGCGAGGATGCAATCATCTCCAAGAACAAGGAAAAGATCAACAAACCAGCGATTGCCGCTCCGATTAACATAACCAACCTCCCACTTGTCCAGTCGTTTGCTTGCGGTCTCTGTCGGTTGGGTGGAGCACGCAGGCTTCCAACCCGGGCCGATCCGTTAGGTGCTCGCCGGAACCCCCTCGCGAATACTTAATAGATGTAATCGGCCAGCGGCCGGATTCCTTGAAATGATTTTGCGCCGTTAGCCGCCGACGGGAGGCCGGCGATGGTGCCAATCGGTCTGGCTCTGGAACGCCTTGCCGGCGGCGAGCAGGTCCGCCTCGCGGAAGGGCCGGGCGACTAGGGTAATCGCCACCGGCAGGCCGTTGGCAAAGCCGCAAGGCAGCGACAGAGCGGGAAGTCCGGCGAGGTTTCCGGCCGGAATAATGCCGGTCAGGCCGCGACTGGCGGGGCGGGGGGAACGCGGCGGAGGGCCGTTGAGCGGCTCGGAAGCCTTGGGCGCAACCGAGGTGCGGGTGGGGGCCAGCAGCAGGTCGACGTCGACGAAGAGATCGCGCAACGCCGCCTGCACCTTGCTCCGGACGCGCATGGCCCGCAAATATTCCACCGCCGGCAGGTCGAGGTTGGCTTTCAGGCCCGCGATTTGCTCCTTATCGGCCAGTTCATCCACGCGGCCGCTGCGAACCAGATCCTCGAAGATGGAGCCCGCCTCGCCCGCGATGATCACCTGCACCAGCGCGCCATAGGGAAAATCTGGAAGCTCGACCTCCTTCATCTTGAAGCCCAGAGACCGGATCGCCGCCAAGGCGGACTGAAGAGCGGGGCGAATTTCGGGGTCCGCCCATCCTTCGAAGTCGACCGGCGCATAACCGAGGGTGAAGTCAGAGGGCTTGATGGCGTATTGAGGCGAGTAGAAGAAGCCGCGGCCGGCCGATCCGGGATCCTCGATGTCGCCGCCAGCGATGCCATGCAGGACCAGGCCGCAGTCTTCCGCCGAGCGGCACAGGGGACCGATTTTGTCCAGGGTCCAGGAAAGGGCCATCGCTCCGCGCCGGCTCACCAGGCCGTAAGTGGGCCGCAGCCCGGTGACGCCGCAAAAGGCGCTGGGAGTGAGAATCGATCCCGATGTTTCCGATCCAAGGGTGAACACGGCCATTCCGGCGGCGGTGGCGGCGGCCGATCCGCTGGAGGAGCCGCCGCTCCATCGCGAGCTGTCCCAGGGATTGAGCCCAGGCCCGAACAGCGAAGCGGCCGCAGATCCGTAGCCGCCGCCGCCGGCGAGTTCCACCATGGCCAGCTTGCCGATCAGAATCGCGCCGGCTTTCGATAGCTTCCGCACCACTTTGGCGTCTTCGTCGAAAACCTGAGCGGCGAAAGGCCGCGCGCCCCAGGTAGTGGGTCCACCTTTCACCGCCAGCAGATCCTTGACGGCATAGGGAATGCCCTGCAAGGGGCCGCGGGTTCGATCGATCTTCAGGTCGCTATCGACGTTTTTGGCCTGGCGGAGGGCTTGCTCGCGCAAGGAAAGCGCCAGCGCGTTGTAGCGCGGGCCGAGGCGCTCCAGCCGGTCGCAGAAGGCGCGGGTCAGCTCCACCGCCGAGAACGCTTTGGAGCGCAGTCCGGCGTTGATCTCGGTGATATTGGCGTAGAAGATGTCACTGGGGACGGCCATGGCTCGGGCTCAGGCGCGAAAATGGAAGGCCGGCTCAACCGAACGGGGAAGTTCGACCTGGGCGATGCGCTGCGTAGCGAATTTGAGGTCGTCGCGGGCGGACAGAAGCTCCGGGTCAGCGGCAGCGCGAGTCGCCTGTTTTGGGGCCGGCGCGGGGGGAGCTTGCGCCCACGCCAGCGGTCCCGCGCCGGCGAGAATTCCGACCAAATTACGGCGATTGATCCTCACGAGGCCATTGTGGCATAGCCTGAAAGTCCCGGTCCTAGAACTCGGCGCGGAGCATGAACTCGATCCGGCGCGGCGCGCCTGTTCCGACGGCGCCCGTGTTGATGATGCTGCTGATTCTCCCGAAGCCGCCGCTGACCGACGGCGGATTGCCGGTCAATGCGCCGAGGCTGCCGGAAGGGTTGCTGAAGACCGGGTGATTGAAGAGATTGTAAGCGGCGGCGCGAAAATTCAAAGCCAGACGCTCGGTGAGGCGGAAGCGCTTCTGCAAGGAGCTATCGATTTCGAACATGCCCGGCCCATTGGCGATGTACCGCCCGAGATTCCCCCAAGTTCCATTGGCCGGAGGGGCGAAGGCGGCGGGATTGAACCAGTGATCGATGGTCTGGCTGGCGGCGTAGATGGATGCGCCGGGGACGAGATTCGGCCGCTGGCTGGAGGTGTTGCCGTCGGGCAGAGCGCTGGCTTTGCGGGTCATGGTGATGTTCACGGGCAGGCCCGTGCGGGCGGCGCCGATGCCCGCCAACTCCCAGCCGCCCAGCAGGGGCTTTCCGCGCCAGAAAGGCAACTGGTAAACCGCATTGGCGATGAGGTTGTGGCGCACGTCGATGTTGCTGCTGGAGCGGTCGCAGGCTCGGCAGGCCATATTTTGAAAGGCGACGGACTCGCCCGATCCGATGGAGGCGTCGGTGATGCCGTGGGACCACATATAGTTCGCCTGGAACAGCAGGCCGCGCGTAAACCGGCGGTGCAAGGAAACCTGAAGGGCATTGAAGTTGTTGTTGGCGTCGTTGGCTTTGAGCCCGAAAGAGCCGAAGCCGGCGAGCGGGCGCGCGCCCGTGGCGGGGTTGATTAGGTTCACCACGTACTTATCGAACAGGTGATGGCCCTCGCCTCCGGTGTATCCCACTTGAAAGAGCCAGTCCGACGGCAATTGACGCTGCACCAAAAAATCCCAGTTTTCGTAGTAGAGATCCTTCCGATGGCGATCGATCGCCTTGGGGCTGAAGAGCTGATTTTTGGGATCGAGGAAAGCGACCAGGGGGTAGGAAAGAGCGGGGAAATCGGCGGCGGACAGGGAATAACGGGGCACGGCGCTTTCGGCGGGATCGCTGAAATCGTCGTTCTGGTTGCCTCCATAGAAAATGCCAAAGCCGGTCCGGAGGGAGGTTTTCTGGTTTGGCGCCCAGGCCAAGCCCAGGCGCGGGCCGAAATCGTGAGTATTTGGAGAGTAATAGGGAGTGCCTTTAGGGCAAAATCCTCCGCAGCCCAGAATGTCCACCACGGCCGAACGGTTCAGAATTTCGTGCATGACGGAGTAATATTCGTAACGCAGGCCGAGATTCAGCGTGAGGCGGGAAGAGGCGCGGTACTCGTCCTGCGCATAGCCCATGTAGAATGTGCGGCGATTGCCGACGACGCCTTCGCCTTGCAGATAGGTCGCCGAGTCGGCCTGATTGTCGATGAAATCCTGGCTGGTGGCGTAGTCGATGGACGACGTCGTCAGGGTATTGCCGGAATTGTTCAGGCGAATGCGGCGGATATCGGCGCCAAATTTTAGGGTATGGCGGCCGCTCACTTTGGTGAGATTGTCAATATAAGAAAACGTCGTGCCGACCTCGGTATCGAGGGAAGTGTCGCTCAAGGGGTCGAAATTCGGCGTGCTCACCGCGACGGGCGCCGTACCGTAACCCCAGTTGTGATAATTGGCGCGATTCAAGCCGAATTTTACTTCGTTGACCGTTGTTGGGGAAAGGATTCTCTGGTATTGCAGCACGAGGTTCTGGGGGACGTGGGGAATTACGTTGTGATCGCCCAGGGCGTCGGTGGGATTGTCGATGTAGGCATTGTCGATGTTGTAGCGTACGAACATCGTATTGGCGCCGTCCAAGTGGTAGTCGAAGCGGAACATGCCGGCGTCTTCGCGGACGGTGTCGGTGGCCACTTTCGAGACCTGGTCGGTGACGCTGTCAATGGGCGTTTGCCCCATCGGATAGGCGTTGACGATGGGCGCAAGCGCCGGGGACTTGGCCAAGACTTGCGCCCGGAAGGCGGCGTTGGGCACGAAGTTGACGAACGTCTCTCCCAAGCTTTGCCGCAGCCCTTCGTAATTGGCGTAGAAAAAGGCTTTGTCCCTGACCACCGGCCCTCCCACACTGGCGCCGAACTGGTTCAGCGTGAAGGGAGGAAGGGTCGAGCCGTCGAAAGGCGAGCGGGCGTCCAAGGCGTCGTTGCGGACGGCGTAAAACGCGCTGCCGTGGAGATCGTTGGTTCCGGTCTTGGAGACCACATTGATCTGAGCCCCGCCAGCCGCTCCGGATTCGGCGGTGTAGTTGGCGGCGCTGACGCGAAACTCGGAGATCGAATCCAAGGCGATGTTGAGGCGCGTGTCGGCCTTCTGGGTCTGCTCCTGCACGCCGCTGGTGTCGACGCCATCGAAGGTGAAGTTGCTGTCATCCAGAGAATGCCCGGAGAAGCGAATACTGCGCTGGGCGCCGTCGCCGTAGTCTATGGCCCCCGGGGCGAGGAGCATTAAGCTGGCCCAATTGCGGCCGCTTACCGGAATCTCCTGGATCTGCGGCGATTCGATGACGCCAGACACTTCGGCGTTGGTGCGATTCAACGCTTCCGCCGTAGCCGTAATTTGGACCGCTTCCGCCGTGGCGCCCAGTTCCAGCTTGGCATCGATGGTTCGGGTTTCGGAGTACTGTAGATCGATGTTATTGATGGCGGCGGGTTTAAAGCCGGTCTTCGCGATGGTAATGCTATAGGTCCCCACCGGCAAAAGTGGAATTTCGTACAGGCCCGCCTGGTTGGTTTCCGCCGTGCGAATGAGGCCGGTGGCCGCGGATTTCAGCTCCACGGCGGCGGAGGGCACGGCCGCGCCCGACGGATCGGTCACGGTTCCGTTGATCGCGGCGCGATCCTGCGCCAAGGCAGGGAGAAGAAAAAACGAAGCCAACCAAACACGAAAAAACGAAGCCACGGGCGGAAGTCGAAAAAACGAACCCAAGAATCTAGGCATGCGAAACCTCCTGACGGAGCCGAACTGGGGCTTGTCAGGACTTTAC
Source organism: Bryobacteraceae bacterium (assembly GCA_035293905.1). Classification (GTDB taxonomy): domain Bacteria; phylum Acidobacteriota; class Terriglobia; order Bryobacterales; family Bryobacteraceae; genus Palsa-187. The sequence goes on from DATGLY010000087.1 coordinate 50,719, forward strand.
CCGATGTGGTTTAAAATCCCGTGACGCGACGGCTACAAGCCGAAGATTTCACGCAATTGAAATTAAAATGTCGGATGCTGGAAGACCAGAGGATCCTAATGAATAAAACATTGATAGCACTGCTGTTGAGCGGCGCAGCCGGGACGTTAATCGCGCAGACGGAACAGGTGGTGGGAGGGCCTTACGTAGTTCAAGCTGGTCCGCGGTCGGCGACGCTGATGTGGGTGGTGGAAACGGGGCGGGTGGCGGTGGGCGCCGACCCAGCCAAGCTCGATAAGACGGCGCCGATACTGAGTTCGAGGCAGGTCGTTCTAAGCGGCCTGAAGCCGGGTTCCACCTATTACTATCAATCGTTTCCAGGCGAAGCGGGAAAGGGATCTTTCAAAACGGCCCCGACGGCGGCGGGGAATTTCGAATTTGTGGTCTATGGAGACACGCGCACGCGGCACGACGTGCACCGGACGGTGGTGCAGGGCATCCTGAAGTACGCCCATCCGGACTTCATCTTGCATACGGGGGACCTGGTGGAGGATGGCGCCGATAGCTCGCTGTGGCCCATTTTCTTCAGCGCGGAGCGCGAACTGCTCCGAAAGGCGGCGTTCTATCCCACGCCCGGAAATCATGAACGCAACTCGGGCGAATACTACGAGTTGATGAGCGCCAAGCCGTATTATTCGTTCGATTGGGGCCAGGCGCACTTTTCTCTGATCGACAGCGACCTTCCCAACGCCGCGCCGACGGAGTTCGAGCGGGAGGCTTTTTGGCGCGAGCAAACGCAATGGCTGGAGAACGATTTGAAAAACTCGCAGAACGCCGCGTTCCGATTCGTGGCCGCGCATCATCCTCCCATGACGGCGGTGGCGCGGCGCCAAGGGCAGAACGCGCACATGACCGCGCTGGAGCCGCTGTTTGAAAAATACAAAGTGACCGCGGGGCTGTTTGGCCACGATCACAACTATCAGCACTACCTTTTGCGCGGGGTGCATTACTTCATCAGCGGGGGCGGCGGAGCGCCGCTGTACGACGTCGACACACCTCCGGCGGGCATCACGCAGAAAGTGGAGAGCACGGAGAACTTTTTGATCGTGAAGGTGGCGGCAGGCAAGGCGACGGTGGAAGCGGTCAAGCCCTCGGGCGAGAGGATCGACTGGGCTGAACTGGGCCCGTGAGATTGGCGGCCGGGGCGACCCGCAATCCCGGCGCGGATGAGGGTAGACTGATTCAGAATGGCTATTGCGACGATCAACCCCGCCACGGGGCAGCTTCTCAAGAAATTTGAACCGCTCACGCCGGAGCAGGTGGAAGGCAAGATCCGATGCGCGCATGAAACCTTCGGCCGTTTCCGCAAGCTCCCGTTTTCCGAGCGGGCGCGGATGATGAGCAGGGCGGCCGAAATTCTGGAACGCGATAAGGACGATCTCGGCCGGTTGATGACCTTGGAAATGGGCAAAACGCATCGTTCGGCGGTCGCCGAGGCGGTGAAGTGCGCCTGGGCTTGCCGGTATTATGCGGAAAACGCCGAGAAGTTTCTGAGAGACGAAGCCGTGGAGACCGGCGCGGCGAAGACGTACATCCACTATCAGCCGCTGGGGATCATCCTCGGCGTGATGCCGTGGAATTTTCCGTTCTGGCAGGTTTTCCGCTTCCTTGCGCCGAACCTGATGGCGGGAAACGTGGGTTTGCTGAAGCATGCCTCGAACGTTCCGCAATGCGCGCTGAAAATCGAGGAAATTCTGCTGGAAGCGGGTTTTCCGAAAGGCGCGTTTCAGACTTTATTGATCGGCGCGGGGCAAGTGGACGCGGTGCTGGACGATCCGCGGGTGATGGGGGCGTCGCTGACGGGCAGCGAGGGGGCGGGCATTCAGGTGGGCATTTCGGCGGCCAAGCGCATCAAGAAAGTGGTGCTGGAGCTGGGCGGGAGCGATCCGTTCATCGTCATGCCCAGCGCGAAGCTCGAGCAAGCCGTCGCCACAGCGGCCGAGGCGCGCGTGATCAATAACGGCCAATCCTGCATCGCGGCCAAGCGTTTTATCGTTCATGAAAGGATCGCGGAGGAGTTCGAGCGCGGCTTTGTGGCGAAGATGCAATCGCTCAAGGTGGGCGATCCGATGGATCCGACGACGGATCTGGGGCCGCTGGCGACGGCCGGCGCGGTGAAAGATCTGCATGAGGCGGTTTGCGAATCGGTGAAGGCGGGCGCGCGCGTACTGACCGGGGGGAAGCCGATGGATCGGCCCGGCAGCTTTTACGCCCCGACCGTGCTGGCCAATATCCCCAAGGACTCGCCCGCCTATCGCGAGGAACTTTTTGGTCCGGTGGCCTGCGTTTTTCGAGTCAAGGACGTGGGCGAAGCGATTGAGGTGGCCAACGATACGCGCTTTGGACTGGGCGCCAGCGCCTGGACGAACGACCCGGGCGAGCGCGAGCGCTTTATCAACGACATTGAGGCGGGGATGGTTTACCTCAATAAGATGGTGGCGTCGGATCCGCGCATGCCTTTCGGGGGAGTGAAGATGTCGGGTTTTGGCCGCGAGTTGGGGGTTTACGGCGTTCGCGAATTTACCAACGCGAAAACGGTCTGGATCGAAAACTAACATCGAAGGCGAACATTGGGGCATAACGTGGCGAAGCTGGGATACGTAGGCTTGGGGGTGATGGGCGGCAACATGGTGGACCGCCTGCTTTCCAAAGGGCACAAAGTTATTGGATACAACCGCACGCGCGCCAAAGCGGAGCCGTTAGTCGCCAAGGGGATGGAATGGGCGGACTCGCCGGTTGCGGTCTCCCAGGCCGCCGATATTATCTTCTCCATGGTGACCAATTCCAAGGCCCTGGAAGAGATCGCGGAAGGCGAAGGCGGGCTGATGGGCGGGTTGAGCGCCGGCAAAGTTTGGGTGGAGATGAGCACGGTGGCTCCCGCGCTGAGCCGGGCTTTAGCCGCCAAGGCGCGCGCGAAGGGCGCGGATATGGTGGATGCGCCGGTTTCCGGAAGCGTGATTACGCTTCAGCAAGGCAAACTCTCCATTATGGTGGGCGGGCGGAAGGAAACTTTTGAGCGCCTGAAGCCTGTTTTGCTCGATATTGGCGCCCGAGCGACGCATGTGGGCGAAAACGGCCAAGCGCTGGTGATGAAAATCGCGGTGAATTTGAGCCTTACTGTCCAGATGCTGGCGTTTTCGGAGGGAGTTTTGCTGGCGGAAAAGAGCGGAATTCCGCGCGAAATCGCGGTGGAGGTGCTGACGAATTCCGTGATCGGCTCTCCGATGGTTCAGTATCGGGGGCCGTTCGTGCTGAAGATGCCGGAAGAGGCGTGGTTCAACGTAAATATGATGCAGAAGGACATGGTGCTGGCGCAGGAGCTGGGCCGGCAGGTGGACGTGCCGCTGCCGACCACGGCGGTAGCGAACGAGTACCTTACGGCGGCGCGGGGCATGGGGCTGGCGGAACGAGACTTCGCGATAGTATTTGAAGTGCTGGCCCGAATGTCGGGCGTGGCGGCTAAAGGCGGCGCGCCGCCGCAAGCGGCCGGGTCGTAACGATTCTGAATCGGCGTTTATCGGGAGATAGAAGATTGTGGCACTAAAGACTTACGGATCGATGGCAGTGGATTGGGAGCAGCGCATCGATTTCGAGCGCTTGCGCCGCGAGCGGCTGGAGCGGGCCAAAGCGCTGCTGGCCAAGTCCGAAATGGGAGCTCTGTTGTGCTTCGACATGAACAATGTCCGCTACCTCACGGCCACCCACATCGGGACTTGGGCGCAGGACAAAATCAGCCGGTTCACGCTACTGCCGCAGAACGACGAGCCGATTCTGTGGGATTTCGGCTCGGCGGCGCGGCATCATCAACTCTATTGCCCATGGCTTGGCGAGGGCCGCTCGCGCGCCGGGATTCCGCTGTTGCGCGGGGCGATGTCGCCGGAGATGGGGCGCGCCGAGAACGTCGCCCGGAAGATCCGCGTGGAGCTCGAAAAGCGCGGTCTGCACAAGGAGCCGGTGGGCATTGACGTGGTCGAGCCGCCGATTCTGTTCGCGTTGCAAAAGGAAGGCATCACGGTTGTGGATGGCCAGCAGCTGATGTCCGACGCGCGCGTGATCAAGACGCAGGACGAGGTGGCGTTGCTGAATCATTCCGCCATGATGGTGGACGCCGCCTACGACGAGCTGTACCGGGCAATGAAGCCCGGCATGCGGGAGAACGAAGCGGTGGGGCTGGTGAACAAGACGCTGTATGACATGGGGTCGGAGTATGTGGAGGGCGTAAACGCCATTTCGGGCGAGCGCTGCAACCCGCATCCGCACGTTTTTTCCGACCGGGTGCTGAGGCCCGGCGATCCCGTGTACTACGATATTTTGCACTCCTACATGGGCTACCGGACGTGCTATTACCGCTGCTTCACCATCGGCTACGCCTCGCACGCCATGATCGACGCATACAAGCGCTGCCGCGATTATCTGGATGCCGCCATTTCCCTGGTGCGCCCGGGACGGACCACGGGAGAAATCGCGGCGGTCTGGCCGAAAGCTCAGGAGTTCGGCTTTCCGGACGAGGAGGCGGCGTTCGCGTTGCAGTTCGGGCACGGCATCGGTCTTGCGATTTGGGAAAAACCGGTGATCAGCCGTCTGGTTTCGCTGGATCATCCCCATGAGATCAAGCCCGGCATGGTTTTCGCGCTGGAAACGCTGTGGCCCTCGAAAGACGGCTGGAGCGCGGCGCGCATCGAAGAAGAAGTCGTGGTGACGGAGACCGGCCACGAAGTGATTACGCGCTTCCCGGCGGAGGAATTGATGGTGGCCGGCGCGCATTATTTCAGCTTCCGCGGCCAGCTTCCCACCACGCGCGAGCAGGAGCCGCCGCCGAACGCGGACGTGCTGGAAATGATCGAAGCCAGCGCGCGGCAGGAGAAGGTGGCCGTTCCCGGAGACTGACGGTGAATACGGGATCTTTCCGCCCCCCTCCCGAGCCGGTTCTCTACCGGCCGACCCCGCATTTTGCGGATACGGTGAATCGCAGCATCATTCAGTCGGAAATCGAAGGGGGCGTGGATCTGCGCAATTTGACGCCCGGGTCGGTGATTTCGATCCGGACCACCAACCATCTTTACCGGATTGAAGTGGTCGAAGAGGACACGGCGCTGATTTCAGGCCATCCCGAATTTTGTCCCGATCCGGTGGCAGTGCGGATTCACGGCTCCACTTGGGGGGGCTCGATGTTGCGGGTCCGGTTTGTCGGCCGCGGCATGCATCTGGAATTCGAGCACCCGGTGCATAAAAGGATCGTCACTTCGCGGATTTTGGATATTCAAGCCGACCAAGCGGCTTGACGGGGCCGGGGTTCATGCGGGCCGCCACGCTACACTAAAGTTTCACTGTGGCGATCCCTAGATTTTTTCGCTTTCCCGCGCCGGCTGCCGCGCTGGCGCTTTTGACGATCGTGAGCTGCTCCAAGACGCCGCCTCCGCCGGACTTCGAGAAGATGAGCCACGAGCTTATCTACGGCAGCTTGGCTCTCACCCCTGTATCGGCCACGCAGGCCGGCCTGCACAATTACAACAATGTGCCGCTGGATGAACTAATCGACGATTACAGCGCGGCCGGACTCGACCAGATGCGGAAATTTTACCAGGGCTACCAGGCGCAGTTTGCAAGTCTGGATCCAAGCAAGCTCGATAAAGAGCAGAAGGCCGACCTTCAGCTCATTCAGGACAATATCGGCCTGCAACTTCTGGAGCTGGACGTCATCCAGAGCTACAAGCACAATCCGACAGTCTATGTAGAGCTGGCCGGAAACGCGGTATTCGTTCCGTACATGCTCAAATATGCGCCGAAGGAAAAACGGTTCCGGGATATTATCCGGCGTCTGGAAAAGATGCCGGCGCTGTTCGGGCAGGCCAAGGCCAATCTGACGGACGCTCCGGAAGTCTGGAATCGAGTGGCGCGGGAAGAAAACCAGGGCAATATCGATCTGATCGATAAGACGCTTCGCGCGGAGGCTCCCGATTCGGTCAAGGCCGATTACGACCAGGCGGCCGGGGCGGCGCTCGGCGCGATCAAGGATTTCAATTCCTATCTCGAAACTACGCTTTCGAAGAACCCCAGCGACTGGCGCTTGGGCAAAGAGAAGTACGCCAAGAAGTTTCAGTATGCGGTGGATATAGGCAAGACGCCGGAGGAGTTGTTGGCGGGCGCGGAGGCCGACCTAAAATCCATCCGCGAAGACATGGCGAAGTTGGCCGCGCCCAAGACCGTGAAGGAGGCGCTGGACGACATCGCCGCGCGTCACGCCACTCCCGAAACCTACATGGCGGAGGCGAGCAAGGATCTGGATCAGGCGCGGGAGTTCGTTCGCGCCAAGGGATTGCTGAGCTTGCCCACGCGATCCAATCTCGAAGTGACCGAAACTCCCCAGTTCATGCGCGGCATCTACGCGGTCGGCGGATTCAATCCCGCGCCGGCGCTGGAGCCTCAATTGGGCGCGTTCTATTGGATCACGCCCATACCCAAAAATTGGCCTCCGGACCGGATCGCTTCCAAGCTGCGCGAATACAACAACTACGGCCTCCAGCAACTGACCATTCACGAGGCCATGCCCGGCCATTACGTCCAGTTCGAATACGCCAACGACGTGCTGCCCGAGTCGCGGCGGCTGTTGCGCAATTGGTGGGGCAATACGCCTTACATCGAGGGGTGGGCCTTCTATGCCCAGCAGATGATGTCGGAGGAAGGTTATTTGGACAACAGTAAGGATCTGAAGCTCACATTTTATAAACAAGCGTTGCGCGCGCTGGCCAATACGATCCTGGACATCCGCCTCCAGACGATGGGAATGACCGAGCAGGAGGCTTTGGACCTGATGATCAAAGACACCTATCAGGAAAAAGAGGAGGCGACGGCGAAGCTTCAGCGGGCGCAGCTTTCCTCATGCCAATTGCCCACCTATTACGCGGGATGGAAAGGCTGGCTGGCGGCGCGAGAGCAGTTCCAGCAAAGCCAGGGCAGCGCGTACTCGCTGCGCGCGTTTCACGACCGGGCTTTGAGGGAGAGCGCGGTTCCGCTGCCGGCGCTGATGACGCTGCTACAGTGACCGCTGGGCGGGCGGCAATTCCGCGGCGCCGCCGGGAACAGAGCGAGTCAGGCGGACGATATCGACGTCGGAGATCACGATGAGGCCATCCTGCAACATCTCCTCCACAGCTTCGGCGGCCTTACTCAGTTTTTCTTCGGTTTCCACGACGGAGATCATGATGGGAAGGTCGCGGCTGGGGCGCAGGATGTTCCGCTTGTGGGTATGGCCTTTTGCGCCGTACCCCAGAATGCCTCGATACACGGTCGCGCCGGCGACGTCCATCAGCCGCAAGCGCTTGACGATGGCGTCGTAAAGCGGTTCGCCGTCAAGCTGGTCCGCTTCGCCCAGAAACACGCGCATCAGTTTCGCTTTGCCCGCCTTGCGGTGATGCGGCTGCGGCTGGGCCGGCGCGCGCTTGTCTTTCGTCGCGGCTCTTACGACAGTGGTGTCCTGAACCTCGATGAGGCCGTCAGTGACCATGTCGTACAGCGCCGGGAGAAGCTCCTCCACTTTTTCGGCGGCTTCGATGAACTCGATGCGGATGGGGAGATGCTCGGCTAAGACTTCGATTTTCGGCGTATGCAGCGTGCGGTGGGCGCCAAAGCCGGCCAGGGCCCGTGTGGCGGTGGCGCCGGCGACGCCCTTGTGCAGCAAAAACGTCAAGATCCGTTCATACAGGGCGCTGAAGCGCTCCCGCGTATCCTCGTTGACGTAAATGGTGACTTTTTTGGCCGGTCCTTTCGAAAGCATTTTAGCCCTCCATCTCCTATTTGCCCGCCACCGCGGCGCCCAGCCACACCGCGATATATCCCAGCACTACGCTGCCGGCGACGTACAAAACCGCCAAAAAATGGCTGCCGTCGCGGACCAGGCCGAGCGTTTCCCATTCGAAGCTTGAGAAAGTGGTGTAACCGCCCAGAAAGCCGGCCACCAGCACCAAACGCCAGTTGGGGTGCGGCCGGAAGCGCTCGGTGAGCAGGGCCATGATAAATCCGATCAAAAACGATCCCGTGATGTTGATGAAAGCCGTGCCGAAAGGGAAGCGGCTGCCGGTGCGATTCACGATGGCTAAGCCCACCAGATATCGCGTCAAGGAGCCCACGGCCCCTCCGAGCAGCACCATGAGATAGCGATCCAAAGAGATTCTCCTTGCACTCCGAATGGCTGTCGAAAACGAAGTCGCTCGGGGGAGGGTTGCGGCCCGCTCCCATGGCGATTCCCGTCATAGGAGTCATTGGCCGCCTAGAGGGCGGCGTTGAGCGAACTCCACCGCTTTGATCCAGTTTAGCGTAAAAATAAGCGCGTGCGCGCTTTAGGCTCCGGTTCCAGCATACCTGACGGGGTTGTCGTATACTTAAACACAGTTCGCACCTTAAACACAAGGAGAACCATCCATGAACAGCCGTTCGAAGCTCAGCCTGATGCTTGCCGCAGTCCTGCTGCTGGCCCTAGGGGTTTCCGCAGCTTTGGCCGCCGATCCGCCCGCGGTGAATACGAAGGCCCCCGATTTCACTCTGAAGTCGCAGGAAAACAAAACCGTCAACTTGCACGACTTCAAGGGCAAATGGGTCGTGCTGTACTTCTATCCGAAGGACATGACTCCGGGCTGCACGATCGAGGCTCATAACTTCCAGGCCGACCAGGACAAGTACACCAAGTTGAACGCGGCGATCGTCGGAGTGAGCGTCGATCCGGTGGATTCTCACGTCGAGTTCTGCACCAAAGAAAACCTGACGTTCAAGCTGTTGGCCGACGTGGATCACAAGGTGGTGAACATGTATGGGTCTACGCAGAAGTTCGGCGATAGCGAGGTGGCCGCTCGCAACACTTTTTTGGTCGATCCTCAGGGCGTGATTCGCAAGGTCTTTCTGAAGGTGAATCCTCAGCCGCACAGCAAGGAAGTCCTGGCGGCGCTTGAAGAGCTTCAAAAGGGCGGCAAGAGCGAATAAAGAGTCCGCGGAGAGCCGTTCGCGAGCAGCTTCATGAAAGCTGTACGGATACACGAATACGGCGGAGCGGATGTTTTGCGGTTCGAAGACGCGCCGCGGCCGGAGCCCGGAGCGGGAGAAGCGCTGGTGCGGGTTCATGCGGCCGGAGTGAATCCGGTCGACTGGAAAGTTCGCGCCGGCTATCTCCGGGAATGGATGAAACACAAGCTGCCGATGATTCCCGGCTGGGATTTTTCGGGAGTCGTGGAGGCGGTTGGGCCGGGCGTGGATGGATGGCGAGCGGGCGCGGAAGTTTACGGCCGGCCGGATCTGGCCCGCGACGGCGCTTATGCGGAATACATCGCGGTGCGAGCCTCGGAGATTGCGGCGAAGCCAGCGTCTATCGACCACGTTCAAGCAGCCGCGATCCCGCTGGCGGCGCTTACCGCGTGGCAGGCGCTTTTCGAGGCGGGCGGCCTCGAGAGAGGGCAAAAGGCGTTGATCCACGCCGCGGCGGGCGGAGTGGGGCATTTCGCCGTGCAGCTCGCCAAGTGGAAAGGGGCTTTTGTGGCCGGCACGGCGTCGGCCCGCAACCACGATTTTCTCCGCCAGCTCGGCGTGGATCAGCCGATCGACTACACTTCGGTTCGCTTCGAAGACGTGGCGCGGGATTTCGACGTTGTGCTCGATAGCTTGGCGGGCGAAACGCGCGCCCGCTCCTGGAAAGTGCTCAGGAAAGGCGGAGTTTTGGTGACCATCCTCGGCCAGCCTTCCCAAGAAGAAGCCAAAGCTCATGGCGTTCGCGCGGCGGGGGTCTTCGTCCAGCCCAATTCCAAGCAGTTGGCCGAAATCGCAGCGCTGGTTGACTCCGGCAAGCTGAGGCCGCAAATCGAGGCGGTGTTTTCTCTAGCGGAGGCCGCCAAAGCTCACAAGCTCGGCGAGACCAACCACGCGCGCGGCAAAATCGTTTTGCGGGTGGCGTGACCCCAGTCAAATCGCGTATACTAGCAGCCGGCCCACGGGAAACGCGCGCAACGGGACGCGGCGGCGGCGTTTACCTTTCGCTTCGGAAAGGGCGCCGCGTCCGGTGCGCTTCTATGATCAAACCTGCCTTCCGCCGCAAGCCCCCGCCCTTGGCGGCCCGGATCGCCATGGGCGTGATGATGGACGGCGTGTTCCGTGTATTCCTCAAATTCGGGGGCCCGGAACGCGCCTTCGCGGGCATGGCTCAGCGGCGAGCCAAGGAGCTCGCCACTCGGAATCCCTTCGCCGGATACGTTCCCACCAAGCGAGATGTGTTCGTCGCCTGCTACGTGAAGAGCGGCACCAACTGGACCATGCAGATCGCGCACCAGTTGGTCCATCACGGCAAGGCTGAATTCGGGCATATTCACGAAGTGATTCCCTGGCCGGACACCCAGCTCATGGGGCCTCTGCGCGGCTACGCCGTGCCGCTGGAGGATGAATCGGCCTGGCGCGCCTCGCCGGAGGGCAAGCGCGTCATCAAGACTCATTTCCATTGGGAAGACCTGCCCTATTCCGAGGATGCGCGCTACATCATCGTGATTCGCGATCCCAAGGACGTATTCGTATCGTCCTATCACTTTTTTTCGTTTTTCCCGATCCGCTCCGTGGACGCTTGGATCAAGCTGTTCTGCTCGGAAAATATGTTCTTCGGGTCCTGGGCCGCAAGCACGGCGGGCTACTGGGCGCAACGGAACCGGCCGAACGTGCTATTGCTTTCGTTCAAGTCCATGAAACAAGACCTGCCCAGTACGGTTCGCCAAATCGCAAACTTTCTGCAAGTGCGCTCGGATGAGGAGACGATCCAGCGCGTGGCGGAAAAATCCTCGTTCGAGTACATGAAGGCGATCGAGGATAAGTTCGGCGTCTGGAAGATCATCCCCTGGCGGTCTCACCCGCAGATGATGCGCAAGGGCTCGGCCGGCG
>DATGLY010000088.1:0-56988 GCA_035293905.1 Bryobacteraceae bacterium
CGGCTGCTGACGAATCATCCGCGCAAGGTGTTTGGTTTGGATGCGTTCGGCATCGAGATTACCGGAACGGCCTCGCTCGAAATGGCGGCCTCATCGAAACAGGTTGCGCAGCAGGAATAGCAGATTGGCGGGCCGCTCGGCGAGCCGCCGCATCAGGTATGGATACCAGGCCGTGCCGTAGGGAACGTAAAGGCGGACGCGATATCCCTGGTCCGCCAGCCGCCGCTGCAGATCGCGGCGAATTCCATAGAGCATCTGAAATTCGAACTTGTCCTTTCCCAAGCCGCGTTCGCGCGCGTAGCGAACCGCTTCGCCCTGGATGCGCTCGTCGTGCGTGGCGATGGCCGGATGCACGCCGCGGTCCAGCAAGGTTTTCATCAGCGTGAGGTAGTTGCGGTCCACGTCGATTTTTTTGGCAAAGGCGGCGCTGTGCGGCTCCAGATACGCGCCTTTGCAGAGCCGGACAGGGATGCCCAGGCGGTTCATGCGCTGGATGTCGGAGGCGCTGCGAAACAGATACGCCTGGATCACGGCCCGCACGCAGCCGCACTCGCCGGCGACCTTTTCCACCATATCCAGCGTGCGGTCGGTATACGCCGTGGATTCCATATCGATCTCGACATGCGTTCCGGCGGCGCGGGCGCGCTGGGCCAGCGAGCGTACGTTGTCCAGACACGCCTGCTCGGAGAAATCCAGCCCCATTTGAGTGAGCTTCAGCGAAATGCTAGCGTTCAATCCACGTTTGCCGATGCGGTCCAGCGCGTCCAGATAGGCGTTGCGGGCGGAAGCGGCTTCTTCAAGAGAGGTTACGTTTTCCCCCAGATGATCAAGCGAGCAAAGGAAACCGTCTTTTCGCAGGTTCTCGCAGGCGGCGATCCCTTGCTCCAACGTTTCTCCCGCCACGAAACGGCGGCTGAGCTTGCGCGCGAACGGCGAAGTCTCCATCCACGCGCGGACGCGGCGTTGGCGCGACAAGAAAAGGAAGAGCTGGCGGGTCATGCGCCCGAGTGGGCTGTTTTGGTCGCCCCAGGCGGCGCGGCATCCCGCACGGCGGCGCCGATGTGAGCGGGATTGGGAACGTCCCCCGAGCCGCCGGCGCCCAGTTCGCGCATGCGCCGGAGCGAGGGCGAAAGTCGAGCCTCCCAGGAACCCGCCGAGCGGTTATAGGCGTCCACGGCTTTCGCGAGATTGCGGCCGGCGTCGGCGTAGCTTTCCGCGAAGGCGCGAGCGCGATCGCATAGCTCGGCGGCGATGCGCCGCAGCTCATCCGTGTTGTTCGCCAGGCGCTCTTGCTTCCATCCGTAAGCAACGCCCTTCAGAACGCTAACCAACGTGACAGGCGTGGCAAGCAAAACCTTTTTGGCGAGAGCTCGGTCCAGCAGTTCCGGATCGCGCTCCAGCGCGGCGCTTAGGAGATGATCGCCCGGCAGGAACAGGACCACCATTTCCGGCGCCGGCTGAAGGCCGCTCCAATACTCGCGCGCGCCGAGCTGGGCGACGTGCCGCCAGACGGATTGGGCGTGACGCTCAAGGGCCGTGCGCCTGGCGGACTCGTCCGGGGCGGACTCGGCCTCCAGGTAAGCGGAGAGAGGCGCTTTGGAGTCTACGGCCAGCGTGCGGTTCCCGGGCAGCTTCACCACCATGTCGGGCCGCATGCCATTGCCCGATTGCTGTTCAATAAAATCGCAATAAGGAACCATGCCAGCCAGTTCGGCGACGCGGCGGAGGGTCAGCTCGCCCCAGCGGCCGCGCGCTCCCGGAGACCGCAAAACGTGCGACAGCGCCGCCGTCTCCTGGTGGAGGGAGGCAAGCTGCCGCTCGAATCCCCCGAGCATGTGCTGGCGCTGCAATTCGACCTCGCGGATCTGTTTTTCCAGCCGTTCGACGGCCTCGGCCACCGGCTGGGCGGGATTCTCGCGCCGGGCGGGGCGGCTGCGCTCCCAGAGCGCGCCGATCGCGGCTCCCACCGCGAGCGCCAAAACAATCCCAGCAAAAAATGTTGCGGCAGTCATCGCGCTACCAATCCAGTTTGGCACACCGGGAGCAAGTCAGCGCGCGAAGAACGCATTCTTATCCGTTCCCGGATCCACCGCGACGTCGAAAAATCCGATCATCATCTCTTCCCAACTTTGATGACCGTAGCGGACTTCGGAGGTGGGATCGGGATTGCGTGGATTGTTGGCGGAGTTGTCGAACGTTGCGATCCATTCGAGCCGGGTTCCCTTCTTCAACGGCATGGGCCGGGCCAGGCGGTAGGAGAGCTGCCAATAGAAATCGTACGGCGCGACCTTGAGCAGCGTCTCCGGCTGGCCATCGGCGCGAATGCGGGTGTATTCGAAGGATTTTCCGCGCAGATGCATATGGGGGAAAAATCCAAGCAGCAGGGCGTCGTTCGGCAGCGTTCCCCAGACCGTGACGCGGTAGTCGCGCTCGCCGGGCGGAATAAGGAACGTGCTGTTGTCCATTTGCAAAGTGAGCACGCGCTTATCGGGAGGCGATTTGGCAAATATGACTCCAAGTTGGATGCGATCGGAGGCGGGCTTTCCGTTGGGCGCGTAGTGGACCTCGAGCACGAGATCCGATCCGGCCTTTACCCGCTTGGCCATGCCTGGCGGCGAGACGTCGGCCGAGCTGCCGGGCGTGTATATCGTAAGGATGTCGGCCTTGGTAGGCCCGCGCGTCCACGTGGCGCCGGGCTCGCGAATATAGACGACGGCATGATGCACCACAGCGCGGTTGGAGGGCCGCGCTTCGGCCGCCGAGATCCAGCGGTCCTCTCTGAATCCGGTCGGAATCGCGAAATATTGATACTCCACCGCGCCGGATGCAGGAACGGCAAAGGCTTGCGGCGCGGTGAACACCTGGTCCGGGGGCGAGGGGAGGTTCCAGCCTTGCGTCCAGACCTTCGGAGGCGGAGCGTCGCGCGGATCGCCCGGCGCTGCTCCGGTTTCCGCCCACTTCGCCAGCGTCTCGCGATCGGCTGGCGAAAGCGAGCGGTCGTTTTCGAATCTGCCGCAGCAAGGATCGGCAAACCAGGGCGGCATTGTTCCGGTGAGCGCCGCCGTGCGGATCGATTTGGCCCAAGGCCGGACCTGCTGGTAAGTGAGGAAAGGCATGGGCGCGATTTCGCCGGGACGATGACATTGCTGGCACCGGTTTTGAAGGATGGGCAGGATGTCGCGGTAGAAGGTGGGTGCGCCGGCCCGGAGGCAGGCGGGCCCTAACGCGATGGCCGCGACAAGCTGTTTCACGTTCCCATGGTAAAGCGTCCGGCCTTGACCGCCAGCCCGTTCGCCATCATTTCGACTCAAACGGCGCCTGCGGGCCTCCGGGTTCTAGTTCGACGGCTGAAGGCGGATGGCCGCCCCCCCGCCGGAGGCCAAGCTCAGCTTCAGGGCAGTTGAAGAATCGACTCCTTTGCGCTCGAATCCGCGATCGGAATAGATCTCGGCGGCATAGCGGCCCTCGCCTAAGAACGCAAGCGGAACTTCGATCTCCCGGGCCAGGCCGTTCGTGATGCTGCCGAGATACCATTCACGGCCCCTTCGGCGAGCCACCGTCACATATTCGCCAATCTGCCCGTTAATGAACCGCGTTTCGTCCCAGCTTGCGGGAACGGCTTTCACCAACTCGAAATCTTTCTGCCGCAGATAGGCTTCTGGCGAGCCCGCGACGGCCATGAGCGGGCTATCGAATACCACAAACAGCGCAAGCTGATGAGCATGCGTTCCCAGCGCAGCCGAGGCGGCGGGGCGCGGCGCGGATTCCAACGGCTCTGTATGCTCGAAGCCGCCCGGCGCATAATCGATAGGCCCAGCCAGCAGACGCGTAAAGGCGAACATAACATCGTCGCGCGCATTCGGGCGGGCGCCTGTTTTCAGATATTTCGAGCCCAAGACGGATTCCTGCGTCAACACGTTAGGATAGGTGCGGCTGGAGCCATCCGGAAAGAAGGCGCCATGAAAATCGATCATCAGATGGCAAGCCGCGGCCAATTCCGCAATCCGCCGGTAAAAGCCGATCTTTTGTTGATCGGCGTGGATCACCTCGTCCACCACCACGCCTGCGACGCCCCATTTTTGAAATAGAGGGAAGGCCTCGTCCATCTGGCGCTCCAGCGAATTCCAATTTACGGTCAGCCACACGCCCACGCGCTTGGATTTGGCGTAAGCCAAAACTTCCCGCAAATCAAGACCGGGAGCGGGCTTGGTTAGATCCCTCGGATAAGCATCTCCGCCCGCCGCCCATTTTGAGTTCAGCACTGCGTATTGCAGTTGGGATTCTGCGGCAAAATCGACGAGACGTTTCGCGCCGGCCGTGGTCGCGGGCGCCGCGTCGTTCCACGCCGCCTTGCCGGGCTTGATCCAGGACGTATCGGCGATCGCCGAAGGCGGATTGAGATTCATCACCAGGTTCGACTCGATCAGGCGGCCGGGATCGGAGGCGATCATCAACGCCCTCCAGGGCGAAATCAAGGGCGTTTTCGAATACACCGCCATCTGGCGCTGGTCTGGCCGCGGCGCGAGCGTGGCGATCATATGGGTACCCTCCAGATGGTTCAGAAACAACCCGGCGTAGTTGTCGCGCTGCGCCTCGGTGACCGCCACCCAGCCGATTCCCGGCTGCTCCGCCACAAACGGCAAACCGATCAGCGATTCCGGATGAATCCCGCTCATTGTAAGGCGGCTGAATTCGTCGGCGTAATTCGTTTGAAAATTGCGAAGAATCAGGGGAAACGACTCGCCGTCCGTAGCGAAGTTGAATTCCGTTTCTTCGCTATCGATCCGCACTTCGGGCAGCGGAGTGGTGTTCGGAATGATGTAACGGAACGCCACGCCGTCGTCATAGGCGCGAGCCTCGATGCTGATCCTCCGTCCGAGCGATCCGTTCTGCATATATTCGGCGAGCAGCGAATTGTAGTGGTTGCGAATGGTTTTCGCTTTGCCAGCCGGAACCGAGTAGGTTTCGTCGACGGATGCGGTCTTGGAATCGACCAGTCCAACGTTTTGCCCCAGCAGCGGAACGGGATCTTCGATCTCGTAACCCAAAAAGGAGGTATCCATCAACTGCTTGCCCTGAAAGTAAACTTGATAGGCGATGCGAGGCAGCGCGTAGGGCTCGGAAGGCTGCGCGACCATGAGCCGGAACTCGACTTGGCCGTTGGGCGAAGCGATTTTGACTAGGTCGGATTCCGCGGACGCGGCGGCGGCAAGGAGCAAAAACAGGGCGGCACAAACGGCTTGCACTATCGACGAGTGTAACCGATCGCTTCCCGGCGCCGTTATGATGTACGGATGGCGGTTCGCTTAATCCGGGAGGGAGTGGCTGCTGGAGTTGCCCTGATCGCAATCGCGGCGTGGGCGCAGCGGCGCGTCTTCCCGCAGGCGCCGGAAAGCGAAAGCGATACGGACTTCCATTTCCCAAAGGATGCCGACTTTCATTTTGTCCGCGTGGAATATACGGACCTGCCGCAGTTCCGGCGAGGCTTCGGTTTCGTTTCGCGGAGGGGGCGCGCCAACGGCTGGTGGGCGCAGGATTGGCCGGATGCGGATAATCATTTCACGCGAGGAATCCAGCGGCTGACGCGGATCGACATCGGCGAGCCGGCGCACGTGGCGCTCACCGACGACCGGCTGTTCGATTATCCCTGGATCTACGTAACGCAAGCCGCCAACTGGGATCTTTCGCAAGCCGAGATCGACCGGCTCCGAGATTACTTGCTACGCGGCGGGTTCCTGGTGACGGACGACTTCTGGGGCGAGGAGGAGTGGGAATATTTCCGCGAAGTCATGTCGCGCGTGCTGCCCAACAAAGAAATTCCGGATTTGGCCGAGACCGATCCGGTGATGCACGTGCTTTACGACATTCAGGAAAAGGACCGCACATTCATTCCCGGCTCGCGCCATTTGTACCGGGGGCCTGGCGGAAGCGTGGAAGTGGCGCAGCCGCCGGGAAGCGCTCCCGCCTGGCGCGGAATTTACGACGATAAGAGTCACCTGGTCGTGGCGGTGAATTTCAATACCGACGTTGGCGACGCCTGGGAATTCGCGGACGCTCCTTATTATCCAGCGGCCATGACGATTTTGGCCTACCGCTACGGGATCAACTACATCATTTATTCAATGACGCATTAGCAAAACAGGCGCAGCCTGCCGCGGAGGTTATTCGCGTCTGGCGCCTAACGGCTGCCGCCAAAGACACCCGCGTTGGCGATTCGCTTAATAAATAAGTCGAGAAACGCTTGGGCATTCACCTTTACGCCCACGCGAGTGGTCGCGGCGGGGTCGGCCGTGAACCGAGTCTGCCCGCGCGTATCGTCGTTCGCCAAAGACACCTCGACTTTCCCCGCGGCCGTCTCGACGAGATCTGGCCGAAAGACCGCGGCCACGGCGAGAGGGTCGTAAAGGGTTGGCAGCGCTTGGCCAGTTTCCGATTGCGACAGCTCGATCTGCCGCAGCAGAAACCGGGCCGTGGGAGACTGCGCTACGCGCAGACTTTCCAAATCTTCCGCACGGAGCCTGCAAGGCGCGGTCACGTCCAAACCGACGGCCAGAATCGGCACGCCGGAGAGAAATACAACTTCCGCCGCGACGGGGTCGCGCTTGACGTTATATTCAGCCTGCCTGGCGGCGAATGCTCCTCCCATCACGGCGATTCGCTCGATGCGCTCCTTGATGCGCGGCTCGATTTTGAGCGCCAAGGCAACGTTGGTAAGCGGCCCGATGGCGATCAGCGTTAGTTTGTCGCGCGAGTTCATGAGCGTGTCCACAAGGAAGCTGGCGGCGGGACGGTGCGCGGACTCTGGGATCCGATCGGAAGAGGTTAATATATGAAATGCGGCTGGATGAGACGGAAGTTTGGCGTCGAGCAGCGGCTCGGGAGCGCCCATGGCCAGCGGAATATCGCGCCGGCCGAATATGACAAGCTCCTTCCACGCAAGCCGGGTCTTGCTGTCGACGTCGTCGATGACGGTGGTGACGCCGCGCACGTCTAGTTCCGGCGAAGCCAGCGCCAGCCCCAGGGCGAGCGAGTCGTCGACGGCGTCGCCAATGTCGGTGTCGATCAAAACGGGCGTGCGGGTTTGGGCAGGCAATGAAAAGGCCGCGAAAAAGGCAGCGACGAGGAAACTGCGAATCATACCTTTATGTTAGTGGCCGCCGCTATGGGAAAATGAAATTTGCTCGACCGCATCACCGTGCATGGCGCACGGCAGCACAATCTGAAAAATATCGACGTTGAAATTCCCCGGAACGCCTTTACCGTCATCACGGGATTGAGCGGGTCGGGAAAATCGTCGCTGGCCTTCGACACCATTTACGCGGAGGGGCAGCGCCGCTACGTGGAGACGCTGTCGCCCTACGCTCGCCAATTCCTCGATCAAATGGAGCGGCCGGAAGTCGATTCCATCGACGGCCTCAGCCCGGCCATTTCCATCGAACAGAAAACCACGAGCCGCAGCCCGCGGTCTACGGTCGGCACGGTCACCGAGATTTACGATTACCTGCGCGTGTTGTACGCGGCCATCGGCGTGCCGCACTGTCCCAATTGCGGGCGCGAGATTTCGCGCCAATCCGCGGACCAGATTTTGCGGCAGGTGATGGAAATTTCGCGGGGCGAGCGGGTCATGATTCTCGCGCCGGTCGCGCGCGGCCGCAAAGGCGAGTATAAGAAGGACCTGGAGAAGCTGGCGCGGCAAGGTTTCGTGCGCGCGCGCATCGACGGCGTCTTACGGTCGCTAGATGAGGACATCGCCCTGGACCGGCGCAAGAATCACACCATCGAAGTGGTTGTGGACCGGCTGGTGATCAAGCCGGAAGTCGAAAAGCGGCTGGAGGCGTCTATCGTCACGGCGACGAAGCTGGCCGACGGCCTGGTCACCGTGGCTGTCGTGAATGGCGCGGAAAAGCTTTATTCGCAGAAGCTGGCGTGCCCGGATTGCGGCGCAAGCGTTCCGCAGCTTGAGCCGCGTTCGTTTTCTTTCAACAGCCCATTCGGCGCATGCCCGGCTTGCTCCGGACTCGGCAACGCCTGGCGATTCGATCCCGTGAAGGTCATCGTGGATCCGTCGCGGCCGCTGTTAAACGGCGGAATCGGACCGGGCGGAAGCTCCAGCTTTATGGCGCGCCATCTGAACGCGCTCGCCGCCGCGCAAAAGATCGACGTGAGCAGGCCCTTCAGCGAGCTGCCGCGAAAAGCGCAGACCATTTTGCTGGAAGGCGCCAACGGCAAGCCCGGCGTGCTCGGCCTGCTGGACCGTCTTTATAAGGATGTCGCGTTGGATGATTATCACGACTACTTCATGCAGTATCTTTCGCCGCTTACTTGTTCGGCCTGCCGCGGAGCGCGGCTGAAGCCCGCGAGCCTTGCGGTGCGAGTGCATGGGGTTTCCATCGGCGAGATCGTGGAGTTGTCCGTTAGCGCGGCGCTCGAGACCGTGAAAAACTGGAAGCTGACGGAGCGCGAGCGCCAAATCGCGGGCCGCGCAGTCGAGGAGATCCGCAACCGGCTGGAGTTCCTGGCGGCCGTCGGGCTGGAGTATCTCAGCCTGGAACGCTCCGCGGCGACGCTGTCGGGAGGCGAAGCTCAGCGCATCCGCCTGGCCACGCAGATTGGCTCGCGCTTAAGGGGCGTGTTATATGTGCTGGATGAACCCTCCATCGGACTTCATGCGCGCGACAACGATCGGCTGCTAAACTCGCTGGCCCACCTCCGCGACCTTGGCAACACCGTGCTGGTGGTGGAGCACGACGCCGACACAATCGAACGCGCCGATTATGTAATCGATCTGGGCCCCGGAGCGGGACGGTTGGGCGGCCAGTTGGTGGCGCAGGGAACGCCGCGCCAGATCGAGCGGAACCCAAGCTCGCTCACCGGCCAATATCTGGCGAAAGCGCGCGAAATACCGGCGCCGCAGGTCCGCCGGATTCCCGGCAAAGACAGCATCTTCATTCGCGGCGCCGCCGCGCATAATCTCAAAAAAATCGACGTCGAGTTTCCTTTGGGATTGTTCATTCTGGTCACGGGCGTTTCGGGCAGCGGAAAGAGCACGCTGGTGAACGATATCCTTTACCGCGCGGCCGCCAAGGCGGTGTATGGGGCGCTCGCGGATCCGGCGGCGCACTCCTCCATCAAAGGATTGGATCTGATCGATAAGGTCATCGAGATCGATCAATCGCCGATCGGCCGCACGCCGCGGTCGAATCCGGCGACGTACACGCAGACGTTCACGCCCATTCGCGATCTTTTCGCCAAGTTGCCCGAATCCCGAGAGCGAGGCTACAAGCCGGGGCGCTTCAGTTTCAACGTGAAGGGCGGAAGATGCGAAGCCTGCCAGGGCGACGGGTTGAAGCGCATCGAAATGAACTTTCTGCCGGACGTCTACGTTACCTGCGACGTCTGCCGAGGCCGCCGGTACAATCGCGAAACGCTGGAGGTAAAGTATCGCGGCTTCTCTATCGCTGATCTGCTGGAATCCACGGTAGAAGAGGCGCGGGGCGTTCTCGAAAATGTTCCCCAGATCAAAACCAAACTCGAGACTCTGGTGCGTGTCGGCTTGGGCTACTTGCACTTGGGGCAATCCTCCACTACGCTTTCTGGCGGCGAAGCGCAGCGCATCAAACTGGCCCGTGAATTGAGCCGCCGGCAGACCGGGAAAACGCTCTATATTCTGGACGAGCCAACCACCGGGCTGCATTTCGAGGATGTCGCAAAGCTGCTGGAGGTGCTGCACAGCCTGGTGGATCTGGGAAACACGGTGGTGGTGATCGAGCATCAGTTGGACGTCATCAAGACCGCCGACTGGATTATCGACCTTGGACCGGAGGGCGGCGAGGGCGGAGGAACGGTGGTGGCGTGCGGGCCACCGGAAGAGATTTTGGCGAATCCGCGCAGCTACACGGCCCAGGCGCTCCGCAAAGTATTGCCGAACCGCGAGGGAGCGGTTTTTTCGAGCAGGCGCTCATGAGCCGCTACTCTGAACAACCTTTATCTTTCGACAGCCTCAAAACCGTCCCCATCGAGGCTCGCGGCGGCAAAGTGCGGGTGGAGCATTTCGCGGGTACGTATCCTCCGGGAGGCGGGATTTCCGCCTGGTTCCACGCGCTCCCGAGGATTCTCGCCGGCGACTCGCTGCGCGGCGTGGTCGAGGCGCTGCGGCGCGCGCGGGAAAACCGGCGCGCCATTTTGTGGGGTATGGGCGGGCACGTGATCAAATGCGGCCTGGCCGGCGTCTTGCTGGACCTGATGCAGCGCGGCTGGGTGACTGGATTCGTGATGAACGGCGCGGCTTCCATCCATGATTTTGAAATCGCGATCGCCGGGCAAACCAGCGAAGATGTAGAGGCGGTTCTTCCCGACGGACGCTTCGGAGCGGCGGAGGAGACGGGCCGCGAGATGAACGAAGCCATAGCGCAAGGCCAGCGCGAGGGTTTGGGGATGGGCGAGGCGCTAGGCAAGCGCCTGGAATCGCTCGCCAAGCCGGAATACGCGCCCCGCAGCGTGCTGGCGTCCGCCTATCAGAGCAAAATTCCCGTCACCGTTCACGTAGCGATTGGAACGGACACGCCGCATACCCACCCCGCCGCCCTGGCGGGAGCGATCGGCGAGACCACACACCGCGATTTCCGGTTGTTGTGTTCGCTGGCGCGCGGACTGCACGATGGCGGAGTGTATTTGAACGTGGGCTCGGCGGTGGTTTTGCCCGAGGTATTTCTCAAGGCCGTCTCGGTGGTGCGCAACCTGGGGCATCCGCTGACGCAATTCACCACCGTGAATTTCGATTTTCTGCAACACTACAGACCCAAGGTGAACGTAGTGGAGCGTCCGCACGCGCAATCCGGCGGCCAAGGCTTCGCTTTGACAGGCCATCACGAACTGATGATCCCGCTGCTGGCAGCGATCTTGATCGACCTTTATGCGTGACGCTTTCGGCGCTCCGTTCTGGAACTATGAAGACTTAGCGCTGTTCATCGGCTCCATCATTCCTTGCGGATTCGCCGGCGCTGTTCTGGTGCGCGCCTTGCACGTGCAGAACGAAGCTGGCCGCACCCTTCTATTTCAAGCTTTGATCTACGCGCTGTTGTTTGCGTCTCTATACATTCTGATCTCATGGAAGCATGGGCAACCCTTTTGGAGATCGCTTTCGTGGCGCCATCCGGTGCGCTTCCCGGTGAGTTGGGTGGTCGGAGGGCTATTGCTGGCCATTGCGATGGCGATGCTGGCCGGGGCGCTGGGCGCCAAGCCCGTGCCCGATCCGATCCGCGCCTTGATCTCCGGCCGATGGTCGCTGGCGGCCGTAATGCTGTTCGTGGTGGTGCTTGGGCCGGCGTTCGAGGAATTGGTGTTCCGCGGTTTTCTGCTTCCGCTGCTGGTGAAGACGTTCGGCCCCGCCGGGGGCATTTTGCTTACGGCGCTGCCATTTGCCCTGCTGCATGGATCGCAGAACCAATGGGCGTGGCAGCAGATCACCGTCATCGGGATCGCCGGCGCCGCGTTCGGCTACGCCAAGTACAAAACCGGGTCAACCGCCGCCTCAACGCTGTTGCATTCCGGCTTCAACCTGGTCGGGGCGATCGCCTATGTGTTTCAGTGGGAGCACGGCGCTCTGTAGACGGCGGCCATTTCCCGGTCGGAAGGAAAGACCAGGCGAGCCCTTTCGGCGTGGCGCTGGCGGTTGCGATGAAGTATGATATTGGCTGGATTTATCAGGCGGAGTTGTTTTCTCCGCGGGAGGCGAATGATGAGAGAAAAACTGCTCATGCTGGGGTTGTCGGCCGGCGTCGCGATGGGCGTGGCGTATGCTCACCACTCTTTTGCCGCGACGTACTTCGAGGATAAAACCATCAAAATCGAGGGTGATTTGGTTCAGTTTCTGTATCGGAATCCGCATTCTTTCGTGCAGGTGGAAGATATGAAACTAAAGGACGACAAAGGCAATCCGGTGCGGTGGTCCATCGAATGGGCCGCAGGCGGACAACTCGGCCAGAAGGGGATTACCCGCGACACTCTCAAGGTTGGCGATCACGTCATCGTGAATGGGAATCCGGGCCGCACTCCGGAAGACCATCGCCTCCGCATGGTGAACATCACCCGGCCTTCCGACGGTTTTCACTGGGGCGGCAGCTTCGATTAACCTGTGGCTTTCAACCCGGCCGCGATCGCGTTCACCGTCACCAGCAGAGCCTCAAAGGCGCTTTCGTTTCCTGCGCGCCAGGACCGCAACAGCGAGATCTGCTCGCGATGAAGCTGGCTCAAAGCCTTCTTCCGGATGGCGATCGCCTTTAGCATGCGTGGCCTGCGTTGGTCGCGGAGGGGCCCCAGCAGTTCCTCGAGCATCTTACGGGTCAGTTCGTATTCCTCCAAGATCATTGCGAGAATCCTCTCGCGGATCGCCTTGTCTTCCACCAGCGCCGCGTATTCCGACATCCAGCCGGGGTCTGCGGCCGCCACGCTAAATTCGATGTTGTGCAGCAAATAGGACAAGAATGGCCATGCCCGGGCGGATTTCAAACATTGGCTCCAGGCTTTGGGCGCCTGACGGCGCGTTCGCTCAAACGCGCCGCCCACGCCGTACCACTCCGGTAGATTGAATCGCGACTGGCTCCAACTGAAAACCCAGGGGATTGCGCGCAAATCCTGAATTGTCCGCTTGCCCGCGCGCCGCGCCGGACGCGATCCAATATGGCTGGCCTCGATGGCGTCGACCGGCGTGGCTTGGGAGAAGAATTCGACGAATCCTTCGGTTTCAATCAACTTGCGGTAGACATCCCGGCTGAATCGCGCCGTCGCCTCGAAAAACTCCTCATCCGACTCCACGGCCAATTGCGGAAATCGCTCCCGCATAAGGGTCCAGCGCGTAACGCCGGCGAGCAGGCGCTCCAAATGCATGGCTGCGGTCAGCCGATTGGCGTACTTTTGCGCGATGACTTCTCCTTGTTCTGTGACGCGAACTTCCCCTTGCAACGAGCCGGAAGGAAGGGCTTCGAGAAACACCGGCGTGGGGCCGGCGCCGCGTCCGATCGTTCCTCCCCGGCCGTGGAAGATGCGGAGATCGACGCCTGCCTCGCGGGCCGCGCGGGCGAGACCGATCTGCGCCTTCCGC
The DNA here is from genome assembly GCA_035293905.1 of Bryobacteraceae bacterium. Lineage (GTDB taxonomy): Bacteria > Acidobacteriota > Terriglobia > Bryobacterales > Bryobacteraceae > Palsa-187. Next base: position 13,100 of record DATGLY010000088.1, read on the forward strand.
AAATACCAGTGACTCGCCAGAATTCCGCCGTCTTTATTACTGTCGCTATAGCCGATCATCACCTCTTGCAGAGGACGCGCGCGCAACTCGCGCTGTTGCAAATGCCGGAGGGTTCGCTCCGTCATGGGGTGAGCGAGAAACTCGGACAACACGCGGCTGCTATTTTCCAGGTCCTCAATGGTTTCAAACAGCGGAACCACGGCGATTTCGCTGGCCAAGCCGTGCGAAGTGTGGACGGCCAAGCCCGCCTCGCGCGCCAGCAAGTAGACATTCAAAAGATCCGAGGGCGCGCGGGTCATACTCACAATCAGCGGACCAATCCCGCCGAAGCCGTGCCGGCCTGTCCAATCGCGGATCAGGCGCAACATGTCCATGCACTCCTTGGCCTCTGGCGGCAAGGGAGCCGAAGCCACGGCGAAGGGCCGGGGCGAATTCAGCTCCCGGTCCAGGAGAGCGCGTTTAAGGCTTTCGCTCCACCGCGCAAAGCCTTGTTCTCGGATGCCCGCAACACGCAGGAGTTGCTCGACTGCCGCGGCGTACGCCACGCTGGACTGCCGAATATCCAAACTAGCGCCATGAAAACCATAGGAAGCCGCCAGCCGCTGAATCGGCGCGACCTCCGCCTCGGCGACGCCTTGCGCCCCAATCTCACCAAGAGAATCGGCGAGCAGTTGCAAATCCCGTTGCAATTCCTCCGGCCCGCGATAATGCGGGATTCGGTGGCGCATCGTTTCGGCCCATTGCCGCCAAGGTTCATCCCCGCATCCGGGTCCCAAGGCTTCCCGCAGACGGGCCGGAGCCGGCTGCATCGATTGGGAAAGGCTCAAACCATCGGCTAAATCCTCAAGCCGGCCGCGCAGAGCCGCCATGGCGCACTCGCGCAGCGACTCTAACGCGAAACGTGTAACGGCGGTTGTCACAAAGGGATGACCGTCGCGATCGCCTCCCACCCAGCTTCCAAATGTTAGCCGCGGTTCGCCTGGAGGCGACGCGCCGGGAAATGCCCATTCCCAGGATTCGCGCAATCGCTCGGAAACCAGTTGCAGCACGTCCGGGAAAACGTGAGAAATATAGTGCAGCGTATGGCGGATCTCCGATTCCACGCCGGGGCGTTCCCGCGGAATTTCCCCTGTGCGCCACAGGCGCTCGATGGCCGCCTCCATGCGGCGGCGCAGCGCGTGTTGTTCCATGGGCGTGCGAGTCGGATTTTCGCGCTCTACCAACATGAGATAAATCTCGCGCAGCCGCTCGAGCACGGCGGGCCGCTTGGCTTCCGTCGGATGAGCGGTCAGCACGGGCTGAACGTGGATGCGCACGAGCGCGCCGGCGATTTCGGAAGCGCTGAAGCCGGCCTCGCGCAAGTGCCGCAACTGGTACGGCCACGTGCCGGGCTCGCTGTCGGGTCCGTCCGAGCTTTCGCGCATGCGGCGGACTTGGTTGGCGGTGTTCTCCTCCGCCATGTTGAGGAGCTGGAACGCCATCGAAATCGCCTGCGCGCCTCGTGCAGGAAGTGGATCCGATCGGTGCGAATCGGAAAACGATTCCTCAATGAGCCGCGCAAGCCCGGCTTCTCCGATGGCGCTTAGGCAAGTCTGGAGGCATTCACGCAGGAAACGAAAATCTTCATCCCATTTGCGAAGCTCTACCTCCAGCAGGCTGCGCGCGCGGACAAGTTCGGGGGCGCGTGGAGGCGGATTCTCCGTGCGCCGCGTTCCCATCCATCCAGTCTGTCACGTCCGGGCTGCGCCAGTTTCGCCGCCCGTTTCCAGGCCGTTCCGGATGAGCCGGGAGTGGCGTACAGATTGCCTTCAGCCCCTCGCTTGAAACTCGCGCAACTGGGCGTACAAACGGCGCGCCGCGGCCGGACGCTTCACTTTGCCTGTCAAGATCCTCTCGGAGGTGGCGTTTTCGCCGTATAAGGCTCGGTTATCGTCGCGGTCGGGACGCAAGGTGGCGCCGTTCAGCGTCACGCCGGCGAAAATTCCATGAGACCGCGACCAGGAGAGAATCTCGGCCTTCATCACCGCATCGGTTTGCGCCGCGCTTTCGCGCCCTACTGGTCCGGCCATTACAGCGGCATCCGCGCCGATGGTGAACTTATCGCTCATCAACCGGTCCATGCCGTGACGATTCATGATGGCGAAGACGAAATCGGTTTCTCCGCCGCCAATCTGAAGTCCAAAATTGCCGCCTTCCACGCGCACGACCTGCGGCGCGCTCCATCGGGTTTGATCGACGCGGCACGTCACCACTCCCACGCCATATTGCGCGCCGACAATAAAGCCGGCGCGCTTGAGGCTGGGAATCACGCCCACGCATTGCGCCTTCTGGATTAAGTCACGAGGGATGCCTCGATCTCCGGCTCCCAAGGCGTCCTGGAGCACATCGGCGGAAGTCTCGATGCGTTTGTTCGCGCGTTCCAGAGCTGAATCGGCAAAAAGGGCGGGGCTCGCCGCGGAAACAGCCATTAGCGTTGAGATTAATAATTTATTGATTCTCATTCTCTTTCCCCCCTATTTCTACGACGCAGAAATAACGGAGGATCGTTTCAGCGGCGATGTAGGATGAATGGCTACTATGGTTTGGAGCCGTCCGCGATGCTGCCGCCCAGGCCCGCATAGGTTTCCTTGATGCGGATCACTTTATTGGCGGCAAACGTGACGAAGGTGACTCGGCCGGGGGGCTCGCCGTAGATCCAGTCCTCCTGCTCCTCGCCGTCTTTCGTCTCACGCGTCTTGCGCACGGGCCTGCCGAGCGCAAGCAAAACCTGATCCCGGTCCATGCCCACGATGGCCTTCTTCTCCTGAACGGCCTTCTTGATTTCCGGGGGCAAAGTGTCCACGTACTGATCCGTGGCGGTGTGCTTGTCGAAGTCCAACACGGGCGCGAGCATTTTCTTGACGTCGGCCGAAGTCACCTTTCCCAGGCCCTCTTTAAAATGCACAGCTATGTACGTGCCATTGGCCGCGACATTGGCGGTGGGATCGCCCACGGGATGCGTTTGACCGCCCATTCCCACCTGCACCTTGTCATACCAATGGCCCTGGGTCTTCGTGCCGTGATTGAGCTCGAGAACGATCGCGTCCTTCTGGATGCTCACATGCGTGACCTGTATCAGCTCGCCGGGCTTCGCCGCGGGGCCGACTTCGCGCTCCATGTCTTCCCATTTCTGCTTGTCCCACGTTCCGGCGGAATCGAAATCCAACGGCTTTCGGGAGTGGGGCAGTTGGGTTCTCACGGTAGCCCATTCGAAGCTAAGGCCGCGCAATAGCTCAATGTGTTGATCTTCCGCGGCTTTTTTCGAGTCGGCGTGCAACCACGCGGCGGCGGCCAGCACCGCCAGTGCTCCGCAAGCGGACGGCGTCACTGCCCGCCTCCGGCTCAAGCGAGGATTTACTTCAAACACAACCCCTCACTTTCGGCTGGACTCCGCATCTATTGGCGCGGCGGCAACCGGCACGGCTTTCGCCACTACCCAGAACAACGCGATCACGGCCAAGGTGGTGGAAAGACTTCCTTCGGGTCCGTAATCGCCGCCGCTCCAGAGGCTCCCCACGCTCCAGTGCAGCGCGTATCCAGTTAGACCCATTGTAAACCCGCTAAGCTTCGCGCCGAACAAAGGCAGCGCAACGTTCCAGCCAAAGTGAAGGCCGATGGGAAGCCATAATGCTTCGGTTCTCCAGTAAGCAAACCCCAATAGGATTCCCCAGGCGGCCGTATTGGCGGCGCCAAACGCTGTCGCGTTCTGGTTGTTCACATGCGCGAGTCCGAAGATCACTCCCACCGGCAGAATCGTGGCGAATGCGCCCGCTGAGCGCACCAGAAGCTGAAATGCATAGCCGTGAAACAACATCTCCTCGCCCGCGGCGCCGAACAATAAAACGAAAGTCATTAAAACCAGCGCGATGATGGGATGCGGCGCGGCCGCCAGCGGAGTTCTATCGATACTAGCCGCGTGGGTGAGAAGCGACAATCCTAGAATCGTGGAGGCCGCCGCAGCCCCCAATCCGAGCCCCACAAGCAACTGAGCACCCGATGCGGACGACCACCCCAAACCGAAATCGCTTAATCGGCCGCGCTCGAAGGTTCTCACGGCGACGGCATTCGCAATAGCGCCGGCGGCGAAGCTGGAGAGCGCGCTGGTCACCAGCAGTCCGGCGCCCACTGCTTGGGCCAGGACAGGAAATGAGACAACGCCCAGCCACCCCAGAAGAACAAAGAGGCCGACGCGGCTTGCCAATTCAATCTTGTTCAACGGAACAATATTAGACGATTGAGAATGGTCGAATCGCAGCGCGCGCCTCTGGCCGGGCGGAAATACTATACGCTCTTCAGTCTGCGGGGGAACTCCGCAGATGGCTCAGGTTCTGAAATGGATGCATCTGTAACGGAGAGAAGTCTAGTTGGCTCTGATTCAAGGAGGGGCGTGCCATGAAGCACCTGAAAGCCGCTGCCGCCGGTCTTGCGGCGGGCAGCATATATATGTATTTTGCCGACCCGGATAGGGGCCGCCGCCGCCGGGCGCTGGCGTGCGACAAAGCAAGACGCGCCTGGCGCGGATTTACCGACCTGACGGACAAGGCGCGAAGAGATGCGGCTCATCGCGCCGTGGGCGCGTTGGCCGGCGTCAGAGCGCTATTTGCGGATCGCTCCGCCGATAACGACGTGTTAGTGCAACGTGTCCGATCTGGAATCGGCCGGGTGGTCAGCCATCCGCACGCGATTGAAGCGACGGCGAAAGGCGGCTCGATCGTTCTGACCGGCGACGTTTTGGCGGACGAAGTCGACCGGCTGCTGCGGCGTGTACGGCGGGTTCCGGGAGTCAGAGAAGTGGTGAATCGCCTGAAGATTCACGAGAGATCTGAGCACATCTCTAGTCTCCAGGGAGGTCAACCGCGTTCGAGCCGCCTCGAATGGATGCAGCAGAGCTGGACTCCTTCGTTGCGTTTGGGCGCAGGCGTTGCGGGAGCGGGTTTAATGGCTTACGGCATGCGCCAGGGCGGCGCTCGCGGACTGGCCGCTAATATGGCGGGGGCCGCTTTGCTGGCTCGCGCGGTTTCCAACCGCAAGCTTCGCGATATGGTGGGAATCGGTGATAATCCGCGTGTGATCGAGTTTCAAAAAACCGTGCATGTGCAGGCGCCGATCGAAGACGTATTCGCATTTTGGTCGGATTACTCGAAGTTTCCCCGTTTCATGTCGCATCTTAAAGAAGTGCGGCGCTTGGGCGATGGCCGCTGGCGCTGGGTGGCTGACGGGCCCGCGGGAATCCCGATATCGTGGGACGTGGAGATGACGCAGCTCATTCCGAACAAGCTCTTGGCGTGGCGGAGCATTCCCGGCTCCAAGGTGGATACCGAGGGCACGATCCGCTTCGACGAGAACTCCAAGGGAGGCACCCGCATCACGATCCATTTATGCTATAAGCCGCCCGCGGGCGTGCTAGGGCATTTTCTGGCTTCGCTGTTCGGCGCCCACCCAAAACGGGAGATGGACGACGACATGGTGCGGCTGAAATCGCTAATCGAATTAGGCCGTACGCGCGCCCACGGCGCAAGGGTCACCCGCGCCGAACTTGCGGGTGAAACCCTGCATTAACGCCAACCATTAGAACTGGAACCTGGCGACGAGTTGTCCTTGCCGCGGGCTGGTTCCCGCGCCGTTCACGGTGCTGACATAGCCAAAGCCGTTGGAAAGCGCTCCGGGCTGGCCGTTGGCGAACTGTTGGGTGTATAAGACGGGAGCTGTCGGATTGGTGGCCGAAGGCAACGACAACCGCACGCGGTTGAAAACGTTCTGGAACTCCATCCGGATTTGCAACGTGACCTTGCCTTCCTTGGCGAGCGGGAAGAGACGGCCCAAACTCATATTCTCCTGGGGCTGGCGCTGCCAGCGGTAGTTGTTATAAAACCCAGCCGCCGTGCCGAACTGGCCCGCGGGAACATCGGACCATGCGGCCGGATTTAACACCAGCGTCTTGGTGGGGTCAAAGCAGTGGCAGTTGGGGTCCACAAGGAAGAACGGCTGGCCGGTCAGGTTCTGCGTCGTGGAACCGCCGCCCCAAAGCGCCGGATTATTGGCGACGCCGCGCTGCAATTCATTCAGCAAATTATTGTTGGAGTTCGGCGTCCCGAGCAACTGCCCGCTCTGATATTGGAGGAACGCGCCTACTACCCAGTCCTTGGTGACCCAGCCCAAAGCCTTCATGCCTGTGCTATCGCCCGGAACCTTGGGCGTTTGGTAGTTGAGAGAAATCACGCTAACCAGCGGGCGGTTGAAGGGATTGAGCTGTTTATTCTGGCCGTAATTGAAAACGTCGTTGATGCGCGGATAAGCCGTCACCAGATAAGAGGTGTCGTTGCTGACGCCTAGCTCGAGATCTTTCTGCCAGGAGAAGGAATACTGAATGTCGAGCCCATGGGAGTAGCGCTTGGTTACCTTCAACTGGAGCGCGTCATACCAGGTGTCGCCGAGCGGGGGACCGAGGAACGGCGGTACGCCGTTCCATTGCGGATAAGGACGGAGCGCCTGGCCGAGCGTTTGGGTAGCGGGGAAGCTGGGATAAACCGAAGGCACAACCTGAAGAAGATTTGGAAGCGTCACCACCTTGAGGTTTGGGAACCGCGCTTGGACCAGGGGAGAAGTGATGGGCAAATTGAGAAGCGACAGATCGCTGGAGCTATTCGGATTCAAACCGGCCGCCTGAACCATGGCGGGCGTGAGAGCATTGTAGGCAAAAGTGGAAAGCAGTGGAGCGGTCCACCAAGCGCCTCGATTGCCGACGTAGGTGAGGTCCACCACCGTTCCGCGAATCACTTCGCGTTGCACGCCGATGCTCCACTGCGTGATGCGCGGAAGACGGCCGGCGTTGCGGTCGATGGAAATGAACGGCGATTGGGGAGGCGCGTAGCCGGGCGCGGTCTGGAACGGATAGTGCGGGGAGAAGTCCGGCCATGTGAGCGGCGGATTTCCGAACGGGTTGCCAGGCGCGAACGGATTGCCATTCTTCAGCAGCCCTGCAGGCACGCCCGCCGCCGGTTGGTCGCTATAGGAGTAGAAATCCGGGACGCTGTAGGTCAGGTAGGCATTGTTAGGCGAACCCCCATAGGAGATGCCAGAGCCAATGCGCAGCACCGTCTTGTCGTCGATCTTGTAAGCGATGCCCAACCTCGGTCCGAAAGCCAGGGGGTAGTTGCCGTTTAATTGGCACTTGCAGTTGCCTCCGTAAACCACGCCGCCGATGCGTCCCGCGATGGCTTGGTTAGGCAGATTGAAGGCGGCATCCTGCATGCGCCCGTGCTCTTCCGAAAGGAGCGTCGCGAAGTCCCAACGCAGGCCGTAATCGACGGTCAGCCGCCGGGTGGCCTTCCAGGTGTCCTGCGCATACAAACCAAAACTGTGGTTGCCCAGCTTCAGCGTATCCTGCGGGGAAAGCTGAAGGTTGTTGTATTGGCCGAGCAAGAAACTCGCGAAAGCGAACCCTGTCGCGCCGTTGGTGTAGGCGATTTGGGTCGCGTAGGGATCGGCGGTCTCCGCTTGACCAAAGGCAAACTCGCCATTGGAGCGAGATCCGTTGGCGATCGGCAAACCCTCGAAGATCGCTTCGCCGCCGAACTTGAACGTATGGTTGCCTTTCACCCAGGTGAAGCTGTTGTTGAACGTCGGCTTGGTGTCCTTCTGCCATAGGGCTGAGAACCCCACGCCCAATCCTATGTTAGTTCCGCCTTTGGTGGGGTCCGAGATGCCGGAGATGTTTGGGAACTGATTGGGAATATAGAAAACGTTATTTCCGAAAAGCGCGCTCTGGTTAAAAGTGGCCGTCGGCAGCGTGTAGACGGTAGTTTGGAGCAGGCCCGCGCCCACGTGCATCAATAGAGTCGGCGTAATGGACTGATCGTAGTTCACCCGCGTGGTCTGCGACAAACTGTTGGTCGGCTCAGCGGTGCTGAAGGCCTGCGTATACCCGTTGTTTGCAGGCGAATAGATCCGGTTGGCGGAATAAAACACCGAGACTTTCTTTGTCGAGCTTAAGTTGTGATCGAGCTTCAGAGTCGGAAGCTCGGTGTGCGTGTAGTTGGTATAGCTGGGGACCGCGTAGTTGTTGATGAGCGCGCTGGTGTTCGCGATGTTTGGCTGGGGCAACAGAGCCAGGATTTGGGCGGCCGCCGGATCGAACCGGGATACCGGGATCTGGTTATTGGGGAAAGGCTGCCGCACCACGTACCCGTTGACGGTGGTCTGCGTCAGCGGATCGAAAATCTGGTTGCCGAGAAACGTATTGCCGAGCGGATCTGGCGTTGTCGAGACCAGCGTCGGATTGAGCGCCGAGGAAAAATTGCCGTTCCGGTACGCCGCGGTAGGAACGGTATTCAGGCCGTTGGTGGTAAGCGAGTTTTGAAGATACTGCTCATAGCTGAAAAAGAAAAAGGTCTTGTCCGTTCCGTTATATACGTGAGGAATGCGCACCGGTCCCCCGAAAGTGCCCCCGAGATCGTTGCGGCGAAGCCGGTTACGCACGTGCTGGCCGTCCTTAAGCGAGTTCGTCAGCCCGGCATCGGTGAAGGGCAAACCGGCATTGAACGCTTCGTTCACCAGGTAATCGTACGCCGAGCCATGGAATTGGTTGGTTCCCGACCTCATCGTGTAATTGATATAGCCCCCGCCCGCCTGGCCGAATTCGGCCGCGTAGTTCGAGGTCTGCACCACAACTTCCTGAATTGCGTCGACGCCGGTTTGATTGGTCGAGTTAATTTCCTTCCAGAAGCCGTTGGTGGCGTCCTGGCCTTCGATGCGGATGGATTGCGAACTGGAAGGCATGCCATTGATGCGGAGCGTAGCGTCGCTGGAGAAGCTCGTCCCTGGCATCAATTGCAGCACCGCCAACGGATTGCGGACGCCCGCGCCATCGCTGCCGATCGTAAGAATGGGGAGGTTGTCCACCCGGTCCACCGTGACGTTATGGCTTAGCTCTCCGCTCTCTGTCTTTAGCAGCGGAGCCTCCGCCGTGATCGTCACCGATTCCGTCGGCGCGCCCACTTGCAGCGTAAAGTCCACGCGGAATGTGGTTTGGGAAACCACTTCGACGCCCGTGCGCACCGCTTTCTTGAATCCGGGCGCGCTGACCGTGATCTCGTAGGAGCCCACCGGCAACTCCGAGAGCGTGTAATTTCCCGTGCCGGAAGTAGCGGAAGGATATGTTAAGCCGGTAGCCTGATTTTTGGCCTCGATCGGGGCATTGGCGACCACCGCGCCGGCCGGATCGGAAACCGTTCCCGTGATCGTGCCCCGGTCGGACTGAGCAAAAGCCGCAAAACCCGAGACAAAAAGACACACCGTTACTGACAAGGAACGCATGTGACAACGACTCCTTGAAGCGAAGCGTTTAAAGCTGAACTAGTCTATAACAAAAAAAATATTTCGGTCAAGACAAATTTTGTAAAAACTTTGACTTTCAGTCAAGCGCGTTACTAGGATGCTTGTTAACGGCCGCGCGCTTGTAAACTGGTGTTTCATGCTTTTCCCAAGGCGCACACAAGGAAACCACGCGGCGCCGCCGTCCGCCGTACTCCCCTTTGCCGCCCCGTCCCGTGGGCTCACGCGGCGCTCCTGCCTGCTTTTGCCCGCGCTGGCTGCTTGCGGCCGCCGCTCCGTCGACGCTTTTCGAGGCTATGCCTTTATCGCCAATCAAGAGGGAAAAGCCGTGGCGGCGCTGGATTTGGAAGTCATGGCGGTGGCTCGCCATATCGCTCTGGAGGGCGCGCCCACCCAGATGCTCGCGCCCGCGAACAAGGCGGCTGTCTACGCCTTAACGCCGGAAACCGGAACTATCCACGAAATTCAGGTTTATCGCTTGAGCCTCGCGCGCAAAGCGTCGATTGCATCTTCGGCGGTTTCCATGGCTCTCGCTCCCGACGAACGTTCCCTGTACTTGCTCGCCCGAGCCCCCCGGTCCGTGATTTCCGTCTCGCTCGAAAGCTTGCTCCCGCAATGGCGTTTGAATCTCACGGAAGATCCCGTCGATTTCGCCGTGGCTCCGGCCGGCGGCAAGGCCGCCATCAGCACTACTCAGGGCGTGTGGCTTGCGGACCTGCCGAACCGCCGTCTGATGGGACCGCTTGCTCGCGGAGATTTTGGCGCGCTGCGGTTTCGGTCCGACGGCAAGATGCTCATCGCCGCTAATCGCGGCGAACGTCGGTTGTCGTTGTTTGATGCCGCTACTGGGGGTCTGATCGCCCACTTGCCCGTCTCCGTCCGGCCCGATTATCTCTGTTTCAACGCCGACGGTGGACAACTGTATGTCACCGGCGAGGGCATGGATGCGGTGGTAATTGTGTATCCCTTTCAGACCGAGGTTGCAGCTACGATTTTGGCGGGCCGGGCTCCCGCCGCGATGGCCGCCTCTTCCTCCTACTTGTTCGTGGCCGGTCCCGAATCCGGAGGCGTCACCATTTTGAGGGTCGCCGACTATAAGCTCATCGGCCTGTTGCAAACCGGCGAAGATCCCGGCTATGTTTCCATCACTCCCGGCGAAGAATACGCCTTGGTGCTCAATCGAAAGTCGGGAGATGTGGCGGTTTTGGATCTGCGAAGAATCGGACTCAACAAGTCGCTTGGATTGCTGACCGTCATCCCCGTGGGTTCGCGCCCCGTGAGCGCGGCGGTGAGGAGCGTGTGAGGCTGGCTCCGCTTTTGCTGCTCGCGGCCGCGATGGCCGCCGCCCAAACCGCTCCCGTCCGTTCTTATAAGGTCGTCGCAATTTATCCTCACGATCCCAAGGCTTTCACGGAAGGTTTGGAATATCACGACGGCTTCCTTTACGAGTCCACCGGCCTCAACGGCGAAAGCTCCATCCGCAAGGTCGATCTGGCCACCGGCGCCGTGCTCAAAAACATGCCGCTTTCCCCTGTCTATTTTGGCGAAGGGATCACCTTTTTCGGCGGCCGTCTGTTCCAACTCACATATACAAGCGGCGTCGGCTTCATCTATGACGCCAAGACCTGGCGGCCCGCGGGCGCCTTCCACTATCCCGGCGAAGGCTGGGCGCTTACGCACGACGACAAGCGCCTGATCATGAGCGACGGCAGTTCCGCGCTTCGGTTTCTTGACCCCGCGACGCAGCGCGAGCTGGGTCGCGTCGTGGTTCGCGATGGAGCCCGCTCTGTGGCCAACGTGAATGAGCTGGAATATATCGCCGGCGAAGTGTGGGCCAATATCTGGCAGACTGAGCTCATCGCCCGTATCGACCCACGCTCGGGCCAGGTGAATTCCTGGGTCGACCTCGGAGGCTTATTGCAGAAAGCCGGACCCCGCCCCGAGGCGGATGTCCTGAACGGCATCGCTTACGATGCGCAAAACAAGCGGATTTTCGTCACTGGCAAGCGCTGGCCGAAGCTGTTCCAGATCCGTGTCGTAGAACGGTAATCCGACAGCGGCAGAATTGGCCGCTATCTTCCCTTCCCGGCGAGATGCTCTTACGGCCCCGACTAGCTAACGGAACGTCGAATTTAATCCTTCTTGAAATCCAATGCGGCCGAGTTCATGCAATAGCGGAGTCCGGTGGGCCGCGGGCCATCCGGGAACACGTGGCCTAAATGGGCGTCGCAGCGGGCGCAAAGCACTTCCGTGCGGATCATTCCATGCGAAGCGTCCCGCTCGGTGTGGACGTTCTCTTCCTGGATCGGCGCGGAAAAGCTGGGCCACCCGGTGCCCGATTCAAACTTGGTCTCCGAGCGGAACAGATCCGCTCCGCAGCACGCGCACCGGTAAACGCCCGTCTCGTGATGATCCCAGTACTTGCCGGTGAACGCCGGCTCGGTGCCCTTCTGCCTCGCTATGTAATATTGCTCCGGAGTGAGCTGCCGCTTCCACTCCTCGTCGCTTTTGACGATCTTCTCCATGCCCGCTCAGCCTGCAAACCCAGGTTAGCGCCGATCGGCCGCCCTGCGCTTGGGCCGCGGAGTTCCAGAGCTTGGCCCGGCTACCGGACCCGGGCCAAACACTTGAATGCGTCCCCTGTCCAGCGTCAGCGAGCTAGACGCAGAAGAGCCAACCGACACGACGGTGAAGAAGACATCGAACGTGCCCGCGCTATCGGGCTTCGGCGGACTTCCTCCGAAAACGTTGCTCGTCGTCTGGCCAACCACGTAGGCGTTGCCGTTTGAATCGGCCGCTACGCCATACGCAATCTGATAGCCGGCGCTCGTGATGTAGCTTCCATAGGCCAGTCCAGCCGCGGGATCCAACACGGCCAGAAAACCGTCGATGTTTTGTCCCACCGACGTCGGGTTAATCGCGCCGCCTGTCACGGGAAGATTCTGAGAAAGCGTGTATCCGCAGAGGAAATATCGGCCGGATGGATCGCGGCTGAATCCGTAGGTGATTTCGTCGTCGCTGCCGCCGTAGTAGCTGGAATAGACCAGCATGGTGGCTCGGCTTTGGGCGGCAAGATTGAGCTCGGTGACGAATGCGTCGTTGGTCGAAACCTTCTGCGCGGCGCCGCCATTTGCCGGTTGCGCCGCATTGGCCGTGACCGGGAAGTCAGTCGAGGAAGTATACCCAGCCACAGCCACGCGCCCCGGAGCCTCCACGATAACGTTGGTCGCCACATCCGCGCCCGAGCCGCCCAAATAGGTGCAATAGTTGATTACGCCGGCGACCGGATCGATCTGCGCCAAAAACGCGTCGCCCCCGCCGACAAAGACGGGCTGATAGGCGTTGGACGTGGTGGGAAAATCCGTAGATAGCGTCATGCCCGCAACGTAAATGAGGCCGTTGCTATCCGCGGCGATCGAGTTCCCGACGTCGGTGGAATAACCCCCGAGATAGGAGGCGAAAACTAGGGAGGCGGTCCCGCTTTGGGCGGGATCGAATTCGGCTACAAACGCGTCGTAGCCAAACGACTGCATGGCTTGAAAGCTGTTGCCCGCCAAGGGCAGATCGTTGGAATTGACGTAGCCGGTGGCGTAGATTTTTCCGCCCATCGTGGCGACGCTGTTGATCTGCGTGATCTGGCTGCCGGCGTAATAAGTGCAGTACGTCAAGCCGGCTGTTCCCGCTTGAGTAGTGTCGATGACGGCGACAAATCCCTCGTTGGTGGCGTTGGTATTGGACAGCCCGGTGGAGAAGGCTCCCGAAGTCGTCGGCAGATTCGAGGCGATGGTCGTGCCTCCGAAATATACGAGGCCGTTATTGTCCACCGCCATGCTCGTCAGGTTCGTGTCCAGGTTGCCGCCGAAGTATGTTGAATACAGCAACTGATCGTTTGGATCGGAGGCGAATGGGTTAAGCTGCCAAATCCACGCGTTGCGGTCGCTGGCCGTGGGAAATAATTCATAGCCGTTGGAGCCGATTGGAAAATCGCTGGAATATGTATAACCGCCAAGGTAAACCAGACCCTGAGAGTCCACGGAAACCGAGACCCCGGCGCTCGCGTTTGTGGAGGTCAGATATAGGGCGTACATCACGGCCGGGTCGATAATGAGAGGCTGCGTCCGATCGTAAGCGCCAAGCGCCACTCCGATTTCGCCATGATCCAGCCACCGGTAGCGCGATTCCACTCCGGCCACTTCGCCCGCTACGTTCTTCTGATAAACCGATGGAGCTCTTTGCACGATTTCGCTTGCTCCCAATTTGAGAACAATATCGCCCTTCTCGTTGACCCGGATGCCGTCCGCGCCTTCAAACCGCATGCGGATCAGGCCGGGATTCGCGCCCGGGTGCAGCTCGAAATCGTACTCCAGCCGCTCTCCGTCGCCGTAATACGCGACGTCGATTCCGGGATAGATGCCGCGCCGGCAAAGCCGTGAATATCCTGTCGCCGCCCTGTATTGTTTTCCGACGAAATAGTTGGTCTTCGTCCTAAGCGGCGCCGATGGCGCAAATGCGGCCTGCGAATTTGAGCGGACGAAAGTCAAGCGCACCGCGCGGTCCGCCAGCCGCAGCGACGTAGCGGTTTCGTCAAACCGCATGGCGAAAGCCGGACCATGCGCCGTCCATCGGCCCTGCGCGTCTTGCTCGAATCGGAGCGGGAGCTTCCGCAGCAACTCCGCGCCGGCCTTATGGTCGCCAGACGCGGAAGGCGCCGCAGCCGCCGCCCAACCCGCTAAAAACAAACATCCGAGCAAACGCATGTGATTGAGACGTAAGGATGCCATCCGAAGTTGCACCGGAAGCGAGAAACGGTACTGCCTAGTCTAGCAGGCTTCCTAGCGTGGAAACCGAAGCCGCCCGCGTCAGTTCAGGAAATAGGTCCGGTACAGCGAATCGCGCTGCTTGGGGATGAAGCCGGCGTCGCGGATCAAGCGGCGCAGCTCCTCTTCCGTGGCGCGATGGTGAGTCCCCGCTGCGCTTACCACGTTCTCCTCGATCATGATGCTTCCCACATCGTTGCCGCCGAACCGTAGTCCCAATTGGCAGGTTTTCAGGCCTGGAGTGACCCAAGAGGACTGGATATTTTCGATATTCTCGAAATACAATCGCGAAAGCGCCAGCATCTTTAAATATTCCACCGCCGTCGCCTCTTCCTTTACAAACCGCCCCAGAGAGGTGTTTTCCCGCTGAAAACTCCACGGAATAAAAGCGGTGAACCCGCCGGTCTCCTCCTGGATTTGCCGGACGATATCGAAATGATTCAGGCGCTGCTCGATCGTTTCGCCCGTGCCGAACATCATCGTGGCGGTCGACCGCATGCCGAGCGCGTGACAGGTCCGGTGCACGTCGATCCAATCCTTCACCGACGATTTCAACCGGCTGATGCGCCGGCGAACGTCGTCATCCAGGATCTCGGCTCCGCCGCCCGGCAACGAATCGAGCCCGGCGTCGCGCAGCCGGCTCAATGTATCGCGCAGAGAAAGGCCGCTCACCTTGGCGATGTTGACAATTTCCGGCGCCGAGAAACAATGGCACCAAATATCGAAGCGCTTCTTGATTTCCCGCAGCAAATCCTCGTACCATTCAATGCCCAGATCCGGGTGTAAACCGCCCTGCATGAGAATTCCGGTGCCTCCGAGGGCGATTGTCTCCTGGATTTTTTCGAAAATAACTTCCTTCGAATGGACGTAGCCTTCGGCGTGTCCCAAGGGCCGATAGAAAGCGCAGAAGCTGCAGTATTCGGTGCAGAAGTTGGTGTAGTTGATATTGCGGTCGATGATGTAGGTGGCGATTCCGTGGGGATGGATCTTGCGGCGCACCTGGTCGGCGGCCATTCCCAAGCCGATCAGATCGTCGCTGCGATAAAGATCGAGAGCCTCGTTCCGCGTCATCATACCGTTGCCCGTTCCAGCCGCAGCGCGGATTCCAGATACATTTTCATGCCTTCATAATCCCGCTCGCCCAAATCGTAGACAATGTGCCGCGTCAAATATTGCCCCGCCAGTTCTTCGGTGATTCCGCGCAGCGGCGCTTCCTCGCGGGCTATCTCCAACGCATGCTCGATTCCGTAACGGAGGGATTCGTTGAAGGCCCGCTCGTACCGCGGCTTCATGGCATCCTTTTTTCCGGCCCAAACCGCAAAAACCATAGGCAAGCCCGTCATCGCGTTCCACTCCCCGCCCAGGTCCAGCGCTTCCAACGGCAACGTCGAAGGATCCAAGCGCAGCGCCGGATCGCCGATGATTAACGCCGCGTCGGCGTGCGCGAGCATGGCCGCCAGATCCGCCGGCTGCGTATAAAGCTTCGGCTCGGCGCCGAACCTTTCCGCCAAAATCACCCGCGCCAGCATCACCGAACTGCGCGAGCCGGCATCCGTTGCAAGCGTGCGGATCTTGCCGAATGGAACTTTGGAGATCAATAAGATGCTGCGGACGGGGCCATGGCAAGCGATCCCCGCCCCCCGGAAATACTCGAGCTTCTGCCGCGCCATTTCGATCACCGGCACAATGCCGATGTCTGCTTGCCCGGCGGCGAGCCGGTCTGAACAATCCGAAGGCAGCGCGAATTCGAGGTCGAACAGGGAGCGCAACTCCTCGTCGGGCGAGCGCAACAAGCCCCAAATCAGGGGAACCGTGTTGAGATAGCTGACCGCGCAAACCCGCGGCCGGGCAGTGAAGTTCGTGGAGCGCAATCTCTTAGTCTATCAATATGGAGATTCGCGACGTCTCCGGCTATCCGGGTCATGCCAAGCAGCTTTTTTCTCCTCGCGACGAGGAAGAGCTGGCGGAGATTTTGAAGCGCGCCTCGGCCGATCGCGAGCCGGTGACGGTCATGGGCGCCCTCACCGGACTGACCGGCGGGGCCTCGCCGCAAGGCGGCTGGGCAATTTCCATGGCGAAGTTCCGCCGATTGGAGATTCAGCCCGGACGGGCCCGCGTGGGAGCGGGAATCGCGCTGAAGGAGCTTCAGTCGGCTGCCGCCGCGAGCGGACAGTTCTACGCACCCGATCCCACCGAAAACACCGCCTCTCTGGGCGGCAACCTGGCGGCCAACGCCAGCGGCTCGCGCAGCTTTCTCTATGGCGCCACCCGGCGGCATGTTCTTGCCCTGCGAGTGGTGGGGATGGACGGCCGCATCGCCGAATATCGCCGCGGAATGGCGATCGATTTCGATGTCCCGCGAATTCCGCTGCCCAAGACCACGAAGCATTCCGCCGGATATCCGCTCGCGCCCGGCATGGACTTCGTCGATCTGTTCGTCGGCAGCGAAGGGACGCTGGCGATCGTGACCGAAGCGGAGTTACAACTCCTGCCCGCGCCAAAAGAGATCATGATGGGCGTGGTGTTCTTCCCATCGGAAGATTTGGCGCTCGAAGCGGTGGAGCGCTGGCGTCCCGCGCCAGGGCTCCGAATGCTGGAATTTCTGGACCCGGGGTCGCTCGAAATGATGGAGGAGCCGCACCGGGCGGCGCTCATTGTGGAGCAAGAAGGCGAAATCGATCTGGATATGAAGGGTGCTCTGGAAGACAAATCGTGGTTTGCGACTTCGGCCGCCGACCGCGAGCGCTTCCGCCGCTTCCGCCACGCTTTGGGCGAGCGAGCCAACGAGCGCATCCGCCGCGGCGGCTTCATGAAGCTCGGCACCGATTACGCCGTGCCTCGCGAGCGCGGCCGCGAGATCGTCCAGCTTTATCACAAGACTCTCGATGGCGATCTGAAGCTGCCCTATGTAATCTACGGCCACATCGGCGACGCGCACGTCCACATCAATACGTTTCCGGCAACCAAACAGGAATTCGATCGCGCCAAGGCGGTGCTGGAAGGTTTGGCTTATCCCGTCGTGGCCATGGGCGGCACGGTGGGCGCCGAGCATGGATTGGGCAAGCGCAAAGCCCATTTGCTCTCGATCCAGTACCGGCCGGACGCGATTGAAGCGATGCGGGCCGTAAAACGGCGGTTCGATCCTCAGTGGCTGCTGGGCCGCGGCAACCTGCTTTCCGAAGCGTCCTGACTGTCAGGAAGGCTGCTTGCTTGCGCGATTTTGTTTTATGGCCGGGACGGCGGCGCCCGTCTGGCGCGCCGCAACTTTGCGGCAGGAACGACTTGGTAATCTGATAACGAACTCATGACTGCGGCTTCCGACTTCAAAACCCTCCCTGCGCGGTATTACACCGATCCGGAAGTGTTCCAACGGGAATTGGAATCGTTCTATTGCCAAAGCTGGGTCTGCGCCGGCCGGGCGGACACGATTCCCAACTCCGGCGATTATTTCGTGCGCGCCGTGGCGGGCGAAAATATCATCGTCTTGCGCGATGCGGACGGCCAGGTCCGCGCGTTCTTCGACGTGTGCCGCCATCGCGGCGCCCGATTGTGCGATGCGCCGGAAGGCAATTTTGGCTCTCGCATCCGATGTCCGTATCACAACTGGACCTACGCGCTCGACGGCCGTCTGCTCGGCGCGCCCCACATGGACGGCCCCCTTTGCGCAGGATTCCGGCGCGAGGATTACCCGCTGCATTCCGCCGCCACGGCTCTTTGGGATGGCCATATCTTCATTCATCTCGGCGAAAATCCAGAGCCGCTCGAAAAACAACTCGGCGATCTTCCAGGGAAATTCGCCCCTTGGCGCATGGAAGAGCTGCGTCTTTACCGCCGCATCGTCTACGATTTGAGCGCCAACTGGAAGCTCTTCATCCTGAATTACAGCGAATGCCTGCACTGCCCGTCGGTTCATCCCGAGCTGAACCGGCTCACCGATTATCTCGGCGCCGACAACGACCCTCCCGCATCCGGCTATATCGGAGGAGCGATGGGATTCCGCAACGGCGCCGAAACCATGAGTTTCACCGGCCAAAGGCGTCGCGATTTCCTTCCCGGCCTGAACGAGGACGAGCGCCGAAAAGTCTGCTATTACGCCGTCTACCCGAATCTGCTGCTCAGCTTGAACCCCGATTACATGATGATCCACACCCTCTGGCCGAAAGCCGTGGACCGCACGCAGATCCTGTGCGAATTCTACTTTCACCCCGCCGAGATGGCCAAGCCGGATTTCTACGCAGACGACGCCATCGAATTTTGGGACCGGATCAATCGGCAGGATTGGCGCATTGTGGAGATGTCCCAAGCCGGGATTCAGTCCCGCGCCTACCGGCCAGGTCCATATTCGCACCGCGAGCATCTGCTGCATGACTTCGACCAGGTTGTGCTGGCGCGCGAACGGGCCGCGAAATAGCCCCTCGTGTCCCTTCCATCCATCGTCATCGTTGGCCGCCCGAATGTCGGAAAATCCACTTTGTTTAACGCCATTCTGGGAACGCGCCGCTCGATCGTCGGCGACGAGCCCGGCATTACGCGCGACCGCATCCATGGCCAAGCGATGCATCGCGGCCGCAAATTCGAGCTGATTGACACGGGCGGAATCATTCCTAACGACGCGGAGCTGATTCCGAGCCAAATCCTGAAACAAGCTCGCGTCGCCTTGGGCTCGGCCGCGCACGTCATTTTCCTGATCGACGGCAGGGCCGAAATTTCCGCCGCCGATCGCGAGCTTGCGGCGATGCTGCGCAAGCTGGGAAAGCCCGTGGCTCTAGCGGTAAATAAGATCGATAGCAGCCGCCGCGCGGATCTCGCGCACGGATTCCACGAGCTCGGATTCGAGCATCTTTTCCCTGTTTCCGCCGAGCACCAGCTTGGACTCGCTGCACTGCTCGATCACGTCACGCGTGAAATTCCCCCCGCCGAGGAAGCTCCCCAGGCGCAGGCGGCGCCGATCAAGGTCGCCATCATTGGCCGCCCGAACGCCGGAAAATCGACGCTGCTGAACGCGCTGGCCGGCTCCGAGCGCGCCATCGTTTCGCCTGTCCCCGGCACCACGCGCGACGCTGTGGATGAGACCGTGACGTTCGAAGGCGCACAATACGTCTTCGTGGACACCGCGGGAATCCGCCGCAAGGGCAAAACGAAATTGATGGCCGAAAAGTTGAGCGTGGTGATGGCGCGCCGGCATCTGCGCATGGCCAGCGTCGCGCTGATGGTTTTGGACGCAAGCGAAGGAGTCGCCGCCTTGGACGCCACCATCGCCGGCTATGCCCACGAAGAAGGCCGGGCCGTGATCATTTGCGCAAACAAGTGGGATGCATCCCGAGAGCCGAGCAAGCGCAAATTCCTTGAAACCATCCGCGACCGCCTGAAATTTCTTGATTATGCGCCCGTCGTTTTCCTTTCGGCCCTGAAGAGGCAAGGAACTCGGACGTTATTTCCGTTAATCCGCAAGGTCCATCGCGCCGCGTCCCATCGCATCGGCACGGGCGAGCTGAATCGGTTTGTAGAGACGCTGCGCTGGGAGTACGAACCCAAGATCCTGTATTTAACGCAAGCCTCCATCCGGCCGCCGACCTTCGTCGCTTTCACGGATCGGCCCAAGAAGCTTCACTTCTCGGCGGAACGCTATTTGATCAATCGGCTTCGAGAAAAATTCGGATTTGAAGGAACGCCGGTCGTGGTGAAGACGAAGCGAGGGTAGCGCTCACTCTTCTACCGGAATATCCGCCAAGTCCTCCGCCCGATTCTCGAACCGCGTGAACTGCCCCAAGAACCTCAGCGGCACCACGCCAATCGGGCCGTTGCGCTGCTTGGCGACGATCAGGTCCGCTAGACCCTTCAGGTCCTCGCGGTCGCGCTTGTAGACTTCCTCGCGATAGATGAACGCCACGAGGTCCGCATCCTGCTCAATGGAGCCGGAATCGCGCAGGTCGCTCAACTGCGGCTTGTGATCGCCCGGCCGCGTTTCCGAAGCGCGGCTCAACTGCGAAAGCACCAGAAACGGGACGTTCAAATCCTTCGCCAGCAGCTTCAGTCCGCGCGAAATCGCGCTCACCTCCTGGTTGCGGTTTTCCGCGCGCCCCCTGCCGCTCATCAGTTGCAAGTAGTCGATCACCACCAGCGCCAGCCCATGCTCATTCTTCAGCCTCCGGAGCTTGGAGTGAACGTCCATAAGGTTCACGCCCGCGGTGTCGTCCAAAAACAGCGGCGATTGCATGATCTCGAACAGCGCTTCTTGCAGCTTCCGGCGCTCTTCTTGATTTAGGAACCCGGCGCGGAATTTATGCTGATCCACGCGCGCCGCCGCGCACACCAAACGCGTCAGCAGGCTTGCCGAAGACATTTCCAGCGAAAACACCGCCACTGGTTTGCGCATGCGCGGATGAGTCGCCACATGCTGGGCGATGTTCAGCGCCAGGGCGGTCTTTCCCATCGAGGGCCGCGCCGCCAGAATAATTAATTCGCCGCCGTTCAGCCCGCCCGTCATTTCGTCGAACTTCGCGAATCCCGTGCTCAATCCGCGGACGCGCTGGCTGGGATCCAGAAACGCGCCTACGCCGCCGGGGAACTGCTCCACGATGGCCGTGGGCGAGCTCAATTGGTCGCGCGCACGGCCCTCGCTCAGCTTCAGCAGGCTCTCTTCCGCCGACGCAAGGATCTCGTCCGGCTCGCGCTCGCCTAGCAAAGCTTCGTGAATCACTTTCTGCGCGTTGAAGATCAGCTTCCGAAGCGTGGACTTGTCCTTGACGATCCGGATGTAATCATCGAGATTCGCCAATTCCGGCAACCCATCGTCGAGCGAGATCAGATAGGAAAGCCCGCCGACCGATTCAAGCTGACCTTGCTTCATCAGCTCGTCGGCCAGCGTAATGCGGTCGATCCGGGAGCCGCGCTCGTACACCTCTTTCATGCGCGCGAAGATGCGCCGGTGTTTTTCGAGGCTGAAATCGTCCGCCTCGAGGACACTGGACGCCTGCAAGAACGCGGAATCGTTCAGCAAGATCGAACCGAGCACATATCGTTCGGCGTCTGGATTGGAAGGCAGTCCCTTTTCAAATGCAAGATCAGCAGGTGAGGCCATCGGCGGAGCGCCGGGGGAGGATTTCATCTTAGCCTAACTTTGCTGAGATTGCCAGAACTTTAATTCGGGTGACCTCAGTTACTTCTTCGCGCCAGGCGCAGTCTTGCCGGCAGACGCGGGTGCAGCCTTGCTGTCGGGCGCTGGCGTCGCTACAACGGTGGCGCTCAGAATTTTGTCGAGCATTGGAAAATTCTTATCGGTGTATGCTTTGCCCTCGGACTGTAAGCGCCCCTGATCTGGCTGCTCGCCGTAGCCCGCATAGATCTTGTCGACGACATCCATCCCCTCGACTACTTGCCCGAACGGCGAGAATCCCTGGCTATCCAGGCCTGCGTTGTCGCTGTAGTTGATGAACAATTGCGTAGTCCGAGTATTCGGTCCGGCGGTGGCGAACGTGATGGTGCCGCGCTTGTTGCTTTGTTTCACGGGATCATCCGCGAGATTGGCCCTGAACCAGGCTTTGGCCACATCGGGCCGCGGACTGATGCCGAACTGCACGATGAATCGGGGCACGACGCGGAAGAAGGTGACGTTGGTGAAAAAACCCGCGCGCACCAAGTTATAAAACCGGTCCGCGCCAATCGGCGCCCATGACCGGTTGATCTCCAGGATCACGTCGCCCTTGGTGGTCGCGAGCTTGGTGCGGAAAACTTCCGGCGCTCTGGCCTTCAGCGTGGATGGATTCAGCAGGTCCGGCGCGGCAGCCTTCGCCTTTGCCGGCGCGGCCTTCGCGGGGGAGGCGGCCTTCGGAGCCGGCGTTTGCGCGATCGCTGCGCCCGCAAGAATCAAAACGGTCAAGATTTGTTTCATAAGCCTTGTATTTTACCGCGCGCGAAACTTGAATTCGTGCTGTTTCATGCGCACTTTGCCGTTGCTGAATTGGACACCTTCGGCTTCCAGCCTCAGTCTTTGCTCCATGCCGCTCGCGCCCGGCAGCCGGATGTGGCCGCCTGCTCCGAGCACTCGATGCCATGGCAGCGTTCCTTCCGCGCCGCGCAGCGCCCAAGCCACCTGCCTTGCTGCTCCTTCGTAGCCCGCCGCGCGCGCCACCATCCCGTACGTCGCGACTCTGCCTTTCGGAATTTTCGCCACGATTTTTCGAATTTCCGGCAGCATCCCTTGTTACTATACAGGCGATGACTGGGGACGCCATTTGGCGATCGGCCGCGCTGATTTTGGCGGCTCTGCCGGCGCTTCCTCTGCGCGCGCTCGACCCCGCCGAGCCCTCCCGCGTGGCGATCGTTGCCGCCGCGGCGCGCGCGGTCGGTTCGCACGATCCCGATCCTTTCACCCGGAATCCCGATTGGCTGGCCGGCCCGTTCCTCAGCCCTTCCGAGTTGGCGCTGATCTTCAGTCATCCCATCAATCGCGCCGTGGATCAGGACCCGCGCATCTCCGTGCTGGATCCGGATAATCTGCCGCTCATCCGATTGAACGACGTCCGCACCCGCTTTATCGACGACCGCTTGCAGGAGTCCATTCGCGCCGGAATCGCGCAGGTTGTGATTCTGGGCGCCGGGCTGGACTCGCGCCCCTATCGCTTCCGCGCGCTTCTTGAAAAATCTAAAGTAATCGAAATCGATACGCCCGCCACCCAGGAGCTAAAGAAGCGCCGCGTACGCGACATCTTCGGCGCCACTCCTGCGAACCTGACCTACGCGCCCGCCGACATCGACCACGAAAAACTCGGCGATGTTCTCCGCCGGGCCGGCTTCCGCTCCTCCGAAAAGACGTTTTTCATTTGGGAAGGCGGCAGCATGCGCCACGCCGAACCCGTGGTGCTGAATGTTCTCCGCGCTATCGCCCAATCGGCGCCCGGTTCGCGGCTGCTGATGGATTTCGCTTATGACGACGACGTGGCCCGCGCCGTAAAGAACCCGAATTCGCCCGAGCAGCGTTTCGACGCCGCTTGGGGCGAGCCGTGGCTTTTCGGCATTCCTCGCCAAACCGGAGCAGAATCCTTCTTTCGCGGCCTTGGCCTCGAGCCCGCCGCGATCGTGCCGGTGCAGGGTTCCGGCGCGGTCCGCCGATACCTTACCCACCGCGACCTATCCGTCATCGGCGGACCGGCGGTCGACGATTCAGCCCCCATATCTCTGATTGAACTGCTAATCCCGTGAGATGATTTGCTCCCACTCTCCACTATTCCGATATGGGGCGGCGAAGCCTACTCAAAAAACTTGTGCTGGCCATCGCAGCCACGGCGGCGCTGAAGGCGCAGAGCGATGACCCCGCCTTTGCTCCTCTGGCCGCCGCCTACCAAGCCCTTCGGGCCAAAGACTACGACGCAGCCATCGACGGTTTCCGGCTAGCCGCGACGCTCGCTCCGGATCGTCCGGCCATTCGTGAAGATCTCGCCTATACGCTCCTCAAGACCGGAGACACCGAGGCCGCGCGCGATCAGTTCGCGGAAGCGCTCCGGTGGGAGCCCGCCAATGACCAGATCGCCTTAGAATACGCGTTTCTCTGCTATGAAACTAGGAAGCCAGTCGTGGCGCGCCGGATCTTTGAGCGGCTGAGCAAAGCCGGCAATTCTACCGCGGCCGAAGCCTTTGAAAACATCGACCGTCCGCTGCGGGAAGGCATTGCGCGCTGGAGCGACGCCGCGGCGCTCGACCCTGGCAACTTCAGCGCGCACGAAGAATTAGCCCGTCTTGCCGAGCAACGTGACGATCTTGCGCTGGCGTCGGAACACTTCGAAACCGCCTGGCGGCTGCGTCCGGACCGCCGCGACCTGCTGCTTGATCTCGGCCGCGTCTGGAAAGGGATGGGACGCCAGGAAGACTCCGTCGCCGCGCTGATCGCGGCTTGGCGCGGGGCTTCGGCGCGCGTCTCCGAGCAGGCACGCGAGCTTCTGCCGGATCGCTATCCCTACCTCTCCGAATTCGAGCACGCGCTCGCGCTCGATCCCGCCAACACGCAGCTCCAGAAGGATGTTGACTATTTCCGCAACGTGAGTTCGGGCAAACCGGCGGAGGCCGCCGCGGCGCCGGCTCTGAGAACGCGCCAAGAATCTGCGCCCCTCGCGCCCAATGCAAAAGAGCTCGGCATCAAGAGCCTGGACAAGGGCTATCTGGGCGACGCCCTCAAATATCTGCATATCGCTCACGAAGACGACCCCCAGGATTATGAAGTCATGCTGAAGCTTGGCTGGGCTTACAACATCGTCAAAGACGATCAAGACGCGCTGCGCTGGTTCGATCAGGCGCGTCAGAGCCCGGACCCGGCGGTTTCCGCGGAGGCTTCCCAGGCCTACCGAAATCTGCTGCCCGGCCTCAAGCGCTTCTCCACGACTTTGTGGACTTATCCCATTTATTCGACGCGTTGGCGCGATGCTTTTGGCTATGCTCAGATCAAGACGGAAACCCGGCTGGCCTTCCTTCCGCTCCGGCCTTATGTCTCGCTGCGCTTGGTCGGCGACCTTCGCGGATCGGTCCAAACCGCATTTGGCCCGCAATTTCTCTCGGACCGCAGCGCGATCGCGGCGGCGGGCCTTGCCACCGTCCCTTTTCATAACCTCACCGGATGGTTTGAAGCGGGCGAATCTATTTTTTTCCGTCAAACGCCGCAGGACCGCTCGCGTATGAAGCCCGACTATCGCGGAGGCGTTTCCTACGGCGCGGGCTTCGGCCATCTGCTCGCCTCCGGCTCGCATGGCGTTTTCGAGGAGAGCAATATCGACGGCGTCTTCGTGAGCCGTTTCGCTAGCGACTCGCTGCTGTATTCGCAAAATCGCTTTGGCTATACTTTGCGCGGCGCCGAAGGCTTCGGCGGCTTTCACCTGCAAGCGCTCTGGAACGCCAATCTCACCGCCGACGCGCAGCGCCAGTATTGGGCGAATTTCGTTGAATCCGGTCCGGGCTTTCGCTTCCGTTTCGATTCGCTGCCCGCGTCGCCCATGGTTTCTGTCAGCCTCTTGCGCGGAGCTTATCTGATTAACGACGGCAATCCGCGCCGTCCCAATTACAACGAGTTGCGGGTGGCCATCTGGTATGCGATTACTCGTTAGCGCCCTTCTAGCGTCCTCCCTGATATGCCCCGGAGTTACGCTCAACTATCATGTCCTCGGCGCGGATTCCGGCCCGTGGCCCGTGATTTTCTCCTCACTTGGATTGACCGCCGGACCGGTGGAAAGCGCCGGAGTGGTAGTCGCGCGAGCCGGAGCCAAAGCTCCGCAAATCGACCCGCAGGCAATTTTGATTCTGGAAGGCGAATCGCCCTTCGCTGCCTCTCTCGGATTTCGTCCCACTGCCAACCGGGTCGCCGTCCGCGGCATCGAAGATCTTCGGGCGCCAGGGCTCAAAATCGTTTGGGAGGAATCAGCCGATCTGCCTGTTTTCGAAATCCCCGAACAAGCGCGCGTCTTCGCCCGCGAGCGCTGGCTGCGAGCGCCTCTGATGGCCGGATTCAAACGCGGCGGGGGCGCGGTTTTGTGGATCGCCGCGCCGCCGGGAACCCGCGGCTATGAGCGCTTTCCTTATCTGCCGCAGGCTCTCGCGGAACTGGGCCTAGATCCGCCCTTTCGTGCTCGCGATCTGTGGGCGTTTTTCGATTCCTCCTACCGCCTGCGCGCCGATCCGGATTATCTCGCGCCGAAATGGCGCGCCTCCGGGATTGCGGCGCTCCAGGTGGCGGCCTGGCACTACTGGGAATCCGATCCCGCCTCAGACGGCTATCTTCGCCGCCTGATCGAGGCGTGCCATCGGAACGCGATCCTAGTTTATGCGTGGTTTGAGCTGCCCCACGTAAGCGAAAAATTCTGGGACCAGCATCCGGAATGGCGTGAAAAGACGGCTCTGCTTCAGGACGCGCAGTTGGATTGGCGGAAGCTGATGAATCTCCACAACCCCGAGGCTTTCGCGGCGGTCGCGGAAGGCGTGCGCGGGCTGCTCGGCCGCTTCGATTGGGACGGCGCCAATCTCGCCGAGCTCTATTTCGAGTCGCTCGAAGGCGCCGCCAATCCCGCTCGCTTCACGCCCATGAACGCCGACGTCCGGGGTTCGTTTTTTCGAGCGCAGGGTTTCGATCCGGCCGATCTCTTCAAAATCGATTCGCCGCTCTATTGGAAAAATAACTCGCCCGGATTGAAGCAGTTCCTCGATTTCCGCGCCGCCCTCGCCGCTCGCTGGCAGCAAGCTTGGATCGAGGAGATCGAGCGGGTTCGCCAATCCAAGCCGCATCTGGATCTCGTGCTGACTCACGTTGATGACCGCTTCGATTCGAGCATGCGCGAAAAGATCGGCGCCGATGCTTCGCGCCTGCTTCCCTTGCTCAACAAGCACGATTTCACCTTCCTGATCGAGGATCCGGCTACCATCTGGAATCTCGGTCCTCAGCGCTACCCTCAAATCGCGGCGCGCTACCGTGAACTAACTCCGCGGCAAAACAAGCTTGCCATCGACATCAACGTGGTCGAGCGCTACCAAGATGTTTACCCTACGAAACAACAAACGGGAACGGAACTGTTCGAGCTTGTCCACCAGGCTTCCGCGGCCTTTCCGCGCGTGGCTTTATACTTCGAAAACTCGATTGCGAAGATCGATTGGCCGTTGCTGCCCGCCGCTGCTTCCACGGTCGATCAGGCCCAATTTCAAGGCGGCAAGCTCACCGTTCACGCCTTGCGCGGAGCGGGCGTTCGTTGGGGCGGCCCCGCGCGGGTGGATGGCCGCCTTTGGCCGGTGGCGAACGGCGATACCGTATGGATTCCCGCCGGAACTCACACCTTGGAAGCCGCGCCGAACCCGCCTCCCTTACTCCTGCTCGATTTCAATGGAGAATTGACTTCCGCCTCCGTTTCCACGGATTCGATCCAGCTTGCCTATCGCAGCAGCGGCCGCGCCTTGGCCATCCTGGAACGCGCGCCGCAAGGCGTCGAAATCGACGGAGTCGACGCCCATCCGCCCACGGACGGCAATGTCCTCGTTCTGCCTCGCGGCCAGCACATTGTCTTGCTTCGATAGCTAAAAGCGGTTATGCGACAATCGATGGGCAGTGCAGCCGGCCCAAGTCGCAGCCTCGCAAGCAAGACGGCGCAACTGGTTCACTCAACTCGCGCCCCGGGAAAAGAAGGCGTGTGCGGCTTGCATCGGCGGATGGGCGCTGGATGGTATGGACGTCCAGCTTTACAGCTTCGTCATTCCGGCGCTGCTGACCGTCTGGGGCCTTACCCGAGCCCAAGCGGGAACGCTGAGCACCGCGGCTCTGCTGGTTTCCGCCGTCGGAGGATGGCTGGCGGGATGGGTGGCGGACCGGACCGGACGGGTGCGCACGCTCCAGCTTGCCATTCTGTGGTTCGCGGTCTTCAGTTTCGTGTCGGGACTTGCTCGGAACTACGGACAGCTCTTCGCGGCCCGCGCGCTGCTAGGCTTGGGCTTCGGTGGAGAATGGGCCGCGGGCGCCGTGCTGCTGGGCGAGACCATACGCCCGGAACACCGTGGTAAAGCCCTGGGGTTCATGCAAGCCGGGTGGGCCGTGGGATGGGGCGCTGCGGCGCTGCTTTCCGGCTGTTTTTTTTCGGTGTTCCCTCCGGCATTGGCTTGGCGCGCCTTGTTCTTCACCGGAATCGCTCCGGCGCTGCTGGTGTTTTGGGTGCGGCGGAACGTCGAGGAGCCGCTGGTCTATCTAGAAACCAAAGCGCGTCTGGCGGCACGCGGAGATCGGCCGTCGTTTCTTGAGATCTTCCGTCCCGGATTGCTTCGCATCACCGTGATCGGAGGGCTGATGGGAACCGGCGCCCAGGGCGGGTATTTCGCCATTACCACCTGGCTGCCGTCTTTTCTGCGCGCAGACCGTGGCCTTTCCGTGCTCGACTCTACCGGTTACCTTGCCGTGCTGATATCCGGCGCATTTTGCGGGTATGTCGCGGGCGGGCTCCTCGCCGATCGAATCGGCCGCCGGCTCACGTTTTTGGTCTACGCCGTTGGGGCGGGCGCAATCGCCGTAATTTACACCACGGTCCCGCTTGATAACCGGGCTATGCTGTTTTTGGGCTTTCCGCTCGGCTTCTTCGCTTCCGGCGTCTTCAGCGCCATGGGCCCCTTTTATACCGAGCAATTTCCCACGCGCGTGCGCGGCGTCGGACAAGGATTTACCTACAACGTGGGCCGCGCTTTGGGCGCGTTATTTCCAGCGCTGGTGGGCTTCCTTTCGGCTAGAATGCCGCTGGGCCACGCGATTGGCCTCTTCGCCGGAATCGCATACGCCGTGATGGCGGTCGCGGCGTTTCTTCTTCCCGAAACGCGCGGCAAGGCGCTGGCTGTTTGAGGCCGTCGCCGCCGGATCAACCCATTCTCTCGGCAACCCGTCTAAACTATCTTCTGGAGGTCCCTGGATGATCCGAAAAGCGCTCCTGGCCGCTTTTATCCTGTCTTCCGCGCTCTTGCACGCTCAGGCCAAGCTGCTGCGCTACCCTACGTACTCCAAAGGAAAAGTCGCATTCAGTTATTTAGGCGACGTTTGGATTGCCAATGAAAACGGTTCTGGCGTCGAGCGGCTCACCGACAATCACGCGCGCGACATCTATCCCCGTTTTTCGCCGGATGGAAATTTTATCGCCTTTTCCTCCAATCGAGCCGGCAACTATGACGTCTATGTAATCCCCGCCGCCGGGGGCAAGCCGCGGCAGCTCACGTTTCACTCGGCGGACGACATTGTGGTAGGTTGGACTCCCGACGGCCGTGACATCGTCTTTTTTTCGAGCCGTGGGAGGGGCGCCTTTCCGACCGTCTCGACGTTGTTCGAGGTGGCGGCAAGCGGAGGGCTCGAGCGCGCCATAGACACAGACTGGGGCGCATGGGGAAGTTTTTCGCCGGATGGCTCCCGCCTTGCGTTTACGCGTCATCCCAGCGTCTGGTCGCGCCAGCATTACCGCGGCAGTTACGCGGCCGATCTTTGGCTGATGGACATGGGGGCGAAGAAGTTCACCAAGCTCGGCGACGACGACTACAAAGGGAATTATCTGTGGCCCATGTATGGCCATGATGGCGAAATTTATTACGTCGCCGATGAGCTGCCCAATGAGAAAAATATCAAATTCGGCAGCCCGGAGGTAATGAAAAGCGTTAATAACATTTGGAAAATTCCTGAAAAAGGCGGAAAGCCTGTCCAGGTGACGCATCACGCCGATGGCAACCTGTTTTTTCCCAGCATGTCCGCGGACGGCAAAACCATCGTTTATGAAGACAATTTTGGGCTGTGGAAACTGGACTTGGCGAGCGGCAAGAGTTCGGAGATCCGAATCGATATCAAGTCCGACGTGAAGGAAAACGAGGTGGCCCTGGTCGGCATTTCCAACGAAGCCGACAGCTTCAATCTTTCGCCTTCCACCAAGCGCGCGGCGATTGCCGTACACGGAGAAATTTTCACCATCGCCACGGATCGAGGAGAAGTGCAGCGCGTGACCGAAAGCCCCTGGCGCGAGGAAGATCCGAGGTGGTCGCCTGACGGGAAATGGATCGCCTTCATTTCGGACCGGAGCGGCCGCGAAGAGATTTGGATCGCCGACGAACTCGGCCGCCATCTTAAACAGCTTACGGATATCGATTCGGAGAAAGGCCCTCCGGCGTGGTCACCGGATTCGAAATCCTTGCTTGTGTTTGGCTCCGATCACAAGCTCCGTTTATTGAATGTGGAAACTGGCGCGATGGAGATTCTTGCCAGCAATTCAAAGGGCGATATCGATTCGGCGCAATTTTCTCCGGACGGAAAATGGGTTTCTTACGCCAAAGACGATGCGGCCGGACGCAGCCGCGTATATGTCAAGGAGCTTGCCACTGGCGACGAGCATTTGATCGGCGGTGAGGACATTTTGATCGCGACAGACGCCAAATGGACTCCGGACGGAAAGACGCTTCTGTTTCTGGGAGGCGTCGGCGCTCCCTCCATGGCTTCTTTGAGCGATGTTCCGATGCAGCTCTACGCCGCTCCGCTCCAGCCCGTCGAAAAGAATCCGGACGACCGCGATATCGACACCGAGGCGCAAGCGAACGCGCCGCCGGAAACCGCCTCCTCAGGCGGCGGGAACGGTCGCGGAGGCGGGCGTAATGGCTTCGGGCGCGGCGGCGGCGCGCGCAGCGCGGAGGGCGGCGTGGAAGTGAAAATCGATTGGGACGGCCTGGACCGCCGCATCAAGCAGGTGGTGCGAGTGGCCGGTTCGGTGAGCAGCGTGAATCCCTCGCCCGACAGCCGCATCTACGCGCTGGTTTCAGGCGGATCGGTTTACACCGTAGTAGACGACGGCTCGCGACTTATGCGGGTTCAGGTTAATGCGAATGGCGAGGACGGCGCCGGGCGCGGCGGATTCCGGGGCGGATCGGGACAGCCGCAGTGGTCCAAGGACGGCCGCAGCCTTTATTTCCTTGAGCGCGGCAGCCTCTACACCGCCAATATTCCTCCCGCTCCTTCGGGTGGAGGCGGGGTGGGCGAAGCGAATGCCGAGAATAACATTGGCGGACGAGGCGGGCGAGGAGGCGCTGGGCAGGGCGCCGCCGCCGCGAACGGGCCCACGGCCCGGCGCGTCCCATTCACCGTCCGGATGGAGATCGACCAGGCCGCCGAGCGCAGGCAGGTTTTTGAAGAAGCTTGGCGCACCATGAAATACCGCTACTATGACGCGGGCATGCACGGCGTGAATTGGGAAGCCCAGAAAGATATTTACCAAACCTTGCTGCCTAACGTTGCCGATGTGGATGAGTTGCATAACGTCATCATGATGATGATCGGCAAGCTCAATTCCTCGCACACCGGCATTAGCGGCGGAGGATTGCTTCCCGGGCAGCAACCTCCGGAGCGCGTGCAGACCCGCTATCCCGGCTTCGAAATGGAGCCTGATTCAACGGGTTATTTCAAGGTTTCTTATATCTACCGCAAAGGCCCCGCCGATCACGACTACGTGAAGTTGCAGGCAGGCGACTATATCTTGAGCGTAAACGGCAAGGATCTGAAAAGCGGCGAGAACTACTGGCAATATTTCAATGAGCTCCCGGGCCGCAAATTCGAATTCACCGTGAATTCAAAACCGGAGATGGACGGAGCATGGAACCTTAGCTTGGACCCGATCAGCCAAGCGCAGCAGGACAACCTGGAGTACGACCGGTGGGTGGATCAGCGGAAGGCCATGGTAGATAAGTTGTCCCACGGCGAGATTGGCTACCTCCATATTCGCGAGATGAACGCGGCGGCGTTAAGAAAATTCCAGCGCGATCTTCTCGAAAATCAAGACAAAAAGGCGCTCATCATCGACGAGCGCTTCAACAGCGGCGGCGGCATCGATCAGGAACTGCTCCAAATTTTGAATCAGCGCAAGAAATACCAGATCACGCGCGGGCGCGATTCCGTGGATGTGCCTCGCCCCAGCGAAGCCTATTTCGGACCGATGGTGGTTTTGCAAAACGAGCGTTCGGCGAGCGACGCCGAGATGTTCCCGGAGGGCTTCCGCGCACTCGGGCTTGGTAAGGTGATCGGCGTGCCAACCTACGGCGCCGTGATCGGAACTGACTCTTACCGGCTCTTGGACGGATCGCAGCTCCGCACGCCTCAATTCGGCGTGTTTTCAGCGGACGGCCGCGACTTAGAAAATTACGGCGTTCCTCCTGACGTATACGCCGACAATACGCCCGCGGACTTTCTCGCCGGTCACGACCGGCAGATCGAGAAGGCCGTCGAGGTGTTGGCGGCGGAGATGAAGTAAACCGGTCAATATCTCAAAATCGCTGCGGCCGGGGCGGCTTGGCCCATCGTGGCTTGAGGCAGAACGAAGACCTGGCCGCCTCTGCGAATCGTCTCGACTGCCATTGCGTTCAGCACGTCCTCGCCTTGCATCAAGTCCTGGCGATGTGAGGTTTGCATGGCGTGAACCTCGCCCTCCTCCGCGATGAAAAGCCGATGGAGGCGGCCCTGTTCGGCGGCTGCGAGGATTCTGGAGCCGCCAACCAACGTCCTTGTGCGGTCCGGCATTTCGAGAAATTCGCGGAATGCGGATTCGGCCCGTTGGCGATGCGACGCCAGAACCGCGGCATAGGCCAGGCCAGCTACGGTTTCCGCGTCGCGAAATTCGGAGCTTCCTTCAGATGCCGCTTGCAATAAGTTCAAATGATGGGCCGCCTTGCGAAACGCTGCGAGATCTTCGGCCACGCCCATCAGGAAAACGGGCGTATTCTTCGCCAAGGGACGTAGTCCCCGGTCGATGCGCGAGAAATAGTGGTGTAAATATTCCGGCGCTGCTTCGCGATCCGACAGCGTTCCAAACTTGACAAATCCGGTCCCGGTGGAGGCGCCAGAGGCGGAACGGTTCTGGAGATCGTGGTCGGGTTGGTCGAAGTCGAACGCTTCGGCAAAATTCTTAGGCACGCCAGGCGGGAGTTCCTGTTCCTCGCATCTGCCGCCGGCGCAGCGGAATAACCGGACATGCTTGCGGCTGATGCCTAAAGCGAAGACCTCGCGCGGCGCGAACGCTTCAAGCAGAAGAGGGCGAATGAACGGATGCAGCGCAAGAATCGCTTTTTCACCCGGCTGGCCGCTCACGCGGCAGCCGGCGGTGAAGCCGCGCGCGCGGAAAAGCGCCAGCCCTTTTCCGCCTTCCATAAATCGGCGGTCTTCCGCCAATTCGTGCAGCGGCTCAAGCAGAGCCAGCGCGTCCTGACCCAATTTCGACGCCACAGCCAGTTCTTCTGCGACTCGGATCAAGTGTTTCAGCGGAACCGATTCCGGCGCCGATTGCGCGGCGGGGCGATAAGGAGGCAAAAGCATGGTGAAACAAAGGCCCCGAACCATGCAAAGCCTCTCTATCCAAGCGGCATCCAATGGGGCGTCCAGACGCAATGTCGCGTCCAGGCGAGGTTTATCCACCAGCGGCGGCAAAGTTCCCGGCATAAATAGAACCTCCCTTACAAAGCGGTGCAAGCGCCTTGCCAGGAGCGGGCGTCTCGCGTTTCTGATTGTGCGGCTGTAACTTAGGAGATATGAACGGCGGCTACCAGGAGCTCTTAGGCAACGCAATTTTAGGAATCGACACGCTCTGGGGCGGCGACGTGATGTGTCCGTCGGGAATGGGACGCTTCATCGCCGACTCCTGGTTTTCCGATGAGCCGCTGCCGCGCGCTTACAGCGATCCCGCGGCGGCCCGGCTTCGGGAAACCGGGGGCGTTTCGGCGAAGCAGCCCGATCGCGAAGCGATCCAGGCATACCTTGCTGTCGTGGACATTCCCGCGGCGATCGAGGGATTGAAAAGCCAGGCGCAAGCGTTCGGGGGACTGCGGGGCGATTACGTCGCCGGGCTTGCCGAATGCTTCGAGGTGATGTGGGATTTGGCAATGGAGGCGGTTGGTAGAGGACAAGCTCCCTCTTATGAACGTTGCGTGCTCGCGTCAACGGGACGGACGCCCAGCCGTTCCGACCCGCAATCGAAGCGCGAGCGCGTGGAGGAGTTGCTGGGAAAGGTGGGAGCCACATCTGTGGATGAATGGAGAAGGCGGCATTTGATTCCTATGGCTTCCATCCGGACTCTTGGGGCCGCGGTCATCGCCTATTTCGATCAACTCAGCGAGCGCAATGTCGCCCGTTATCTTCCCCCGCCGCTGTCCGGAGTCCCGCGGGCGAACATCCGGTTCCTGCCGATCGAGGACGCGTGGTTCTCGGGGTCGATGAATTATCTGGGGCGCGCGCGGCGCGCCAATGGCTCGCCCGAATACGAAGCAACATACGAGATCAACGCGTCGTTGGAAATTTCCGTGCCGGAGTTTCTTCAGCTCGTCAGCCACGAAGTGGTCCCGGGGCACGTCACCACTTTCTCCTATTTGCAAAATCTGTACTGGCGCAACCTGGTGGGATTCGAGGCATCGGTGCTGACGATGAATACTCGAGCCGCCGCTTTGTTTGAAGGAATCGCCAACAACGCGATTTTAATCGCTCACGGCGTGACGGAGGCCGATGCATTGGCGGATCCCGATCTGGAGATTGGAGTTTTGCTGGCGCTTCTTCAGGACGACGCCAAAAACCAGGCGTCGTATTTGACCTGGGAAGAGGGCCTTTCCAAGCCGGCGGTGGCGCATGCATTGCGCACGGAATTTCTGGTTTCGGAGGAGCGGGCCGACAAGCTATCGGGGGCGTGGGCGCGCCATCCTCTGCTCGGGCGCATGTATCTTCCCGCTTATCGGGCAGGTACGGAGAGAGTGGCCGAACTCCGGCGCAGGCTTCCCGACGCCAAAGCAATCCCGCTTTTGTATGGATGCTCCGGATTGGTGGATGTTACGACGATCGACAAAGCGCTGGCGTCCGAAAGCGGCGCCGTACAATCGAATTGACCAATGCGCCCTCCGGCGAAGGCCGCGTTCTCCGATTTCGGCGATGTTCCCGATCGTCCCGCGGTTTTTCTGCTGTGGGCCGTGGAGGGAAAGCCCTATCTGGCCCGCACCGCATTACTGCGGCGCCGGCTGACGCGGCTGGTCTCGGACCGCGAGCGCATTTCGCGCGTACTGAGTCTGCGCGCCGTGGCGGAGCGAGTCGAGTATTGGCTCACGGGATCACAGCTTGAATCGGCGCTGATCCATCTGGAGCTTGCGCGGAAGCATTTTCCGGAGGATTGGCCGCGCCTTACGCGGTTGCGCCCGCCGGCATTCCTGCGCCTGACGCTGGATAATCCGTTCCCCCGAACGATGATCACCTCCCGGCTGGGCCGCGGCCTCTCCTACGGGCCATTCTCCAGCCGCGCCGCGGCGGAACGCTTTGAGGCCGGCGTTCTGGATCTGTTCCAAGTCCGCCGCTGCGAAGAGAACCTGGCGCCCTCGCCTGCGCATCCGGGCTGCATTTACGGCGAAATGAACCGTTGTTTGCGGCCGTGCCAGCAAGCCGTTTCCGCTTCGGAATACCGGGCCGAGGCCGGGCGGCTGGAGCGATTCTTAAAGACCGGCGGAGCATCGCTTAAAGAAGCCGCCGAAGCGGCGCGCGACCGGATGAGCGCCGAAATGCAGTTCGAGGAGGCAGATCGCTGGCATCAGCGGCTGACGCGGATAGGCGAAGTGCAGGCGCTGTGCGGGGATTTGGCGCGGCCACTCGACCGGCTTCATGGCGTCGCGGTGATGCCTTCGGCCGAACCGGAAGCGATTGAGTTATGGTTCTTTCTGGGAGGGCGCTGGCAGGAACCGCGGCGAGTGAGCCTTTCGGAAAACGCCTCGGCGGGATCGTCGCTGGATCGGCGTTTGCGCGAGTTGACCGGCGGGCTCGCGCCGGCGGGCGAACCCGACCTGGAACACCTTGCGATTTTGACGCGCTGGCGTGGATCGAGCTGGCGGGATGGAGAATGGATCTCCTTCGACGATCTCAATCAAATTCCCTTCCGCAGATTGGTGAACGCCCTGGGCCGAGTAGCGCACTCCCGCAAGGCGGACGAGCGGCTGGTTGGGAAATCGTGATCCGGTTTCTCAACCTGCTTCGCGAGTTGCGGCTCTCGCTGTTTCAAGGCCGCCAGCTTGTAACGCGAGCGGGATGGGGTTATGCCGCCGCGCTGGTGGCCGTAGCGTTTGCAGCCTTCTTTTCGGCCAATAACATACTTATCCTGATTCTGGCCGTGATGTTCTCCACGTTCCTGATTTCGGGTTTCGTGAGCAGGCTCGGGCTGGCTGGACTGGAGTTGGATTTGATTCTGCCGGAGCATATCTCGGCGCGGCGGAAAACGCACGCGGTGATCCGCGTAAGAAACCTGAAGGGATGGATTGCTTCGTTCAGCATTCATCTGGCGGGCGCGGCCGAAAGCGGATTCGATTCCATTCTGTATTTTCCGGCGATTCCCGGCGGCGCGACGCTGCAGGAATCCGTGCAACTCTATTTTCCCCACCGCGGAGCGCAAAGCGAGCGCAGTTTTCAATTCTCCACGCGCTTCCCTTTTGGCTTTACGGAACGCCGCGAAATGGTCACATTGCGGCACGAGATCATCATCTATCCTTGTCTGGATCCGCAGCCTGGCTTTCAGGACCTGCTGGATTCCGTTGCCGGAGAAATTGAGGCACGGCAGCGCGGACGCGGCCACGACTTCTACCGCATCCGGCCTTACGAAGCCTTTGAAAACGCTCACCATGTGGACTGGAAAGCGACAGCTCACACGGGAGTCTTGCAGGTTCGGGAATTCGCGCGCGATCGAGACCAGCGAGCCGTCATCTACCTGGATCTCGACACTACCGAATCGGACTGGTTTGAGAGTGCGGTTGAGCGTTGCGCATTCCTCGCTTACCGGCTCAGTGAAAAGGGCATTGGCTTGCGGTTCCGCACGCAGGACTGCGATATCTCCGTGCCCGAGGAAGGCGATATTTATACCGTGCTTAAATATCTGGCTCTAGTGGCTCCGGCGCCGGGAAAATCTCCGGAACCTCCTGACGAACCCGGTAGTTTTCAGCTTGTGTTTTCGGCCAATGCCGAGCGGATGGCGGCGCTCGGCTGGGATCGCATTCCCTCATAAAGCCAGAAAGGGACCCTTGCCTCGCGGACGCGGCTCTGAAGGGTTTCCTGTAACATGTTTCTGGAGCTTCTTATGCGCTGCTTTAGCCTCCTTCTGTTATGCGTGATTGCGGCCGCGTCGTCTGCGACTGTGTCGGCGCAGGGCTATACGAGCCCTCCTGCGGAGACATCCACTATTATCGCCGGGAAAAAGATCCACATCTCCTATTACGCGCCTTCCATGCACGGCCGCAAGATCATGGGCGGACTGGTTCCTTACGGCGTCGTATGGTGCACCGGGGCCAATTACGCCACGCAAATCGATACGGAGGCCGACCTCGATATGGGCGGCCTCAAGATACCCAAGGGGAGCTACAGCATCTGGACGCTTCCCACCGAAAGGGAATGGATATTGATCATCAACAAAGAGATTGGGCAGTTTCACCTGGATTATCGGAGCAACAACGATTTTGGAAGGGTCAAGATGGACCTGAAAGCGCTGGCTGCGCCGGTGGAGACCTTCACGATCCGCCTCGCCCAAACAAGCGCGAGCCAAGGCCGGCTCTCGCTCATTTGGGAAAGGACGGAAGCCTCGGAACCGTTTACGGTGCGTTAGCTATCGGCCGCAGCGGACTGAGGTCTGTTGCAGGCTGCGGCCTTGCTCCACGGCACTACCGGCGACCGCCGCGGAATCCGGCGGACGGCGAAAGTCCACCACGTACAACCGCAGCGCCGCGCGGAAAGCCTCCACGGTAGAAGCCATGACCGTAGAAGCGCGGGCCGCCATAGAAGCCGAAGTATACTGGCGAGTAAAAACCGAAGCCGAACGGATTGTACACAACGCCGTACGGCGGCAGAAAAGCCCAAAATGCCCAATATGGATCCCAGTACCATCCCGGGCCGTACCAACCGTTGTTGATCACAACCGTTCGAGCGGTCTCCAGATTTGCCTGGGCCTCGTATTGAGACCGTAGTCGGCTCCAACGCACAAGAGCCGTTTGGTCCACCGCGTTCTTATTGAAATCCTGCGACTTCGGCAGCCCGGACGGCGTTTCCATCACTTCGCGGCCGTCGCCAGCGCTTACCATCCGATCATTCAGAGCAACGCTGGCCTTGCCTTTATAGACCTGCACAAAAGGCGATTGGGCGTTCAACACGTAGAAGCCGCGCTTAAGAATGTCTGTGACCGCCGTGCCTTGCGCGATTTTGAGGCGAGTCTCTTTCGGCCAATAATCGGCCTCGACGGTGGCTTGGCCTCTATCGAGCGCGACCTCCACGTCCGCCAGACCGTTCATCAGCATGCGGGCCTGGCTGTTGTCACCCAAGCGGAGAAAAACTCCGGGAGTAAGCAGAATTTCCGCTTTACCATTCGCTGTGGTGAGAGTTTGGCCGGGCTGAACCACGTTTCCTGCGGGTTGGCCCTCTAGCGATTGTCCATTCAAACTGACCTGTCCTTCGGTGTAATTCACGGTTCCGGGGACAGGCGTGGCGTTCGGATTCACATTCGGAGCGGCGAACGCTAGCGCCGCCGAAAGAATTACCGCGGCGGACGCCCGCAATACCCGCGTGTTACCTAGGAACTCTTTCATAAATCACCTACTTATTGGACGCGCCGGGGCGGCAAGGGTTGCCGGCGGCGAAATACAGGCCTGGCGGTAGGTTACAGGCGGCGCGCCAGCAGGAGGGTCATATCGTCCTGGAGTTCGTCGGAGGCGGTCCACTGCCGCACGCTGTCCATGACAATCTCAATGATCCGGTCCTGCTGATGATGGGCGTTTTGCTCCAGCAGAGAAATAAGGCGATGCTCGCCGAACATCTCTCCGTAAGGGTTTTCCGGCTCGGTGACGCCGTCGGTGTAGCAGACCAGCAAGTCGCCGGACTGAAGAGCGAGATGGCTTTCATCGTACTGCGCGAAGGAGAAGGCCCCGACGACGGTGCCGTTCACATTGAGGCGGGTTACCTCGCCCCCTCGCACCAGCAAGGGCGGGAGATGGCCTGCGTTGGTGTAGGTGAAACGGGAGGCCGGTTCGTCGTAGACGCCAAGGCAGAAAGTGGCGTACTTTTCGGAAGACGTGGTGGCGTGGAGCTGCCGGTTCAAATTCGAGACCAGCCGCGATGTGGATAAGCTAGCAGGGGCGGCCAGGCCGGAGGAGACTCCGGATTGGGAGAGAGCGGCGCCGGCGCTTTGCCGCTCGCGCACGGCCTCCAACTGCGTCCGCAGCGAGCTTTGCAAGGCGGCCATCAACAGTGCGGCCGAAATCCCTTTGCCAGCGACGTCGGCGATGGCCAGGGCTACGGTTCCCGGGCCAATGGCTTCGTAGTCGTAATAGTCGCCGGAAACCAGCCGCGCGGGGCGGCACACGGCTCGAACGCGCAGCGTGGGCAGCTCCGGCGCTTCCTTGGGGAAGAGCTGGTTTTGCACCTCGCGCGCGATCTCAATTTCGGACTGGAGCCGCTCTTTCTCCTTGGCCACCACCAGGAGCCGCTCGATGTTCTCGGTCATGCGATTGAAGGAGCGGCTCAATTCGGCAAGCTGATCGTTTCCCCGCACCTCGATGCGGTGCGAGAAATCTCCTTCGATGGCTTTCTGCGTGCCTTCGTAGAGGCGGTGAACCGCCTCGGTAATGGTGCGGGTCATGGAAATGCCAATGATCCAGGAGACGATCTCGACGATGACGAAGACGATGAAACCGGCGATCAGCAGGGATTTCAAGGTGCTTTGAGCGACGTCGGCGGTGCGGTTGAACACCGCGGCCAAGACCGCGGAGACGCGCGAGCGAACTGCAATAAAAAAGCCATCTCCCCCTTTGCCGGGATGGCTCCAATCGGCGGAAGGGAGGGTCGCGAACCAGACGACGTCGGCGTCTAAGCGGTTGGCGGCGGGCGGGAGCGCGCCGGCGGCGGTGAAATCGCGGGCTTGCTCTACTCTGGCAACCGGTCCGTTCGGCGTCGCTCCCGCATCCACCAGACCCAAGTTTGGAACTAATCCATCGAGGAGTTGCTGGGTGACAGGAGCCGTAATCGTGATGTCGCCGGAGGAAGTTTTGCAGTAGCTCCACAGATAGAAGCGGCCGTCGCGCGCCAGTACGCCTTTGGTGGGCTGCCAGCCGGGGAGAGGGGCGGGCGCGGCGGCGCCTTCGGGATAACGAATCTGACGGCCGCCCGCCTCGCGCAGCAGAACTTCAATGCCGGGGTAGCTGTTGCGATAGGACAGGTCGATGGTGCGCTCCATCACCGCGGGCCGGCTCTCCGGATCGGTTCGCGCGATGGCGTCGGCCAGTCCGGCGAGAGCGTCAATGCGGCGATCCAGTTCGCTGGTGACGAGATAAACGGCGAGTTGGCTCACCAAGGAGTAGCCGCCGAGAATCGCCAACGCGGCGACCAGCATGATGGGAACGATGGAGATGAAGAGATAGGTCACCAGCAGCCGGTTGCGGAGGCGCCAAATCGTGAGGCGCATCACGCGCCGCGCCAGGCGCACCATCAGCCAAACGCCTGAAATCAGCAGCCCGACGCCAATCGCCAGCCGGAATCCGGCGGGGGCGATCCAGCTCAGCGCCACAAACAAAATCAATAGGACAAGGAAGACGATCCCTAACCGGCCGGTCCATTCGAGGGTGATCTTGAAAGATTCGCGCACGCGTGACTATTTCCGGCACAGAGGCCAACTCAGCCTGCGGCTTCCTATCATACCCTCGAACGGGCGATGGCGGGCAATTCTTTGTCCGGCTCCAAATAATACTTCGTTAGCCCCGTCTCTAGCAGCCTGAAGGCGGTTTCAACGTCGTCGGCATATTCAAACAGGCTCAAGTCCTCTTCCGCGATCATGCCATACTTCACGAGTGCGTCGAAATTCAGAATTTCTTTCCAAAAGGAAGTTCCGTAGAGAATCACGACCATCTTCTTTTCAAGCTTTTGGGTTTGCACCAAAGTGAGGATCTCCATAAGCTCGTCGAGAGTGCCGTAGCCGCCCGGAAAAACGACCAAAGCCTTGGCCAGATAGGCGAACCAGAACTTACGCATGAAAAAGTAGTGGAATTCGAATCCCAAGGAGGGGGTGATGAAGGGATTGGGGCGCTGCTCAAAGGGCAATCCGATATTCAAGCCGATGGTTTTTCCGCCGGCGTCGTGAGCGCCGCGGTTGGCGGCTTCCATGATTCCGGGTCCCCCGCCGCTGCAAATGACGAAGCGGCGCGAGTGTTCATGGAGGCCGTTGCACCACTCGGTGAGCCGGCGCGCGAGCTCGCGGGCATCGCGGTAATAGTGGCCGTACTTTCCGTTCTCAAACGTCCGCGCGGATCCAAAAAAAACGATGGTGTCGCGGATCCTTTCCTTGCGGAAATGCGAAAGGGGATAGAGGTATTCGCTCAAAATGCGCAATGCCCTGGCGTCAGGGGTGTCGAGAAATTCCTGGTTGCGATAGGCCAGCGGCAGCCGGCCTGGCTGATCGTATGGTTCATTCATGTCTTTTGAAAAGGCGATCGCACTAACGGTATTGGCTCCCCTTATGAGCCGGCTCTGTCGCGGATTCGGTCCGCGCGAGCTTCTCTTCCAATCGTCGCATTGTCTTCAATAGATCCGGCAGCTTGGGGAAGGCCGTGACGGCGCGGAGCCACTCACGGTAGCCGAAGGCGGGCGAGCCGCTCACGGTTTCGCCGGGGGCGACGTCGCCGCCGACGCCGCTTTGGGCGTAAACGGTGGCGCCGTCGTGAATGGTGAGATGCCCCGATATGCCCACCTGGCCCGCCAGAAGGACACCCTTGCCCAAGACGCTGGACCCCGCCAGTCCCGTTTGCGCGCAGATGATATTATCTTCGCCTACCACGCAGGCGTGGCCCACTTGCACCAGGCTGTCGATTTTGGCTCCGCGTCTTACGCGAGTTTCGCCGACCGTGGCGCGATCAACGGACGTGAGGGATTGAATCTCCACATCGTCTTCGATCACGGCGACGCCGCTTTGGACGATTTTGGCGTGCGTGCCATCGGCGCGCTTGGCGAAGCCGAAGCCGTCGCCGCCGATCACCACGCCGTTTTGGAGGGTTACTCGATTTCCGATCCGGCAAAATTCGCGCACCACGGCGTGGGAATGCGCGTAGAAATCGTCGCCGATCTGTGCTCCTTCATAGATCACTACGTGCGGATGAAGGACCGCGTTATCGCCCAGGACCACGTTGTCGCCGATAACCGCAAAGGCGCCGATGGAGGCGTTGGCGCCAACGCGGGCGGACGCGGCCACGCAAGCCAGCGGATGGATGCCAGGCTTTGGCCGCGGCGGCTGATAGAAAAGCGCCAACGCGCGCGCGAAATCCAAGTAGGGATTCGCGGAGATCAGTTGAGCCGCGGCCGACTTTTCCAGGGGCGCCGCCGTCAAAATCGCTCCGGCGCGGGTTTCTTTGACGCGATGGGCGTACTTCGGATTAGCCAGAAAGGTGAGTTCGCTGGGCTGCGCGTGGTCCATTCCGGCAACACCGGTGATTTCGATGGAGCCGTCGCCGGCGAGGCCGCAGCCCAACCGCGCGGCGAGGTCGGATAACTTCATTTCTTTAGCTTAAAGGGCCCGGTAAGGAGAACCGGTTGAAAACAAAGCCAGCGCCAACGGGCTGGAACTCGAAAAAACGAAGCCAAGGCCATCGCGCAAGGGCGCAAAGCTCGCAATGGAAAGACGAAAAAACAGCTCCTCGCGCTAGCGTCGCACAGCGGGGCGCGGCAGCACAGGGTTGAAGTGGAGGTTGTCGGCTGACGGCATTTGTCCCATTTCGGCCGCCGCGGCCCCTTCTATGTCAGGACCGCCATTCTCCTCAAAAAACCCTCCGAAGCGCGACTTGCCTTTGAGGCCTGCTCTCAGGGCGCGCAGCAACCCACATCCAATTCAAGAACCAGGAATCGATTGTCATCGAGCTTGACCTCGCAGCGTGGCCGCCGCTACTTCAACGGGATCAAATCCCGCCATGACGTCAGATTCCAGTGGGGCTCGCGCGCGGGGGAGAGAATCGCCTGCTCCACAGCGTCCGCGTCGGCTGACCGTTGGGCCACGATCAGACGTGGAAAAAGCCCTCCCAAGACGACGAACAACACGCCGGCGGCAAGAGTCCAACGTTCGCGCGGCAACGCATCGGCCACGAAAGTAAAGCCGGTGCGGCGCGTACCCAAAAACAAGCGAGTGAATAGACGGAACACGCTGACGGCGTTCATCGCGGTGGCGATGGGCAACAGCAGACCCGTGAGGGGATGGGACATGAGCGTTCCATGGATCAGCAGGTCTTGGGAGCAGAAGCTGAGAGTGCCTGGCAAGCCTACGAGAGCCAATCCAAACACGGCGAATGAAACGGCCAGTCGCGGTGCGTGTTCGGCCAAGCCAAGGTGATAGCTCGCGGTGAGGTTTTCGCCAAAACGGACCTCCAGAAGCCGCAAAATCGCCAGAAGGCCCAAAGTGGAGACCGTAACTACGAACCAGTGCACCAGCGCGCCCGTAATTCCTTCCGAAGTGCGGCTCTCCAATCCGGCCAGGATGCAAGCGGACTGGCTGAGCGCGATAAACGCGAGCAGCCGGCGCGGTGAATTCTCTGCAAGCGCCCGAATAGCGACG
The DNA here is from genome assembly GCA_035293905.1 of Bryobacteraceae bacterium. GTDB lineage: Bacteria > Acidobacteriota > Terriglobia > Bryobacterales > Bryobacteraceae > Palsa-187. Next base: position 56,379 of record DATGLY010000088.1, read on the forward strand.
TAAAGCGCGGTGGCGATGGCGAGATAAGAAAGAACGGGAAAGAGATTGCCGGCAGTGCGCGGAAACAACGGCACGATCAACTTAGCGACCAGTAACGCTCCGAAATGGCCGTTCAGCAAGAGCGCAGTGGGAATGACGGGGCCGCGCTCGGCTGCGTCGGCAACCCAGGCGTGCGCGGGGCAAATTCCCTTCCGGAACATGACGGCGGCTACAAGGAGCGCGAACGCGGCCATTCCCCCAGGGCTTTGACCCGTCAGGCCGTCGATCGAAATCGCGTGGCCTCGGACGGCGATGAGCGCAATCGCGAGCGCCAGGGCGAGACTTGAAAGCAGCAGTCCCGCGACCGGCCGCCAAGCTCGGACGGCGCGGGACCGGTCGGCCAGCAGAAAAGGCGCCGATGATAAAATCCAGGCAGCGAACAGCACGAGCAGGTTTTCGGTAGAGTATCCCAGGAGCGTCGACCCGAGGGCGAAGAGAATTCCGCTCATCGTTGCCGGGGTGCAATCGCGCCGCGCCAAAACGAGCGTGGCCGCGGCCGTGAGGCAAGAGAATAGCAACATCAACGCTTGGTATAAGGATTGCCCGTGCGGCGCGGCGTCTAGGAGAAGAG
>DATGLY010000089.1:0-24823 GCA_035293905.1 Bryobacteraceae bacterium
GCAGCATGGGCGGCGTCAGTAGCCGGCAGCCTTTCCGGGGCGGCGGCGGTCGTAGGCGCCTTGCAGCCACCCGCCATCGTTCACAATGGCCTCGACCGACGACATCACGCGGCCCGGACTCATGAGATCGACTTTGTGCCCGCGCGCTTGAAGCAGCGCAACGGCGGCGGGGGAAAAGCCGGGCTCCATCGAGATTTGGTCGGGAATCCATTGATGATGAAAACGGGGAAAATCCACGGCTTGTTGTACGTTCATTCCGAAATCGACGACATTCAGGATTACCTGGAGAACGGAAGTGATGATGCGGGGGCCTCCAGGAGATCCGACAACCATAAAGAGCTTGCCATCGCGCGTAAGGATGGTCGGGGTCATGGCGGAAAGAGGGCGCTTGCCGGGCTGAATGGCGTTGGCTTCGCCCTGCACCAACCCGAACATATTGGGCGCGCCGGGCTTGGCCGAAAAATCGTCCATTGCGTCGTTGAGCAAGAAGCCCGCGCCGGGAACGGTTATACCATTTCCGAAGCCATCGTTGAGCGTGTAGGTCACGGCGACGGCGTTGCCCTCGGCGTCGACCACGTTGAAGTGAGTTGTCTCAGTCCCTTCGGCGCCGGCGGGCTTGCCAGGAGATACCTGAGAGCTGGGAGTGGCGTGGTCCGGATCGATAGACGAGCGGCGCGCGCGAAGGTAAGCCGGATCGAGCAGGCCGGCCACGGGGACCTTGACGAAATCCGGATCGGCGAGGTACTGGCTGCGATCCGCGAAGAAGCGGCGCATGACCTCCGCCATGTAGTGGATGCTGGCGGCCGAGCCCGCGCCCGATTTCTCGTAGCCGGAGCCCTCCAGCATCCCCATCATCTGAAGCAGGCCGATGCCGCCGGAACTGGGCGGCGGAGCGGCGAGGACGCCATAGCCGCGATATGTGCCAAGCAGAGGGACGCGCTCAACAGCGGCATAGTCTTTCAAGTCCTGGAGCGTAATCAACCCGCCGTTTTTCGCCATGGCGCCGGCGAGAAGACGCGCCGTTTCCCCTTGGTAGAAATCCTGAGCGCCGAATGCGGCGATGCGCCGGAGGGTGCGGGCGAGATCCGGCTGGGTGAAATTGTCGCCCGGCTTAAGAGGCTTCAAGAAAATCCGCTTCGATTCGGGATCGCCGGCGAGGTTGCGCGCGGACTGGATCTGATTCACAAACGAATCGCTGGCGGGGAAGCCTTGGGAGGCGAGTTCGATCGACGGCGCCAGCAGCGCGTCCCACTTCGCGCGGCCGTATTTCTTGTGCGCGAGCTCAAAACCGCGCACGGTTCCGGGGACGCCGGAAGAGCGCCAGCCTTCCACGCTGTCGCGCGTGGGATGGCCGGCGGCGTCGAGGTACATATCGCGCGCGGCCTTGCCAGGAGCACGTTCGCGAAAATCGACGAATGTGCTGCGGCCGTCCGCGAAGCGGATCAGCATGAATCCGCCGCCGCCCAAATTGCCGGCGTAAGGATAGGTGACGGAAAGCGCGAAACCGACGGCGACAGCCGCGTCCACGGCGTTGCCGCCCTGCCGGAGAATTTTGAGGCCGGCGTCGGTCGCGAAAGGATCGCCGGAGACGACCATGGCGTGGCGGGCCCGCTCAGGCTGGCTTGCCAGCAGGGGAAGGCACAACAGCGGCGCGGAGAAGGCAAGCAAGCGGCGCGGCATTCAGTCCGATTCTAGCAGCCGTTATACTAAAACACAGAGTCTATGAAGCTTCGAGAGGCTCTCGAATCGATTCGCGACTCTAAGCCTCGGGGGACCGAGCAAACACGTTTTCAACTGGCGTGTTCGTGCGCGCCCGCCCATCTCGAGACATTTTTTCGCGCGTTTTTGATGCGGCGGCGTCCCGACGCGGACATTGCGATCGACACGCTCCCTTATGGGGATTTGCTGGGCGGGCTGGAGGCCATAAATCCGTCGGCGTACACGGGCGTGGCGGCGATCTGCGAATGGCGCGACCTGGATCCGAGGCTGGGCTTCCGGCGTTTGGGCGGCTGGGCTCCGAGTTTGCACGAGGACATTGTGGCGAACGTGGAAACGAACTTGGCGCGACTGGGCGGGTCTGTGGAGCGGCTGTCGGCCTCGGTTCCCGTAGCGCTGGCGCTGCCGACTCTTCCCATGGCTCCGGTGGAGATTTCCGCGCCGGCGCAAGCTCTAAACCTCGAAACGAGACTGTGGACAGAGGCCTGGAAGTGCGCGCAAGGGTGGCTTTCGAAACGCAACGTCCGGCTGCTCAGCATGGCGGAAATCGATCGAATCTCGCCGCCGAGCGAACGCTTCGACCTCCGTTCCGAGATCGGCTTTGGCTTTCCTTACGCGCTGCGGCACGCCTCCGCGCTGGCGGAATCGCTGAGCGGCCTGCTGGCGCCGCCGCCGCCTCTGAAGGGGTTGATTACGGATTTAGACGGCACGCTGTGGCGCGGGATCGTGGGCGAAGTTGGCGCCGGCGGCGTCTGCTTCACGCTGGATACGGGCGGCCAGATCCACGGCCTGTATCAGCAGATGCTGGAATCTCTCGCCGAGCGGGGGGTCTTGCTCGGCGTCGCGAGCAAGAACGACTCAGACCTGGCCGAGCAAGCGCTTGCTCGAAACGATTTGCTGGTGCGGCGGGATCGGTTTTTCCCGGTGTTGGCGAATTGGGGATCGAAATCCGAATTGGTTCGACAGATCCTAGCGGCGTGGAACATCGGACCGGAAGCGGCCGCCTTTATCGACGACAGTCCGATGGAAGTCGAAGAAGTGCGGACGCGCTTTCCACAAATGCGCACGGCGGTGTTTTCGAGCGAGCCCAGCAAGATTTACGAGCTGCTGCGCCAACTGAGGGAGTGGTTTGGCAGGCCGGCGATCGTGGAGGAGGACCGGCTGCGCGCACGGAGTTTGCAGCAGGCGGCCGCGATGGAAGCGGCTTCGGGGGAAGCCCCCGGCCGCGAGGCTTTTCTGGCGGCGCTCCAAGCGCGCATTTCGTTTCAGCTTTCTCGCGACGCCCACGACGAGCGGGCGTTCGAGCTGGTGAACAAAACGAACCAATTCAATCTGAATGGCCGGAGGGTGACGGAGGCGGGCTGGCGCCAGATGTTGTCGAACCCGGAAGGTTTTCTGCTGACGGCCAGCTACGAAGACAAATTCGGGCCGTTGGGCAAAATCGCGGTGGTGCTGGGAGAGAGCCGGCGCGGCGATGCGGCGATTTCCTCGTGGGTGATGAGCTGCCGGGCGTTCTCGCGCCGGGTGGAGTATGCGACCCTAAGCTATCTGTTCGAGAGCCTGAAGCTGGATAAGATTTTATTCCGCTTTGAAAAGACGGAGCGGAATACGCCTCTACAGGAGTTCTTCGCAAGCCTGGGGATCTCGAATGCGGCTCCGGAGATATCGCGATCCGAGTTCGAGGCTCGCTGCCCCGCCCTTTCCCATCGTTTGGAGGCTCATGCAGCCATCGGATCTTGAGGGAAGGCTGTCAGGGATCTTTTGCGCCGCGTTCGCGGGATTGAACGGCGACCAAGCGCGGTTGGCGACGCGGGACACGGTGAGCGCTTGGGACTCGATCGCAATCATGAACCTGCTGGCGCTGATCGAAGAAGAATTCGGGCTGACGTTCGAACTGGAAGAGGCGGCGGAGTGGACGTCGTACGAACAGATCCGGATGGCTTTGAGCAAACGTCTTGAAGGTTGACTTTGTTCCGTTCTCGGAGGAACTGGCGCCGGCGTGCCGGGCGTTCAACGAACGGCTGCGGCAAGGCGGGCGGCCGCCTTTCCTTCTTCCGGAGATTTATAAGCCACCGCGGGCCGGCCGAGGCGCCATCCAATATACGCACTACGTCGGCGTCGACGAACTCGGCGCGGTTCGCGGCGGCGTCTTGCTCATGGAGCAGGCGGGCTGGCTGAAGGGTCAATCCATTTCTCTGATGAACGTCCAGAGCCCGTTGAGCGAGGGGATTGTGGATCGGGCCTTTTCCGGCGTGGGCTTGAAACTGCTCCAGTTCCTGGCGCGGCGCAATCCCTATGCGTATGCCGTGGGCATGGGGAGCGAAGGGAATCCCTTCGCGCGGCTGCTCAGAGGCGCCGGATGGAAAGTGGCGCGCGTTCCATTTCAGTTCGCGGTGATTAAGGCGGAGCGGTTTCTGCGGGAGATCGGCCCGCTGCGGGGGGGCGCGAAGGGAATGATCGCGCGGCTGTTAGCCTCTAGCGGCCTTGGCGCGATGGCCTTCGCCGCGTGGCGGCGAAGGCGCCGTTATGCGCCGCCGCCAGGATATTCGTTGGAAGAGATCGCGTCTTGGCCGGCCGAGGTGAGCTCAGTATGGAATTGTTGCCGGGACGATTTTCACTTCGCCCTGACGCGCGATGCCTGCGCCTTGGAGGACCTGCACCCGGCCTGGCAGACCCGGCTGCGAAGGTATGCGCTGCGCGGGGGGGATGAATTGCTAGGGTGGTCGGCGGGTTTGATGACCCAGATGCGCGACAGCCCGTATTTCGGCAACCTAGGCGTTGCGACCATCCTGGACGCCTTGGCCCCGCCGGCGCACCTGGAGGCTCTGTTGGCCTATACGTACGGCGCCTTGCGGGATCTCGGGGCCGATGTGATCGTGGCCAATTTTACGCATGACCGATGGCGCGAGCGACTTGGAAAGCTGGGCTTCTTTGGCGGCCCTTCCAACTATCTGCTGGCGATTTCGAAGCCTTTGGCGTCGGCGCTGGAGGGGGGGCCGGGAGGGCTGGGCCGGGCTTACGTAAGCCGGGCAGACGGCGACGGCCGGCTGAATTTGTGACGTTACCGGTCAGGCATCCGCTGAAATAAAACGCTGGACAACCCGCGGTTGGCGGCGACCAGACGGAAGTTCCAGCCTGTTTCCGTAAGAAATTCGTCGAACGCCTTGGGCTCATGCTCGCGGGACTGGAATTCGTCGAAATACAGATAGGTTCCGGGGGAAATATGAGGCTTCAGGAAATCCAAGACGGTTTTCGTGGAGGAGTAGAGATCCGCGTCGAGATTTACAAAAAGCCGCTCATGAGGGGGCGGAGCATAGCGAGGGAGCGTTTCGTGAAAGAGGCCTTTGAAGAAAGAGACCCTGGGATCGCCGATCGCCGGGATGGCGCCGCCGCTGGCGAAAGCGCCTTTGCCGGCGATGAGGTCCCAGGATTCGGGCAGACCTTGGAAGCTATCAAAACCGTGGAGACGGCTATGGGGATTGCGGAGTAAACCGGACCAAGTCCTCATGGAGTCGCCATAATAGACTCCGAACTCCAAATACAAAACCTGGCGATGGGCGATATCTTTGGCGGCGACTTCGAAGACCTGTTCCCGGGAATCGACGCGCTGAAGCACGTGAAAGCCGCGCGATTTCATCCAGTGGCCGATCCACAAGTAATTCAGGGCGCTGTTGAGCTTCTTGAGAGTCGAGAGCGAGCAAGCGGCTCCGGCGCGGGTGAGGCCTTCTCTGGCCGTTTCGAGGGTTTTACTCACGGAACGATCTCCGCTCCGGGATGCGGCCGGGCATTTAGTCCGATTCTATCAATGGGCGGCGCGGCGCATTGTAATCTCAAAGCATGACGCCTCACCTCGGCCAGGAGCAACGGGCGGCCCGCATGGCGCTGATCGGGATTGTGGCGGGGGCGGCGCTGGCTTCCGTCAAGATTCTGGCGGGGTTGGCGGCGGGCTCCGTGGCGGTGATATCGGACGGACTGGAATCGGCGTCGGATTGCTTTACTTCAGGCCTGGTTTATCTGGGCTTGCGAGTCGCAGCGAAACCGGCCGATCAGGAGCATCCCTACGGGCACGGGCGGTTCGAGATTCTTACGGGCCTGGCGATGGGAGCGATTTTGGCGGCCATCGGCGCGATGATTTGCGTGAGCGCGCTCGAACAACGTCAGGAGGAACGCCGGCCGGCGACGTTCGCGATTTGGGTGGTTCTGGGAGCGATTGTGGCGAAGGGAACGCTGGCGGCGGCGAAGATGCGCGTGGGCAAACGCACGCACAGCGAGGCGCTCACCGCCGACGCGTGGCACGACTGGATGGACATGCTTTCCGGAATCGTGGCGCTGGCCTCGGTGTCGATGGCGATCTTCGTTCCGGGTTTTCACAGGGCGGACCACTGGGGTGGATTCGCCATCGGAGTGATCGTGATTTTTCTAGGTTTACGGGTGGCGCGGGACACGGCTTTGCAATTGATGGACACGATGCCAGGCCCGGAGCAGATGGAACAGATTCGCGCGGCGGCGTTGCGGGTGCCCGGGGCGCTGGCGGTGGAAAAGTGCTTCGCGCGCAAGACGGGCTTGAGATATCACGTGGATCTGCACTTGGAGGTGGATCCGGCGATGACGGTGCTGGCGTCGCATGAGATCGCCACCGAGGTGCGCTTCCGGATTCGAGAAGAGCTGGATTGGGTGGCGGACGTGCTGGTGCACGTGGAGCCGCATCTGGCGCCGGCGGTCTCAACGGGTAAGGCGCAGGAACTGCTTTCGAGGCGGTAAGAAATGGAAAATCGCGAGATCGCCAGGCTGATCGCCGAAACGGCCGATCTGATGGAGATCGCCGGGGAGGATGCGTTTCGCATCCGCAGCTACCGGAACGCCTCGGCGGCCATAGAGAACTACCCCGAGTCCATTTCGGCGATCCTGAAGGATCCCAGCAAAAGGGTCACCGACATTCCGGGCATTGGCAAGAGCATCGCGGCTCATCTTCGCGAGATCGAAGAGAAAGGGACCTTCGAGCGGCGTGAGCAGATGCTGGAGTTGTATCCGCCCACGGCCCTGGAGCTTCTCAAGATCCAGGGCCTGGGGCCGAAGAGCATTCGAGCCATTTGGGAGCATCACCGCGTCTCGACCATCGACGGGTTGGAGAAATTGTGCCAGGAGCAGAAGCTGCGCGAACTGCCGCGGATGGGAGCGAAGCTCGAAGAAAAAGTGCTGCGCTCGATCGCCAGCTACCGGCAGAGGGCCGGGCGATTCCTGCTGAGCTTCGCGCAAGCGAGGGCGGAGGAGTTGGCGGCGGATCTGGGGAAAGTTCCGGGAGTGAAGAAAATCACGGCGGCGGGCAGTCTCCGGCGCGGCAGAGAGACGGTGGGGGATATCGACCTGCTGGTGACGGGTCCGGGAGCGGAGCGGGCGCTGGAGGCTTTGGTGAAACATCCGAAAGTTCACGAAGTGCTGAGCAAAGGGGCCAACAAGGCCAGCGTGAAATTCGGGCTGGAGGGAATTCAGGTGGATCTGCGCGCGCTGCCGGAGGAGCAGTATGGATCGGCGCTCCAATATTTCACTGGAAGCAAAGAACATGGCATCGCGATCCGGGCGCGGGCGCAAAAGATGGGGCTCACGCTGAGCGAATACAGCCTGGCGCGAATCGACTCGAAAAAAGTGGTGGCGTCGGAAACCGAAGAACAGATCTATGAAGCTCTGGGCCTGCCGTGGATTCCGCCGGAGCTGCGGGAAAATCAGGGCGAGATCGAAGCGGCGGAGGCGGGCAAGCTGCCGAAGCTGGTGGAGCTGAAACAGATCCGAGGCGACGTGCATATGCACACGCTTGAAACCGATGGCCGCGCGACGCTTGAAGAAATGGCGAGCGCGGCGCAGGAGCGCGGCTACGAATACGTGGCGATCACGGATCATTCGAAGGCGTTAGCGATGGCGAATGGGCTGGACGAGAAGCGGGCGATCGCCTTCGCGCGCCAGGTTCGCGAAATGGACCGGAGCAAGCTTGGGGTGCGCGTTTTTTCGGGGATTGAGTGCGATATTCGCCGCAACGGCGAAATGGACCTGGACGACGACGCTCTGGCGGAGCTGGATCTGGTGATCGGCAGCGTGCACAGCCACATGAATCAGGAGCCCAAGGAGATGACGGACCGGCTGCTGCGCGCCCTGGAAAGCCCGCACATCCGAGTGCTGGGGCATCCCACCGGGCGGGTCCTGCTGAACCGGGATTCGTACCCGTTCGATTTCGAAACGGTGGCGACGGCGGCGGCGCGGCGAAACGTGTATCTGGAGATCAATGCGAGCCCGGAACGGCTGGATCTGGGAGCGTCCCTGGCGCGCGCGGCCAAGGCGCGAGGCTGCAAATTCGTCATCTCAACGGATGCGCATCATCCCAAGCATCTGGCCAACATGCGGTTTGGCGTGCTCATGGCGCGGCGAGGATGGCTGGAGGCGGGCGATGTGCTGAACACGCTGCCGGTTGCGAAGTTCGCCCAGGCGATTGGAGCGAAGTAAGATCGCTCTCACAGATTATGAAAACCATTTCTTCCAAAGAACTGATCCGCACGCCGATTTTGCGGGTGACGATGGAGCGGGCGATCGACCCAGACGGGTTCGAGATTAAGCGTGCGATTGTGCAGCATCGGGGCTCGGCCGTGATGATGCCGGTGGACGAGCGGGAACGCATTCTGCTGGTGCGGCAATACCGGCTGCCGGCGCGGCAATATTTGTGGGAGCTTCCCGCCGGGCGCCTGGATGAAGGCGAAACGCCCCTGCAAGCGGCAAAACGGGAGCTGGCGGAAGAAACCGGATATCGCGCGCGCCGATGGAAGAAGCTTGCGGAGTTTTATCCGAGCCCCGGATTCCTGGCGGAGAAAATGACCATCTATCTGGCTACCGGGCTTAAAGAAGGCGAGCAGACGCCGATGGAGGACGAGCGGATCCAGACGCGCTGGTTTTCCGCAAGCCAAATCGATGAAATGATCGAGCGGGGAAAGATCCGCGACGGCAAGACGATGATTGGTTTTTTCAAGTGGCGGCGCGACAGAACCGGGAATCGGCCGGGACGGATTGCTCGCGCGGGCCGCGGCCGGCCATTTCAAGCCGAAAAATAGACGGTTTGCTTTACGCAGCGTTTCGCAGGTAGGCGAACATCTTGGCGAGGGCTTGGGCGCGGTGGCTGACCAGCATCTTCTGCGCAAGCGAGGCTTGGCCGAAGGTGCACAAGAAGGGCGGATAGTAAAAGAGCGGGTCGTAGCCGAAGCCGTTTTGGCCGAGGGCGCGATCCAGGATGCGCCCCTCGACAGCGCCGTGAAAAGTGGAAATCAATTCGCCATTTCTGGCGAGAGCGATGACGCAGACGAAGCGCGCGGCGCGGTTTTCGACGCCTTCCAGCAATTTCAAAAGGAGGGCATTATTGGCTTCGTCGCTGGCGTGCGGGCCGGCGTAACGGGCGGAATAGACTCCGGGCGCGCCGCCGAGCGCATCCACTTCCAATCCGGAATCGTCGGCGAACACGTAGTCATCGGCGAAAGGGCTGTAGTACAGGGCTTTGGCGATGGCGTTTTCCTCGAAGGTGGAGCCGTGCTCTTCGGGAACCGGAATCGAGGATGGCAGGGCGCGCACGTCAAAGCCCTGGCCAGCCAACTGAAACTCGCGCAGCTTGCCGGGATTGGAAGTGGCGCCGTAAACGATCATGCCGCCTCGAAGCTCTTTTGAATGGCGATCAGTTCCAGGATGCCTTTGCGCGCGAGAGACAGGAGCTGGGCGAGCTGGGCGTCGTCGAAGGGCGTTTTTTCCGCCGTGGCCTGGACCTCCACGAAACGGCCGGAGCCGGTCATAACGACGTTCATATCCACTTCGGCCTGCGAATCCTCCTGATAGCAGAGGTCGAGCATGGGCACGCCGCCCACGATGCCGACGCTGGCGGCGGCGACGAAATCGCGCCTTGGCGAGCACTTGAGCACGCCGAATTTAAGAAGCTGCCGAAAGGCCAAGGATAAGGCGATGGAAGCGCCGGTGATGGCGGCTGTGCGGGTGCCGCCGTCGGCTTGGATGACGTCACAGTCCACAACAATCGTGCGCTCGCCGAGAACGTCGAGGTCGATGGCGGAGCGGAGCGAACGGCCGATCAGGCGCTGGATTTCCATGGTGCGGCCGGAGGGGCGGCCTTTGGAAACCTCGCGGGGAGTGCGGGTGGCGGTGGCGCGAGGCAGCATGGCGTATTCGGCCGTGATCCAGCCTTTGCCGGAGCCCCGGAGAAAGCTGGGCACGGTATCCTCCACCGAGGCGGCGCACAGAACACGAGTGTTGCCGGCCTCGATCAACACGGAGCCTTCGGCGGTGAGAAGGTAGTTTGGAGTCACTTTCACCGGACGGAGGTCGCCGGGGGCGCGGTGATCGACTCGCGTCATTTAAACGATTTCATGACTGCGTACATTAACAGGAAAATCAAGACAAGACCCAGGACAATAACGATTATGCATGAAATGTAACCTTTGCTCGACTTTGTGGCGGCTTTCGCCTTTCGCGCTCCGGCAGGTTTGAATCGGGCCATTAAGACGATAGTAATCCGCGCCCGGCGACTTCTCCCGCGAAAGCCACGGCAAGAGCCCCCACTCCGAGGAACGATCCGAAGGGGAGCTGATACGTGGAGGCGTCTTTGCCGGCGAAACGTATATATAACAGACTGACGACAGCGCCAAAAGCTGAACCGGCGGCGATCGCCAGAAGGGCGTTGGGGGCGCCGAGGAAGGCTCCCATGAGGGCGATCATTTTTACGTCTCCCAATCCCAACCCCTCGCGGCGGCGCAGCTTTTGATACGCCCAGCCGACGAACCAGATGGCCGCGCTGGCGATGGCCGCGCCGAAGGCGGCTTCCATCAGCGAGCCAGCCCGCCAGTTCATTCCGGCAAACAAAAGAGTGATGGTTTGGGAATCGAGCGGAACAAACAGGGACAGCGCGACGCCCAGCAGCGTTCCTCCCAAGGTGAGTTCGTCCGGCAGGATGCGCTGTTCCAGATCGGTGGCGATCAGGGCAAGGAGAAGCGCGGAGAAGATGGACCATTTCACCGCGGGGAGCGAGACGCCCAGTTCCCCAACGCACAGGGCAAACGCGATGCCGTTCGCCAGCTCGACCAAGGGATAACGCATGGGAATGCGGTGGAGGCAGAAGCGGCAGCGTGCGCGGAGCAAAACGTAGCTGAGCAGGGGGATGTTGTCATACCAGGCGATCTTCCGTTTGCAATGGGGGCAAACGGAACGCGGGCCGACAATCGAGAGATCGCGCGGCAAACGGTAAATGCAGACGTTCAGAAAACTGCCGATTAACAGACCGACGAGAAACGCCGCTATTGGTTCCATCGGCGTCCCTGTCATCGGCGGCCAAAGCTCATGAATTTGGCCTTGGCGAATTTCAGGAAGTTGTAAAAGGCGGCCATATAGGCGATTGTGAGGCCCTCCAGGCCGTCGAGAAAACCGAGCTTGAGGAAGTAAGTTTGAGCGAAGGTCCAGGGCGGATCGAGGATCATCCGCGACCAGGTGGGCTTTTCGCGGGTGGCGAGCAACTGTTCGGCGGCAAGCGTGGTGTAGCGGTCCATGGCGCGGAGATGCTCCGAAAGGGAAGCGCAGGTGAAATGCAGGAGATTGCCCTCCAGCCGCCCGATTTTGCCGTCGACTTTCAGCGATTCATGGACGTAGGAGCCTTCCCATTGGGCCTTGCGGCGGTCGTAGAGGCGGATCTTGCGATCCGGATACCAGCCGGAATGGCGGATCCAGCGGCCCAAATACTGAGCCAGGCGAGGCATGACGTAGGCTTCGAATTCAGGGCCGGATTTCTTCAGCTTCCAGATCTCGGCTTCCAGCGCCTCGCTTAACGACTCATCGGCGTCGAGAGAAAGAATCCAATCGTAGGAGGCCTGCTGGGCGGCGAAGTTTTTTTGATTGGCGTAACCGGGCCATTGGCTTTCCACGACGCGCGCGCCGAGCTTTTGGGCGATCTCCACGGTGCGGTCGGTGGAGCCGCTATCGACCACCAGAATTTCGTCGGCGCAGCGCAAGCTTTCGATCGCGCGGGCGATGTTGCGTTCTTCATTGAGAGTGATGATCGTGGCCGAAATTTTCACAAATTGGGGCGGATGGGCGCCGCCGTGAAGGAAAGCAAGAAGACGATCAGCGCGACCACGCCTAGGCGTCTCCGCACGCGGTCCAGAGGCTCCGGATCGACGATGGCGGGATGCCGCATGCCAAAGAAGAATAGAATCACGGCCCACACCAGCCAGCTATAGGCGAAGAAAATTCCAAGCGGGACGAGCACGAAGACGAAGATTCGGGAAAACCACTTGGTCCGCTCTCCCAAAAACGCATACAGGATGTGGCCGCCATCGAGCTGGCCAATGGGAAGCAAATTGAGGGCGGTGGCGAGGAGGCCGATCCAGGCAGCGCGGGCAATGGGATGAAGGGCGATATCGGCCGGAGAGACGCCGGGAAAGACGAGGGCTTCCATCAGGCGAAGCGCCAGGGGCGTGCCAAAGATCAGGTCGCCATGAGCGCCGACTCCGGGCGCGACCTTCGACAGGGAAATTCCGGCGGCTAAAAACCAAATCAGGACCGCGAAACCAGCCAAGGGACCGGCGACGCCGATATCGAATAAAATACGCCTGGAGAGAATGGCGGAGCGAATGCGGATGAAAGCTCCGAGCGTGCCGAACAAAGTTGGCGCGGGAAGAAAAAACGGCAGCGTGACATCCACTTGGTAGTAACGAGCGGCCAAATAGTGGCCAAACTCGTGGGCCAGCAGGATGGTCAGAAGAGTCAGCGAGAAGGGTAGACCGGCCAGCATATAGGACGGATCGCGCCAGACGCGCACATATCCATGGAGCCCGGCGCTGAAATCGAAGGGGACGTTGGCGGCAAAGCTTCCTGCAAGACCCGCGCCGATCACCGTGGTGCTGAATAGCGTCAGCAGGAGCAGAAGCGCGTGCAGCCAATAACGGGGCCGGAAGCGAGCTTGGCGCACGGGCATAGAAAAAAAGCCTTCGCCCGGCGGCACGACCGGAGTTAAGGGATAGCCATTGGTGGACACAACGGGACTGCTATTGAAGCGTCTGCAACTCCTTGCCTGGCTTGAAGCGCACGGCCTTGCCCGGAGGGATGGCGACTTCCGCGCCGGTGCGCGGGTTGCGTCCAATGCCGGTCTTACGGGGGCGGACATTGAAGATGCCAAAGCCGCGGAGCTCGATTCGCTCGCCCCGACTGAGAGCTCGCTTCATACTCTCGAAAACAGTCTCGACGGCCATCTCGGCTTTGGTTTTCGTGATGCCCGTTTTGTTGACGACCTCGTTAATGATGTCCAGTTTGATCAATTCCGCCTCCACCGCCATGACTCAAACTGCCGGACTCCTTCAGCAAGCGCGCACGGATCCAAGCAGGTAGCCTGCATGCGACGGCAGCGTCTTCCGACCGTCAGGGAGGATGCCGCGCTATCCCCGTGCGCTCCCAAAACTCAATGATAGGATTAGGGTTATCGCCATGTCAAGCCAGCGTGATTTGTTTGTATATGGGACCCTTAAGCGCGGTTCACCCAACCGGCATGCGGAGCGGCTGGCTCGGTCGTCCCATTTCTTGGGTGTGGCGCGGGTTCGAGGGCGGCTTTGCCGACTCAAGCGTTATCCCGGCATTCGGCTGCAAGCTTCAGTTAACAAATGGGTTTCGGGAGAAGTATTTCGTTTGCATGACCCCGTTGGGCTATTGAGAGAGCTGGATCGCTATGAGGGGCCAGAGTTCCGGAGGGTGGCTACGGAGGCGGTTTTCCCGAATGGGAGCCGGTTGGCCTGCTGGATCTACGAATACGTAAGATAAAGATTGAATCCGCCCTAGAGGCATGGACTCTGCATTATAAGGTACCTGTAGGTTGGTCCCCGAGCGCGATTGCCCTGAGGGTTGATCCCAGCCCCAGCGGGCCTTTCGCGGAGCAGGCGGATGTGGTGCAATGGATCAGGCCCCGCGCAGGCAGTCGACGGAGGACGGCATGATCTCACAAGAGGGCATCTCGGCGACTACTCCCATGGGAGCCACGCTAGTGGCGGGCGGCGGAGCGACGTTCCGAACGTGGGCGCCGCGAGCGTCGGCGGTTTATCTCAACGGCGTATTCGGAGGCGTAAAATACGATGGGCAGTCCGAGGCCTTTCTCATGGCGAAAGACGCCGCCGGCTATTGGACGGGCTTTGCGCCCCAAGCTCAGGAAGGCGATCTTTATCGCTTTTGGGTGAACGGGCCGCCCGGCGGATCCGCCGGCTACAAGCGCGATCCCTATGCCCGAGAGTTGGCCGCCGATTCGCCGTTTCCGAACTGTAGCTGCGTAATTCGCTCCAGCGCCTATCCGTGGCACGACGCGGGGTTCGTGACTCCGGATTTCGCCAATCTGATCGTGTACCAGTTGCATATTGGGACGTATGCGATCGCCAAAGCTGGAGTAGCGTCCACGTTTCTGGATATCGCCGGAAAGATTCCCTATCTGGTTGCTCTGGGAATTAATGTCCTCCAGCCGCTGCCGGTCGATGAAACGGAGACAGATCCTTCGATGGGCTACAACGGCGCGGACTTGTTTTCTCCCGATTTCCCCTACGTGGCGACCGATTCCGGGGCGCTGGCGCAGTACGCGGCTACGATTAACGGCCTTCTCCGGGCGAAGAATCAGGCGCCGATCAGCGCCGGCGACATCGCATCCGGACCCGCGCAACTGAAGGCTTTGGTGGATCTCTGTCATGTATACGGAATCGCCGTGGTCTTCGACGTTGTCTATAATCACGCCGGCGGATTCAGCGTGGACGGCAACCTGGACGATGCATGTCTTTACTACTACGACCGCATGCCGAACGTTGGGAACAATAACGACAGCCTTTATTTTACGGACCAGGACCGCGGCACGGGCGGACTATCGTTTGCGCTGTGGAATAATGGCGTGCGCCAATTCCTGATCGATAATGCGAGCTACTACATCCAGGAATTCCACGCCGACGGCTTCCGATACGACGAAATCAGCGATCTGATCTCGATGAATCGCGATTCCGGCTGGAGCTTTTGCCGCGACCTTACCAGCACGCTGCGGTCGATCAAGCCTGGCCTGCTGCAAAACGCCGAGTTTTGGCCGGGGGAAGCGGGAAATTATCCCAAATCGCCCGCCTCGATCGTGGCCGCTGCGTCCGATGGGGGCGCGGGATTCGATACGTTGCAACACGATGGTTTGCGGGGAGCGGTTCGCGGAGCGGTTCAAGCGTGCTCTTACGGCCAAGAAGCGGCCGTCGATTTTGACGCGATCGCGGGCGCGCTTTATCCGAGCGGCTTTGCGCACGCCTGGCAAACCGTTCCGTGCGTCGAAAATCACGACATTGTGAAAGTTGGGACGGACCAACGAATTCCGTTTCTGGCCGACTCGACCGACCGGCGTTCCTGGTATGCGCGCAGCCGGTCGCGATTCGCCATGGGAATTCTGCTCACCGCGCCGGGAATTCCGCAAATCTTCATGGGCCAGGAGTTTCTGGAAGACAAACAGTGGAGCTGGGATCCGAGCTCGCCGAATCTCCTGTACTGGGACGGATTAAACAGCGGAAGCGACAAGGCGATGGTTGACCACTTGCGATTTACCCAGGATTTGATCCGCCTGAGGTGGAATCAGCCGGCGCTGCGCGGGGACAACGTGAATCCGTTCCACGTTCACAATCAGAATCGGGTGATCGCATTTCATCGGTGGCTGGAAGGCTCGGGCCAGGATGTTGTGGTGGCGGCGACGCTTTCCGAGACCACCTGGCGCAACTACGCCGTTGGGTTTCCGGGCGGCGGGTTTTGGGCCGAGGTTTTCAACAGCGACGTTTACGATAACTGGGTGAATCCGATGGTGGCGGGAAATGGAGGCGGAATCACGGCCTCGGGTCCGCCCCTGCATGGATTTCCGGCCTCGGCCAGCATCGTGATTCCAGCGAATGGATTGGTCGTGTTTGCGCGAAGCTGACCGCGATCTGCTAAATTCACAAGTAGACATGCCTGCTGGCATTCAAGAATCGTTGCGGCAGCGAGGAGTGCGCCTGACGCGCCAGCGGCGGCTTCTGCTCGATCTCATCGATCAGTCCGGCCTGCATCTGGATGCGGAAAGCCTCTTCCGGATGGCCAAGGAGCGCGACGCGAAACTGAATCGGGTGACGGTCTACCGCACGCTAAAGCTGCTGAAAGAGGGCGGCCTGGTGGACGAGCTGGACCTGGCTCACATTCAGGGCGACCAGCATTACTACGAAACGCGGATGAAGCAGGAGCATGCGCACATCATTTGTCTGCGCTGCGGGCGCGTGGAAGAATTTTTCGGCGAAGAGCTGCAACACTTGCGCTCCCAAGTCAGCTCGCAGTTCGGATTCGAGATCGTCTTCGCGCGGACCGAGGTGGCGGGCTACTGCGCGCATTGCCAGGTTTTGCGGGCGCAAGAGGCGGCCGGAGAGCCAGAACCAGCCTCCACCGGACGATAGCGCCAAAGACGGGGATGGCGGGCGCGGAGCGAAGCGGATTCGGAACGGGTCCGGTTTCGCGGCCCGGGCCGCCGCCGGCGGCGCTCCTGGTGCTGAATCCCTCCGGACAGCGCAAGCGCGTCGAGATCGGCCCGCTTCCTTTTGTGGTCGGCCGGCATTCGGGAAGCAATTTGGTGTTGCGAGATAACCGCGTCTCGCGCAGCCATTTTCGCATTCTCGCGGAGGACGGCCGCTACGCGATCGAGGATTTGAACAGCCGGCATGGAACGTGGGTAAACGGCGAGCGCATCGCGCGTTGCGCGCTGCATGACTCCGACCGCATCGATTTCGGCGTCCGGGAATCGTATCAACTTACGTTCACGCTGGATTCCAGTGGGATTACCCGCATTCTGGACCGCCTTCCCGCGCCGCGCGCGGCATGGGAAGGTCCGAACAGTCTGGAGAAGTTGCGTTCGCTGATGGAAGTGGCGCGCGCGCTTCAGAATTCGCTTTCGACCCGAGAAGTGCTGACCGCGGTGGTGGACGCGGCGCTGTCGGTGACGGGATGCGAGCGGGGATTTTTGCTGCTGCGCAAGGATCGAGAATTAGAAGTGGCGGTCGCCCGCGACCGGGAAGGGAAACCGCTTGAAGCCGGGGATTTGCGAGTGCCGACATCGTGGATCCAGCGAGCGCTAAATTCCAGGCGCGATTTGCTTTCGATGTCCTTCGATCCATTAGCCAGCCAGGACGCGGCCGCGGAGCGGAGCATCATGGCGCTGGAGCTGCGAAGCGTGGTGTGCTTGCCGCTGGTGCGAGTGCAGAGCGGAGCGAGCGAGGAAACGCGCATGAGTTCCACGGCGGAAGCCACCGTGGGGCTGCTTTATTTGGATTCGCGCGCGGCTCCCGCGGATCTTTCAGCGGGAAATCGCGAGTTATTGCAGACGCTGGCGGTAGAGGCGTCGACGATTCTTGAAAACGCGCGATTGTTGGAGGAGGAGCGGGCCAAGGAGCGGATCGAAAGCGAGCTGCGGATTGCGCGGGAAATTCAGCAGGGGCTGCTTCCGGTGACGATGCCGTCGCAAGGCTGGTTTCGGGCGGCGGGTTCGAGCGTTGCGGCGACGCAGGTGGGCGGCGATTACTTCGATGTCCGCCAGATTTCGCCCGATGTTTGGTCCGCCGTGGTGGCGGATGTTTCGGGAAAGGGGGTCAGCTCCGCCCTGCTGGCCGGACTGCTGCAAGGCGTCTTTCTGATGACGGCGGGCGGACCCGCGGCGATAGAAGCGACGTTCCGCCGGCTGAACGGGTTTCTTTTGGATCGAACGCGGGGAGAGAAATACGCGACGGTGTTCTATTGCACGCTCGATTCGTCCGGACGCTTGAGCTACGCCAATGCAGGCCATTGCGCGCCCTATCTGGTTTCCCTCGACGGGCGGCTGCGGAAGCTGCACACCACAGGCATGCCGGTGGGGATGCTGGAGGAAGCCGCGATTGAAAAGAGGGAAGCGCAACTTGCGCCGGGCGATAAGCTGGTTCTTTACAGCGACGGGCTGACGGAAACCGAAAACTCCGAGGGAGCGTTTTTCGACTCAGAGCGATTGCGCGTGTTCTTGCGGGACCACGCGCGGCAAGGCGCGGCCGAACTGCACGCGTCCTTGCTGGAGGCGCTGGACCGGTTTGGCGAAGGGGGCGTGGTGCGCGACGACGTGACGTTGCTGATTCTGGAATATTCGCCAGCCGCGTGACGGTACTCTATACCGCGGCGCACGGCGGATTTGCCGGCCAGGCCATTCCCTTGGGAGGCGGAGCGGCGGTCTTCGACCACCTGGTGGAGGAATGGGAGCGATCGCGGCCGTTCACGCTGCGGCCCATTACGCCGTCGATTCTGGGCGCGGCCGCCCCGTCGGGCCGCGATCTGGCGCAGTTCGGCGAGCGTGAATATGCGCGCTTCTGCCGCAACTTCGAACGCGCCGCGACGAGAGAAATTTTGCGGTGCGATCCGGCGGAAGCCGTGGTTTTATCCAACGATGTTTCCGAAGGGCCCGATTTCGAAGCCCTGGGCAGCCGAGGCTACCGGATCTACACGATTTATCACGTCGACGTCGTGGCCTATATCGCCGCCATTTATTTGCGCGGCAGGATTCGTCCGGAGACGACGGTGCGATGGTATCCCCGGCTGCGGCCGCTTCTGCCGGATATGGCAAGACTGATTTGGGAAAAGCAGGAGGCCAGCGTGCGTCGCTCGCGAGGCTTGATCGTGCCCTCGGCGCCCATGCGCGAAACCATGCTGCGCTGCTATCCCTGGTGTCCGGAAAACAGAATCCACGTGCTGCCATGGGGCGCATGGGAGCTTGCGGGGCGAATCGACCCCGAGCCGCTGCGTCGCGAGTTCGGCGTTCCGGAAAATGCTCGTGTGCTGCTGACGCTGAGCCGCATTTCTCCGGAGAAGGGCCAAGACGTCTTGCTGGACGCGCTGCTTGAGTGGGAGCGCCGCGAAGACTTTCCAAACCGGCCGCTGTGGCTGTTCCTGTGCGGCGATGCGGCGTTCATGCAGGGACAGCGGTATTTACGGCGCCTGAAGAAGCGCGCGGCGAAATTGCGGCGGACGCGAGTCGTTTTTCCGGGGCATGTTACGGGCGAGAGGAAGCGAATGTTCTTTTCCCTGGCGGACGTGTTCCTGTTTCCCTCGCGGCACGAAAGCTACGGGCTGACCTTGCTAGAGGCGCTGGGGGCCGGGCTGCCGGCGGTTTGCCTCGACCACGACGGAGCGCGCAGCGTGATGCGGGAGGAATTCGGCGTGCTGGCCAAGCCGGGCGAGCTTCGCAGCGCGATCTCGCGGCTGCTCGCGGACGACGCCGGGCGGAAGAAAATGGGCGCGGCGGCGCGGGCGTTTGCCGAGGGCGAGCGATTTTCGGATCGCGCGGCGGAAGCGGCGCGATTGCTTTTAAGTTGACTTCGCCGCGAGCTAGGCCAGCTCAATCCGCGTGAACGTTCTCTAGAAGGAGAACCGCGCGATCAGCGTACCCGTGCGAGGCAGGGTGTACAACTGACCGACCACGGCATTTTGCGTATAGCTAGGCGCAACTTGAGGACCCGACACGGTCAGGTTAATCACGCCGAAGCCGCTTGAGTACTGGCCAAAAATATTCTTGCTGGGCGCGGCGCCGGGCGCGACCGTGCTCGGGTTGCCGATTTGGGTGCGATTGAAGATGTTTACGAATTCGGCGCGGAGCTGAAAACCGTACCGGCGTTCGGCTCCGAAATGGAAGGTGCGCCCAAAGTTGAAATTCTCTTGCGGCCGGCGCGCCGAGCGGAAATCGCCGTAATAGGTTCCCGTCGCCGGACCGAAGGTTCCGTTTGGCGGATTGGCCCAGGCGAGCGGATTCAGCACGACGTCGGTAAAGGGATTGATGCAGCCGCAGTTCAGATTTTTTAAGTAAAGAGGCTGTCCTGGGACGCGGAATTGCTCGCTGCCGCCAATGTAGTTCGTGCTGGTCGCCGCGGGCGGGGTAAGCGGCAAACCGCTGCCATATTGCAAAAAGGCGCCGAAACTCCAATCCCGAATTAGGTTATTGGCAATTTTATTGGGCAACCAGGCTTGCGTTGTATAGACAATATTGGCGTTGAACAGGAAGGGCTGGTCGGTTGATTGAAGCGATTTATCGGAAGGCACGAACAGGTTTGGCCGGATGCGCAACATCGCTTTGGACCAAGTGAAGGTGCCGTTCACCTGTAATCCATGAGAGAGCCGCTTGGTCCCCCTCATTTGCAGCGAATCGTACCAAGTATTGCCGGTGGGAGAGTTGGTGACGGCAATCGTGCTGAACTGGGGGAACGGCCGCAACGCGTTCAGTAGCGTATTGCTGGTGGCGTAGCCGGCGTAGGGCATGATGTTTCCAAGCCGGGCAATCACCTGGCTACTAATCAGCGGCAGGCCCAGCAACAAGTTGTCGCTGGGATTGGTGTATGGAGACAAACCATACGCCGCAAATCCCTGGGGGGAGATTTGATTCAGATACCCGAGCGGGCCGACCCACCACACGCCGCGATTGCCCACATAAGCCGCCTCGATCATGGTATTTGGGGTAATCTCGCGTTGGAGGCCAATGCTCCACTGATTTTGGCGCGGAGGGCGCGAAGCCCCGGGATCCAAATAGGCAAGAAATCCGCTGGTGATGCTGCCGGGAAGCGGCGTTTGGCCCGGGCTGTAATTGGGCCATACGGGTTGCGGAATCGTGCCAGGCACATTCAGGGGCAAATAGGCGCCGACTCCGGTAGCGGTATTGGTTATGTCGGCTGTGTTCTGGAGGTTGATATCGGGGGCGAAGCCGTAGGCGATGCCCCAGCCTCCGCGAAAAACGGTTTTGGAATCGAGCTGGTAGGCGACGCCGAGCCGGGGCCCGACGGCATAGGGATAATTCGAAACAAAAGTGCAATGGCAGGTCGCTTCAAAAATCGCCGCGCCTAAGCGCCCGCCCGCCGCCGGATTCGGAACGTTCACGCCCAAGTCCGCGGAACGCCCGTATTCTTCCCTCGCCGCGGTAGCGTAATCCCAGCGAAGACCATAGTCGAGCGTCAGCTTGCGCGTGACCTTCCACGAGTCTTGAATGAACAGAGCCCACTGGGTTTTGAACATGCGAGCGTCCACCGGCGCATATTGCGTGGCGGAAGTGACGTCGCCCAGAAGGAAATTGGCGTAGGGGAAGCCGGCGCTATAGGCTCCCGTGATCAAGGACGCGGGAAGGCCGGTGGCTCCGGAGTTGGTGACCGATCCGCTCGAAACGCCGGAAAGGGATGCGAAATTCAGGCCGACGCCGGTGGGCGGCGCGGTAATCTGAGCCTGCCACCAGGCTTCCGCGCCCGTCTTATAGGTATGGTTTCCGCGAACCCAAGTGAGGTTCGCATTCGCGGAAGGACGCTCGGTATGGGTGGCGGTATGCAAAAGCGCGTTGCCCAACTGCTGCATCCCGCCCAGATTGATGGGGCTGGTTACGTTGCCCGCGATGATGGTGGGAAAGTTGTAGCTTCCCTCGCACCCTTGAAGCTGAAGCAAAGAGAGGCAATTGACGGTTTTGCCTTGCTGGGTCCAGGGGCTGTGATCGTAGAAATAGATCATCGAGTAGCCCACGCCGAGGTGCGCAAGCAAAGTGGGAGCAACGGCGTAATCGTAATTCAGGCGGTAGGTGGGACCGCCGATGGGAATCGAGCCCCGCGCGCCCGTGATCAGGTCCGGAAGTCCATCCGCGTTGCCGTTGGGCGTGGTGTATTGCGCGTCGGTTTCGGTGTGATGGTAATAAAACGCCAATTTCTGTTTCGTTCCGACGGCTTGATCGACCTTGATGGAGGGAATCGTGGTGATGCGCTCGCCCAGGTTGTAGCCATTGTAGTTAGAATAGAGCGCCGCATTCGACAGCGGTGGAAGCACGTTCTGAATCGCCACGGCGACCGGACTGAAACGCGATGGGGGGATCATATTGTTCGGGAAAGGGCTGGCAATCCCCAATCCTGCGGCCGTTGTCGAGCGCGACATCGGATCGTAGATCTCGTTGGCGAACACCGGCCGTCCCAGCGCGTCGGTGGCGATCTGCCCGGGGGGAACTCCTAAGCTGGGATTGAATCTGGCGCCTCCGTTGGGCGAAATCGCCGAAAAATCGCCCGCTTGATACATCGCGTTGGGGAGCGTGTCGGTGAAGGTCAGCGCCTGATCTTCCTTGTAACGCTCATAGGAGAAAAAGAAAAACGTTTTGTCCCGGCCGTTATAAAGTTTGGGAATCCAAACCGGTCCGCCAAAAGTCCCGCCGTAATCGTTGCGCCGGTTTACGGGGCGGTACTTGCCGCCAGAGGGGTTCGCCGGCGTGCCGCTGTTGAACGAGAAAGGATCGGCGGCATTGAGGAATTCATTGACGAAGTATTCAAACGCGGTCCCATGAAATTGATTTGTGCCCGACTTCATGGTGATGTTAAAGAGACCGCCGCCGGCCTGTCCGTACTCGGCGGCATAGTTGCTGGTCTGAACAGCCATCTCCTGAATGGCGTCCGCATTGGGCATGTTCTGCATGATCGCGTAGGCCACCGTGTGATTGGTGTTGTCCAATCCTTCAATACGGTATCCGGCGGTGTTGGTGGGCGCGCCGTTCACGATCATGTTGTAGTTGGCGAAATAATTGACGCCGGGCAAAAAGATCACGGAATTGTAGGGATTCCGTATGCCGTTGCTGCCCGCGTTGGCGGTGCCGATTCCGAGGATCGGCAGGTCATCCAGTTGCTCGAGGGTGATATTGTGAGTCAGGTCGCCGCTCTCGGTCTTGAGCAAGGTGCCCTCGGCGGTGACGGTCACCGATTCGGTGGAAGAGCCGACTTCGAGCATGAGATCCAAAGGCAAAATCTGGCCGGCGTCCACGGTGAGGCCGCTGCGGGTGAGCGTTTTAAACCCGGTTGCCGAAACTGTGACGCTGTAAGGACCGGGCGGCAGTCTAGGGACTGTGTAGGCGCCGGTCCGGGTAGTGACAGTCGGGTAAGGCACATTGGTTTCCGCGCTCCTCACCTCGACGGCGGCGTTTGCCACTACGCCGCCAGTAGGGTCGGTAATGGTTCCCGTAATCGTACCCGTGCCAGCCTGACCAAATGCATCGAGCGATCCCGCAAGTATGCAGAGTGCAATGGCAAAATTGCGCATGATTGATCCCCCCAAAGAAGCGCTCCAGACATGCTATAGCGCTCTCAAGGCAAATGTCAACCGCTGCTCGAAAAACGCGCGGCCTCGGGCCGCTGCCGCTATCGACGGCCGCTTCGGCGCGGAGGATGGCGGCTGGATTTGCTAACGTTGGAGGCGAGCGATGGGGAGATCAGGGGGCGTCCAACGGGATTCAACACGGGAGCGCCCGGCGCCGAGGTCCGGCTTCCGGGGGCCCTATCGAATGCTGCTCATGATGGCGGTGCTTTTCGCCGCGGTCTTAGTTGTTTTCCCCATTTTCTTTGGGCCCGGCGTCGAGCCGCCCGCCGATTTGCAATTCGGCAACCCGTCCGCCGTCGAGATCCAGGTGTCAAATCAGAACGTCACTCCGCTTACCGATGTTGACTATACCTGTGAACTCTCCAAGCTGATACTGGCGAACGGCTCCGGAATAACCGACGCGAACGTCCTGATCCGGGGAGTCATTCGAAAGATTCCAGGCCGGCGAGCGACGACCGTTCGTTGCGAAGCGGCCTACCTGGTGACGGCGCCCGTACAGGCGGTGGAATACAAGCTGACGATCCAGTACCGGGCTTATCCTTGGCGGCTGCGGCGCGGCGGCATGTATCGAATTGCCGCCCAGGTTAACGGCAGCGGCCAGATCACTGGATGGCGAGGGATTGGCTTAGACAAAGGCATGCGAATCCGGATATGATCATGAGACGAGGAGAATGAAATCACTATGCCAGTTGGCGCGAGTCGTGGCCGTCTAATCTCGATCCTTTTCGCCGCCGCTTCACCATGCATGTTTGCCCAATGGTTGGACTATCCGACTGCGGGAGTGCCGCGCACCCCGGACGGAAAGCCTAATCTGGCTGCCCCGGCGCCCCGAACCGCCGACGGAAAGCCGGACTTTTCCGGAATGTGGGGATGGGTGACGCGCGCCAACTGCGGCGCCAAATGCAACGATACCCAGATCTCGCGGGAGTTTATTAACATTGCGGCGTCGATGAAGACCCCGGTGCCGTACCAGCCGTGGGCGGCGGATCTGGTCAAAAAACGAAGCGTCGAGCAGGGGCTCGATCCGAACGTGCATTGCATGCCACGAGGGGCTCCCCGCATCTGGACCGACGATTACTATAAGCGAATTTTCCAAGTCCCCGGGCGTCTCATCATCCTGACGGAGCGCAATATGCAGTACCGGCAGATCTTCACCGACGGACGGGCGCTGCCACAGGATCCCAATCCGACTTGGAACGGGTACTCTGTCGGGCATTGGGATGGAGACACGCTGGTGGTGGAGACCATCGGGTTCCGCGACGACCTTTGGCTGGATGCCATGGGCAAGCCGCTTACCGAGCAGGGCAAAATGACGGAAAGGATCCGGCGGCCGAACTTCGGCAATCTCGAGGTCGAGATCACGATCGACGATCCCAAGGCCTACACCGCGCCGTGGACTGTAAAGATCGACCAGCCGCTGGTGCTAGACAGCGAACTGCTGGATTACTACTGCCTGGAGAACGAGAGGGACTTCAACCATATGCGGCAGCAAGCTCCGATTGGCGGCCCGCAGTAGCTTATAGACCGGCTGGGTCGCCGAAGGCCAAGTTTTTACCCGCTCATCGCGGCGAGGAATTCGGCGTTGTTGCGGGTCTTGGAGAGTTTGTCGATCAGTAGCTCCATGCTCTCGACAGGGGATAGCGGGTTTAGGACCTTCCGAAGAACCCAGACCCGGTTGAGTTCTTCCTTGGGCAGGAGCAGCTCTTCCTTGCGGGTGCCGGATTTGGAGATGTCGATGGCCGGGAAGACGCGCTTGTCCATCAGTTTACGATCGAGATGGATTTCCATGTTGCCGGTGCCCTTGAACTCTTCAAAAATCACTTCATCCATGCGCGAGCCGGTGTCGATCAGTGCCGTCGCCAGAATGGTGAGGCTGCCGCCATCCTCGACGTTGCGGGCCGCACCGAAG